>NZ_CADFDM010000012.1:0-200897 GCF_902832985.1 Burkholderia sp. BCC0097
CCATCAAGCGCCCACACTTATCGGCTGTTAATTTTTAAAGAGCATTTCTGCGAGGAATCTTGAACCCCTCAGCAGCGCTGCGTTTTCAGCAGCAGAGAAGCGAGATTATGAACCGTGTTTCGCAGCTCGTCAACAACTTTCTGAACGACTTCGTTGCGACCGCGGGGCTCAACTTCCGTACCGCCAAGGCTCGCTACTTCCGAACCCCAACAGCACTGCTTCCCTTCCTCCCGCGCTGCGTTTCCGTTAGCGCGAAAGAGGCGTGATTCTAAGCACCCGCCCCCATCCACGCAAGCGCTTTGTGAAGAAAGTTTGAAAAAGCCTCCGTGCGCTGCCGCGCACGGAGGCTTTTGATGAGCGGGGCAAGGCGATCACGCCGATAACCGATGCAGGCCAGCCGCCGAACACCTGACCGATGCCAGTCGATCAGCGGTGCTTGAACACCGGCTTTCGCTTCTCGACGAATGCCGCCATCCCTTCCTTCTGATCTTCGGTTGCGAACAGCGAATGGAACAGCCGGCGCTCGAAGTGAACGCCTTCAGCCAGCGTCGTCTCGTACGCGCGGTTCACCGACTCCTTGACCATCATGACCGCCGGCAGCGAGAACTCAGCGATCGTCGCTGCGGCGGCAATCGCCTCCTCAAGCACCTTGTCGGCCGGCAGAACGCGCGAAACGAGCCCGGCACGCTCGGCCTCGGCGGCGTCCATGAAGCGCGCGGTCAGGCACATGTCCATCGCCTTCGCCTTCGACACCGCGCGCGGCAGACGCTGTGTGCCGCCCGCACCCGGCATGACGCCCAACTTGATTTCCGGCTGACCGAACTTGGCCGTGTCCGCCGCGAAGATGATGTCGCACATCATCGCGAGTTCACAGCCGCCGCCCAGCGCAAAGCCCGAAACCGCGGCAATGATCGGTTTGCGGATCTCGCGGACCGTCTCCCAGTTGCGCGTGATGTAGTCGCCCCGATAAACATCCATATAGGAATAGGTCGCCATCATGCCGATGTCGGCGCCGGCCGCGAATGCCTTCTCGCTGCCGGTCACGACGATCGCACCGATATCGTCGTCGGCATCGAACGCCTTCAGTGCCGCGCCCAACTCATCCATCAGCGCATCGTTCAGCGCATTCAGCGCCTTCGGACGGTTCAGCGTGACCAGACCGACACGCCCCCGGGTCTCCACCAGGATGTTCTCGTAAGCCATCTATTTCTCCTCGATCAATGAAATGAGAAACGCCTCGCACATGCGAATAGTTTGATGCTACCATTCTCCGACCAACCGGTCGGTTAATTAATCGATCCAATCCCTCTCAACGTTCATCAGGCCGCCGCCATGACCCACGCACTGTTCACGAAGCACGAAGACACGCTGAAACACGCACTCGCCGCCATCGAGAGCCGCGGGTACTGGAGCCCGTTCGCCGAAATGCCGAGCCCCAAAGTGTACGGGGAAAGCGCCAGCGCGGACGGTGAGGCCGCGTTCAAGTCACACCTCGACAAGACCTTCGTGCTCGACCAGCCGGCGACCGGTGAAACGGTCGGCGCCGAGCGCTCGCCGTACGGCATCGCGCTGGGCGTCCGGTACCCGAAGTCGACGCCCGACGCACTGATCGCTGCTGCCGCCGCCGCACAACGCACGTGGCGCGAAGCCGGGCCGAGCGCGTGGGTCGGCGTCAGCCTCGAAATCCTGGCGCGCCTGAACCGCGCAAGCTTCGAAATTGCCTACAGCGTGATGCACACTACCGGGCAAGCCTTCATGATGGCGTTCCAGGCCGGCGGCCCGCACGCGCAGGACCGCGCCCTCGAGGCGGTCGCCTATGCGTGGGACGAACTGCGCCGCATCCCGGCCGACGCGCACTGGGAAAAGCCCCAAGGCAAGAACCCGCCGCTCGCGATGCACAAGCGCTACACGATCGTGCCGCGCGGCACGGGCCTCGTGCTCGGCTGCTGCACGTTCCCGACCTGGAACGGCTACCCGGGCCTGTTCGCCGACCTGGCAACCGGTAATACCGTGATCGTCAAACCGCATCCCGGCGCGATCCTGCCGCTCGCCATCACGGTGCGGATCGCCCGCGACGTGCTGCGCGAAGCCGGGTTCGATCCGAACGTCGTCACGCTCCTCGCGACCGAACCCAACGACGGCGCCCTCGTCCAGGACCTCGCGCTGCGCCCCGAGATCAAGCTGATCGACTTCACCGGCAGCACGCAGAACGGCACGTGGCTCGAACGCCATGCCCATCAGGCACAGGTCTACACCGAAAAAGCCGGCGTCAACCAGATCGTGATCGACTCGACCGACGACCTGAAGGCCGCCGCCAAGAACATCGCGTTCTCGCTGGCGCTGTACTCCGGCCAGATGTGCACGGCACCGCAGAACATCTACGTGCCGCGCGACGGCATCCGGACGGCCGACGGCCATGCGAGCTTCGACGAAGTCGCGCAAGCGATCGCGGTTGCCGTGCAAAAACTCACCGGCGACCCGGCTCGCTCCGTCGAACTGATCGGTGCGATCCAGAACGAAGGCGTGACTGCGCGCATCGACGACGCGCGCAAGCTCGGCCGCGTGCTCGCGGACAGCGTGACGCTCCAGCATCCCGCCTTCCCCGATGCGCGCGTGCGTACGCCGCTCGTGCTGCAACTCGACGTGGCCGACCGCGAGAAATTCACCCAGGAGTGGTTCGGCCCGATCTCGTTCGTGATCGCGACCGACTCGACCGCGCAGTCGCTCGATCTCGCCGGTGAAATCGCCGCCGAGCATGGCGCGCTGACCCTCTCCGTCTACAGCACGGACGACGCAATCGTCGACGCCGCACACGACGCGGCAGTGCGTGGCGGCGTCGCGCTGTCGATCAACCTCACGGGCGGCGTATTCGTCAACCAGTCGGCCGCGTTCTCCGACTTCCACGGCACGGGCGCGAACCCGGCAGCCAACGCAGCGCTGGCCGACCCGGCATTCGTCGCCAACCGGTTCCGCGTGGTGCAAAGCCGCGTCCATGTTGCCCCGAAGGCGGCACCCGCGGAAGCTGGCCAGACGGCATAACCCGATTGGCCGACGTGCAAACGCCCCCACGTTCTCTACCATGAACGAATCCGCCACCCGGCGGGTTCGTCACTCACCGATACGCCCATGACAGACGCCTACATCTGCGATGCGATTCGCACCCCCATCGGCCGCTACGGCGGCGCCCTCAAAGATGTCCGAGCCGATGACCTCGGCGCGGTGCCGCTCAAGGCGCTGATCGAGCGCAATCGCGACGTCGACTGGGCGGCGATCGACGACGTGATCTACGGCTGCGCGAATCAGGCCGGCGAGGACAACCGCAACGTCGCGCGCATGTCGGCGCTGCTGGCGGGCCTGCCGACTGCCGTGCCGGGCACGACGCTGAACCGGCTGTGCGGTTCCGGCATGGACGCGGTCGGCACGGCCGCACGCGCGATCAAGGCAGGTGAAGCGCGCCTGATGATTGCAGGCGGCGTCGAGAGCATGACGCGCGCGCCGTTCGTGATGGGCAAGGCCGCAAGCGCGTTCGCGCGCCAGGCCGACATCTACGACACGACGATCGGCTGGCGCTTCGTCAATCCGCTGATGAAACAGTTGTACGGTGTCGATTCGATGCCGGAAACCGCCGAGAACGTCGCGGTCGATTACAACATCAGCCGCGCGGATCAGGACCTGTTCGCGCTGCGCAGCCAACAGAAGGCCGCGCGGGCGCAGCAGGACGGCACGCTCGCTGAAGAAATCGTCGCGGTCACGATTCCGCAGAAGAAAGGCGATGCCATCGTCGTGTCGCGCGACGAACATCCGCGCGAAACGTCGCTCGAGGCCCTCGCGAAACTGAAGGGCGTCGTGCGTCCCGACGGCTCGGTAACGGCCGGCAACGCGTCGGGCGTGAACGACGGCGCCTGCGCGCTGCTGCTCGCCAATACGCAGGCGGCCGACCAGTATGGCCTGCGCCGCCGCGCGCGCGTCGTCGGCATGGCGACCGCCGGCGTCGAGCCGCGCGTGATGGGCATCGGCCCCGCGCCGGCCACGCAGAAACTGCTGCACCAGCTCGGCATGCGCATCGACCAGTTCGACGTGATCGAACTGAACGAGGCGTTCGCGTCGCAAGGTCTCGCCGTACTGCGCATGCTCGGCGTCGCCGACGACGATCCGCGCGTGAACCCGAACGGCGGCGCGATCGCGCTCGGCCACCCGCTCGGTGCATCGGGCGCGCGGCTCGTTACCACCGCGCTCCATCAACTCGAGCGTACCGGCGGCCGCTTCGCGCTCTGTACGATGTGCATCGGCGTCGGCCAGGGCATCGCGATCGCGATCGAACGCGTGTAACCCACGCGCCGCCCGCCTATAACGAAGTCATGAAGGAGACACTGCATGTCCTATCAGGCGATCCAGCTGGATATCGATCAGGCCGCGGGCGTGGCCACGATCACGCTCAACCGCCCCGACAAGCTGAACAGCTTCACGCGGGCGATGCATCGCGAACTGCAGTCGGCGCTCGATGAAGTCGAGGCGGCCGGCGCGCGCGCGCTGATCCTGACGGGTGCGGGGCGCGGGTTTTGCGCGGGGCAGGATCTGGCCGACCTCGACTTCACGCCGGGCGCGTCCACAGATCTCGGCACGCTGATCGACGAGCATTTCAATCCACTGATCCGCCGCCTGCAGCGCCTGCCGATTCCGGTGATCGCCGCCGTCAACGGCACGGCAGCCGGCGCCGGCGCGAATCTCGCACTGGCGTGCGATCTGGTGTTTGCCGCCCGCTCGAGCAGTTTCATCCAGGCCTTCGTCAAGATCGGGCTTGTGCCCGATTCGGGCGGCACGTGGTTCCTGCCGCAACGCGTCGGCATGGCACGTGCGCTGGGGCTCGCGCTGACGGGCGACAAGCTTGGCGCCGAGCAGGCCGAACAGTGGGGCCTGATCTGGCGTGCGGTCGACGACGACGCGCTCGTCGCGACAACCCGCCAACTCGCCACCCAGCTCGCACAGCAGCCGACGCTCGCCATCGCTTCGATCAAGCAGTCGATGCGAGACAGCGTCACCACCACGCTCGATCAGCAGCTCGACGTGGAACGCGACCTGCAGCGCAAGCTCGGCCAATCGCACGACTATGCGGAAGGCGTGCAGGCTTTCATCGAGAAGCGCGCACCGCGCTTCGAGGGGCGTTGACATGACGAATGCGACCGCCACGCTCGACCCCGACTCGCTCGCCCGCGCCACCGCGCAAGCCATGTACGACGCCGACGCCTGCAGCCGCGCGTTCGGCATGGAAATCGCCGAAGTACGCGCAGGCTACGCCCGCCTTCAGATGCGGGTGCGGCCCGAATTCCTGAACGGGCACCAGACCTGCCACGGCGGCATCATCTTCACGCTCGCCGATTCGACGTTCGCGTTCGCGTGCAACTCGTACAACCTGAATGCGGTCGCGGCCGGCTGCTCGATCGAATTCCTCCGCCCCGTGCACGGCGGCGACGTGCTGACAGCCGAGGCGATCGAGCAGGCGCGTGCCGGCCGCCACGGCATCTACGACATCCGCGTCACGAACCAGACAGGCGACACGGTTGCGATGTTTCGCGGCAAATCCGCCCAGATCAAGGGCACGGTCATCCCGGAAGACCGCTGACGTCGACGGCTCGCCCATAACAAACACTGGAGACATGCATGACTACCCCGCTACCGCTCGAGCCGATCGAGACCGCCTCACGCGACGAGCTGACCGCGCTGCAGCTCGAACGCCTCAAGTGGTCGCTCCGGCATGCGTATGACCACTCGCCCGTCTATCGCCGCAAGTTCAACGAAGCGGGCGTGCATCCGGACGACCTGACAACGCTCTCCGACCTGTCGCGCTTCCCGTTCACGACGAAGGGCGATCTGCGCGACAGCTATCCGTTCGGGATGTTCGCGGTGCCGCAGGACCAGATCTCGCGCATCCACGCGTCGTCCGGCACGACCGGCAAGCCGACGGTCGTCGGCTATACGGCGGCCGACATCGACACGTGGGCGAACCTCGTCGCACGTTCGATCCGCGCCGCCGGTGCGCGCCGCGGCGACAAGGTGCACGTCAGCTATGGTTACGGGTTGTTCACGGGCGGGCTCGGCGCGCACTACGGCGCCGAACGCGCCGGCCTCACCGTGATCCCGTTCGGCGGCGGCCAGACCGAGAAACAGGTACAGCTGATCCAGGATTTCCGGCCCGACATCATCATGGTCACGCCGAGCTACATGCTGTCGATCGCCGACGAGATCGAGCGCCAGGGCCTCGATCCCGTGCAGAGTTCGCTGCGCATCGGCATCTTCGGCGCGGAGCCGTGGACCAACGACATGCGCGTCGCGATCGAACAGCGGATGGGCATCGACGCGGTCGACATCTACGGGCTATCCGAAGTAATGGGCCCGGGCGTGGCGTCCGAATGCGTCGAGACCAAGGATGGCCCGACCATCTGGGAAGACCACTTCTATCCGGAAATCATCGACCCGGAAACCGGCGAAGTGCTGCCGGACGGCGAACTCGGCGAGCTCGTGTTCACGTCGCTGACGAAGGAAGCGCTGCCGATCATCCGCTACCGTACCCGTGACCTCACGCGCCTGTTGCCGGGCACCGCCCGAACGATGCGCCGGATGGAGAAGATCACCGGCCGGTCGGACGACATGATGATCGTGCGCGGCGTCAACGTGTTCCCGACGCAAATCGAGGAACAGTTGCTCAAGCAGCGCGCGCTCGCGCCGCACTACCAGATCGTGCTGACGAAGGAAGGCCCGCTCGACGTGCTGACGCTCAACGTCGAACCCTGCCCGGAAACCGCGCCCGACACCGCGGCGATCCAGGCGGCAAAACAGGCGCTCGCGTACGACATCAAGTCGCTGATCGGCGTGACGGCCGTGATCAACGTGCTGCCCGTAAACGGCATCGAGCGCTCGGTCGGCAAGGCGCGCCGCGTCATCGACAAGCGCAAGGGCTGAGGTCACCTCGCCGCGCAGGCGACGGGCGCGAATTTCGCGCACTCGCCGCCCGCACGCCGCGCAGCGGCGAATCCGAGCCTGCAAATGAAACAGCCCGGTCGGCCAACGCCGATCGGGCTGTTCTACGCCAAAGCGTCGTTCGACGTGACACGCAGAGCATCACGCGAACTGAAATCTCACGGGTACACCGACGACCAGACCGGCACGCCCCGCGCGCAGGAGACGCGCCATCCATGTCGCGTCTCGTTCACGAGCCACCCTCCGGGCAACCCGCGCCGCCCCCAATCACGAATTCGGGAACAGCAGCCACATCCTCCCGACCTGCTTCATCCGGCCGGCCTGGTCGCCCGCGTCATCGCCAAGCCCCCAGAAATAGTCCGCCCGCACGCCGCCCTTGATAGCCGAGCCCGTATCCTGCGCGAACACGAGCCGGTTCATCGGCGTATTCGTCAGCGGACGCGTGGTCTGCAGGAACACCGGCGTGCCGAGCGGGATCGACGACGGATCGACCGCGATCGAACGCTCCGGCGTCAGCGGCACGCCGAGCGCACCGATCGGACCGTCCGCGCCGCCGTGCGGCGCATCCTCCTTGGTCGGCATGTCGCGGAAGAATACGAAGCGCGGATTCGTGTCGAGCAGCGCGTCGACGCGCGTCGGGTTCGCCTTCGCCCAGGCCTTGATGCCCTGCATCGTCGCCTGCGCGGGCGTCAGTTCGCCGCGATCGAGCAGCCATTTTCCGATCGAACGGTACGGTTGATTGTTGGTGCCGCCGAAGCCGACCCGCATCACCGAACCGTCGTCAAGCAGCACGCGCCCCGAGCCCTGCACCTGCAGGAAGAACGCCTCGATCGGATCGTCGACCCACACGAGTTCGTTACCGTTGAGGATGCCGGCGCGCTCGAGCTGGGCGCGCGCCGGCAGCGCGGCACCCGCGCGATAGCCGGCCGGCCAGCGATAGAGCGCGTACTGATACGGGCCCCGGCGCACGCGCGAGCCGTGCAGCAGCGGCTCGTAATAGCCGGTCACGAGCCCGTCGAGCGTCCCGTCGGTGTTCGCGAACTGGAACGGCGTGAAATAGGTTTCGAAGAAGGCGCGGGCGCTGCTGACGTCGAGCTCGTCGAGCCGGTCAGCGGCCGCGCAAGCGCGCGCCCAGGCCGGCTGGCGCGCCAGCCGCGCGCAGTTCTGCCGCAGCGCGGCCGTCGCGCCGATCAGCGAATCGTCCTGCCAGCCCGGCACCTGCTGCCATGCGACCGGCGTGAGCCGCTTCGCGGCAACCTGCCCCGGCATGATCGCCGCGCCGGTCGGCGGCTTCAGCGCGGAAGTTCGCGTCGGCGCGCCGCCGCACGCCGCGAGCAGCGCCGCCGTCGCGACGGCGGCCATCCACCCGGCCAGCCGGGGCCCAAACCACATACAATGTCCGTTCTTGATGGAAACCGCCATGTCAGATTTTCTCGACCAATATCCGATGCTCATCTTCGCGCTCGAAGCCTTCGTCGCGCTTGCCCTGCTGATCTTCATCGTCGTGTGGACGTCGTCGGGCAAAAAGAAGCAGGCCCGTCACAACGACCGCCAGCCGCGCTGACGCGCGCCACACACTGCACGCTCAATGCAGCGTGCGCGGCATGTGCAGGGCGAACTCGTCGACCGGCGCCTCGAAACGCTCGCCGTCCTCCGCCACGCAGAAGTACGCACCGCGCATCGTGCCGACCGGCGTCGCGATCACGGCCCAGCTCGTGTATTCGAAATGCTCGCCCGGCTGCAGCAGCGGCTGGTGCCCGACGACGCCGAGCCCCTTCACTTCCTGCACGTGGCTTTCGCTGTCCGTGATGATCCAGTGACGTGCGATCAGTTGCGCCGCAACCTGTCCGGTGTTGCGGATCGTCAGCGTGTACGCGAATGCGTATTGACGGTGATCGGGGTCGGATTGTTCCGGCAAGTAGCTGGTTTTCACCGAAACGGTGAACTGATACTGACTCATGGTGTGTCCGCTCTAGGTAACCGCGCGCGCCGACTCGAGCGGCCGGGCCGCGGGCGCGCCGCATTGGTTCGGCATTCTATGCGCAATCGGGCCGCAACCGCACGGCCTGCCGCCGCGCACCGGGTCGCCGGACGGTAGAATGACGGTTTTGCGCCGCAACGTCCCCGCTCCCCTGCCATGACTCAATTCCGCATCGCCCCCAGCATCCTGTCGGCCGACTTTGCACGGCTCGGCGAAGAAGTCCGCAACGTGGTCGCCGCCGGCGCCGACTGGATTCACTTCGACGTGATGGACAACCATTATGTGCCGAACCTGACGATCGGCCCGCTCGTCTGCGAGGCGATCCGCCCGCACGTGCAGGTGCCGATCGACGTGCACCTGATGGTGCGTCCGGTCGACCGGATCGTGCCCGATTTCGCGAAGGCCGGCGCGAACCTGATCAGCTTCCACCCGGAAGGCTCCGATCACATCGACCGCACGCTGTCGCTGATCCGCGACCACGGCTGCAAGGCCGGTCTGGTGTTCAATCCGGCCACGCCGCTGAACTACCTCGACCACGTGATGGATCGCCTCGACTTCGTGCTGCTGATGTCGGTGAACCCGGGCTTCGGCGGCCAGTCGTTCATTCCGGAGACGCTGAACAAGCTGCGCGAGGCGCGCGCCCGCATCGACGCGTACACCGAGCGCACGGGCCGCGAGATCCTGCTCGAAGTCGACGGCGGCGTGAAGGCCGACAACATCGCGGAAATCGCGGCGGCCGGCGCCGACACGTTCGTCGCGGGTTCGGCGATCTTCGGCAAGCCCGACTACCGCAAGGTGATCGACGAGATGCGCGCGGCGCTCGCGACCGTCGAACGGAGCTGACGCCGTGGCCCACTCGTCGTTCGCCGGCCGCGCGCCGGCCGGGGCTGCTGCGGACGCGGCCCCGATCCGCTTCGCCGCGCCGCGCATCGATGCGGCGCTGATCGACCTCGACGGCACGATGGTCGACACCGCCGACGATTTCACGGCCGGCCTGAACGGGATGCTCGCGCAGCTCGGCGCGCCGGCCACGTCGCGCGACGAAGTGATCGGCTACGTCGGCAAGGGCTCCGAACACCTGATCCAGAGCGTGCTGAAGCCGCGCTTCCCGGCCGACGAAGCGCACGCGCGCTTCGACGACGCACTGGCGATCTACCAGAGCGAATACGCGAAGATCAACGGTCACCACACGCGTCTCTATCCGGACGTGGCGGCCGGGCTCGACGCGCTGCGCGCAGCCGGCATCCGGCTCGCGTGCGTGACCAACAAGCCGCACCGCTTCGCGGTCGAACTGCTCGAACAATACGGGCTGGCCGGCTGCTTCGGCATCGTGCTGGGCGGCGACAGCGTCGCGCGCAAGAAGCCCGATCCGCTGCCGATGCTGACGGCCTGCGACGCGCTCGGCGTCGCGCCGGACGCCGCGGTCGCGATCGGCGACTCGGAAAACGACGCGCTGGCAGGCCGCGCGGCCGGGATGGCGACGCTGACGGTGCCGTACGGCTACAACCACGGCAAAGCTATACAAACGATAAATTCGGATGGTATAGTCGATTCGTTGCTGGTCGCGGCTCGCGCAATTTCCGCGCACAACGCCGCCCGGCCAACCGTCTGATTATTTCTTCCATCCGCATGTTTCTGAATAAAAAACGGAGTCTGAGCAGCATCGACCGGGGAGCCTGGCCCTGGCGTCGCTGGTCGCGCTAACCTCTTCGATGAGGTACGCTGAAGTACGTCTTCAGCGCCGTTTTTTATCTCGCTGCGCATCCGCGCGCCGACCGTCGCACCACCTCGAGTTCCACCGCGCCCGAACGCTTGCGTTCAGGATCGGCCGCAGGCTCGCGACGTTCACGCCCGGAGTGCCGGCCGGCAACAGGCACTTCTCGATCGACCGCCCTTTCGCCGACGGCCACCCGCGCAGCGTCAAATGATCCCTGGCGCACGCGCCGCTCGTCCCGAACAGGACCGGAACATGACCGAACTCGAATTCCAATCGCTGGCGAACGAAGGCTACAACCGCATCCCGCTGATCGCGGAGGCCCTTGCCGATCTCGAAACGCCGCTGTCCCTCTACCTGAAGCTGGCCCAGCCCGAACGTGCGGGCGCCAACTCGTTCTTGCTCGAATCGGTGGTCGGCGGCGAGCGTTTCGGCCGCTACTCGTTCATCGGCCTGCCGGCCCGCACGCTCGTGCGCACCCGCAACGGCGTGTCGGAAGTCGTGCGCGACGGCCAGGTCGTCGAGACGCACGACGGCGACCCGTTCCAGTTCATCGAATCGTTCCAGGCGCGTTTCAAGGTCGCGCAGCGCCCCGGCCTGCCGCGTTTCTGCGGCGGCCTCGCCGGCTACTTCGGCTACGACGCGGTGCGCTACATCGAGAAGAAGCTCGCGAACACCGCCCCGCGCGACGATCTCGGCCTGCCCGACATCCAGTTGCTGCTGACCGAGGAAGTCGCGGTGATCGACAACCTCGCCGGCAAGCTCTACCTGATCATCTACGCGGACCCGGGCCAGCCCGAAGCGTATGCGAAGGCGAAACACCGCCTGCGCGAACTGAAGCAGCGCCTGCGCACGACCGTGCAGCCGCCCGTCACGTCGGCGAGCGTGCGCACCGAGACGTTCCGTGAATTCAAGAAGGACGACTACCTGGCCGCCGTGCGCCAGGCGAAGGAATACATCGCCGCCGGCGAGCTGATGCAGATCCAGGTCGGCCAGCGGCTGACGAAGCCGTACCGCGACAATCCGCTGTCGCTGTACCGCGCGCTGCGTTCGCTGAATCCGTCGCCGTACATGTATTACTACAACTTCGGCGATTTCCACGTGGTCGGCGCATCGCCGGAAATCCTGGTGCGCCAGGAAAAGCGCGGAGAAGACCAGATCGTCACGATCCGGCCGCTCGCCGGCACGCGCCCGCGCGGCAACACGCCCGAGCGTGACGCGGAACTCGCGACCGAGCTGCTCAACGATCCGAAGGAGATCGCCGAGCACGTGATGCTGATCGACCTCGCGCGCAACGACGTCGGCCGCATCGCGGAAATCGGCTCGGTGCAGGTGACCGACAAGATGGTGATCGAGAAGTACTCGCACGTGCAGCACATCGTCAGCTCGGTGGAAGGCAAGCTGAAGCCCGGCATGACGAACTACGACGTACTGCGCGCGACGTTCCCGGCCGGCACGCTGTCCGGCGCGCCGAAGGTGCGCGCGATGGAACTGATCGACGAGCTCGAGCCGGTCAAGCGCGGGCTGTACGGCGGCGCGGTCGGCTACCTGTCGTTCTCGGGCGAGATGGATCTCGCGATCGCGATCCGCACGGGCCTGATCCACAACGGCAACCTGTACGTGCAAGCGGCGGCCGGCGTCGTCGCGGATTCGGTGCCCGAATCCGAATGGCAAGAGACCGAGAACAAGGCGCGCGCGGTGCTGCGTGCGGCCGAACAGGTCCAGGACGGCCTCGATAGCGACTTCTGACCGGAGACTGACCATGCTGCTCATGATCGACAACTACGACTCGTTTACCTACAACCTGGTCCAGTACTTCGGCGAACTCGGCGAGGACGTGCGTACCTACCGCAACGACGAAATCACGCTCGACGACATCGCGCGCCTGAACCCCGACACGATCTGCCTGTCGCCCGGCCCGAGCAATCCGCAACACGCGGGCATCACGCTCGACGTGCTGCGCGAATTCGCGGGCAGGAAGCCGATCCTCGGCGTCTGCCTCGGCCATCAGGCAATCGGCGAAGCGTTCGGCGGCCGTGTCGTGCGCGCGAAGACCATCATGCACGGGAAGGTAAGCCGGATCGAAACCGACTGCCGCGGCGTGTTCGCCGATCTGCCGAAGCATTTCGACGTGACGCGCTACCACTCGCTCGCGATCGAGCGCGAATCGCTGCCCGACTGCCTCGAGGTGTCCGCGTGGACCGACGACGGCGAAATCATGGGCGTGCGCCACAAGACGCTGCCGGTCGAAGGCGTGCAGTTCCACCCGGAATCGATCCTCTCCGAGCATGGCCATGCGCTGCTCGAGAATTTCCTGAAGCAGCATCGTGCAGCGGCCCACGCGGCCGCGCCGGCCGCCTGACGGGAGCCTCACGATGACGATTACCCCGCAGGAAGCGCTGCAGCGCACGATCGAGCACCGCGAAATCTTCCACGACGAAATGCTGCACCTGATGCGGCTGATCATGCGCGGCGACCTGTCGCCCGTGATGGCGGCCGCGATCATCACCGGGCTGCGCGTGAAGAAGGAGACGATCGGCGAGATCGCCGCCGCCGCAACCGTGATGCGCGAATTCGCGAACCACGTCGAGGTGCAGGACAACTCGAACTTCGTCGACATCGTGGGCACCGGCGGCGACGGCTCGCACACGTTCAACATCTCGACCGCGTCGATGTTCGTCACGGCGGCCGCGGGTGCGAAGGTTGCGAAGCACGGCAACCGCGGCGTATCGAGCAAGTCCGGCAGCGCCGACGTACTCGAGGCGCTCGGCGTGAATATCGACCTGCAGTCGGACCAGGTCGCCGCGTCGATCGCCGAAACCGGCATGGGCTTCATGTTCGCGCCGAACCATCACCCGGCGATGAAGAACATCGCGGCCGTGCGCCGCGAGCTCGGCGTGCGCACGATCTTCAACATCCTCGGCCCGCTGACCAATCCGGCCGGCGCGCCGAACCAGCTGATGGGCGTGTTCCACCCCGACCTCGTCGGTATCCAGGTGCGCGTGATGCAGCGTCTCGGCGCGCAGCACGTGCTCGTCGTGTACGGCAAGGACGGGATGGACGAGGTGTCGCTCGGCGCCGCGACGCTCGTCGGCGAGTTGCGCGACGGCAAGGTGCACGAATACGAGATCCATCCGGAGGACTTCGGCCTGCAGATGGTGTCGAACCGCACGCTGAAGGTGGAAAATGCCGACGAATCGCGCACGATGCTGCTCGGCGCGCTGGACAACCAGCCGGGCGTCGCGCGCGAGATCGTCACGCTGAACGCGGGCACCGCGCTCTACGCGGCCAATATCGCCGAGTCGATCGCGGACGGCATCCAGCTCGCCCGCGAAGCGATCGCGAGCGGCAAGGCCCGCGCGAAGGTCGACGAACTCGTGCGCTTCACGCAGCAATTCAAGCGCTGACCCTCTTACGAATCCAGCAGGAACCCCTATGAGCGACATTCTCGACCGAATCATCGCCGTCAAGCGCGAAGAAATCGCGGCGGCCCTGCGCAGCACGCCGCTCGAGGCATTGAAATTGGAAGCGTCCGCGCGCGACCTGCGCGACTTCGTCGGCGCGCTGCGCGCGAAGCACGCGGCCGGCAACGCCGCCGTGATCGCCGAAATCAAGAAGGCCAGCCCGTCGAAAGGCGTGCTGCGCGAGCATTTCGTGCCGGCCGACATCGCGCGCTCGTATGCGGCGCACGGCGCCGCGTGCCTGTCGGTGCTGACCGACGAGCAGTTCTTCCAGGGCGGCGTCCGCTACCTCGAGGAAGCGCGCGCGGCCTGCACGCTGCCGGTGCTGCGCAAGGACTTCATCGTCGACGCGTACCAGATCGTCGAAGCCCGCGCGATGGGCGCCGACGCGATCCTGCTGATCGCCGCCGCGCTCGACACGCCGCTGATGCAGGATCTCGAAGCGTATGCGCACTCGCTCGGCCTCGCGGTGCTGGTCGAAGTGCACGACCGCCACGAGATGGAACAAGCGCTGACGCTGAAGACGCCGCTGCTCGGCATCAACAACCGCAACCTGCGCACGTTCGAGACGTCGATCCAGACCACGCTCGACATGCTCGACATGATTCCGGCGGATCGCATCGTCGTGACCGAATCGGGCATCCTGTCGCGCACCGACGTCGACACGATGCGCGGGGCGAACGTGAATACGTTCCTCGTCGGCGAGGCGTTCATGCGCGCCGAGCAGCCGGGCGAGGAACTCGCACGGATGTTCTTCTGATGGCGATCGAACAGGAAATCAAGCTCGCGCTGCCGGCCGGCCAGGCCGACGCCGCGCGCCGCTTCTTCGAGACGCTGACCGGCGAACCCGGCCACGCGATCACGCTCGCGAACGTCTATTACGACACGCCCGATCTCGCGCTGGCGCGCTCGAAGAGCGCGGTGCGCGTGCGCCGCACGCCGGACGGGTGGCTGCAGACGTTCAAGACGGTCGGCAGCGCGGAAGGCGGCCTGCATAGCCGCCACGAATGGGAACTGCCGGTCGCCGGCGACGCGCTCGAAATCGATGCGCTCGTCGCGGCCTGCGACGTACCGGAAGCCGCCGCCGCGCTCAATGACGCGGCCGGCGCGCTGCACGCGCTGTTCCGCACGGATTTTTCGCGTACGCTGTGGCGCATCGCAATCGGCGGCGCAACCGTCGAGGCCGCGGTGGACCTCGGCGAGATCGTCGTCCAGGCGGAACACGAAACGCGCCGCGAACCGATCAGCGAAATCGAACTCGAACTGATCGACGGCCCGGAAACGGCGCTCGCGAAGCTCGCCGCCGAACTGCAGCAGGCGCTGCCGGGCCTCGTTCCCGAAAACATCAGCAAGGCGCAGCGCGGCTACCGGCTGCGCGCGCAATAAACTCGCATCACGCATGGCAACCCGCAAGACTTCCCGCGCGCCGCAACAGGCGTCGCTGTTCGACGATCCCGTGCCGGAAACGGCACCGGCCGATATTCCGTCCCCGGCTTCCGAGCCGCCCGCGGCCGGGCGCAAACCCGCGAAGAAAACCGCCGCACCGGCGCCCGTGCTCGCCGCGTCGGCCCCGGCCGCCTCGCCCTCGCGGCCCGTTGCCGCCGACGTGCCGCATCTGGCCGCGCAATTCGACGCGCTGCCGGCCGTCTGGCGCGACGTGCTGAAACCGTTCACCGACAGCGACGCGTACGCGCCGCTGTGCCGCTTCGTCGATGAAGAGCGTGCCGCCGGCAAGACGGTCTACCCGACCGACGTGTTCCGCGCGCTGCGCCTGACGCATCCCGACGACGTGAAGGTCGTGATCCTCGGCCAGGACCCGTACCACGGCGACGACCGTGGCACGCCGCAGGCGCACGGCCTCGCGTTCTCGGTGCCGCCGGCCGTCCGCACGCCGCCGTCGCTGCGCAACATCTTCAAGGAAATCGCGGCGAACTTCGGTCACGACACGCCGCGTCACGGCTGCCTCGACACGTGGGCACGCCAGGGCGTGCTGCTGCTCAACACGGTACTGACGGTCGAGCGCGGCGCGGCCGCGAGCCATGCGAAGCGCGGCTGGGAGCAATGCACGGATACGCTGATCCGCGAGCTCGCCGGCCGTCATCGCGGGCTCGTGTTCATGCTGTGGGGCGCGCACGCGCAGGCCAAGCGGGCGCTCTTCGATGCGAATGCGCATTGCGTGCTCGAGGCGCCACATCCGTCACCGCTGTCCGCGCACCGCGGCTTCCTCGGCTGCCGCCATTTCGCGCTCGCCAACGACTATCTGGCCGCCGCCGGCCGCGAACCGATCGACTGGCGCCTGCCGGACGTAGCCGAAACGCTCGCGTAACGGCCTCGGTTGCGGCGAGTTCGCCGGCCGAATGCAAAAACGCCGCGTCCCTGAAAGGACGCGGCGTTTTTTTATCGGGCGACGCAGCGGGTGCATCGCACCCGCATCGACCTGACGCGTTACGCGGCGGCGATCGCTTCGCGTGCGCCGGCCAGCGCGGCGCTCTGCGCGTCCGGGCCGAGGTTCAGGCCTTCCGCGTGGATGAAGCTCACGTCGGTCAGGCCGATGAAGCCGAGGAACGTGCGCAGGTACGGGGTCTGGCTGTCGTTCGGCGTACCCAGGTACTTGCCGCCGCGCGCCGTCACCACGTGAACCTTCTTGCCCTTGATCAGGCCTTCCGGACCGTTCTCGGTGTAGCGGAACGTGACGCCTGCGCGGGCGATCCAGTCGAAGTACGTCTTCAGTTGCGACGAGATGCCGAAGTTGTACATCGGGGCGCCGATCACGATGATGTCGGCCGCTTGCAGTTCGGCGATCAGTGCATCGCTCTTCGCGACGATCGCATTCTGTTCCGCGGTGCGCTTGTCGGCCGGCGTGAAGAACGCGCCGAGCACCGATTCGTCGAGGTGCGGCAGCGCATCGGCCAGCAGGTCGCGAACCACGACGTTCGCGCCGGGGTTCGATTGTTGCAGCTTTGCCGTCAGTTCGTTGGCCAGCAGCGTGGATTGCGCACCTTGCGAACGCGCAGCGGAATTGATTTGCAGAATGGTCGTCATGTCAGGCTCCGGGTGGGGTTGCGCTTCGGTAGCGCGAGTGACGCCATTGTGCGTGGCCACATGACCGCGAAAAAGCGGGCTCAGGGCGACGGATTGTTGCAGCAACAGAACAATCGCCGATCGTGCCCTGCTACCCGCTTTCGTACGATTACCCCTTCAGCCAGGCTTCGCGGGCCTTCGTGGCCGCAGCCGGTTTCGCGGCCGCCGTCAGCCGGTAGCGGGTGATTTCCGGGCCGTCGAGCTTCAGCTTCGCGGTGCGCAGCTCGTCGCGGCGGAATGCGTGAATCTCGACCTTGTCGCCCGGCCGGTAGCGTGCGAGCAGCGCATCGAGGTTCGTGCCCGTCACGCGCAGCCCGTCGACCGCGATCAGCGTGTCACCGGCCGACAGCCCCGCGCGATGCGCGGCGCCGCCTTCATAGACCGCCGCCAACGTGCAGTCCGCGCCGCCGCGCAGGCGTGCGCCGATCGTCGGTTTCGCGGCCGCGCCGGTCGCGACGTCGGGGGCCAGCGTCACGCCGAACGGCGCGAGCAGTTCGGCGAGCGGCAGGTCGCGCGTGCCGTGAACGGCGTCGGCAAACAGGCGGCCGAGCGCAACGCCCGTCGCCTCCTCGATCAGCGCCTCGACTTCGTTTTCGTCCACGCCCGCCTGCTTGCCGCGATAGAAGTCGCGGCCGTAGCGTTGCCACAGCAGGCGCATCACGTCGTCGAGCGACTTCCGGTTGCGCGTTTGCGCGCGGATCGCGAGATCGAACGCCAGCGCGACGAGCGAGCCCTTCGTGTAATAGCTGACGATCGCGTTGGTCGCGTTCTCGTCCTGGCGGTAGTACTTGATCCACGCGTCGAACGAGCTTTCCGCGACGCTCTGCTTGAGCCGGCCCGTGCCGCGCAGCACGCCGCCGATCGTGCGGCCGAGCGCCGCGAAATAGTCGTCCTGCGACATCAGCCCGCTGCGCACCAGCATCAGGTCGTCGTAATACGACGTGAAGCCCTCGAACAGCCACAGCAGCGACGTGTAGTTCTCGCGCGTGAGGTCGTACGGCACGAACGCCGCCGGCTTGATGCGCTTCACGTTCCACGTGTGGAAATACTCGTGGCTGCAGAGGCCGAGATACGTGCGATAGCCTTCCGTCGTTTCCGGGCGCCCCTTCACCGGCAGGTCGGTCCGGTTGCAGATCAGCGCGGTCGATGCGCGATGCTCGAGGCCGCCGTAGCCGTCGCTGACCGCGAGCGTCATGAACACGTAGCGGTCCATCGGCGCCTTCCTCGATTTCGGCTCGAACAGCGCGATCTGCGCTTCGCACACGCGCTTCAGATCGGTACGCAGCCGCTCCAGGTCGAGTTGCGTCACGCGCCCGGCGATCACGATGTCGTGCGGCACGCCGTGCGCGTCGAACGTCGCGAGTGCGAATTCGCCGATCGTCACCGGATGGTCGGACAGCTCGTCATAGTTCGCCGCGCGATACGCGCCGAAACCGTAACGCCGGGTGCCGCCCGCTTCGGGCAGCGCGGTGCCGACGCGCCACGTACGGAATGCCGCGCCGGCCGGTTTCGCGATGTCGACTTCGCACGGCGCCGCCTCGTGGCCCGCGACGCTCAGGAACACGGCCGTCGCGTTGAAGAAGCCGCCCGATTCGTCGAGATACGCGGAGCGCACCGACAGGTCCCACGCATACACGTCGTAGCGCAGCGTCAGCGCGCCGGTCACGGGCGCGGCCTGCCACGTGTGCTTGTCGGTCTTCGCGATGCGCACCTTGCGGCCCGCGTCGTTGAACGCGCGCAGCGTCACGATGTTGCGCGCGAACTCGCGCACGAGATAGCTGCCCGGAATCCATACCGGCAGCGAGAAACGCTGGCCTTCAGGATCGGGATCGGCAACCGTCACCGTCACTTCGAACAAGTGCGCGGCAAGATCTTTCGGGACAATCGAATAGCGGATCGGCTGGGTCATCGTGGCAATCGGTCGGTCGAATACGGCGGCGAAAACGAAGAGAGGCGCCGGCAGATCATGCGGGCGCCCCTCGCTGGCCGGGCCATGCGCCCGGCGTGCAGTCGGTTACTTGCTCGAGGCGAGCGCCTGGTTGAGCTGGTCGGCCGATACCGCGCCCGGCAGGCGGCGGCCATCCGGCAAAAAGATCGTCGGCGTGCCCGTGACGTTCATCCCGCGGCCGAGCGCAAGGTTCTTGTCGAGCGCGGTGGTGTCGCAGGTACCGGCGCCGGACGGCGCGCGGTGGTCGAGCATCCAGCTTTCCCACGTCTTCGCGCGGTCGGTCGCGCACCAGATCGCCTTCGACTTCGCGGTCGAATCCGGCGACAGCACCGGGTAAAGGAACGTGTAGACGGTCACGTTGTCGACCGACTGCAGCGTCGTCTCGAGCTTCTTGCAGTACGGGCAGTTCGGATCGGAGAACACCGCGATCTTGCGGGCGCCGTTGCCCTTGACGATCTTGATCGCATTCGCGAACGGCAGGCTCGCGAAGTCGATCTTGTTGATTTCGGACAGGCGGGCGTCGGTCAGGTTCTTGTGCGTCTTCGCGTCGACGAGATCGCCGAGCAGCACGTAGTCGCCCGCCGCGTCGCTATAGATGATCTGCGAGCCGAGGTTCACTTCGTAAAGGCCTGCGACCGGCGATTTAGACACGCTCTTGATCGGCGCGTCGTTGCCGAGACGGGCTTGCAGCGTGGCCTTCAGCTTGTCGGTGGTCTGGTCGGCCTGCGCGGTGCAGCCGAGCGTCGCCATCGTGACGGCCAGCGCCAGCGATGCGATGCGGATCGTTTTTTTCATTGAAATCTTCCTTCAGCTCAATCGGAGTGCACGGCACAGTGTACGCCGTAACGGAACCGTCTCCGACCGGCGCGGCGGCGGAAGGTTCGCTCAGCCGAGCGCGGCCGACACGAGCCAGCGCTTCACGAGCGGCTGCGCGCCGACGAACGCCATGCCCGCATTGCGCACCGCCTTCGCGAGCGAGCCCGGCACCGCGAACAGCCGCTGCAGGCCGTCGGTGGCGACCATCAGCGCGCGGATGTCCTCGCGGCGTGAACGTTCGTAACGGCGCAGCAGGACCGTATCGCCGAGATTGCGGAAGCTTTCCTTGCCCGCGATCGCGTCGGCGAGCGCGGCGACGTCGCGCAGCCCGAGGTTCATCCCCTGCCCCGCGAGCGGGTGGATCAGGTGCGCGGCATCGCCTACCAGCGCGACGCGCGGTGCGATCAGCTTGTCGACCGTCTGCAGCGCCAGCGGGAAGCCGGCGGCCGGCGTCACGCATTCGAGCGTGCCGACCTGACCGTGCGACACGCGCTCGACCTCGGCCGCGAGCTGCGCCGGATCGAGGGCGAGCAGGGCCTCGGCATGCGCGGTGTGCGCGGACCACACGAGCGACACGTGGCCGTCCGGCAGCGGCAGCAGCGCGACGATCTCGCCTTCGTGGAACCACTGGTACGCGGTCTCGCGGTGCGGCAACGATGCCTTGAAGTTCGCGACGACGCCCGTTTGCCGGTAGTCGCGCCGCTCTACCCTGGCCCCCATTTGGGAGCGCACCCACGAATGCGCGCCGTCGGCGCCGACGACGAGATCGGCTTCGAGCACCTGGCCCGACGACAGCGTCAGCACGGCCGCGTCGTCGCGCACGTCGAAGCCCTGCGCACGCGAATCGAACCACGTGAGGTTCGGCTGGAACCGCAGCGCGGCGTCGAGCGACGCCTCGACCAGCGAGGATTCGGCGATCCATGCGAGTTGCGGCACGGACGCCTGATAGGCGGAGAAATGCAGTTCGGCATGCGCATCGCCATACACGCGCATGTCGTAGACGGGCGCGAGCCGGCCGTGGTCGAGCGCTTGCCAGACCCGCAGCCGCTCGAGCAACGCCTGCGAACTCGACGACAGTGCGTAGACGCGCGTGTCGAACGCGAGATCGGCGGGGCGCGGCGTGGCCGGCTGGGCGAGCAAGGCTGTCTTGTAGCCGGACTGGGTCAGCGCGAGCGCGGCCGTCTTGCCGACGAGCCCGCCGCCGACCACGGCGACGTCGAAGGAGTGGTGGGCAGTCATGGCGGGCATTATAGCCGCGGGGCCAAACCCTTACGCGGCCGGACTTTGCGGGAAATCAGCAGAATCGCAGGCCGGTGCGCCCGCGCGGCGGCCCGCCGCATCGGCCGTTCGGCGGCAAGCCCGGAATCCGGGGCGCCGGCACGGTACAATAGCGTCTTTGACCGTCGGCCCGCCGCGCTCCACGCGCCGGCCGCCCCTTTTTTCCCGCGCCGCCGTGCCCTGTCCGGCCGCGCCGCCTCACCCGTCCGAAGGATTCCATGAGTCTCAAATGCGGCATCGTCGGCTTGCCCAACGTCGGCAAGTCCACCCTGTTCAATGCGCTGACCAAGGCCGGCATCGCCGCCGAGAACTACCCGTTCTGCACGATCGAGCCGAATGTCGGCATCGTCGAAGTGCCCGATACGCGCCTGAAGGCGCTCTCCGAGATCGTCAAGCCGGAGCGTGTCGTGCCGGCCGTCGTCGAATTCGTCGACATCGCGGGCCTCGTCGCGGGTGCGAGCAAGGGTGAAGGCCTCGGCAATCAGTTCCTCGCGAACATCCGCGAAACCGATGCGATCACGCACGTCGTGCGCTGCTTCGAGGATGACAACGTCATCCACGTCGCCGGCAAGGTCAGCCCGATCGACGACATCGAAGTGATCAACACCGAACTCGCGCTCGCCGACCTCGGCACCATCGAGAAGGCGCTCACGCGCTATTCGAAGGCGGCGAAGTCGGGCAACGACAAGGAAGCGGCGAAGCTCGTCGCGGTGCTCGAAAAGGTGCGCGCGCAGCTCGACCAGGGCAAGGCCGTGCGCGGCCTCGCGCTGTCGGACGACGAACAGGCGCTGATCAAGCCGTTCTGCCTGATCACCGCGAAGCCGGCGATGTACGTCGCCAACGTGAAGGACGACGGCTTCGAGAACAACCCGCACCTCGAGGCGGTACGCAAGTACGCGGAAAGCGAAAACGCGCCGGTGGTCGCCGTATGCGCGGCGATCGAGGCGGAAATCGCCGATCTCGACGACGCGGACAAGGAAGCGTTCCTCGCCGACATGGGCATGGAAGAGCCGGGCCTCGACCGCGTGATTCGCGCGGGCTTCAAGCTGCTCGGCCTGCAGACCTACTTCACCGCGGGCGTGAAGGAAGTGCGCGCGTGGACGATCCACATCGGCGATACCGCTCCGCAAGCGGCCGGCGTGATCCACACCGACTTCGAGCGCGGCTTCATCCGTGCGCAGACGATCGCGTTCGACGACTTCGTCACGTACAAGGGCGAGCAAGGCGCGAAGGAAGCCGGCAAGATGCGTGCGGAAGGGAAGGAATACGTCGTGCACGACGGCGACGTGATGAACTTCCTGTTCAACGTCTGAGCGAATCACCCCAGGCGTAGTACGGCAATACACGGAAAACCCCTTGCGGCCTCGGCGCCGCAAGGGGTTTTCTGTTTCATGCGCCCGGCATCGTTCCGCTCGGGTCGACCGACTGCAGCAACATGCGCTCACCCGCCCACCCGCCCACCCGCCCACCCGCTCACCCGGCAACCGCTACGCAGCCACCGGCGCCGGCTCGCGACTCCGGATTACGATCACCGCGAGCAGCGCGACCAGCATCGCCGACGCGACCGGCCAACCCGTGCCGCTGATCACCGCGACGAAGGCCTGCGCCGGCGCGAGCCAGGCCAGCACGATGATCACGATCTCGGCTCGGCGCAACGGGACGTTCCGCGCGTCCAGCAGCAGGAATGCAACCGGCAACACCAGCCAGAGCAGGTCGTAGTACACATAGTAAGGCTGCACGAGCAGCGTCCCGGCGGCCAGCGCGGCGGCGCGGAGCGCGAAGCGCGAACGGCGAATCCAGACGTCGGCGACCGCCGCGACCGCCAGTACCCCGACCACCGCGTGCACGGCGTAGGCTGGCCCGACGGATAGCCCGGCTGCGCGGGCGAGCGAGATCGTCGACGGCATGCCCCGCCGGAGCGTGTCGCCGTACTCGACCACGTTGTGGTGGAACGCCGGCATGAACGCGAAAAACGCGGCCCACGCCCGCACGCCAAACGCCGCCAGCGACACCGCGACGATCCCGGCACTGAACGCGCCGGCCGATATCAATGCCTTCCAGTGGCGCCCGCAGACGAGCGCCAACGGGAACAGCACGCCGAATTGCGGCTTCACGATCAGCACCGCAATGCATGCGCCCGCCAGAACCGGGCTCGATTCGAGCAGGAGCAGCGCCGCGGCCGCCGCCGCGACCGTCATGAAGGAATTTTGCATCGTGAGCGCCGCGCCGAGCAGCCCCGGAAATGCGGCAATCGCGACGCGCAGCTGCCTGTCGAGCGGGCGCACGACACGCGCGACGACCGCCGCATAACAGGCGATCTGCAGTGTCGCGAACACCACGAGCGCGAAGACGAACGGCACGAGGCCGAACGGGAGGATGACGAGCAGGAACGTCGGCGGATACGGCCACGGAGCGAAGTCGTCGAACGGCCGCAGGGCGGCTTCGATCGGCTGCATCCACCCGGGCGAGAAGATCGCCGCGGCGCCGTGCTCGATCGCGACACGGGCCGCCGCCCAGAAAATCGCGAAGTCCGAGCCGACCATCGGGGATGAGCGATCGTGCCAGCCGTAGTACCTCATCGCCCAGACAGCCAGAACGACGATCTGCAGCGCGAGTACCGCGGCTGCATACGTGCCGACGCGCCGCGCGTCGACCGCGCGACTGCCCGATCCGTGCACCGTCCCCATCGCCCACCCCCGCGATTTTTCTTCTCGTCGAGTATAGGCGACGATCGTTTCGGCAGACGACGTTCCCGTCGGCAGCACGCAGCAGCGTGCGTCTCCCACGACCGATGCCGCGCGGCCGATACTCGCAACGGCATCCGTGCGTCGTCGAAAGAAAAATGGCCCGGCCGGCAAATGCCGGTCAGGCCATGTTCATCAGCGAGGCTCCCGCCCCGCCACTACATCACGCGATCAGATCACGTCGCCGACACCCGGCGCCCCGCGTTCGCCCGCGCATCGCGGCCGCGCTTGTTCAGCCACGACGCGAGCAGCACGATCAACGCCAGCACGGCCGTCGCGCCGACTTCCATCCGGTGCTCCTCGCTGACGAACATCACGGTCAGCGTGCCGCAGATGAACAGGATCACCGCCCACGTGAGCCACGGGAACAGCCACATCCGCAACGTCAGGTCCGCGCCGCCCGCTTCGAGCGTCTTGCGCATCCGCAACTGCGAGATCGCGATCACGAGATACACGAGCAGCGCGATCGCGCCCGACGTCGCGAGCAGGAAGCCGAACACCTGCTCCGGCATCAGGTAGTTCGCGATCACGGTCAGGAAACCGAACGCGGTCGATGCGAGCACCGCCGCGCGCGGCGTGCCGGTCGAATCGGTGCGATGCAGGAAGGCGGGCGCGTCCTTGCGCCGGGACAGCGAGAACAGCATCCGCGACGCGGTGTACAGCGCCGAATTCAGGCAGCTCGCGACCGACACGAGCACGATCACGTCGATGATCGCCTTCGCGTTGGGGACGCCGATCAGCTCCATCGCGCGCTGATACGAGCCGTGCTTCGGCAGCAGCGGGTCGTTCCACGGCACGATGGCCGCGACGACGAGGATCGAGCCGAGATAGAACAGCGTGATACGCCAGATGACCGAGTTCGTCGCACGTACGATCTGGCGCTGCGGGTTGTCCGATTCGGCGGCCGCGATCGTCACGATCTCCGTGCCGAGGAACGAGAACATCGTCGTCAGCATCGCCGCGAGCACTGCGCTCGCGCCGTGCGGCATGAAGCCGTCGTGCACGAACAGGTTCGACACGCCCGACACGGCCGGCGCGGGAATAATGCCGACGATCGCCGCACCGCCGATGCACAGGAACACGACGATCGCGACGACCTTGATCAGCGCGAACCAGAATTCGAATTCGCCGTAGTTCTTGACGGAGAAGAGGTTGGTGACGGTGAGCAGCAGCGTGATGCCGAGCGCGAAGATCCACGTCGCGATGCCCGGGAACCACGCATTGAGGATGGTCGCGGCGGCGGTCGCCTCGATCGGAATCACCAGCACCCAGAACCACCAGTACAACCAGCCGATCGTGAAGCCGGCCCAGTGGCCGATCGCTCGATCGGCATAGGTCGAGAACGACCCGCTGTCCGGATGCGCGACGGCCATTTCGCCGAGCATGCGCATCACCAGCACGACCAGCACGCCCGCGATCGCATACGCGAGTATCGATGCCGGCCCGGCTTCCGCGATCGCGTGGCCGGAGCCGACGAACAAGCCCGCGCCGATCACACCGGCAATCGACATCATCGTCACGTGACGCTGCTTCAGGCCAGTGCCGAGGCCTGTGTTGCTTCCACTCATCTGTCTCTCTCCAAAAAACGGTTCCGGTACGACCGTGTGTCGCGTGAAGGCGGCGCGGGGAGTTGTCGTTGTTGAATCCGGCCGCGGCCGCGGGTGCGTCGCACACGGGCATGGGCCGGATGGGGCCGTTCCGGTCGGGTCGTCCGCGCAGTCTGCGAAGCCGCGGGTGCGATGCGGCGCACCGGGCGCCGGCGCATCGCGTACGCCCGTTCCGTCGGCTGTCGTCAGCCGCCTTCGAAGCGAAGGAGTGTAAGCATCAAACGGTTCTTCACTAAGAACCAATTGAAGAATTTCGATGGAACCACTCGTTGCATCGATACGAACCGATGCAACGCTTGATCCGGTTCGGCAGGCCGCATCGCGCGCGGGGTGGGCGCGATTCAGTGCGTGTCGCGGGCAGCTTCGTCCCGCCACTTCGCCGGCACGATCGCGTGCCATTCCCGCAGAAGCAGGTTTTTCACGGCGTCGGGATGCGCGGCCGACAAGCGCACCAGCACGATCGGCCAGCCGACATAGTGATCGGTCACGTAATACACGTCGGGCGCCGACTCGATCAGCCATGCGCGCTCGTCGGGGCCGACGCCCTTCACGACGAGCGTGTCGCCGTCCTCGCGCAGCCGCGCGAGCAGCTTGCCCTTCACCTTGAGCGCGGGCGTGCCGTACGACGTGCCGTCCTCGACGCCGCGCCACGCCAGTGCGATCTGCCGGACTTCGTCGAATGTCACGGTGCCTCCCCGACCGGGCGTCGATGGTTGACGGTCCGGCCACCCTACCGGAAATCGCGCGGCACGCCCAGCCGGGTGGCGCTATCCGCCGGCCGCACGCGCGGCGGCCGGCGCACGCCCGGCGGCCGCGACGATCGCGAACGCAATCGCATTCGCGGCGGCGCTCGCGAGGATCGGTACGAGATAGCCGCCGCCCGCGTCGTAGATGAAGCCGGCGGCGGCCGGCCCGATCAGCGTGCCGAACGCGACGCTCGTGTACAGGATGCCGATGATCGCGCTCACGTTGCGCCCGCCGAAATAGTCCATCACGACCGCCGGCAGCACGGCGACCCAGCCGCCGTAGAACACGCCGAACACGAGCGCGAACCCAGCCAGCGTCGCGACGCTGCCGGCGCCCGCCCACGCGACCAGCGCAACGGCCATGCCGGCGAACATCGCGAGCAACGACGCGCGGCGGCCGAAGCGATCGGCCAGGCCGCCGAGGAAGAAGCGGCCGGCCGTGCTGCCCATGCCGATCGCACCGAGCAGCAGCACGGCCGTCGACGGCGCGACGCCGTGATCGAGCGCGTACGGCACGAGGTGAACGAACGGGACGAATACGCCGAACGAACAGACGAGGCAGGCCGCGTAGAGGCTCGCGAACGGCCGCGACGTGACGGCTTCGCGCACCGTCGCGCCGGCTGGTACGTTCGCGGCGACCGCGGAAGCGGCCGCATTCCGGCCGCCGTCGTCACCGGAGACATCGCCGTCCGGCAACAGCCCCCGCCCGCGCGGGTCGTTCTCGATCAACAGCGACATGCCGGCTCCCAGCACGATCACGAGCGCGGCCAGCGTGAAGTACGCGCCGCGCCAGCCGACCTGCGCGATCAGCGCGGACGCGAGCGGCGGCATCACCAGCGTGCCGACGCCGATCCCAGCGACCGCAAGCCCCGACGCGAACCCGCGCCGGCGCACGAACCAGCGCTGGACCGCGCCGACGGCCGGCACGTACGCGCAGCCGACGCCGAACCCGACACCGAGCCCGTACGCGACATAGACCTGCAGCAGCGTATGCGCCGCGCCGGCGGCCGCGAGCCCCGCGCCGGTCAGCAGCATCCCGGCGACGGCGAGCCGCCGCGAGCCGAAACGATCGGCCAGCGGCCCGCTGACGATGCCGAAACCGAAGTACAGGAAGCCGGAGAGCGAGAACACGAGCGAGATCTGGCCGCGCGACGCGGCGAAATCCCGTTGCAGCGATTCGACGAACGCACTGAACGTATAGGCGCTGCCGAACCCGACGAACGTGACGGCGAACGCAGCCGCCACCACGTACCAGCCATGGAAAACGCGTGACGCGCCCGGGCGGTTCATGACGATGCTCCTTTCGGGTTCCACCGGCTGCCGGGCGGCGTCCGGATTGCCCCGTGGATATAGTTGAACTATGTTGATCGCATCGGCCGCCGATCGGCACCCGACAGGCAGCCGCGAAACGGGCGATCCGATGCATCAACGGTACGCGCGCATACACGTCGTCTCAAACGATATTTCGTCGACCTTTCGCTTTAGAAAAACTGAATGACTCGTTCCCGCCTGCCGCCGCTCAACGCGTTGCGCGCGTTCGAAGCCGCCGCCCGCCACCTCTCGGTGAAGTCGGCGGCCGAGGAGCTGTCGGTCACGCCCGGTGCGGTGAGCCAGATGATCCGCACGCTCGAGACGCATCTCGGCGTGCAACTGTTCGAGCGCGTGAACCGCGGCATCCTGCTGACGGCCGCCGGCCGTGACTACCTGCCGCCCGTGCGCAACGCGTTCCGGCAGATCGCCGATGCGTCGCAGCGCGTGTCGGGCGCCGCCGACAGCGGCGTGCTGACGGTGAGCGTCACGCCGTTCTTCGCGTCCGCGTGGCTGGTCCCACGCCTCGCGCAGTTCCGGCAGGCGTGCCCGGACGTCGACCTGCAGGTCCTCACGAGCCACGCGCTCGCGGATTTCGCGCGCGACGGCGTCGACGTCGCGATCCGCCACGGCCTCGGGCGCTACATCGGGCTGTGCAGCGAACGCCTGCTGACGGTGGAAATCGTCGCGCTCGCGTCGCCCGAGCTCGTCGCGCGGCTCGGCATGCCGGCGACGCCGGCCGAGCTCGTCGGCTGGCCGCAGTTGCACGACGCCGAACGCAAGGGCTGGCACATCTGGTTCGGTGCGCAGCGGATCGACGATTTCGGCCCGCCGCGCGGCCCGGCGTTCGACGATTCGGGCCTGCTGCTGCAGGCGATCGTCGCCGGCCAGGGCGCCGGGTTGCTGCCGGCTGCGATGGTGCGCGGCGAGCTGGCGAGCGGCCGGCTCGTGCAGCTTGCCGACGTCGCATGGCTCGACGATTTCGCGTACTACCTCGTCTATCCGCCGCATCACGCGGAACGGCCGAAGGTTGCCGCGTTCCGCCGCTGGATTCTCGATGCCGCGCAGGCCGACGGCGCGGCGTCGATGACCGGCGCGGCCTAGCGTCGCGCGGCGGCGCCGCGTCGATCCGGCTAACATGCGGCGCGGGCCATCGGCCCGACCTCGATAACAACGAACCGAACGAGAGAGACCATGCGTGCCCTGCTCCGCCGTGCGACACATGTCGCGACCCTGTCCGCCGCGCTCTTCGTCGCGGGCGCCGCGTTGCCCCCTGCCGCGCACGCCTATCGAGCATCACCCGGCTACGGCAACGAAGCCGATCTCGACCGTCACGACACGTATCGCAACCGCGACGGCGAAACCGTGCATGCGCCCGCCCATTCGAAATCGGGCCGCGTGCCGGACGGCGCGAGCGCGCGCTGCCGCGACGGCACGTACAGCTTCAGCCGTCACCGGCGCGGCACGTGCTCGGGGCACGGCGGCGTCGCCGCGTGGCTGTAAGCGAAGGTCGGCCGAATGGCCTGCACCGCGCCAGCGGCAGCCGGCGGCGAAGTACAATACGCGCTCGCACCGCCGCGCCCCGCGCGGCACGCTCCGTACCGAATCACCCGACGCCGCCACGCCCGCGCGCTGCGCGGCCGTCCCAACCACTTCTGACTTTCACACCGAAATGGCCCAATACGTTTTCACGATGAACCGGGTCGGCAAGATCGTGCCGCCCAAGCGCCAGATCCTGAAGGACATCTCGCTGTCGTTCTTTCCCGGCGCGAAGATCGGCGTGCTCGGCCTGAACGGCTCGGGCAAGTCGACGCTGATCCGCATCATGGCGGGCGTCGACAAGGACATCGAAGGCGAAGCCACGCCGATGCCGAACCTGAACATCGGCTACCTGCCGCAGGAACCGCAGCTCGATCCGACGAAGACCGTGCGCGAAGCCGTCGAGGAAGGCCTCGGCGACCTGTTCCAGGCGAACAAGAAGCTGGAAGAAATCTACGCGGCATACGCCGAACCGGACGCCGACTTCGACGCGCTCGCGGCCGAGCAGGCGAAATACGAGGCGATCCTCGCGTCGAGCGACGGCGGCAGCCCCGAGCAGCAGCTCGAAGTGGCCGCCGACGCGCTGCGCCTGCCGCCATGGGACGCCAAGATCGAGCACCTGTCGGGCGGTGAAAAGCGCCGCGTCGCGCTGTGCAAGCTGCTGCTCGAGAAGCCCGACATGCTGCTGCTCGACGAACCGACCAACCACCTCGACGCCGAATCGGTCGACTGGCTCGAGCAGTTCCTGGTGCGCTTCCCGGGCACCGTGGTCGCCGTCACGCACGATCGCTACTTCCTCGACAACGCGGCCGAGTGGATTCTCGAACTCGACCGCGGCCACGGCATTCCGTGGAAGGGCAACTACAGCAGCTGGCTCGACCAGAAGGAAGAGCGCCTGAAGCAGGAAGAGGCGTCGGAATCGGCACGCCAGAAGGCCATCAAGAAGGAACTGGAGTGGGTGCGCCAGAACCCGAAGGGCCGCCAGGCGAAGTCGAAGGCGCGTATCGCCCGCTTCGAGGAGCTGAGCAGCCAGGAATACCAGAAGCGCAACGAAACGCAGGAAATCTTCATTCCGGCCGGCGAGCGCCTCGGCAACGAAGTGATCGAGTTCAAGAACGTCAGCAAGTCGTTCGGCGACCGCCTGCTGATCGACAACCTGAGCTTCAAGATCCCGGCCGGCGCGATCGTCGGCATCATCGGCCCGAACGGCGCCGGCAAGTCGACGCTGTTCAAGATGCTGACGGGCAAGGAACAGCCGGATTCGGGCGAAGTCGTGATGGGCCCGACGGTGAAGCTCGCATACGTCGACCAAAGCCGCGACGCGCTCGACGGTTCGAAGACGGTGTTCGAGGAAATCTCGGGCGGCGCCGACGTGCTGACGGTCGGCAAGTACGAAACGCCGTCGCGCGCGTATATCGGCCGCTTCAACTTCAAGGGCGGCGACCAGCAGAAGATCGTCGGCAACCTGTCCGGCGGCGAACGCGGCCGCCTGCACCTCGCCAAGACGCTGATCTCGGGCGGCAACGTGCTGCTGCTGGACGAACCGTCGAACGACCTCGACGTCGAAACGCTGCGCGCGCTGGAAGACGCGCTGCTCGAATTCGCCGGCTCGGTGATGGTGATCTCGCACGATCGGTGGTTCCTCGACCGGATCGCGACGCACATCCTCGCGTTCGAAGGCGATTCGCAGGTCACGTTCTTCGACGGCAACTACCAGGAGTACGAAGCCGACAAGCGTGCGCGCCTCGGCGAGGAAGCCGCGAAGCCGAAGCGTCTGCGCTACAAGCCGATCAGCCGCTGAGCGGCGCGGCCCGGGCGCCCGGCGCCGCGATCACGCGGGGCTGGACGCCGAAGGTGATCGAAGGTGGCCGCATCCGGAACGGCACAACGAAAAAGCGGGCCCATGGCCCGCTTTTTTTCGCCTGGCGCTCGCCCCGCCGCTTACACCAGTGCGCCCAGTTCGCGCAGCCGCGCTTCGGTCGCCGCCGCGCTCGTGTGATGAATGCCGTGCCAGCCGAGCGCCGTCGCGGCCGCCGCGTTGTGCGCGTTGTCGTCGATGAACACGAGCTCGTGCGGCGCGATGCCGGGCAGGTGCGGCTCGATCCGCGCATGCATCTCGCGGTAGATCGCCGGATCGGGTTTCACGAGCTTCACGCGGCCCGACACGACGATGTCCTTGAACCGGCGCAGCACCGGGAAGTTGTCCCATGCATACGGAAACGTCTGCGCGGACCAGTTCGTCAGCCCGAACAGCGGCATCCCCTGCGCTTCCAGCCGGTCGACGAGCGCCGCGCCCTCTTCGAGCACACCGCCGATCATCTCGTGCCAGCGCGCATAGAACGCGCGGATCAGCGCTTCGTGCTCCGGAAACTTCGCGACGAGTTCGGCCGTGCCTTCCTCGATCGTCTGCCCGCCGTCCTGACGGACCACCCAGTCCATCGCGCACACGTGCGTGAGGAACCAGCGACGCTCGGCGGCGTCGGGAATCAGTTCGCGGTAAAGGTACTCGGGGCTCCAGTCGATCAGCACCCCGCCGAAATCGAACACCACTGCCTTGATCGTCATGCGAACTCCGTCGCGAGCACGTCCGCGAGCGGACGCGGCGTCACCGCGTTGCCCGACAGCGAATTGTTGTTCCAGATGAAGTGATGGTGCGCGACGATCTGCGCCGCCGACAGGTGGGCGCGCTCGTTCGTCGTGTGCAGGTCGGACACGACGGTCGTCCGGTAGCCGAGCAACGCGGCACGGCGCGCGGCCGAATCGACGCAGAACTCGGTCGCATAGCCGCAGATCAGCACCGAACGGATGCCGTGGCGATCGAGCTGCGCCGCGAGCGGCGTGTCGTGAAACGAATCGCTCGCCTGCTTGCGCACACGCCAGTCGTCGCGACCGACGACCAGCCCCGCATGCAGTTCCCAGCCCGGCGTGCCGGGCACGACGTCGTCGTCCGCGTCGCCGTCGTGCTGCACGAAGCACACCGGCGCATTCGCCGCGCGCGCCGCCGCCGTCAACCGGTTGATGCCCGACACCACGTCGTCGAGCCGGTACGCGGGCTGCGCCCGCTCCACCAGCCCGCGCTGCATGTCGACCACGATCACCGCGGTGTCCGCCATTGCCTGCCCTCGCTGTTATCGTCCGGCCGTCGTTCGATCGTTACCGGATCGTTACCGGATCGCTATCCGGCCGTTACCATGCGTTGCGTCAGATCGGCTGCGTGCGCGCGTCGAGCCACGCCTTCGCGTCGCCGCTCACGTGCCGGCCGACGCGCTCGCGCACCGTCGCGTGATACGTGTTCAGCCACGCGCGCTCTTCGTCGTGCAGCATCTCGATCAGCACGCAGCGCGTGTCGATCGGGCACAGCGTCAGCGTCTCGAACGCGAGGAAGTCGCCGAATTCCGTCTTTCCGGCCGCACGGTTCACGACCAGGTTCTCGATCCGGATGCCCCACTGGCCCGGTCGGTACACGCCCGGCTCGATCGACGTGATCATCCCCTCTTCCATCGCCGTGTAAGGCTCGGCCGGCGCGTAGTGCGAAATGACCTGCGGGCCCTCATGCACGTTCAGGAAGTAACCGACGCCATGCCCGGTGCCGTGGCCGTAGTCGAGCCCGGCCGCCCACATCGGCGCACGCGCGATCGCGTCGAGCATCGGCGAGCGGATGCCGCGCGGGAAGCGGGCGCGCGACAGCGCCATCATCGACTTCAGCACGATCGTGAAATCGCGCCGCTGCAGGTCGCTGACGGTGCCGACCGGCACGACGCGCGTGATGTCGGTCGTACCCGTCATGTACTGGCCGCCGGAGTCGATCAACAGCAGGCCGTCGCCGGCGATCGTCGCGTGCGACTCGCGCGTCGCGTGGTAGTGCGGCATCGCGCCGTTCGCGTTGAAGCCGGCGATCGTGGCGAAGCTCGCCGACACATAGCCGGGGCGTCGGGCGCGCGCGGCCGTGAGCTTTTCCTCGATCGTCAGCTCGGTGATCGTCTCGCGGTTCACCGCCTGTTCGAACCACGCGAAGAATTCCGCGAGCGCGGCCCCGTCGTGCTCCATCGTCACGCGCACGTGCTCGATCTCGGCGGACGTCTTGCGCGATTTCGCGAACGTCGACGGATTCACGGCCTCGACGAGCTTCACGCCGGCCGGCACGGCCTCGAGCGTGCCGAACGTCACGCGGCGCGGGTCGATCAGCAGCGTCGCGCCGTCGGGCAGCGCCGCGAGCGACGCGCGCGCGGCGTCGTAGGCGCGGACGTCGACGCCATCCTGCGCGAGCGACGCGGCCAGCGCCGGCGGCACCTTGCCGTCGGCGACGAACAGCGTCGCGCGATCGGCGCCGATCATTGCGTGCGCAACGAACACCGGATTGAAGTTGACGTCGGCGCCGCGCAGGTTGAACAGCCAGGCGAGATCGTCGAGCGTCGACACGAAATGCCACTGCGCGCCCTGCGCGTGCATCGCGCGGCGCACCTCGGCCAGCTTGCTCGCACGCGTCGTGTCGGCCTGCGGCGCCACGTGCTCGAACACCGCGTCGCCGGGCAGCCCCGGCCGCTCGGGCCAGATCGCGTCGAGCAGGTCGACGTCGGTACGCAGCGCGATGCCGCGTGCGCTCAGCGCAGCCGTCAGCCCGCGCGCGGCCGCGACGCCGAGCACAGCGCCGTCGACCCCGACCGTCGCGCCGGCCGCCACGTTCTGCGCGAGCCAGTCGACGTGCGGTGCGCTCTGCTGTCCGCCCGTCATCTTCATCAGCTGCACGCCCGTGCCTGCCAGTTCGGCGTCGGCCTGCACCCAGTAGCGGCTGTCGACCCACAACCCGGCGAAATCCGCGGTCACGACCAGCGTGCCGACCGAGCCCGTGAAGCCGGACAGCCAGCGGCGCGCCTGCCAGCGTTCGGGCAGGTATTCGGACAGATGGGGATCGGCGGACGGCACGAGATAGGCGGCCAGGTTCTCGCGGACCATGGCGTCGCGCAGCAGCGCCAGACGGGCCGGCACCGGCGAGACTTCGGGGAGACGGGCATTCATGATTTCACCTGAGAGCATTCAGCGACGGGCCGACAGCGCGACCGTCACGGCTACGGCGAGGAACGCGACGCCGGTGCAGACCGGCCATTCGAGCGTCTCGCCATCGTAAAACAGTCCCGAGAGATTGCCGACCATGCGGGCGGCGGCCGCGCCCACGATGCCGACGAGCACCGCGATCCACCACGCCGGCCGGCCCGTGCGCCGCATCGGATGCAGCCAGCGGCCCAACAGCCCGACGGCCGCTCCCAGGACAAGGATTCCAAACCAGTTCATTCAACGCCTTCTATAAATTCGGATTCGTCCCATAGGCGTGAACATTGCCAGCGGCTAGCATCGATTCATCCATCGAACCCGAGACCAGCCGGGCGCCGCGAACGTTCGAGTGTAGGGGCCGACTCGACGTTATGGCAAGCGCACACCGGCTGCCGTATTGAAGAAATCGTCATGCGAATCGCTCTGATCGATCCGGAGTCGCGCCATACCGCACTCCTGAACCGCCTGCTCTTCGCGGGCGGTCACGTGTGCCACGCGTTTCCGTCCAGCACCGCCTTCTTCGAATGGCTCGCCGCCGACAACACCTGCGACATGCTGGTCACCGGCCACTGGGCCGGCGACCAGCCGGCGCAGGAAGTCATTCCGCGCGCGCAGGCGGTCCTGCCCGGGTTGCCGGCCATCGCCGTGATGCAGTCGGCGCGCGAAAGTGAAATCGTCTCGTGCCTGCACGCGGGCGCCGACGATTGTCTCGTGCGGCCCGTGAGCGGGCCCGAGCTGCTCGCGCGCGTCAACGCGCTGATCCGCCGCGCAGGCGTACGGCGGGCGCCCACCCGTTCGCGCGAAATGTATGGCGAATACGCATTCGACGCCACGCATTGCCTCGTACGTTTCGGCGACGCAATCGTTTCACTCACGCCGAAGGAGTTTCGTTTCGCACAGTTGCTGTTCACGAACCTGTCGCGGCCCGTGTCACGCGCCCATATCCTCGAAACGGTATGGGCGCGCCGCCGCGACATGAAGTCGCGCACGCTCGACACGCACGCGTCCCGGCTGCGCAGCAAATTGCAACTGCTTCCGGAGCGCGGCTACCGGCTGTTGCCGCTCTACGGCTTCGGCTACCAGCTCGACCGCGTACCGATCGAGCCCCCAAATTCGTGGCCCCGCCACGCCGATGCCCGGTATGCCGCGAGTGAGGAAATCGCTGAAACGCTATAATATGGGGCTAAACGATAGCCCTCGATATGCAACTCCTCACGATCGGAATCAACCACCACACTGCGCCTGTCGCCCTGCGCGAACGCGTGGCGTTTCCGCTCGAGCAAATCAAGCCGGCTCTCGTCACGTTCAAGAACGTGTTTCTCGGCCCGCAGGCACCGAATACGCCCGAAGCGGCGATCCTCTCCACCTGCAACCGCACCGAACTGTATTGCGCGACCGACGATCGTGCTGCCCGTGAAGGCGCGGTCCGCTGGCTGTCGGAGTATCACCGGATTCCGGTCGACGAACTCGCGCCGCACGTCTATGCGCTGCCGCAGTCGGAAGCGGTCCGGCACGCGTTTCGCGTTGCGTCCGGCCTCGATTCGATGGTGCTCGGCGAAACCCAGATTCTGGGCCAGATGAAGGATGCCGTTCGCACTGCGACCGAAGCGGGCGCGCTCGGCACCTATCTGAACCAGCTGTTCCAGCGCACGTTCGCGGTGGCGAAGGAAGTGCGCGGCACGACCGAAATCGGCACGCAGTCGGTGTCGATGGCCGCGGCCGCGGTGCGCCTCGCTCAGCGCATCTTCGAAAAGGTGTCGGATCAGCGCGTGCTGTTCATCGGCGCGGGCGAAATGATCGAGCTGTGCGCAACGCACTTCGCCGCGCAAGGCCCGCGCGAACTGGTCGTCGCGAACCGCACGGCCGAACGCGGCCAGCGGCTCGCCGAACGCTTCAACGGCCGCGCGATGCCGCTGGCCGACCTGCCCACCCGCATGCACGAATTCGACATCATCGTGTCGTGTACCGCGTCGACGCTGCCGATCATCGGTCTCGGCGCGGTCGAGCGCGCGGTGAAGGCGCGCCGCCACCGGCCGATCTTCATGGTCGACCTCGCGGTGCCGCGCGATATCGAGCCCGAAGTCGGCAAGCTGAAGGACGTGTTCCTGTACACCGTCGACGATCTCGGCGCGATCGTGCGCGAGGGCAACGCATCGCGCCAGGCCGCGGTCGCCCAGGCGGAGGCGATCATCGAGACGCGCGTGCAGAATTTCATGCAATGGCTCGACACGCGCAGCGTCGTGCCGGTGATCCGTCACATGCATACGCAGGCCGACGCGCTGCGTCGAGCCGAAGTCGAAAAGGCGCAGAAGCTGCTCGCGCGCGGTGACGATCCGGCCGCCGTGCTCGAAGCCCTGTCGCAGGCGCTGACCAACAAGCTGATCCACGGCCCGACGAGCGCGCTCAACCGCGTCAACGGCGCCGATCGCGATTCGCTGATCGACCTGATGCGCGGCTTCTATCAGCACGCGCCGCGCTCGAACGACCAGTCCGGCCACTAGCGCCGCCCGGTCGCCTGCCGCCGGCCGCGCATTGTCCTGCCGCCGGCCTATCCTTTCCGAATACCCCTTGCCCGGGAGCGCCGCTCCACACCATGAAGACGAGCATGCAACGCAAGCTCGACCAGCTGTCCACACGGCTGGCCGAACTGAACGACCTGCTGAGCCGCGAAAACGTCACGGCCGACCTCGACCAGTACCGCAAGCTGACGCGCGAACATGCGGAACTCGGCCCGGTCGTCGAGCAATACGCGTTATGGCGCCAGTCGCGCAGCGACGAAACGGCCGCGCAGGAGCTGCTGGCCGATCCGTCGATGCGCGATTTCGCGGAAGACGAAATCCGCAGCGCGCGCGAGGGCATGGCGCGCCTCGAGACCGAGCTGCAGAAGATGCTGCTGCCGAAGGACCCGAACGACGACCGCAACATCTTCCTCGAAATCCGCGCGGGCACGGGCGGCGACGAATCGGCGCTGTTCGCGGGCGACCTGCTGCGCATGTACCTGCGCTTCGCGGAACGCCAGCGCTGGCAGGTCGAAATGATGTCGGAGAGCGCATCGGATCTCGGCGGCTACAAGGAAGTGATCGTGCGAATCGCGGGCCAGGGCGCGTATTCGCGCCTGAAGTTCGAATCGGGCGGCCATCGCGTGCAGCGCGTGCCGGCCACCGAGACGCAGGGGCGCATCCATACGTCCGCATGCACGGTCGCCGTGATGCCGGAAGCCGACGAGATCGGCGAGGTCGAGATCAATCCGGCCGACCTGCGGATCGACACGTTCCGTGCGTCCGGCGCGGGCGGCCAGCACATCAACAAGACCGATTCGGCGGTGCGCGTCACGCACATCCCGACCGGGATCGTCGTCGAATGCCAGGACGACCGCTCGCAGCACAAGAACAAGGATCGCGCGCTGAAGGTGCTCGCCGCGCGCATCAAGGACAAGCAGTATCACGAGCAGCATGCGAAGGAAGCCGCGACGCGCAAGAGCCTGATCGGCTCCGGCGACCGTTCGGAGCGCATCCGCACGTACAACTTCCCGCAGGGCCGGATGACCGACCACCGGATCAACCTGACGCTGTACCGGCTCGAGGCGATCATGGACGGCGATCTCGACGAACTGATCGGCGCGCTCGTCACCGAGCACCAGGCCGAGCTGCTCGCATCGCTCGGCGAAGCCGACTGAGGCCACGATGTCCGAGACCACCGCCGACGCCCTGCTGCGCGCCTCGCCGCTCGACCCGGTCGATGCACGCGTGCTGCTCGCGCACGCGCTCGGCTGGACCCGCACGCAACTGATCACGCGCGGCGACGCGCCGCTCGACGCCGCCGCGATCGAACGCTACCGCGCGCTCGAAGCGCGCCGCGTCGCCGGCGAGCCCGTCGCGCAACTGGTGGGGACGCGCGAGTTCTTCGGCCGCCCGTTCGACGTGACGCCCGACGTGCTGATCCCGCGCCCAGAAACCGAGCTGCTCGTCGAAGCCGCGCTCGATGCGATCGACGGGCTGCCGCACGCAGCCGTGCTCGATCTCGGCACCGGCAGCGGCGCGATCGCCGTGTCGATCGCCGCCGAGCGCCCCGATGCACGCGTCTGGGCGCTCGACCGTTCGCCGGCCGCGCTCGCGGTCGCGCAACGCAACGCCGACAAGCTGCTCGACGCGCGGCGCCCCGGCGGCCCGCTGCACTGGCTGCAGAGCGACTGGTACGCAGCGCTCGATCCCGCGCTCGGATTCGACGCGATCGTCAGCAACCCGCCGTACATCGCGCAGCACGATCCGCATCTCGCGCAAGGCGACCTGCGTTTCGAGCCGCGCGGCGCGCTCACCGACGATGCCGATGGCCTTAGCGCGATCCGAACGATCGTCGCGGGCGCCAGCGCCCATCTGAAACCGGGCGGCACGCTGTGGATCGAGCACGGCTACGACCAGGCCGAAGCCGTCCGCGCGATACTGGCGTCACACGGCTTCGTCGCGGTCGAATCGCTCGCCGATCTCGCCGCCATCGAACGCACGACCGGCGGCCGCCTGCCGGGCTGATGCCCGGCCCGCCCGGTTGAAATCCGCTATCATTTCGTTCTAACGCCCCGCAAACGCAAGGTCAGTCATGGACACCCAACAACGTATCAAGCAAATCGTCGACGAAAACCAGGTCGTGCTCTTCATGAAGGGCAACGCACAATTCCCGATGTGCGGCTTCTCGGGCCGCGCCGTGCAGGTGCTGAAGGCCTGCGGCGTCGACCAGTTCAAGACGGTCAACGTGCTCGAGGACGACGAAATCCGCCAGGGCATCAAGGCATTTTCGAACTGGCCGACCATCCCGCAGCTCTACGTGAAGGGCGAATTCATCGGCGGCTCGGACATCATGATGGAGATGTACCAGTCGGGCGAACTGCAGCAACTGTTCGCCGCCGCGTAACACGCGGCACCCGCCCCTTTTCGATGGCATCTCCCAGCGCGCCGCCGCGCCGGCTGATCGTCGCGATCACCGGCGCCACCGGTGTGATCTACGGTGTGCGGCTGCTCGATCTGCTGCGCGCCGCCGGCGGCGTCGAAACGCATCTGCTGATTTCGAACGCCGGCTGGCTCAACATCCAGCATGAACTGAAGCTGCCGAAGGCCGATATCGAAAGCCGTGCGGACGTCGTGCATTCGGTGCGCGACGTCGGCGCAACGATCGCGTCGGGCTCGTTCGCGACCGACGGCATGGTGATCGCGCCCTGCTCGATGAAGACGCTCGCGAGCGTCGCGCACGGGCTGTCCGACAACCTGGTCACCCGCGCGGCCGACGTCACGCTGAAGGAACGCCGCCGTCTCGTGCTGATGGTGCGCGAAACGCCGTTCAACCTCGCGCATCTGCGCAACATGACCGCCGTCACCGAAATGGGCGGCATCGTCTTTCCGCCGCTGCCCGCGTTCTACGCGATGCCGAAGACGATCGAGGAACTCGTCGACCAGACCGTCACACGCGTCCTCGACCTGTTCGCCCTCAGCGCGCCGCTCACGACGCCGTGGCCCGGCATCCGGCACGCGCAGTAAGCCACGCCTCTTCTGCGCGGATCTCCACCGATTCGCGCAGCAACTCCCTCCATTTCACGCTTTCCGATGTGACCCGGCATCCGAAAGCCTGCCTTCGCCACGATTATCAACAAACAAGCGTCAATCAAATTCCGTAGCGTCGATTTATCAATGCACGGTACACGCCTATAGTCACAGGCAAATCCCTTTTGCAGGTCACCACCATGAACCGCTTGCCTTCGCTGTACCTGTCCCACGGCGCCCCGACGCTGCCGATCGACCCGGCGCTGCCGTCCGGCGCGTTTACGCACCTCGGCGCCGAGTTGCCGCGCCCGCGCGCGGTGCTGATGCTGTCCGCGCACTGGGGCACGCAACGACCGGTCGCGAGCGTCGCCGCGCATCCGGAGACGATTCACGATTTCTACGGTTTCCCGCAGGCGCTGTACGACATCCGCTATCCGGCGCCGGGCGCACCCGACGTCGCCGAGCGCGCGGCCGCGCTGCTGAACACGGCCGGCATCGCGACCGCGACGACCGAACACGGCCTCGATCATGGCGCGTGGGTGCCGATGCTGCTGATGTTTCCGGAAGCCGACGTGCCGGTCGCGCAACTGTCGATCCAGCCGCGCGCGGATGCCGCGCATCACTTCGCGCTCGGCCGCGCGCTGCGGCCGCTGCGCGACGAAGGCGTGATGGTGATCGGCTCGGGCCAGATCACGCACAACCTGCGCGCCGCCGATTTCGGCGCGGCGCCCGAGGATGCGGACCCGCGCGTCGCGGAATTCACCGACTGGTTCGAGGCGAAACTGGCCGCCCGCGACGTCGACGCGCTGCTCGACTACCGGCGGCAGGCGCCGCACGCGGCGCTGATGCATCCGACCGACGAACATCTGCTGCCGGTCTTCACTGCGCTCGGCGCGGCGGACGACGACTACCAACTCGGCATCCAGTCGCTCGGCACCTATCAGCGCGTGCTCGCGATGACGAACTACGTGTTCGCGAGCCCCGGCGCCTGAGCCTGGACGGCGGCGGCGCCGCCGGGCCAACAAAAAACCCGCCCGAGCAACGCCCGGGCGGGCTTTTTTCACTGCATCCTGTCGCCGCCGAATCCGGCGACAGGTCAGGCGTCAGGCACCGACCCCCTCGAGGATCTCGTCGTGCGACTCGCGCTCGTCGAGATACTGGGTCCGGTAACCGGTATTCACGCCCCAGAAGTAGAACACCAGCGAAATCGCCGCGACGATCAGCATGTCCCAGCCGTACGGCAGGTAGCCATGACCGCCGAACTCCTTGCTGCCGATCAGCGACAGCACGGCCATCGTCGGCAGGTACGCGACCAGCCACCATGCGGCCTTCAGGTCGGCGCCCCAGCCGGTCCAGCCCGACTTAGCCTGGAAGTAGAAATACACCGGCAGCGCGACGATCATCAGCAGGATGATTTCGCCCGTCAGCGGCCACTTCGCCCAGTACAGGATCAGCGAGGCGCACACGAACGCGAACGGCGCGATCAGCTTCATCAGCGGAATCGACAGCGGGCGCTCGATATCGGTCGCCGAACGGCGCAGCGCCATCAGGCTGATCGGGCCGGTCAGGTACGAGATCACCGTCGCGACCGAGATCACCGCCGCGAGCGAGCTCCAGCCGCGGAAGAAGAACAGGAACACGAACGACACGAGCAGGTTGAACCACATCGCCTGGCGCGGCACGCCGTAGATCGGATGCACGTTGCCGAACATCTTCGGCATCGTGTTGTTGCGCTCCATCGCGTAGATCATGCGGGTGGTCGTCGCCATGTAGGTCGTACCGGTGCCGCTCGGGCTGATGAACGCGTCGACGTACAGCAGGATCGCGAGCCAGTTCAGGTTCAGCGCGATCGCGAGTTCCGCGAACGGTGACGAGAAGTTGAAGTGCGCCCAGCCCTTCGCGACGTCCGCCGGATTCACCGAACCGATATAGGCCATTTGCAGCAGCACGTAGATCACGAGCGCCAGCAGGATCGACGTGATCACCGCAAACGGCACGCTGCGCGACGGATTGCGCGCTTCACCGGCCAGGTTCACCGGGCTCTGGAAGCCGTTGAACGCGAACACGATGCCGCTCGTCGCGACCGCGGTCAGCACGGCCGACCAGCCGTACGGCGCGAAGCTCGCATTCGATGCGACGCCGAGGTTCTCCGAGTGGAAGCTCGTCAGCATCAGGCCGAGGATCGTGAGGCCGGGGATCAGGAACTTGAAGATCGTGATCGCGGTGTTCGCCCGCGCGAAGGCCTTCACACCCCAGTAGTTCAGCATGAAGTAGACGACGACCAGCACCGCCGACAGCAGCAGGCCGAGGGTCTGCAATTCTCCGTTCACGAACAACGCGTGCGCCCACGGATACGGCCACGTGCTCATGTACTGGATCGACGCTTCGGCCTCGATCGGAATCACGGATACGATCGCGATCCAGTTGGCCCATGCGCTGATGAAGCCCACCAGCGAACCGTGCGAGTAGCGCGCGTAACGCACCATGCCGCCCGACTCGGGGAACATCGCGCCCAGTTCCGCATACGTCAGTGCAATCGCCAGAATCACGACGGCGCCGATGATCCAGGCGCAGATCGCCGCCGGACCGGCGATCTTCGCGGCTTTCCAGGCACCGAACAGCCAGCCCGAGCCGATAATCGAACCCAGCCCCGTCAGCATCAATGCAAACGGGCCGATGTTCCGTTGAATAGAACTCTTCACATCCTCTCCTGTGTCTCAAAAAGCATGGTCGGCCTGCGGTCCGGGATCGGCTCGGACAGCACCGCGCACGCATTCTTGGGGGGAGGGTCACCCGATCGGGGCAACCCGTCCACGCGGCGCGTAGTTTAACGGTTGCACCTCGAACGTGGCGCCAAAATCGGTCAGCCCCTACAAAAAATTCGCATCGCTTGCAAGCTTTGTAAACCTGATATCCGCAATAACCCTGAGAGTACGGGAATACGGTTGACCATCAGACGGATTAGCCGTATAAAGGACTTCGCAGGATTTCAAGTGGCGAGTGAATTGGTTCTTTCGTAGTTCGCCCATCAACGGTACTCCGGTGGTCCTATTACCCCTTCCTTGATTTTCCGCACCCCATGGGCCTCGGCCCCGTTTTATCTTTTTAGGAACAAGTAACATGGCAACCGGTACCGTCAAGTGGTTCAATGACGCAAAGGGCTTCGGCTTCATCACCCCGGAAGGCGGCGGCGACGATCTGTTCGCGCACTTCTCGGAAATCCGCGTCGAAGGCTTCAAGACGCTGCAAGAAAACCAGAAGGTTGAATTCGAAGTGAAGACGGGCCCGAAGGGTCTGCAAGCTGCGAACATCCGTCCGGTCTAAGCTTGGCGCGATCATTCGTGTAAAAAGCCCCGCTTCGGCGGGGCTTTTTGTTTTTGGGCATGGGTCGTCCGCCCGGCATGGCGGCCGTTCAGCCGCCCGCCGTTCAGCCGAACAATCGCTGCGCGTGAATGCCGAGACCCGTCGCGACACTCGCGAGGCGATCGCCGAACACCGGCTGCGCATCCGGGAACGCGCCGGCGAGCGCGCCCGACAGGAACGCGAGCCCCGTCGAACCGCCGGTGAAATACAACGCCCCGACATCGCGCGGCGCCACGCCCGCGAGCCGCACCGTCTCGCGTGCGGCATCGACGATGCGTGCGGTATCGTCCCGACTCGCGTCGACGAGACGATCGGCGTCGAACGCGATCAGCAGATCCTCTTCCACGTCGTTCAGGTCGATCATCGTCTCCCCACCCGCCGCGACGCCGATCTTCGCTTCTTCCGCGCGCGCCATCAGCGCATGCCCGAGCCGCTGCTCGACCACGCTCGTGAGCCGGTCGTACTGCCGCACGTCCTGGTACAGGTGCTTCATCAGCTTCAGCTCGCCGATCCGCTTCGGCGTGTAGACGGTGTTGATCAGGTGCCAGGTCGCGAGATCGAAATAGATCTTGTTCGGCAGCTCGCGCCCTTCCGGGTCGAGCGAACGGTAGCCGAATGCGGGCAGGATCGCCGCCAGCTCGACCCGCCGGTCGTAGTCGGTGCCCGCGACGTGCACGCCGTGGTGCGCCAGCACGTCGTCCTTGCGCTCGAGGCGCGCCATCCGCTGCGGGCCGACACGCACCAGCGAGAAGTCGGACGTGCCGCCGCCGATGTCGGCGACGAGTACGAGACGCTCGGCCGGCTGGCGCGACTCGTAGTCGAACGCGGCGGCGATCGGTTCGTACTGGAAGTGAACGTCCGCGAAGCCGACCGATCGCGCGGCCGCATCGAGCTGATCCTGCGCGAGACGGTCGGCGCGCGGATCGTCGTCGACGAAGAACACCGGCCGGCCGAGCACCGCGCGTCCGATCGGCGCGCCTGCGCGCGCTTCGGCCTTGCGTTTCAGGTGCATCAGGAAGCGCGCGATGATTTCGGTGTACGCGATCGCACTGCCGTCGCCGAGATCGGTGGTCGTTTCTGCAAGCGGCGAGCCGAGGATGCTCTTCATCGAGCGCATCAGCCGGCCGTCGAAACCGTCGATATAGGAGGCCAACGCCGCCCGGCCGTATTCGACCGTCTCTTCGTCGTTGTTGAAGAAGATCGCGGTGGGCAGCGTCAGGTGGTCGCCCTCGACGGGCGCGAGGCGCATGCCATCGCCGTCGGGCAGCGCCACGGCGGAATTGGACGTGCCGAAATCGATCGCGCAGTAAGTCATGGGAAATTGCCGCAGCAGGGCCGGCGCGAAAACGGAAAGGACGGGCTTTTTAACATGAAGCCCGCGCGATCACAACCGGGGCCGGCCACCGGTGCCGCGCAACGGGCGCCGGTGGCGACGGCGCGCGGCGTGGCGCACCGGGAACATGCGCGGACAGGATGCGCGATGCAGCCTGCCCGCCTGCGGAGTCAGGCTGCCGCGTCGAAGCTCTTCTTCCACGCACCCGCGTAGACGACTTCGCCGATCGCATGGCGCGTGCGCGGTGCCTTTTCGCGATCGCGCAGCACGGGATCGAGCTTGTCGACGTTGCCATAGTGGCCGAGCGAGATGATCGACACGATCGCGACGTCCGCCGGAATCGCGAACGCGTCGCGGAACGCCTTCGCGTCGAACCCGCTCATCTGGTGCGCGGCGAGGCCGAGCGCATGCGCCTGCAGCACCAGCGACATCGCGGCGGCGCCGGCGTCGTACAGCGCGGTCGGCGCCGGCTCGCCCTTCGGCGTGAGCGTGTGCGCGGTGACCGCGATCAGCACCGGCGCCGGTGCATTCCAGCCCTGGTTGAACGGCACCAGCGTCGCGAATGCGCGTTTGAACGCATCTTCGTCCCGGGTGCGATCGAATACGATGAAACGCCACGGTTGCGCGTTGTACGCGGACGGGGCCCAGCGTGCCGCTTCGAGCACCGTGTGGAGATCGCCGGCGCTGACGGCTTCATCCGAATACGCGCGCGGGCTCCAGCGGCCCGCGATCAGATCGTGAATCGAAACAGTGGTGGGAGCAGGTTTGACAGACATGCGGTTCCTCGCTGACATCGATGAAGGGGCGCGAACGCCCGGCAAACCGCAAGCATACCCGCTTGAGCGACGGCGCGCCCTATCCTGCCGCACTATGCAAATCTCCGTGCGTGCAATGGCCGGCCGCGGGGTATGCGGCCGGTCGGATGCGCTCCGATCAGGCTGCCTGCGCCGCCGCGCGCGACGGGCCGCGGTTGATCCGCAGCACGATCAGCGCGCCCACGATGCACAGCCCGCCCGAGATCATCGACGCGATCGTATAGGTGCCGAGACTCGCGCGCAGCAGCCCCGCGCCGAGCGCCGCGAATGCCGCGCCGAGCTGGTGGCCGGCCACGATCCAGCCGAACACGACCGGCGCCGCGGCCTTGCCGAACACGTCGGTCGCGAGCCGCACGGTGGGCGGCACGGTCGCGATCCAGTCGAGCCCGTAGAACATCGCGAACAGCGGCAGCCCGAAGAAATCGATCCCGAACGCATGCGGCAGGTAGATCAGCGACAGCCCGCGCAGCCCGTAATACCAGAACAGCAGCACGCGGTTGTCGTAACGGTCCGACAACCATCCCGACAACGTCGTACCGAACAGGTCGAATATGCCCATCGCCGCAAGCAGCGACGCGCCCTGCACTTCGGTCATCCCGTAGTCGCTGCACATCGCGATCAGGTGCGTGCCGACATAGCCGTTGGTGCTCGCGCCGCAGATGAAGAAGCTGAAGAACAGCAGCCAGAAATCGCGCGAGCGGCTCGCCATCAGCAGCGTGCGGAACGCGACCGCGAGCGGGTTCTCCTTCGTCGCGTCGGGCGCCGGCGGCGCATCGGCCGGCTCGCCGTACGGGCGCAACTGCACGTCGGCCGGCCGCTCGGGCAGCAGGAACGCGACGAGCGGAATCACGATCGCGGCCGCCACCGCGACGACCAGCACGACCGGCCGCCAGCCGTGGCGCTGCGCGATCGCCGCGAGCATCGGCAGGAACACGAGCTGGCCGGTGGCCGTGCTCGCGGTCAGGATGCCCATCACGAGGCCGCGCCGCGCATGGAACCAGCGCGTGACGAAGGTCGCGGAGAGCGTCAGCGCGACGACGCCCGTCGAGCAGCCGACCATCAGGCCCCAGATCACGACCATCTGCCAGCTCTGCGCCATCATCGACGACAGCGCGACGCCCGCGCTCATCGTCACCAGCGCGGTGAGGATCGTCGGACGCAGCCCGAAGCGCTGCATCGCGGCGGCCGCGAACGGGCCCGTCAGACCATACAGCGCGATATTCACCGAAATCGCCAGCGAAATCGCCGCGCGGCTCCAGCCGAGCTCGCGTTCGAGCGGCACCATCAGCACGCTCGGCGTCGCGCGTGTGCCGGCTGCCGCCAGCAGGATCAGGAATACCACCGCCGCCGCGAGCCATCCGTAATGGAAGCGCCCGCCGATTCGTGTCACTGCCCAGTTCATCTTCGCGTTCTCCAGTTGGCGGTTGCGGTGCCATCGCACCCGCTCCGCCCCGACCAGGCCACCTCCGCCGCGCATTTCAACATCGGCTGACCCGGGCCGACGCATTTGCCTGTTGATCCGACGGCGATTGTTACCGACCGGTCACAAGTGTGTTGCGATCGTAGTTACCAGTCGGTAACATGTCAAGCAATCCATTACGTAGTCGAGGGTCATCATGTCGGGCATCGAGGTCGCCAAACCGCCGGCGCGGCGCATACGCCGGCCGATCGACGGCGCCACCGCGCAGGAGCACCTGCTGCGGGCCGCCGAGGAGCTGTTTTACAGGGAAGGCGTGCGCACGGTCGGCGTCGAGGCGGTGGTGGAGCGCGCGGGTGTGAACAAGATGAGCCTGTACCGCCAGTTCTCGTCGAAGGACGAGCTGATCCTCGCGTATCTGGAGCGCATGGACGCATGCTTCTTCGAGCGGCTCGACACAAGCGCCGCGAAGCATCCTGGGCAGCCGAAGGCGCAATTGATCCAGTACTTCGTCGATCTCGCCGAGCGCGCGACGCAAAAGGACTATCGCGGCTGCCCGTTCGTCAACGTCGCCGCCGAATTCCCGGATGCGTCGCACCCGGCGCGCGAACGCGTCGCGCAGAACAAGGAACAACTGATGAAACGGCTCGTCGCGCTGTGCGAAGGCGCCGGCGCACGGCAGCCGAAGGCGCTCGCCGATGCGCTCGCGCTGGTGGTCGAAGGCATCTACGCGGCGAGCCAGACCTACCGGCACGGCGAAACGCCGATCGGCACCGCACCCGCGCTCGTCACGCAGTTGATCGAAGCGGCCTGCGCGTGACGGGCCGCGCGGGTGCGTCCGCGGCGCGCCCGCTACAATGCGGCCCTTTTTGCCCTTTTTGCCCTTCCGCCCGACTGGTATCCCGATGACCGACACTCGCCCCGACTCGCACGACGACATCCTCGCCGCCACGCGGCACTGGCTCGCGCGCGCGGTGATCGGGCTCAATCTGTGCCCGTTCGCGAAAAGCGTCTACGTGAAGGAACAGGTGCGCTACGCGATCAGCGAAGCGACGACCCTGGAGGACGCGCTCGCCGAACTCGAAACCGAACTGCGCTTGCTCGACGCGGCGGACCCGCAGCAGGTCGATACGACGCTCGTGATCTACCCGCATGCATTCGCCGATTTCGTCGACTACAACGATGCGCTGTTCTTCGCCGAGCGGCTCGTGCGGCAATTGCGGCTCGACGGCGTGCTGCAGATCGCGAGCTTCCATCCGCAATATCAGTTCGACGGCACTGAACCCGACGATATCGAGAACTACACGAACCGCGCGCCGTATCCGATCCTGCACCTGCTGCGCGAGGACAGCATCGCGCGCGCGGTCGACGCGTTTCCGGACGCGTCCGCGATCTACGAAAAGAATCAGGAAACGCTGCGCCGCCTTGGCCACGAAGGCTGGCGCGAATGGATGCGCCGGCCGGGCGACGACGTGTGACACGGCGTGTCACGTGCAGCGTGTCACGTGCGGCGTGCAACATGCGGCGTGCAACATGCGGCGCGGGCGCCATGCCCGCGCACCCGCGCCGTCAGCCTTCGGCCGGCTCGACGGCGGCGTCGCCCGCCGCTGCGGCTTGCGCGACGAAGAAGCGCTCGTTGAGTTCGGCGAGCCCGAACATCCCCAGGATCTCGTTCAGCCGCTCGCCGGGCTTGCGGCGCGGCAGGTTCTTGTACTGCGCGATGATCAACTCGTTCTTCATCGAATGCTCCCAGCCGACCAGCTCGGTCACGCTGACCTGGTAACCGTGCGCCTCGAGTTGCAGGCAGCGCAGCACGTTGGTGATCTGGCTGCCGAATTCGCGCGTATGCAGCGGGTGCCGCCACACCTCGGTCAGCGCATTCGCGAGCGACTTGCCCTTGTTCTTGCGCAGCACGCCCGCGACTTCCGCCTGGCAGCACGGCACCAGCACGATGTGCTGCGCGCGCTTCGCGAGCGCGAAGCGGATCGCATCGTCGGTCGCCGTGTCGCACGCGTGCAGCGCGGTGACGACATCGACCGTGTCGGGCAGTTGCGGCGACGTGATCGAATCGGCGACCGACAGGTTCAGGAACGACATGCCGCCGAACCCGAGCCGCGCGGCGAGCTCGGTCGAGCGCGTGACGAGTTCCTCGCGCGTCTCGATGCCGTACACGTGCGACGCGAACGCCGGCGTGCCGTGCCCCGGCTGCTGCTTGAAGAACAGGTCGTACAGGATGAAGCCGAGATACGACTTGCCGGCGCCGTGATCGACGAGCGTCACGCGGCCTTTGTCGGCCTGCACGCCGGCGAGCAACGGCTCGATGAACTGGAACAGGTGATAGACCTGCTTCAGCTTGCGGCGGCTGTCCTGGTTCAGCTTCCCGTCGCGGGTGAGGATGTGCAGTTCCTTCAGCAGCTCGACGGACTGCTCCGGGCGGATTTCGTGGGTCTTGTTCGACATCGTGAAGCGCCGCCGGGCCACGGTCGGTCGACCACGGCCCGGCGGCGGAAATTCGTGAGGAATGGCGTCAGTTTACCGAAAATACGCGGTCAGGCCCGGGCGCCGAGCCGCCATAGCGACGTGACCTCGGCGCGACGCGCCGCATGCAGCGGATCGTCGGCGTCCGTCGCCTTCGGATGCGCGGGGCGGATGTCGTCGCGGCCGAGCACGACGAGGCCGGCTTCGTCGATCCATTGCAGCAGGGTTTCGCGCGGCCGCAGGCCGAGATGCTCGGCGAAATCGGACAGGATCAGCCAGCCTTCACCGCCCGGCTCCAGATGCGCGGCGAGCCCGGCGAGGAAACCGCGCAGCATGCGGCTGTCCGGGTCGTAGACCGCGTATTCGATCGGCGCGCTCGGCCGGGCCGGCACCCACGGCGGATTGCAGACCACGAGCGGCGCCCGGCCGGCGGGAAACAGATCCGCCTCGACGATCTCGACCTGGCCCGCATGACCAAGCCGCGCGACGTTCTCGCGCGCGCAGGCGAGCGCGCGCGGATCCTGGTCGGTCGCGACGACGCGCTCGACGCCGCGCGACGCGAGCACTGCCGCCAGCACGCCGGTGCCCGTGCCGATATCGAACGCGAGCGACGTCGCCGGCAGCGGCGCACGCGCGACGAGTTCCACGTATTCGCCGCGCACCGGCGAAAACACGCCGTAGTGCGGATGGATCGGCGCGCCGCCGAGCGCCGGGATCGGCACGCCCTTCTTGCGCCACTCATGCGCGCCGACGAGGCCGAGCAGTTCGCGCAGCGATACGACCGACGGCGCGCCGCCGGGGCCGTACGCCTCCTCGCAGGCCGCACGCACGTCGGGCGAGCGGCGCAGCGGGATCGTGTAATCGGCGTCGAGCGGGATCAGCAGCATGCCGAGCGTGCGGGCGCGCTGCGATTGCGCGAGACGATGCAGGTTGAATGCTTCGACGCCGGCCGCGGCTTTCGCCTTCTTCGGCTTGCGTTCGACACGGCGCGCCATCGCCTGCACGAGCTGACGCGCATTCTGGAAGTCGCCCTGCCAGACGAGCGCGGTGCCCTCGCAGGCGAGGCGGTAGGCCGCGTCGGCGGTCAGGCGGTCGTCGGCGGGCACCGCGCGCTTCGGCGGTTGCACGCCGGCTTCGGAGCGCCAGCGCACGGCATGATCGACGCCGTCGGCGTCGGTCCAGTGGAAAACGGGGAAATCGGTCACGCGAACTCGGTTACGGTTGGCTTCAGCGGCGGCGAGAATTCGCCGCGCGGACCACACCATACCGCGCTTTGCCCGACCCGGCAAAACGGGCGCCGCGACGGCCGCCCGGGAGCGTTCGCCGCGGCGCAACCGTCACTCAGGCGAGATCGAAGGTTTCCGCGATGGGCGCATCGCGCTTGACGGCCGCGATGCCGTTCTCGCGCCCTTGCACGGTTTTGTACGTTTCGCTCGTGCCGATGATCTGGTGGTTGGCTGCCTTCAGATTGAACATCGGCTCACCGTTGTGCGCGAGCTTGCGCTCGTAGCGCTCGTCCAGCGGCGCGTTTTCCCGCACGGACGCGATCCCGTTTTTCGCGCCGCTTTTCTCCTCGTACCGCTCGCTCGCGAGAATGATCTCGCCGTTCCCCGACTTCAGGTGGAAGTAGTACTGGCCGTTCGTGGCCTTCATGAGCTCGAATTTTGCCGCCATGGATTTCCCCTAAAAGAATGTCCGACCCTCGGACGTCGACAAGTGTAGGGACCACCTCGACAAAAATCGATATTCCATGAAGATAATGGTTGAAGACTGTCAAATAGTGAAATTTTGTTCACATTTGACCGATGTTAAATCCTGATCGAAAGCCCTATCCGCCCCACCCGGGCATGGCGGGCAGGCGGAGCGTACCCGCGTCGTTGAAGTGCACGGTGCCCAGCACGCTGCCGGCGAGCCGGCCGCGCAGCGCGTACGGCAGCTCGCCGTTCGCGGCCGCGCCGGGCAGGTTCCACGCCTGCCGCGCGGCCGCGAAAGCCGACACCGAAACCGGCACGTCGAGCACGGCCTCGCCAAACCGCGGCACGGTGCCCGCCCGATCGCTGACGCCGCTCGCGAACGGCGTGCCGTTCAGGTCGAGCGCGACCGAGATGCCGTCGTAGTCGATCGGCGCATCGTTCGGATTCTGCACGCGCAACTTCAGGCTAAAGCGCATCTCGAGGCCCTGCCCGACGAGCGGGTCGAGCCCGGCGACCGACACGCGCACCGGCTCGCGCGTGAACCCCGCGCAACCACCCAGCAGGAACACGGCCGCGAACAGCAGCAGCACGGCGCGCAACGGCGCGGCTCGGAACAGGGCTCGTGGCATGGGACAGTCTCCTCGCGGCAATCGGTGAACGGGTCGTCGATGCATTGTACCGACCATGCCAACCATCACCGGATTTCGTAGTTTCTGCAGGGCCGCAAGATCGTTAATAGATTAAAACTACGAAATTGCCAGCCAAACGGAAAGCGCATTAATGACTTTCAGCATTCAATGAAGCACCCGGGATTCAATAGATGCTCTTTCTAAATTTTTCGTTTCCTTTACCCAAAACCATCAAGTATATTTACGCATCCTTGGAGCAAGCCGACAAACCTTGAAGCCGCATGACGGCGAATTTACGGGACGGCGACACGCTGTCCTTCCGTCCTGCGGACTGGCCCGGCCAGCCCCGTAGGTCGTCGGTTCAAAGGGATTGCGCGCCCGCGTCGGGCGTGCGGCCCCGTGTCGTGCGCGCGAAATCAATTCAGTACAACACGCGCCCGGCCATTTTGAACCGGCCAGTTAACCGACATCCGGAAATCCAGAGGGGGCAGTAAACCATGATTACCTTTACGTAGTCGGCCGCCGTCTTTTCGAATAATCCGTCATTAGCATTTTTTCGCTGTTGATTAAACGGCGAGGGGATCGCTTTTGCCGGCGTTTTCGCAGCACTGAACGATTCTTTCAACAATCGAGGTTTCAGTCATGTCGATTCATATTCGCAAGATGCGTTATCTGCCGCTCGTCGCCGCACTCGCGCTCGCCGGGTGCGGCGGTGACGACGGCGGTGCGGGCTCCGCTTCCGCGCTCAGCTCCGCCGGCGCGCCGCATACAAGCTCGTCGCCCGCCGTCACCGCGCCGCCGAGCGCATCGAACGTCGACAAGAGCGTCTCGCCTGTCGAATTGCCGGACACCGTGGTGCCCGTGAACTACCGGCTGTGGTTCCGCCCGAACGACGCGCTGAACGCGTTCGACGGCCGCGCCGACGTCGAAATCAAGGTGCTGAAGCCGGTCAACAACATCGTGATCGCCGGCCACCGGATCAAGTTCACCAACGGCCGCATCACGCTGCAGCCGGGCAACATCCAGCTGATCGCGACGCCGCAGGACAAGGGCGACTTCTATCAGCTGCGCCCCGCCGCCGGCACGATCGCGCCGGGCAACTATTCGCTGCACATGGAGTGGTCGGGCATCATCAACTTCAAGTCGTACGACGATCCGGCCACGCAGACGGGCGGCAGCTGCGGCGACGATCCGTATCCGGGCTGCTCGGCCGCGGAAGGCGTGTTCCGCGTCGACCTGAAGGGCACCGACGGCAAGACGAGCGGCGCGATCCTGACGCAGGGCGAAACCAACCTGTCGCGCCAGTGGTTCCCCGGCTGGGACGAGCCGGCGTTCCGCCCGACGTATGAAGTGACGGCCGAAGTGCCGCAAAGCTGGCGCGTCGTGTCGAACGCGGCCGAGAAGCCGTCGACCAACGTCGGCGGCGGCTACAAGCTCGTGCAGTTCGAGAAGACCCCGCCGATGCCGTCGTACCTGCTGTTCTTCGGCGGCGGCCTGTTCGATACCTACGAGGACGACTTCACGAGCCCGCTGCCGGGCGGCAAGGGCGGCCTGCACCTGCGCGTGTTCACGCCGCCGGGCATGAGCGAGTGGGCGAAGCCGGCGATGGATCGCACCAAGCAGGCGCTCGACTACTACTACCGCTACACGGGCATCCCGCTGCCGCTCACGAAGTTCGACACGGTGGCCGCGAACGATGCGTTCAAGGAGCAGAAGGACCTGAACTTCGGCGGGATGGAGAACTGGGGCTCGATCCTCGAGTTCGCCGACGACATCCTGCCGCAGCCGGGCCAGCCGATGTCGCACTACGGCAACGAAGTGCTGACGCACGAAGTGGCGCACCAGTGGTTCGGCGATCTCGTGACCACCGACTGGTGGGACAACGTGTGGCTCAACGAATCGTTCGCGACGTTCTTCGAGACGAAGACGACGATCCAGTTCTTCCCCAACGAGTTCAGCTGGCTCGATCAGGTGAAGAACAAGTACCGCGTGATCAATCGTGACATCGGCCCGAACGCGTTCCCGGTCGCGCCGAACTTCAACGACTGGGCGTCGAACGACTTCGTGCTGAGCGCGAGCGCGTTCACGTACGACAAGGGCGGCCACGTGCTGAAGACGCTCGAGAACTATCTCGGCGAGCAGACGCTGCGTAAGGGCCTGCAGCAGTACCTGGTCGACTACTCGTTCGGCAACGGGACGCCGAAGCGTCTGTGGGATGCGCTGTCGAAGGAAAGCGGCCAGGCGGTCGGCCCGATCGGCGACAGCTACGTGCGTCAGACCGGCGTGCCGCTGATCTCGCTCGACACGCAGTGCGACCTGACAAAGAACCAGACGGTCGTCACGCTGAAACAGCAGCCGTTCCCGAACAAGAACGCGTATCCGGGCCTGCAGTGGACGGTGCCGATCACGCTCGCGTACGGTCAGGGTCTCGCGAAACGCACGACGCTCGCGCTGAAGGATACGCAGGCGCAGACGCGGATCGAAGGCTGCACGGGCGTGGTCGCCGATCCGAGCGGTCTCGACTACTACGTCGTGAACTACAGCGACACGGCCTGGAGCGGGCTGCTCACGCAGGTGAACAACTCGACCGATCCGGTGCTGCTGGCGAACCTGAAGAGCGAAGCGGCGCTGCTCGTCGCGAACAACCTCGCGCCGGCTTCGCGCTCGACGTCGATCGGCTCGGTCGCTTCGCCGGCCGCGATGAAGCTGCGCCAGACGCCGACCTTCGGCGGCATCGAAGCGGTGACGAAGGAACGTCCGGCACGGCAATACCAGGGTCTCTTCAAGCCGCGCAAGGTAGTGACGCAGTAACGGTGCGAATCCGGCCGGTGCCGCGCGACCCGCGGCGCCGGCCGGCGTACCGGTTTCTCCGACCTGTTGACGGGCCTCGCATGCGAGGCCCTTTTTTCATGGAGCGCGGCGTGCACCCGCCGTCACGCCCACGCGGCGTCCCACGCCGGCTGCGCGAACCACGTGGCGAGGAACGCGACGAGCCGCGACGTGCGCGCACTGCCGCGCGCCTGCTGGCGCAGCACGTGAATCGTCGCCTGCTCGGGCGCCGCCGCGTACTGCGGCAGCAGCGCACGCAACCGTCCGTCGCGCAGCGCGTCCGCCGCGAGCCAGGTCGGCAGGTGCGCGAGACCGAGCCCGTCGATGGCCGCCTCGAGCAACGCTTCCGAATGATTGCTGCGAAACCGCGGTTGCGCCGGCACGTGACGGCGCTCGCCGAAGCGCCATGCGCCGGGCGGCGGCGCACCATGCCACGCGAGACAGTCGTGGCCGGCGAGCGCGTCGGGCGATGCGGGCTCGCCGCGCCGGGCGAGATAGGCCGCGCTCGCGCACAGCACGCGCCGCTGCGGCGCCAGCACCGTCGCGACGAAACGCGTGTCCTCGAGCGGGCCGATGCGCACCGCGAGATCGACGTCGGAACCAAGCCGCGCGCCCTGCAGGTCGACCATGCTGTCGGTCAGCACGAGGTCGACCTGCAGCGCCGGATAGCGCTGCATGAACGCGGCCAGCGCGGCCATCAGGTGCCGCCGGCCGAAGGGCGCCGGACAGTCGACGCGCAGCAGCCCGCCCGGTTCGTCGTGCTGGCTGTGCAGGTCTTCCTGCAAGCCGCGCAGCTCGGCCAGCATCCGGGTCGCGCGCCCGTACAGCAGTTGCCCGGCCTCGGTCGGCCGCAGCGCGTGCGTGGTGCGATGCAGGAGGCGGATGCCGAGCTGCGTCTCGAGCCGGTCGATGCGCCGCGTGACCGACGACGCGGCAACGCCGAGCCGGCGCGCGGCCGCCGAGAAGCTCTGCTGGTCGACCACGTCGACGAACAGCGCGAGGTGCGGGGAAAGGAAATCGTCCATTCGTGAGCCTGCGAATTTGGCTATGCGGAAAACGCAAAGCAATCATCCGCCTTTGCACGTTTCCGCGTCAAACCGGGCCCACTAGACTGCATTCACCGGTTTCATCCGCCGCACGCGCCGGCCCGCCGGGCCGGGCGGCGGCCATCGTTCAGGGAGAGCATCATGCGCAGCATCCGCTTCGATACCCCCGCCGCCGACATCGAGTCGCTCGACGCGCGGGTCCGGGACATCGCCCCGCCCGTACCGGCCGACGGCCAGATGCTGATCGAGGTGCGCGCGGCCGGCGTGAACCCGAGCGACGTGAAGGCCGCGCTCGGCCGCATGCCGCATGCGGTGTGGCCGCGCACGCCGGGGCGAGACTGGGCCGGCATCGTGCGCAGCGGCCCCGACGACTGGATCGGCGCGCCGGTGTGGGGCTCGGGCGGTGATCTCGGTGTCGGGCGCGACGGTTCGCATGCGGAATGGCTCGTGCTGGACGCCGCGTACGTGCGCCGCAAGCCGAGCGTGCTGACGCTCGACGAGGCGGCCGGCGTGGGCGTGCCGTTCGTCACTGCGTATGAGGGCCTGCGCCGGGCCGGCATGCCGACGGCCGACGACGTCGTGCTCGTGTTCGGCGCGAACGGCAAGGTCGGCCAGGCCGCGATCCAGCTCGCCAGCGCGCGCGGCGCGACCGTGATCGGCGTCGAGCGCGGGCCCGGCGACTATCGCGGCCACGCGTCGGGCGACGTCCATATGATCGACGCATCGAGCCGGACGGTGGCCGACGCGGTGCGCGAATTGACCGGCGGCCACGGCGCGGACATCGTCTACAACACGGTCGGCAGCCCGTATTTCGACGCGGCGAACGCGTCGATGGCGATCGGTGCGCGGCAGATCTTTATCTCGACGATCGAGCGCAGCGTGCCGTTCGACATCTTCGCGTTCTATCGCGGCCAGCACACGTTCGTGGGCATCGATTCGCTGCAGCTCGGCGCGGCCGCGGTCGCGCGGATCCTCGATACGCTCGCGCCCGGCTTCGGCAACGGCACGCTGCGCCCGTTCCCGATCGGCGACGACTACGTGTACCCGCTCGAGCGTGCGCACGACGCGTATCGCGCGGTGCTGGCCGGTGCGCGCGAGCGCGTCATCCTCAAGCCCTGACACCGGACCTTACAGGAGACCGCCATGATGGATTACGTGACCTCGCTCGCGGTGGGCGTCGGTGTCGGCGTGTTGTACGCGCTGCTGCACGTGCGCTCGCCGGCCCCGCCGCTCGTTGCGCTCGTCGGCCTGCTCGGGATGGTGATCGGAGAACGCGCGATCGCGCTGCTGCGTTGAGGCGTTGATGCGTCGCCCGATGGCGCGCTAGCGATCGTCGCGGCGCCGGAACGCCCACCACGCGGCCAGCGCGGTGAAGCCGGCAACCAGCAGCACCATCAGCCAGAAGCCGTGCTTGTTCTCCGAAAACGGCACGCCGCCGACGTTCATCCCGAAGAAGCCGGCGACGATGTTGATCGGCAGCGCGATCACGGTGACGAGCGTCAGCGTGAACAGCGTCCGGTTGTTCTGCTCGTCGAGGCGCGACCCGATCTCTTCCTGCAGCAGCTTGATGCGCTCGTTGAGCCCCGCCAGATCGGCGAGCACCAGCGAGAACTCTTCGGTCGACTCGCGCAGCTCCTGCACGTCTTCCGTGTGCAGCCACGCGGGCGGCTTCGCGAGCAGCCGGAAGATCGAGCCGGGTTCCGGCGCGAGCATGCGCTGCAGGCGCGTCAGCGTGCGGCGCATCGCGCCGAGCTCGATGCGGCTCGACGTGAGCCGCTGCGACAGGAAGCGATCCTCGATGCGGTCGACGTCGACGCTCGTGCGCCGCATGATCTGGATCAGCAGGTCGGCCTGGTCGCGCAGCAGGTGCACGAGCAGCTCCGCGGGCGAGCGGAACTGCTCGCCGTCGCGCACGCACGCGCGCAGCGTGTCGACCGAGCGCAGCGGCTTGAGCCGCGCGGTCACCATGATGCGCCGCTCGACGTGGACGAACAGCGTCGCGATCTCCGACGGCGTGAGCTCGAGATTGAACATCACGTCGTTGACGACCGCGCGCAATGCGCCGTCCTCCTGCTCGATGCGCGTCGAGCGCGAGCCTTCGTGCAGGAATTCGAAGAAGCTGTCGGGCAATCCGAGATGCGTGCGCATCCAGCGCTCGCTCGCGCCGTGCGCGAGATTGAAGTGCAGCCAGACGAAATCGCCCGATGCGGCCGCGCCGTGCTCGCGGCACGTGCGCAGCCATGCGGCGGCCGCGTCGGCATCGAGCATCGCGCCGGCGCCGCCCGGATCGAAGCGGAATCCGCACACCATGCCGGACGTGTCGGCACCGTAAGTCTGTACGATCAGGTCCATCGTGTCGAAGGTGGTGCGGCGCGCGGCGCGCCGCACATCGCGGGTCGCGGGCCCGCGCCGGGAAAAGAAAGGAGACGTATGCCCGACGGGCGTGACGCGCTCGTGACAGTGTCACACGGCATCATACCGGCAGCTTCTCCTGCCCCAAAAACAACGCGCCGCCCAATGGGCGGCGCTGACCGGAAAGACCTCGTGACGTGCGCGGCACGCGTTACTGCCGCGTCTCCGACTGCGCGGCGCTCGGGCACGCGGGGTCCTTGCCCCAGTGACCGTCGCACACGCGCCAGCGGCACAGCTGATCCTCGAAGAAACCGCGCTCCGAACACGCCTTCACGCGCGACGCCAGCGAGCCGCCGGTCGTCGCCGACGCCTTGGTCGGCACGGCCTGCGCCTTCTCGGCGGCGAGTTTCTTGTCGGCCGGCTTCGTGCGCGCGACGAGCGCCGCAAGCAGATCGGCATCCGGATCGTCCTTCGCGCCCGCCTTCGCGGTTCGGGTCGGCGTCGCTTCGCGGCGCTTCTTCGCCTGCGCGAGCTCGGCCTGCTGTTCCTTGCGATGCTTGCGGGCTTCGGCCTTCGTGTCGGCCTTCGCCTCGGTTTTCGTGTCGGTCTTGCCGTGAGCCGCGACCTTCGTGCTCTTCGACGCGTCGGCCTTCGCGGTCTTGGTCGTCGCCGCTGCGGCGGCTGCGGTTGCGGCGACGCCGGCCGCGGCCGCCGTGCCCGAGCCATCGTCGGCGCCGTTGGCGAGCGCGCGCGACAGCCGGCTGTTGTCCGCCGCAGAGGCGGCGGAAGCCGATGCGGATGCAACGGTCTGGGACGCCGAGTCGTCGTTGACGATCGTGGCCGGTTGCGCGGCCGATGCGGCGGACGCGCCGTTCTGCGCGACCTGCACGGCGGCGCCGCTGGCCGGCGCGGCCTTGTCCGGCGCAGCCGCCGCGGGTGCCGTCGCGGCCGCCACCGCTACGTGCGGTTCGCCCGACGACTGCTGCATGCGCCATGCGCCCCAGCCGCCGACGGCCACGACCAACGCCACCACGGCGGCGATCGGCGCCTTCAGCGAACGGCGCGGCGGCTCGGCGGGCGGCGTGACACGCCCTTCCAGATCCGCGAGAATGCGCGACTGCCGAGGTCCTCCCTCGCCTGCCGGTTTAGTATCGGACAGCAGGCTGGGCGGAGTTTTCGAATTTGAATTTTCCGGCGCACTCATTCAGCGTCTCATTGAATCCTGGTTTAATTCACCGCGATAATATAGCCCGGCCTCTCGAAGCAGCCTGATTCTAAGAGCAAGCATTGCAAAACACAATCAATTCCAATTTCCGGGGATTTCTTTGATTGCCGTCGCACTCGTCGCCTATTTCGCCCTCGCCGTCGCCGTTGCGGCACTGTTGCTTTTACCGGGTATCCGCGCGACCGTTTTCGAATCCGTCGCCCAGTTTCACGGCCGTCTGACGCGCCGTGCGAACGAGCGCGCCGCACGCACGCGCAGTCAAATTGTTAAATCGGCAACCGTGACGCGCGGCGCATTAAACGACGTGCAAAATTTACTGGTTCGGCGGCGCTTGATGATTATGGTGTCGGCAGGTATTCTTGCGACGCCGCCATTGGTGGCCATTGCGTTACGCGGTCGGCAATTATTTCAGTACGACGACACGGCGCGCGTGCCCGACGAGAAGATCGCCGCGCTGTTGCAGGGCGAACAACTCGTGCCGCCACCGCCGTTGCCGCCGGAAGTCTTTGCCACGAAGGAAGTCGAACAGGTCCGCCCGGCGCTCAAGGATGCAAGCCGCGACTGGAACCTGCTGGACCCGGATTTCCGTACGCGTTTGCTGCTGGTCTACAAGATCATGCACGAACAACATGGCTATGAAATGGCGCTGCTGGAAGGTTACCGGAGCCCCGAACGGCAGAACCGGCTCGCGCAGATGGGCACGAACGTGACCAATGCGGCGGCCTTCCAGAGTTATCACCAGTTCGGGTTGGCGGCCGACAACGCATTCCTGCGCGACGGCAAGCTGGTCATTTCCGAGAAAGATCCGTGGGCGATGCGCGGCTACCAGTTGTACGGCCAGGTCGCCGAGCAAGTCGGCCTGACCTGGGGCGGCCGATGGAAGATGATGGATCTCGGGCACGTGGAATACCATAAACCCGGTTTTAAACTGGGACGCGGCAGCTAGTCAGGGCTGCCGGACAAGAAATAATGAGGGCGGCATGGGGCTTTTTAATCACCCGGCAGGAAACGATTTGGGCGGCGCAAACAATCGGGCATTCCGGTGCGCGATTTTTTCCGGCCGCCGCTTCCGTTTTAAATCTCACAGCGTCCTTTCGTTAATGCGCGCGCCTTCTCCGATGCCGCGAGCGCATTGATGCCAGCCTCCTTCACCCCGTTTGACAGCATGGCGACACATCGCGGCGCCACCCTTGCCGCTCGACGCGCCTGCGTCGCCTCACCGAATCGCACCGGAACCTGAACGTCCTATGCAACGCATCCTCAACGTGCTGACTCATCCGCGTACGCTCTCGATCGTCGGGATCGTCGCGCTAGCGGCCATTCTGTTCATCGTCGCCGACATGCTGCAGCTGCCGCTCCTGTGGGCGGCGCTCGCGTTCGCGGCGGTTCTCGCGCTGTGGCTCGTGGTCGCGCTATGGCGCCGCTGGCGCGTGAAGCGCGCGAACCAGCAGCTCGGCCAGGTGCTGGAAGAGCAGGCGGAAACCGGCAAGATCGCCGCACCGGCCGCCGCGGCGCTCGCGCCGGACGCGAAGACGGCCGACCTCGACGTGCTGCGCACGCGCCTGTCGGATGCGGTAAAGACGATCAAGACGTCGAAGATCGGTCAGGTGTCGGGCGGCTCCGCGCTGTACGAACTGCCGTGGTACATCGTGATCGGCAACCCGGCCGCGGGCAAGAGCAGCGCCGTGCTCAATTCCGGCCTGCAGTTCCCGTTCGCGGACAAGAACAGCGCGGTGATCCACGGCATCGGCGGCACGCGCAACTGCGACTGGTTCTTCACGACCGAAGGGATCCTGCTCGACACGGCCGGCCGCTATTCGGTGCACGAGGAAGACCGCAGCGAGTGGCTCGGCTTCCTCGGGCTGCTCAAGCGCTACCGTCCGAAGGCGCCGATCAACGGCATCATCGTCACGGCCAGCATCGCCGAACTCACCGGCAATCGCCCCGAATTCGCGATCAACCTCGCGAAGAACCTCCGTCAGCGCGTTCAGGAGCTGACCGAAAAGCTGGAAGTGTTCGCGCCGGTCTACGTGATGTTCACGAAGGCCGACCTGATCACCGGCTTCACCGAATTCTTCAGCAGCAGCGACAAGCACGAGTACGACCGCGTGTGGGGCGCCACCCTGCCCTACGAGCCCGACGACAAGCGTGACGTCGTCGCCCAGTTCGACACGCACTTCGAGGAGCTCTACGAAGGGCTGAAGGAAATCAGCGTCGCGCAGCTGTCGCTGTCGCGCGGCAACCAGCTGTCGCCGGGCCAGCTGAGCTTCCCGCTCGAATTCTCGACGATCAAGCCGTCGCTGCGCGCGTTCCTCGCGACGCTGTTCGAGAACAACCCGTTCCAGTACAAACCGATCTTCCGCGGCTTTTACTTCACCAGCGCGCTGCAGGAAGGCGAAACCAACAGCGCGGCCGCGCAGCGCATCGCGCACCGCTTCGGCCTCGACGGCAGCGCGCTGCCGAAACCGCACAGCGCGTTCTCGAAGAACGGCTTCTTCCTGCGCGACCTGTTCTCGAAGGTGATCTTCGCGGACCGTCAGACGGTGCGCCAGTTCGCGAGTCCGACCAAGACGCGGCTGCGCTACGCAACCTTCTTCGGCTTCGTCGCGGCGCTCGCGCTCGCGTTGGGCGGCTGGACCTGGTCGACGATCGGCAACCAGCAGCTCGTCGCGAACGTGCAGGCCGACCTCGACAACGTCACGCGCCTGCAACAGGGCCGCAACGACCTGCAGTCGCGCCTGCAGGCGATGGACATCATCGAGGACCGGATCGAGCAGCTCGAACAGTTCCGCCGCGACAAGCCGCTGTCGGTGTCGCTCGGCCTGTACCAGGGCGACCGTCTCGAGCAGCACCTGCTGACCGAGTACTACAACGGCGTGCGCCAGATCCTGCTGGCCCCGGTGTCGCAGAACCTCGCGTCGTTCATGAAGGACGTGAACGCGCACCCCGAGCAACTCGTGCCGATGACGCGCCCGCCCGAATCGGGCGCCGTGCAGGGCGGCACGCTGCCGGTCTCGACGAACGCGGCAGGCGCCGCGCCGCAAGCGGGCGCCATGCTGGCCGCGTCCGGCACCGCGCCGGCCGCCGCCCCGCAACAGGCGGCCGCGCCGCAGGGCGGCCTCTACAGCGACGCGTCGCCGACCAACGTGCAGGACGCGTACAACGCGCTGAAGACCTACCTGATGCTGTCCGACAAGCGTCACGTCGAACAGGCGCACCTGACCGACCAGCTCGCCCGCTTCTGGCGCGGCTGGCTCGAGACGAATCGCGGCAACATGCCGCGCGACGAGATGATCCGGAGCGCCGAGCGCATGATCTCGTTCTACCTGTCGCGCGTGAACGACGACGACTGGCCGATGATCGACGCGAACCTCGCGCTCGTCGACCAGACCCGCGAGAACCTGCGCCGCGTCGTACGCGGCATGCCGGCCCGCCAGCGCGTGTACGAGGAAATCAAGGCCCGCGCGTCGACCCGCTTCGCGCCGATGACCATCGCGCGCATCGTCGGCGACGGCAACCAGGGGCTCGTGGCAGGCAGCTACGCGATTCCGGGCACGTTCACGCGCGAAGCGTGGTTCGACTACGTGCAGCCGGCGATCCGCGATGCGGCGACCAAGGAGCTGCAAGCGAAGGACTGGGTGCTCAACACGTCGACGCAGGACGATCTAACGCTCGAGGGCAGCCCCGAGCAGATCCAGAAGACGCTCGTCGGCATGTACAAGACCGAGTACGCGCAGCACTGGCAGAAGTTCATGCAGGGCATCGCGGTACAGGGCTTCACCAGCTTCGGCCAGGCCGTCGACGGGATGAACCGCTTGGGCGACCCGCAGGATTCGCCGATCCGCAAGATCCTCGAGACCGCGTACGACCAGACGTCGTGGGACAACCCGTCGCTCGCGAACGTGACGATCAAGAAGGCGCAGACGGGCGTCGTGAACTGGGTCAAGCAACTGTTCACGCGCTCGCAGGCCGGCCAGATGGCGGCAGCCAACATCGACATCAACGGCAATCCGGCCGAGGTGCCGATGGGTCCGATCGGCCAGGAGTTCGTCGGGCTCGCGCGGATCGTCGCGACGCATGACGGCACGTCGATGCTGAAGGGCTACATGGAGTCGCTGTCGAAGGTCCGCACCCGCTTCAACGTGATCAAGAACCAGGGCGACCCGGGGCCGGGCGCACGCCAGCTGATGCAGCAGACGCTCGACGGCAACGGTTCGGAACTCGCCGATTCGCTCAAGCTCGTCGACGAGCAGATGCTGACGGGCCTGACCGATTCGCAACGCAAGTCGCTGCGCCCGCTGCTGGTGCGGCCGCTGATGCAGGCGTTCGCGGTCGTGATCCAGCCGGCCAGCGCCGAAGTCAACAAGGTGTGGAACGCGCAGGTCTACCAGCCGTTCCAGAGCTCGCTCGCGACCAAGTACCCGTTCGCGGCGAACGCGAAGGTCGAGGCCGGCGCCGGCGAGATCGCGCAGGTGTTCGGCCCGGACGGCTCGATCGCGAAGTTCGTCGGCACGACGCTCGGGCCGCTCGCGGTGCGCCGCGGCGACACGCTCGCCGCCCGCACGTGGGGCGACATGGGCATCGGGCTCACGCCGGACTTCACGAACGGCTTCGCACGGTGGGTCGCGCCGCTCGCGGGCGGCGCCGCCGGCAGCGCGGCCGCGTCGGCCGAGCCGCAGACCGTGTTCCAGATCCTGCCGCAACCGAGCACGGGCACGACGGAATACACGATCGCGATCGACGGCCAGCAACTGCGCTACCGCAACACGCCGCCGCAGTGGACCAACTTCGTGTGGCCGAACCCGCAGGGCGCGCCGGGCGCGACGCTGTCCGCGACGACCTTCGACGGCCGCACGGTGCAGCTCGTCAACGAGCCGGGCCGCTACGGTCTCGAGAAGCTGATCAACTCGGCGCAGCGCAAGCGCCGTCCGGACGGCACCTTCGACCTGACGTGGGCACAGGGCAGCGTGAACGTGTCGGTGACGATGCGCATCATCAGCACGTCGCAACCGTCGGCCGGTGGCGGCGACCAGCCGCAGCAGCAGAGCCTGCGCGGCCTGCAGCTGCCGTCGTCGGTCGCCGACGCGAGCGCGGGCGCCGCGCAGAACGCGACGCAAGCCGGTACCGGCACGCCGGGCGCCGCGCCGGCCGTCGCGGCCGCCAACGCAACGAATGCACAGAGGGCGCAATGACGCAAACCGTACAGGCGCAAATCGCCTACTTCGGCAAGATTCCGTCGCGCGGCGACTTCGTGAAGAGCGCGCACAATCCGCAACTGCTGCAGACGCTCGATCGCTGGATCGCGCAGGCTCTGGAGCTGCTCGCGGAAGATCCGCGCTGGAAGATCGTCTACGAGGATGCGAAGCCGATGCATTTCGCGTTCCTCGGCTCGCGCAGCAAGCTCGCAATCGCGGGCCACATGGTCGCGAGCCACGACGTGTCGATGCGCCGCTTCCCGTTCCTCGGCGCGACCGCGCTCGAGGTCGACCGGCCGCTCGCGTTCCTCGCGCGCAGCCCGCTCGCGTTCGCGCGGCTGTGGTCGCGCGTCGCCGCGCAGATCCCGCCGCTGCTCGGCAAGGACGAGCCGCCCGGCGCGCTGCAGGCGCTCGGCGACACGCAGGTGCCGATCGACATCGGCGGCCCCGGCACGTCGCATGACGGCACCTTCAACGATTTCGTCGAACACCAGACGCTGTACGGCCTGCAGGAGATGCTGCTCGAAAGCGGTCATCCGGTGCGGCTGCGCGGCGCGATGCTCGCGCTCGGCTCGCTGCTGCGCCCGGTGATGCAGAGCGGCTCGTCGCACATCGAGCGCGGCCTCACGCTGCCGCTGCCGGTCGACCCGTTCTACCGCAGCCTCGTCGCCGCGTTCTGGCTCGAACTGATCGCGCCGTTCGTCGCGCAGGCCGACTTCGAGCTCGCGATCTTCATCGGCACGATCGCCGAACGCGAACGGCTCGTCATCGGCTTCAACGGCGCGTCGGCGAAGACGCTGCTGAGCGTCGTCGACCCGCAGACCTACGCCGCCCACAACATCGACATCGACGATCCCGAGTGGATCGACGCCCATGCGCAAAACGATCACCAGATCAGCAAGCTCGTCAGCTACCTCGAACAACCGCAACTCTCGCTACGCGTCGCCATCGACGCGTTCCGCGAAGCGTTCATCGGAGGCTGACGGCATGCATCGCACGATTCAGGTCCGGCGCGCGCGCCTGTCGGCCGCCGTCTCGCCCGCCCTCGCCGCGCTGTTCGCGGCCGGCCTCGTCGCGAGCGGCGCGGCCTTCGCGCAGAACACGGGCGCGACCGTCACGCCGGTCGGCAACGGCACGGTCGCGACGACCGCGCTGCCGCAGGCGAACCCGAACGCCGGCGGCGCGTCCGGCACGGTGGTGCACGGCACCGCCGGCACGATCGCGCCGCCGCCCGCGAATGCGACGCCCGGCCAGGTGGTGGTCGGCGGCAAGGTGCCCGACGAGGCGACGAAGGCAGCGGTACTGCAGAAGCTGCGCGACACGTACGGCGCGGCGAACGTCGTCGACCAGGTCGAGGTGGGCGACGTCGCGACGCCGCCGAACTGGAGCGCGAACGTGCAGAAGCTGCTCGGCGCGCAGCTCAAGCAGATCAGCAAGGGCCAGTTGAAGATCAACGGCACGCAGATCGAGATGAAGGGCGAGGTGCACAACGAGGCGCAGCGCCAGCAGCTCGCGAGCGACATGGCGAACACGCTGAACCCGACGTATACGATCAAGAACGGGCTGCGCGTGTCGGCGTCCGAACAGGGCGTGCTCGACCAGACGCTCGCGAACCGGACGATCGAGTTCGAGACGGGCAGCGCGACGCTGACGCCGCAGGGCAAGCTGATCCTCGACCAGATGGCGGCCGCACTGGCGAAGATGCAGAACCGCACGGTCGACATCATCGGCCACACCGACAACTCGGGGAACCGGACGTCGAACATCGCGCTGAGCCAGGCGCGCGCGGATGCGGTCAAGGGTTATCTGATCACGAAGAACATTCCGCCGCAGCAGATGACGACGACGGGGGTGGGCCCGGATCAGCCTATTGCGCCGAATGATACGGCGGATGGGCGGGCTAGGAATCGGCGGATCGAGTTCCGGGTGGGGCAGTAAGCGGGGCGACGGCCCTCTTACACGGGCCGTGCGCCGATTCCAGCGCGCCCGAGACGCGATCGATCCGATTCTCTGGCGAGAGGGCGGACACATTGTGGCCAACCTCGCTCGTCGGAGACGATACGTTCGACATCACGCGACATTCGTCCACAAGAAAATGCGGCCTATCCGGTCACCAATACACGTTTGCCACGCTCCTTCTCGATCCGCGTGGGCAAAGCGACCATCAATACGTAGTTGCGCACGAGCAAGCTGACAACAACAACGCCAGCGGCATGCTCATTACGGCCAAAAACAGTAGCACGCCGTTTGCCCCGATACTCGATGAAAGCAGGCGACTCAGTATCAGGTAAAGCGGCGCCAGCCCGAACACGATATGTCGGCCAAATTTCGGGATGGCGGAAGGCTCCTTGTGGTGCCGCTCGAACTCCGTTACTCCGCGCTGAACGTCATAAATGACGACCTCCCCGCGATCGTCTAATACGTTGCCGACAAAGGGCGTTGCCTCGATCGTATGACGCACGCTCCGGTACGCTATTGCCGCCCAGAAAATGTTAAGTACGATGCCGCCGATCAATCCCGGCCACCGCGCCAGGTCGGGTATAGGCGCAAAGATGAAGAAGCAGAAATATCCGAATATGCCGAAAAAGTAGTACGTCGCGAACGTGCCCAGCGACATGACGAGTCCGTAAGCGAACAACTCGTTCGTACCGCGATATCTCACATGGACGAGCAGGAGTCCCGTGCAGCAACCTAATGCAACCAGAACGCCGATCCTCCAGGGCCAGGTCGACATTGACAATTCGTCCGTATAGGCGGCATACGATATCCCTGCGCCCAGCAACGGTAACACCAAGCACAGCGGGACGGCTTTCCTCACCATCTCCAACACGTGATCAGGCCGGAGTCGATCAACACTCTTCATACATACGCCCCGACGTCACTGACCGCCCCCCGCTTTCGTATCACCTGGTTTGATTGCCGTTGCGGCGCTCACCCGCGCTAGAACGATGCGTCACGCGCCATCAGCACAGGCTTTCGGTATTTTTGCTCCATCGCGTACGGCAACTGGATCATCGTCACCCCGACCCGGATCATGACGCCGATTAACCAGAGCGACGCGGGGAAACTGATTGCTGCAACAAAGAACAGTACGCCGCCTGTCCCAAAGTACATCGACAGCAGCCGACTGAGCACCAAAAAGAATGGCGCAAGCGCCATGACAATCCATGAGTGCCATTTGACGAACGGGCTACGCTCTGCATATGCGGCGTCGAGAGTCTCGAAGAAGTCCTTCCGGCAGACGATCGCTCCGTCATCGATGTCAAACGCCCTGCCCTCGAAATCTGAATGTGCGATATGGCGCGTCAGTGCGAGGTAGGAATACACGGTCCAGTAGACGCTAAGCCCGCCTCCGATCGCCAATCCGGCGACCCGTGCAAAAACTGGCATCGGCGCGAAAATGAAGTAGTAGAAGTAAAAGGCGATCCCGATCAACGCATAGGCCGACAGCAAACTGACCAACCTGAGCCACCCATAGACGATGAATTTGTTTGTGCGTCGGCACACGAGCCAGCAAATCACCGGCGTCGCCACGCACGCCACGGCAATTGCTACGCTGATTTGGCCAGGAAGGCCGGAAACGCCATAATCGAATTTGTAAGCGGTAAACGCGAGCGCAACCGCTAACGCATTCAGCAGAATCCCGGTCCATACGGCCTGGGCAACGGCCGATGACAGCGACTTCTCAGCGCCGCAAGCGACTACCTCGTTTCTCATGGCAGGGCTCCAAACATCGGCGAGTACGGGTTGTAGTCCTTGGGCATGTATTTCTCGTAGCTTTCCCCGATCTCGCGCAATTTGTTCGCCACCCACTTGGTAAATTCCACTTTCTTGTCCACGTAATTGACGATATACCCGACCGCAACGGCGACGCCAATCGCGACTGCGACCGTAAGCGCCACCGGAACTGCAGCAACCGCCGCCGCCGACGCAATCGCTCCTACCACCAACGATGTCAAAGCGGCCGTCAGCCCTGCGACAACCAGATCAATGCCAATCTTTGCGAACAGATCGCACAAGTCCTTTCGAGGCTTTCCGGAGGAGTCGACCTGCTTGTAGTCGTGATACCACTCCGCGAAGTCCAGCACGATCGTCAATACAAGCGTAATAACACCGGCCTTGGTCGTCACGGCGCCCTTGGCGCTGCGCCACGCCGCCTGCGCCATCGATTTCGCGGTGCCGGCGCCTCCGGTGATCGCCAGAATCTTCGTATTCTTCACGCTGTACTTGGCAGCGGATATTTCCGTTCTGGACCCTATGGTTCCCTTGAATACCACATACCACTTGGGTCCGGCCTTGCGATGAACGATCTTGATCAACTTGAACTTGCTCTTCATTAGCTCGCGGATCCACGGCAAATTGTCTCCGACGTATCCAAAAAAGCCAGCGACTTGACCGATGATCCAGTTGCGAGTCGCGACGTGGGCCGTATCGATCGCCGTCTCATCCGCGCCGCCCGTTTCCAGTGCCGTGATCAGATTCTTCGGTATTGTCTTCACATCGACTTCGAATATATGCATCACTTGCGACGATTCCGCTTGCGCAGTGGGCGCGGCGAGTGGCAACAACATTCTGCAGCTGTATTCATCGTTGATCGTGGTCATACCTGACGACAGTCCGGAAAGACCAATTTGCCAATTGGGATAGGTCGGCTGGCCGGTCGCGGCGCTCGATGAACCGGAAGGGTATTGCCAGAAATTCGCGATTTTCGGTGTGCCGCTTACTCCCGATTGTCCGCCATAGACGAGCGTAATCGGCTCCGGCTTCGTTTTAGGATCGGAACCGTGGCTGTCGGTGTTCAAGAGGAGCATCGAATATCGCTGAAGCTCCATCCCGTCCTTCTTCAGCACGAGAAATCCCTTGAAATCACGGCCGACCCAGATGTGATAGCGCTCTCCGTCCTGAAATTTTCCCGTCTTGACCCGCCGCTTCGCCTTGGTGTCGTAAAACCAATCGTCAGTTGCCTCGACCGTATAGTTATTGCCTTTGTGCAAATGCACCTCGAACACCACGTCCCGATGCTTTCGCAACAGCACCGTTATGTCCGTCTCGGCCCAGCAACTGACCGGCTCCCCCGGCAGATCGATACAAACTTGATGTTGAACAAGCGCCTTGCCACCCATGTTCACTCTCCCATCCGCTTGACCTGACTGGCCACGAACTCGTCAAAATCGATGTTCTTCAATTCCGCCTTGCCTTCCGCGTCTAGCGCGACGCTATGCTCGGTCCCGTCCTCGGTCGTGAACTTGATCGGCTCCCCATGCGGCACGTTGCCATCGGCATCCACGTAGCGAATCCGCATATCCGCCTTCTTGCCTTCCGCCTTGAACGTCTTGTGCATGCTCGTCGGCCCGCTGAACGCGTGCTGCCCGCCCTTCACGTCGATCTTGCCCGGCGCATGAATCTCGATGTTGCCACCCTTGATTCGGACATACGCACCGCCCGACGTCAGCAGAATCTCCTCCTTCGCGACGCCTTCGATCGTTGCCGTCGCAGACAGGAGTTTCACCGTCTTCTGCGCGATCATTTCGACATTGTCGTTCTGCGCCTGGATCTCCACCGCCCCTTTACCGGCGAACAACTTCATCCCGGCGTTCTGCGCGAACAGGCTGATGCGATCCCGGATGCCGGCGATCAGCGATTTCCCGCTGGTAACAAACGTGCTTTGCCCGCTGACGATATTGGTCTGCTGCTCGCTCGCCAGATGCACCGACTGCTGCGAAGCCATCCCGATCCCCGCCGGGCTCGCGAACAGCATCACGGGTTCCTTGAACGCATTGGCATTCCCCGTTCCGCCGCCGGCCGTCCTGCCGCCCCCCGAGGCCGCCCCCGCCACGTTGTTCTGCGTCGCATCGGCGAACTGCTTCAGCGCATCGCGACCGGTACCGAGGCTCTCCGCCTGATGCATCTCGCTGACCTGCGACATCGACTCGATCAACCCTTCTGCACTGCCAAGCTGCTGCTTTGCCTCGCTCGCATCGAGCGGCTGACTGTTCGCCTGCTTCGGATGCGTCGTCACGTACAGCCCTTGGCCCGCGCGCAGCGCGCCGTACGCATCCGTGCGCAGATCGAAACCCGAGCCGAGATACGCACCACGCGTGTTGCCGTTCTGCTCGATCAGATAGCCGAGATGAAGCAGCGAATTCCCGCTGCTGCTGAACAGGCGCGCGCGGTTCTGCCCGGTCGCGTCGTCGAGCACCATCTCGTTGTGCCCCGACCCCGCATACTCCTTCGACCGGAAGCCCGACAGTATCCCGTCGCTATGCCACTGCGGCTTGGCCGCCCCGTTGTAGACACGATGCATGACGATCGGCCGATCGCAGTCGCCGCCGATGTAGCCGATCAGCACTTCCTCGCCGACGCGCGGAATATGCACCGCGCCGTAACCGCCGCCGGTATCCGACTGCACGACGCGCATCCAGCACGATGCCGTCTCGCGGCCTTCGCTCTGTCGGTCCCACACGAACATGACCTTGATCCGGTTCAGCGCGTCGGTATAGACCTCCTCGCCCTTCGGACCGACCACGACGGCCGTCTCGAGCTGCATCGCGGGCTTGCGGTGCTCGAACGGGCTGCGATACGGCACGCTCGCGCGCTGCGCCTCGACCTCGACGAGATAAAACCCGGCCGAGCCGTCGTCGTGCCCGACCTCGAACGCAACCCCTTTCCCGTGCCCGGCCTTCACCTGCGCCAGCGCGTCCTGCAAGCTATGCGGGAAACTTGCTTCGTGGTCGGAAGCCGGCAGATTGTTCTCGATGTACCGCGTGACGCCGATGGCCGCGAACTCGCGGTCGCTCGCCGCATCGCGATCGTGCTCCGGATGGTCGACGAGGGTGAAACGCCGGCCGGCGTCGATCGAACGCACGCCGCCCACGCCGAAGAAACGCTTCGCACGCGACTCCCATTCCTCGAGGCGAATATTCGACAGGTGTTCGCCGCGGTCCTGCGCCGGATACGTGTAAGCGCCGGTGTATTCGTAAATTTCCGCCTGATCGGGCAGATCGCCCTGCCCGCTTTTCGTCGGCAGCGACGTGCCGTTCGGATTGCCCGCCGACGACGGCGACTTGTAGTCGAAGGTGCGCGTCGTATGCAGCGTGCTTTGCAAGGTCCGCGACGCGGTCCATTGCGTGAAACCGGCGGTTTCGGTGCCGCTGCCCGAGCGATCGAACCTGACGGTATTCGGCGACAGCGCATCGACGGTATGCAGGTCGTCGGTGATGACGAACGTGTGCGCCTTCCCGTCTTCACTGTGCCGCCAGAAGCCGAACAGCCCTTCGTCCTCCATCAGCCGATGCACGAAGTTCCAGTCGGTTTCGCTCTGGCGGCAGTACGAACGGGACGGCAGCGGCTTCGACAGCGCAAACCGGTATTGGCCCCTGGCCTGCGGATGCCTGTCGAACACGTCGGCGAGGATCGCGTCGACCGGCTGGTCCTGCCAGTACCGCATGTCGCTACGGAACTTGAGGAAGTGCATCCACGACGCGAAGCGCAGCTGGTAACTCGACAGGCCGCCGTCGGCACCGAGCCGCCGCGCCGTATGGATATAGCCGTTGATCGGCTGATACGACCTGTCCGCCTGCTGGATCCACAGCGTGATCGGCTGCGCGATCAGCGTCTTGAGCTCGACGTCGCTCGCGGTGGACACCAGATCGAGCGTTACGCTGAAATCACGGCCGAGCTCCGAGCGGATTACGGCGCGACGCGGCACGAGCGCATTGTTCGGCAGCGACGGGATGTCCGTCTTCAGCAGCCGATCCTGCTGGATCAGGCCGCCACGAATCGCCTGGGCCAGTTCGGTCACGTTCATGCGTCACCTTCTTCTTGTTCATCGCGAGCCCGCCGGGCCCGCGCTCTCAGGTCAACAAACAATCGTTCACGCCTGCTCGTCGGGCCTCACCCCCAGCAGCTCGCGAATGTGCGACAGCGAGCCGTCGTCCTTCACGACGCTTTCGAGCCACTTGTGCAGCGGCATGTCGGCCCACTCGGCCGCCTTGTCGGCGAGATACGCGACCGGGCTGTGCGGCTCGGTCTGACGGAAATAGCGCGCCACCGCGCGCAACTGGTCGACGGCCTGCGCACGGTTCTGGATGCCGGCGATCATCTGCGTCACCGGCGGACGCGAAGCGGTCTGCTGCTGCACGTGAGTCTCCTCGGTCTGGATCGGCTGGCCGAACACCGGCTCGATGCGTTCGGGCTGGGCCTGCGGCGCCGCCTGCGCGTGCGGCGCGCTGCCCGTATAGCCCTGTTCGCGCGCAAAGCGCTCGGCGAGCCGGTACACGGTCTCGAACGCGTCGCGCGCCTGCCGGAAGCTCGGCGCCGAATCGCCCGCGCGCTCGACGAGCCGCTCCTCGAACGCATCGAGCGCGAATTCGAACGCCTTCAGGTTCGCCAGCAGCGCCGTGTAGAACGCGATCGACGTCACGCGCCGCGACGCGTCGATCTGGTCGATCGACGGCTTGCCGCGCGCGATGTCGTCCGCGTGTTCGGGGTCGCGCTTGATCGACTGCGCGACGTGCTGCGCGACTTCCCAGTCGAGCGTGCTGAACGCATTCGATGCGCCGTCCGTCAGCGGCACCGCGCGCAGCAGCTCGGCCGTGCGGCCGGACAGCCACGCGACGTTGCCGAGCCGGTGCTCGATGTCGTCGTCCTCGGGCAGCGGGTGGAAGGTGTCCCAGAAGTCGCGGCACAGGCCTTCGAGCAACGCATAGCCTTCGGTGAGGCCGGTGATGCCGTCCTCGAGCGCGAGCGCCTCGGTCAGCCACACGGCGAGCCGCAGGTCCTTGGTGCGCGTGCGCAGCAGCTCGCCCGCATGGTCGACGACGAAGCCCCAGTCGGCCTCCTTGATCTCGGTTACCCATTCGCCCTGGTCGAGCGTCGGGTCGTCGTAGCGCCGCGCGTCCTGAATCGCGTCGAATTCGTTCGAAAACAGCAGGTCGTCGCCGCTGGGCGACGCATCGCTGATCGGCGTCAGCAGCTCGGGGAGATTGATCGGCATGGTTCAGTGAATCCGTTGATGCATCAGATGTCGCGTGCGGGGGCTCATTCGACGGTGTACGCAAATTCGCCGGCCTCGTCCGCGCGCACCGCGATGCGCGCGATCGCCGCGCCGTCGGCGATCCGGCCGAGCACGTGGCCCGCGATCTCCGGCAGCAGCGTGCCGTTCAGGATGTGGTCGACGTTGCGGGCGCCCGAGTCGACCTCGGTGCAGCGCGCGAGCACCGCGTCAACGAGCGATTCGTCCCACTCGAACGCGGCCTTGTGGTTCGCGTCGATCCGGCGGCGGATGCGTTCGAGCTTCAGCTCGATGATCTCGGCCAGCACGTCGTCGGAAATCGGGTAATACGGCACGACCTTCATCCGGCCGAGGAACGCCGGCTTGAAGGTCTTGTACAGCTGCGGACGCAGCGTCTCGGCGAGCGCGTCCGGGTCGGGCAGTTCCTCGGCCGGCTTGTTCAGGCAGGCCTGCATCACCGCGGCCGAGCCGACGTTCGACGTCAGGATGATCAGCGTGTTGCGGAAGTCGATCTCGCGCCCTTCGGCATCGTCCATCGTGCCCTTGTCGAACACCTGGAAGAACATCTCGAGCACGTCCGGGTGCGCCTTCTCGACCTCGTCGAGCAGCACGACGGAATACGGGTTGCGGCGCACGGCCTCGGTCAGCACGCCGCCTTCGCCGTAACCGACGTAGCCCGGCGGCGACCCCTTCAGGCCCGACACGCTGTGCGCTTCCTGGTACTCGCTCATGTTGATCGTGACCATCTTGCGCTCGCCGCCGTACAGGATGTCGGCCAGCGCCAGCGCCGTCTCGGTCTTGCCGACGCCCGACGGCCCGACGAACATGAACACGCCGCGCGGCTTGTTCGGATCTTCGAGGTTCGCGGTCGCGGTGCGCACGCGCTGCGCGATCGCCTCCAGCGCGTGGTCCTGGCCGATCACGCGCGCGGTCAGCAGCGGCTGCAGGTTCAGCACGGTGTCGATCTCGTCCTTCACCATCCGGCCGAGCGGAATGCCCGTCCACGCGGCGACGATCTCGGCGACCACGTGACCGTCGACCTGCAGCGGCACCATCGGCTCGCCGCCCTGCAGCGCGTGCAGCGCCGCGACGCGTTCGGCGAGTTTCTCGCGGGTGGCCTGCACGTCGACCGGCTGGCCGTCTTCCGACGGGCCGCGCGCGCGGTCGAGCGCGTCGCGCAGCTCGGTGATCTCGGCGACGATCACGCGCTCGGCCTCGTAGCGTTCCTCATCCTTCGCCAGTTGTTCGAGCGCCGTGTCGCGCGCGCCGCGCAGCTCGCCGAGCCGCTCGTCGTGCGCCGCACCGCCCGCCGCCTCGCGCTCCAGCGACGCGATTTCCGCGTCGATGCGCTCGATGCGCTTCTTCGTATCGTCGATCGCCGCCGGCGTCGCGCTGTGCGCGAGCGCGACCTTCGCGCACGCTGTGTCGAGCACGCTGATCGCCTTGTCCGGCAGCTGGCGGCCGCTGATGTAGCGGTGCGACAGGCGCACGGCCTCGGTGATCGCATCGTCGAGAATCCGCACGTTGAAGTGCTTCTCCATCAGGCCCGACATCCCGCGCAGCATCGCGGCGGCCAGCGGCTCGCTCGGCTCCTCGACCTTCACGACCTGGAAGCGCCGCGCGAGCGCCGCATCCTTCTCGAAGTACTTCTTGTATTCACTCCACGTCGTCGCGGCGATCGTGCGCAGCTCGCCGCGCGCGAGCGCGGGCTTCAGCAGGTTCGCCGCATCGTTCTGGCCGGCCTGCCCGCCCGCGCCGATGATCGTGTGCGCCTCGTCGATGAACAGGATGATCGGGTGCGCGCTCTTCTTCACCTCGTCGATCACGCTCTTCAGCCGGTTCTCGAACTCGCCCTTCACGCTCGCGCCGGCCTGCAGCAGGCCCATGTCGAGCACGTGCAGCGCGACGCCGCGCAACGGCGGCGGCACGTCGTCGGCCGCGATCCGCAGCGCGAGCCCTTCGACGACCGCGGTTTTGCCGACACCGGCCTCGCCGGTCATGATCGGGTTGTTCTGGCGGCGGCGCATCAGGATGTCGATCGCCTGGCGGATCTCCGCTTCGCGGCCGATCACCGGGTCGATCTTGCCGTCGCGCGCGCGCTGCGTGAGGTTGGTCGTATAGGTGTCGAGCGCGGGCGTCTTCGACGGGCCGGCCGCGGGCGCAAAGCCGTCGGCGGCCGGCGCGACGTCGCTGCCGTCGTCGTCCGCCTGGCGCGGTTCGGTTTCGCTCGAGCCGGCCATGATTTCGTCGAACTTGTGCTTCAGGTCCGTCACGTTCATTTCCGCGAAGCGCGACGACATCCGTTGCGCGAACTGCGCGAGATCCGGCGCGGTCAGCAGCGCGAGCAGCAGGTGCCCGGAACGGATGCGGCCGAGCTGCGAATCGAGCGACGCGATCAGCCACGCCTGCTCGAACAGCGCGATCAGATGCACGGAGAACACGGGCGTGCGCGTGTTGCCGGTCTTCAGGCGCGTGAGCTCGCGTTCGAGATCGGCGTGCAGCGCATGCGGATCGACGCGGCTCGCGCGCAAGGCGAGCGGCAGGTCGCCCGTCGCTTCGTCGAGCAACGCGAGGAACAGGTGCTCCAGATCGACCTCGTAGTGGCCGCGCGCCAGGCACGCGCTCGCCGCACGCTCGGTCGCGTGGCGGCACAGCGGATTCAGTTTCGTGATCAGGGTCTTCAGAGGCGTGCTCATGGCGTCGATCTCAGGTTCGATTGCGTGTTGTTGTTAGGGTCTCAGTGAATCACGTGCAGTTCGTAGCGGGCGTCCGAGCGGTCCTCCAGTGCATCGCGCGTGCACAGGAACGCATCCCAGCCGAGCCGCGAGCCCGCGCCGAGCACGCTCGCGCCGACCTCGGTGCGCTTGAGCACGAGCTTCACCTCGTACTCGAGCGTGACGCCGGCGAGCAGCGTCAGCATCCGCTCGAGCGCGACGGCGTGCGCGCCGCCGGGCAGGAACGCTTCGTAGTCGCGCTTGGACAGCGGGCCGACGACGATCCGCGCGCGCATGTCGCGCTGCCACACGCGCTCGCCGACGAGCGCCGTCGCGCCGAGCACCGCGTTGACTTCGCCGAGCACGCTCAGCTGATCGGACGGCACGTCGTACCACTTGCCGACGAACTGGTCGATCTTCACCGGCACGCGGAAGTAATCGGACAGCGTGCGCTGCAGGTACGCGGCCGACATCGGCCGGTGCCGCGCCGCGAGCGCATAGCCGGCCACGGCTTCGTCGAGCACGCCGCCCGGGCCGGCCGCGAGGCTGTCGCGCACCTCGTCGCTCGGCACGCCCGCGATCGCGAGCAGCAGCGGCAGGTAGCGCTCGTCGCGGTCGAGCTCGTAATGGAACGGCAGCCGGTATTTCTTCCACGCCGCATAGAACAGCGCGGTCGCGCGGTTCGAGAACACGTCGAAGAACGCGCGCGCCGCGTGATCGCGCCGCAAGTGCTCGCGCGCGACGATCTGCTCGGTGTAGTGCAGCGGCAGCGCGCCCTGCCCGCCGAGCAGCCCGAAGAACGCGGGCGTCAGCTCGACGCGGCCGAGCTCGCCGGCGGCCAGCGCGGCGTCGCGCTCGTCGTCCGAGTTCAGTGGCGCGCCGTCGTCGTCGAACGAACGCGCGCCTTCGATCTCGCTCGGCGGGAAGCCGAGCGACAGCGTGTTGCGGAATGCGATGTGCTGCGCGACCACGTCGCCCTGCCGCCACGCGCCGGGCGCATCCGACGCCTGCCGCGCGAACAGCCCTTCGAGCACCCGCACCGCCTGGAAGAACTCGAAGCGGTGCGGCTCGTCGAGCAGCGCGTCGACTACGCCAGGATCGATTCGCCGGTTCGGGGCTTGCATCGGATGATCTCCTCGCCGGTGCGCTTCGACACGACGACCAATTGAACGAAACTGTTGAGGTGGACGTACAGCCCGAAGAAGCTGTCGAGCACGCGCACGAACGACGCAAGGCTCGCGCCGACGAAGTGCTCCTCGTCGATCGTCAGCCGGATCTCGATGCCGCGCACGAAGGTCGCGAACGGCTTGCCGGGCAGCCACTGCACCGCCCCGCGCTGCTCGACGCCGGCCAGGCCGTCGATCTGGCGCATCGACACGGCCGTGCGCCGCAGGTCGTACAGCGTCAGCATTTCCTTCAGCGGCGCGAGGCCGTGCGCGACGAGCGACACGTGGTTGAGCGCGAGATGTGACACGAGCCGCCAGTGCGCGGCGCGGCCGCGCTCGAAGCGCACGCTCTGCGTCGGGCGGCGCAGCAGCGAGATGCCGCTCGTCTGCGCCCCGCCTTCCTGGAACAGGTCGCCGCCTTCGAGGCCGAACGCCAGCATCGAAGGCAGGTCGCGGTTCGTGCAGGTGAGGTCGAGGCTCAGCGTGTCGGTCTGCGGCGACGTCGGCTCGAAGTCGATGTCGACGATCGAGATCTCGGTTTCATAGCCGGGGCTCTTCTGCGCGACCCAGTCGTTGCGGCGCGCGAACCAGTAATGGCCGATGCGCGCCGATTCGCCGTGATGCAGTGAATAGAACGGCCGGAACTCGATCACCGATTCCTCGTGCGCCTGCTGCCGGACGAGCTTCACCGAGTCGATCGAGTACACCTCGTACGCGAACGCACGCCGCGCCTCGGCGATCACCGGATACGACACCGCGCGGTGCGTGATGCGGATCGGCTCGCCGTGCTGGCGGAACAGATTGACGATCGGCGTGCAGAACAGCCGGAAATGGCTCGCCGTCAGCAGTTCGAGCAAGCGCGCGATATGCGAATCGCTGCGCACGTCCTGCAGCACCAGATGCAGCGTCGCGCGCTGGCAGCGGCCCGATGCGCGTGCGATCGCCGCGAGGTCGAAGTCGACGAAATCGAACTTGTCGGGGAACGCGAAGTATTCGGTGAGCAGCCGGTACGCGGGGTGCGATTTCGCCGGATAGTCGATCAGCGCGTCGTCCTCGGCGAAGCCGGCCTGCGCGATCGGCAGCTTGCGCAGCGCGGTCCAGCGGCCGTTGCGTTCGGGCTCGACGTACGCACCGAGCACGTTGACGAACAGGCAATCGGTCAGCGCGGCGACGAACGACTGCTCGCCGTGCAGGTGCGCGCGCAGCGTCGACAGCTTCAGCGCGCCGAGATCGAGCTGCGCGGCGAGCGATTCGAACGTGATCGAGATCACGCCCGTCGCGTTCGACGGCAGCACCGTCGCGCTCGGCGCGAGCGCAACCGGCGTATAGCGCGCTTCCGAGATGCGGATCGGCGCAAGCGTCACGTCGTAGGCGGTACGGAACCGGCATTGCACGCCGCGGATCGGACGGCTTTTCAGCTCGGTGCCGCGATCGATCACGACCGGTTCGGTCTGCTGGCCGGGCGACGCCGGCGTGAACTGCGCGATCGAGCACGACGGGAACGGCCGCAGGTAGTGCGGATACAGCACTTCCAGCAGCGCTTCGGTGAATTCCGGGTAATCGTCGTCGAGCTTCTTGTTGATGCGCGCGCCGAGCAGCGCGAACGACTCGATCATCCGCTCGACGTGCGGATCCTCGCAATGCTCGCCGGACAGCGCGAGCCGCGCGGCGATCTTCGGATAGCGTTCGGCGAAATCTCGCGAATAGCGCCGCAAAAACGATAATTCGCGTTCGTAATACGGCAGCAATTCTTCCATCGACGACCCCGAACCTCAATATTTCCTGCCGGACCTGATTGACCACCGGGCGGTCCGGCCCGCTCGGCGGCTTGATTTACTGCATTCGTGCCGCGCGTGCGCGCGTGACCGAATACTGCAGCGTCGACGGTTGCAGCATCGCGTCGAAACTGACCGGCTCCTCGGCCGGGTGCACGACGAGCAGCGCCTGGATCGCGAAGTAGAGCGCGTTGGTGGCCTGCTCGTTCAGCTCGAACGTCACCTGCACCTGCTGCAGGCGCGGCTCGTGGCGCGCGATGGCCTGCTGGATCGACTTGCAGATGAATGCGCGGTCGTAGTGGCTCGCGAGGCTCAGCCCCGCGAAATCGTTCAGCCCGTAGGTCAGCACCGACTTCTGGCATTCCGGCAGCGCCGCCAGCTCGTTCTCGGTGTGCGCGATACGGGTGTTGAGGATCGCCTCGACGTCGCGGGCGACCGTGTTCTTGAGCTCGTCCAGCGACAATTGCCGCATCGCTGCCGAGGCCGGCAGATGCGGTTCGTCGTCGAACAGCTTGTCGAGAAAACTGGGTTCGAATCGTTTCATCGGCCGGTGTTGACAGCGAAAACGACAACGGGACGCGAGGCGCCCCGTTGCCGCAACCGACCTTAGACCGCGTAGGTCTTGTCGTTCTTCGTCAGACTCCAGGCGCCTTGCGTGTTGCCGCCCTGGTTGCCGCCGATCTTCTGCTGGGTTTGCTTCCACTGCACGGCTGCGTACTTCAGCGAGAACGTCTCGAGCGGCAGACCTTCCTCGCGAACGCTCGGCGCGATGCTCGAGATGATCACGTACTTGAGCTTGACTTCCAGATACTGCACGCGCTTGCCTTCACCGTCCGCGCGCGAGAAATGGACCGTCACTTCGTCGAACGTGGTACCGCCCGAAGCGTGCTGATACAGCAGCGGGCTCGACGAATCGATTTCCTTCGTGAAGATCATGTCGCCGTGCTCGCAACGCGTCATCGTGTGACCGCCAGCGGTCGATGCGGTTGCCGAACGCGGCTGAACGATCGAGTGATCCCACGATTTCAGTTCGATCCAGCCCTGGTGGTCTTTATCCGCGGATTCGCCCTTCACCGCGGGACTACCAAACTGCAAGTGCATATGTAACATGGCCCTTCGACTCCCCAAAGAGGTGGTTTTAACGTCCTACCCAGGCGGCCCGCCCGGGCGATTTACTCGCTTATGAATTTGCCGGTTTGGGCAGATCAGCGACAAGTCGCAGAGAAATCGAGAGTTCGTCGAGCTGAAAGTGCGGGCGCAGGAACGCGACCGAACGATACGAGCCCGGCTTGCCCGGAATCTCCGACACTTGTATGGATGCCTCGCGCAGCGGAAATTGCGCTTTCTGTTCCTGCGAGGCGTTGTCGTCGAGCAGGACGTACTGCGAAATCCACCGGTTGAGGAAAGTCTCCACGTTCTGCGCCGACGCGAAGCTGCCGATCTTGTCCCGCATCATCGCCTTCAGGTAGTGCGCGACGCGCGATACCGAGAAGATGTACTGAAGCTGGGCGGACAGGACGGCGTTCGCGTTCGCGCTGTCGGTGCTGTATTTCTTGGGCTTCTGCACCGACTGCGCAGCGAAGAACGCGGCGTAATCTGAGTTCTTGCAATGGACGAGCGGGATGAAGCCGAGATCGCTCAGCTCCTTTTCGCGGCGATCGGTGATCGCGATTTCGGTCGGGCACTTCAGCGCGACTTCACCGTCGTCGGTCTTGAACGTGTGGGTCGGCAGATCCTCGACGAGGCCGCCGCCTTCGACGCCGCGGATCGCCGCGCACCAGCCGAAGTCGTCGAACGCGGCCGTCAGGCGGGCCGCGAAGGCCCATGCCGCGTTGCACCACAGGTACTTGTCGTGATCGGTGCCGTCGACGTCCTCGACGAAGTTGAAGTTCTCCGCGGTCTGGCCGTCCTTCGGATTGAACGGCAGGCGGCCGAGAAAGCGCGGCAGCGTCAGGCCGACGTAGCGCGAATCCTCGGCGTCGCGGAACGACTTCCACTTCGCGTATTCGACGGTGTCGAACACCTTGCCGAGATCGCGCGGCTTGCCGAGGTCGGAGAACGACTCGAGGCCGAGCAGCTCCGGCGACGCCGACGCGATGAACGGCGCATGCGCGGCCGCCGCGACGTGCGACATCTGCTCGATGAAGTACATGTCTTCCGGCTGGCGCGAGATCTCGTAATCGCCGATCAGCGCACCGAACGGCGAGCCGCCGAACGTGCCGAATTCCTCTTCGTAGACCTTCTTGAACAGCGCGCTCTGGTCGAACTCGCTCGCGCCCTTGAAATCGCGCACGAGATCGCGCTTCGGCGCGTGCAGCGCCTTGATCTTGATCGTCTGGCCCGTGTTGCTTTCCTTGACCAGATAATCCATCCCGCGCCACGTGCTTTCGAGGCGCTGGAATTCCGGCGCGTGCATCACGGCGGAAAGCTGCGTGGAAATCAGGCGGTCGAGCTCCGCGACGCGTGCGTCGATCGTGGCCGACAGGTTGTCCGACACGATCACCGTGCCGTCGAGCACCTGGTGCACGAGTTCGCCGATCAGGTCCTTCGCACGCGCATGCTCGGAATCGGATTTCGCGACCTTGCTCTTCTCGACGATGTCGTCGAGCAGCGAAGTCCCGGCGGCGTATTCCGCGCCGCTCGCTTGGGCCGCAGCCGTTTGCTGGTTCATCTCAACACTCCGTCGTCATTCGCCGTCTTTGTCGCCGCCGGTGCCCTTCGCGAGCTCCTGCAGCTGCTGCGTGTTCTTCAGCACCTCGGACAGCAGATCCTCGAGCTTGTCGTTGCCGGCGAGCTTGTTGCGCAGGTCGGCGAGCTTCGAGCGCGCCTCGAGCAGGCGGCGCAGCGGCTCGACCTGTTCGACGACTTCGTCCGGGCTGAAATCCGACAGCGAGCGGAACTTCAGGTCGACCGCGAACTTGCCGCCTTCCGGGCTCAGGCGGTTTTCCACCTGGAACGCGGCACGCGGCTCGATCGCCTTCATCACGTCGTCGAAATTATCGCGGTCGATGTTGACGAATTTACGATCGCGCAGCTTCGGCTGCTCGATTTCGGACTGGCCCGCCAGATCGCCGACGACCCCGACGACGAACGGCAGCTCCTTCACCTCGATCGCATCGCCCTTCTCGACCTCGTAGGTCAGCTGGACGCGCGGCGGCCGTATTTTCTGCAAGCTTTTCTGAATGCTTTCTTTCTTGGCCATCTCGACGGCTCCCAGGTTAGTTGTGGTTATCGCGTCAGTTGCGGTTTCAGTTGCGCAGTGCGCCGAACGGGTCCGCGCTGCCCTTTTGCGCCACGGGCGGCGTCGGCGCGCTCGGTGCGGCCGGCGCAGCCGCATCGGCAGCCGGTGCGGCCCCGCCCTTCGGGCGATGGACGACGCGGCGCGGCGGGCGCGGTTTCACGGTCTTGGTTTCCGGCGGAAACAGCGCCGATTCGCCGAGCGTATCGCGCAGTTGCTTCGCGAGCGCCTGCGCGTCGGACTTCGCATCGCCCGCGAGCGATGCGTCCTGGCGCAGCTCGCCGAGCGACTGCGTCGCGATCCGCAGGCCGGCAACGGCCAGCACGCTCTTCGCCTGACGATCGGTCGCGTCGCGCTGCAGCGCTTCCTGGGCGGCGACGATCGCCTGCCCGTAATGGTTTTGCGCGAACTGGATTTGCGCGATGCGCGACCACGGTTCCTCGCGCGTCGGATCCGACTTCGCGAGCTGCTGGTACAGGCCGAGCGCCTTGTCCTGGTCCCCCGCCTTCGCGACGGCGTCCGCATCGGCCAGCGACTTGTTGAACACTTCCGCAGTCGGCGGCGCGGGAGGCTGGCTCGCACAGCCGGCGATCACGCCGCAAGCCACCACTACCCCAGACAGTTTTGCGAACAGACGGTCTTTCATCGTTATATCCACCGGCGCGTGAGTTTTAAATCGTTGAGAATCTGGTTCTTTTGCTTTGCAAGAAGCGCGCGGGTATAGTACCGATCAATTTTTCATAATTCAATCGTCGTGTGAAGAGTAATTCCTTTTAAAACCGGGCGCTACCCCCTCGAATGGCCGATCGCTGCGGGCTCGCGGCGGTTTTTCCTCGGGCCGGAATGCGCAAGTTTTACTGGTCGCTCGACGCGCCGCCCGGATGGCGGAAAAAATTTCCGGACGCTCGCCCGACGCGGGCGTGCTTAATAGTTGAACGGTGCAATGTCGGGGAGGCGCGGCGAACGCGGCAATACCCGGCAGTTTTGACAGGGATAAAGGCGGCACGCCGGAAAAACGATGAGATCGTCCATGATTCGCTACGCGCTGCCGCTGGTTGCCTGCGCCCTTCTGGCCGGATGCGCGGCCGCCCCGCTGCTCGGCTCGGCCGCGAGCGCCGTGATGTCCGCGGCCGGTATCGGCAAGCCCGAGGTGCCCGACGCGCAGAAGCCGCCGCGCAACATCGGGCTCACGCTGGCCGCCGCGCCGAACCTGAATGCCGCGACCGACCACAAGCCGCTCGCGCTCGTCGTCCGGCTTTATGCGCTGAAGGACCCGACCTCGTTCCAGCAAGCGCCGTTCGACGCATTTACCGATCCGACCAAGGAAAAAGCTGCACTCGGCGCCGATCTGCTGAATGTGCGCGAAATCACGCTGATTCCGGGCCAGCGCTATACGGCAACCGAGAAGGTATCTCGCGAAGCCCAGGCATTCGGCATCGTCGCGCTGTTCCGCGATCCCGCGCTGCAACGATGGAAACTGACATTCGATCCGGCGAAATCGGAGAAATCCGGCATAATCATCGGCCTGCATAATTGCGCGATGACGGTCACCGACGGCACGGTCATCGCACCGCAACAAGGTGCGCCCTCGCAACCGCTGAATCTGCTGTCTTCGGTTTCCTGCGGTTAAAGATGACGCACGGATGTCAATTAACAAGAGTTAACACTTGGCGATTTAATTCGGGCACGAACAAATCGATTACATCGCAACGCCACATTAACCGGATTTGACATGAGTTATTCGGCCAAGGTGCTGTGGGGGGAAGGGCTGTTCCTCCGGCCTCAACACTTTCAACGGCAGGACGCGTACCACGAGGCGCGCCTGTTCGAGTCCATCCAGGCGATCCAGCCGTACAACTGGGGCGTGCGCTCGGTGCGCATCGACCGCGACGCGCTCGGCAGCAACGTGCTGCGGGTCGCCGAGCTCGCGCTCGTGTTCCCGGACGGCGCGCTGTATGCCGCGCCGCAGGCTGACGATCTGCCGCCGCCGATCGCGCTGGATACGTTGCCCGACGGCATCAACGAATTCGTGTTCTATCTCGCGCTGCACCCGTTGCGCGAGAACGGCACCAACTACAGCGACGATCCGGCCGCCGGCTTCATGACGCGGTTCGTCAGCGAGCAGACGAGCGTCGCCGACAACTTCACCGACGCCGCCGAAGCCGACATCACGTTCCTGAAGACGCAGGTCAAGCTGATCGCGCACAGCGAGCCGCGCGACCAGTTGCTGTCGGTGCCGCTCGTACGCGTGCGCCGCACCGCGACGTCCGGCTTCGAGATCGACGACAGCTTCGTGCCGCCGTGCCTCGCGATCGAAGCGTCGCCGATCCTGCACCAGCGGCTGCGCCAGCTGGTCGACGCGCTGCAGGCCAAGGTGAACGCGCTGTACGGCTTCCACCGCGAGCCGTCGAAGAACATCATCGAATTCCGTTCGGGCGACATCGCGTCGTTCTGGCTGCTGCATACGGCGAATGCCGCATTCGCGACGCTCGCGCACCTGCACCAGCACGCGGCACTGCATCCGGAGCGGCTGTTCCAGGAACTGCTGCGCCTCGCGGGCCAGCTGATGACGTTCTCGAAGGGCTATACGCTCGCCGACCTGCCCGTGTACCGCCACGACGACCCGGGCCCGAGCTTCGCGCGCCTCGACCTGATGCTGCGCGAACTGCTCGACACCGTGATTTCGACGCGCTATTTCGCGATCACGCTCGACGAGGTGCGCCCGTCGTTCCACCTCGGCCGCCTCGATTCCGGCAAGATCGACGACAAGACCGAGTTCTACCTCGCGGTGTCCGCGGACATGCCGAGCGTCGAGCTCGTCGATGCGGTGCCGGCCCGCTTCAAGGTCGGCGCGCCCGACGACGTCGACAAGCTCGTGCTGTCGGCGATGCCCGGCGTGCGGCTGTCGTACACGCCGCAGGTGCCGCCCGCGATTCCGGTGCGCCCCGGCGCGTGCTACTTCGCGCTCGATTCACGCAGCCCGCTGTACGAGCGCATGCTGCAGGCCCAGTCCGCGATGATCTATGCGCCGACTGGCATCAATGACCTGAAATTCGAACTGATCGCGGTCACCTCATGAGCTACGCGCCTTCCCTGTTTGGCGACAACGTGCCGCCGCCCTCGCATAGCCCGGCGTCGACGGACGCCGCGTTCCAGGCCCGCTCGCTGCTCGATCTGCTGTACGACGGGTTCTTCATGCTGTTTCTGCTCAAGAACAAGCGGGAGCCGGACAGCGCCAGCGAGTTCAGCACGCGGATCCAGGAGTTCCTGTCGGATTTCGAGCGCGGCGCGAAGAAGCTGAATATCGCCGCCGAGGACGTGTACGGTGCGAAGTTCGCGTTCTGCGCGGCCATCGACGAAATGGTGCTGTCGTCGCAGTTCAAGATCCGCGCGGATTGGGAACGCCGGCCGCTGCAGCTCGTGCTGTTCGGCGAGCAACTCGCGGGCGAGAAGTTCTTCCAGTATCTCGAGGAGTGTCGTGCGCAGGGTGCGGCGCGGCTGCAGTCGCTCGAGGTGTTTCATATGTGCCTGCTGCTCGGGTTCCAGGGCAAGTATCTGCTCGAAGGGCCGGAGAAGCTCGCGTATCTGACCGCGCGGCTTGGGGACGAGATCGCGCATATGAAGGGCAAGCGCGCGCCGTTCGCGCCGCATTGGCCGCTGCCGGACCAGATCGCGCACCGGTTGAAGCGCGAGGTGCCGGTGTGGGCGATCGGGACCGTGTTCGCGCTCGTTGCGTTGCTTGGGTATCTCGGGCTCAATACCTATCTCAAGGACAAGACGCTGCAGGCGTTGGCGCCGTATTCGCAGGTGATCAAGGTGGGCCCGGAGTCGGCTAATTTGACGATTTCGTTGCCTTGAGGAATCGGCTTCGTTCGAATGTTGATGCCTCGTGAAAAAGGACCGCACTGGCGGTCCTTTTTTGCTGTGGCGTGGGGCGCGTGCCTCGTCAGAGCAGAATGAACTCGTCGTTGTCGACGTAGAACACGAACGCGTCGAACAATTGCGCGACGGTCGGTTCGTCGACCTGGTCATGCGCGTTGATCACGATGTCTTCGATCGTCGCGCTGTTCAGCGTGACGCGCCAGCCGGGTTGTGGGGCGGCGGCGGGCGGCGTGTCGACTTCAGTGTTGTCAGCGTCTTCGGTGAATACGCCCTCTGTATCTAGCGCCCACGGCGTTGGTGGCAGGCAAAGCCATCCGGAAAAGTCGCCCGGATGTTCGAGAATGTGCTGCAGCGACGCGATGGTCGCGGGGGTGGTCGACATGGGTATTGCGGTTGAACGGGGTGAACGCGTTGCGGGGATAGGTCACGGTAGCAAGCCATGATTATGCCGAATCGGGCCACCACCGGGTCTTATTGCTTTCCGCCGTCCGGACTCAGCAACACCCCGGCGATTTGTTGCCGGCACCCTTCCCTTCGGTGGCGATGCACAGAATTATTCCGGAAGCTGGCTCTGTCGTCTGACTGAGCACGTCATAGAAATACCGCTACTCGGCAAGCAGCGCAGGTGACGTCGACCGCTGGATCGTCTGCTGCAGCACGCGCCCAGCCGGATCGTAGTGCGTGCGCTGCCCGACCTTGCTCGACAGCACACGAACCGTCGCGATGCAAGTCATCGCGCTCGAACTGCACACGCTCCTCGCCGTCGAGCAGCATCCCGTGCACATGCCCCGAGCCATACATCAGCCAGTCGACCGCATGCCCGTCCGGCCGAACGGTACGCCGCCGATTGCCGAGTTCATCGTATTCGTGATGCCACACGTAGCTGCGCCGGTCGCCGAACAGATCGTAAGCGTGATGTTCACGCACCAGATTGCCAACCGGATCGAAGAAGAACTGCACGCGGCTGTACCGATTCACCGCGTCGATCAACCTGCCGCTCGGATCGTAGGCAAACCGTTCCTCGCGATGCGCTTCAGCTGACCTTATCAATCAAAGTGAGACCAGCCGTGTGGCAACAATTTCGCCCCCAAATAACACTGGCGCGTTCTACAGCGGATTCTCGTCCGGCACATAGTGATTGGCGCTCTTCCCCTCCAGCGTCGCAATCCCTACACCCGCGAAGAGGCATACTGTACGAGCATCATGACGCCTCCTATTCGCCGCGATTCTGCGCACATTCATGCAAGGGGCCACGCAGGCGGCCCCTTTATCATCAAACCTGCTTAATTACCTCCAATTCATCCCATAGTTGAGACAACCCAATCGATTTCATATATGTTCCGTAATCAATGAAATTTCTGGAATTTACTTCATCGAATGAAAACCATGTCGCATCGCACTCAGGGCAAATATAAATCATTTGACCATTCGCCTTGATTCGTGCTTCGACAATCTCATCTTGCTCACACCGCGGGCAAATCATTCTCCCTCCTTCAATGCACCGGATAAGCCGATATAACCTCGTTAGTCCCAGGGCGAGTAATTATCCTTACGTTTGTTTCACCGGCGGTTCCTACAACCCGCCCCATCGGAACAACATAAGCTCCCGGGTCGTCAGTCAAAGGCCGACCTCGCTTTGCCCAAGCCTCGTCTACCAAGTCTAACGAACCTCCTTTTTTGCATGTGCAGAACACGGAATGAGTCGTTTTTTTCGGATTGGGAGATTCGTGATCCAAAACATGCTTAACTCGATTGCCATGTCTGGATCCTTGGCCGTAAATCAATCCGTTCGGTGTGCTCCAACTTCTCGTACTCTTGTCATAGTTCAGCTTAAGCAAGCCAAGCGGATCAACCCACCCAATCGGATTCGGTGCGTATCGATAAACGTTGATGTCGCCAGCCAATCCGATCGGATCCTTGGACACGAAGCGCCCCGAACTCGGATCGTAGTACCGATACCGGTTGTAGGCGAGCCCCGTTTCCTCGTCAACCCGCTGCCCCTGAAACCGCAGCGGATTCTTCGCCACAATCCCCGCCGCCTTCGACGCCCGCGCAATCACTTCCCGCGCTTCGCCCCACGCCTTGTACGACGCTTCCCAGACCACATCGCCATCACCGTCCGTTAGAAGCTGCGGCGTGCCGATCTGATCACAGTGATAATAGAATACCGCCGCATCACCCCGCCGCTCCGGCACCTTCTGCAGCGGGTCTTCCTCCGGCACATAGCGATCGGTACTCGTCCATACCGGCGTCTCGATCCCCTCAACCGGCCCCGCCACATACTGCGCCAGCGGCACGAACGTCCCCGGCTCGTAGAGATAGTGCGTGCCACGCTCGCCGTCACTCTCGTACGCCAGCGTGTCGCCATCCCACCCGAACGCCGTCCGCTCGCCGTTCACCTCCTTCGCAATACGACGACCGAACGCGTCATAGAAATACCGCGCCTGACTCTGCCGCGCCGTCTCGGCAACCCGCGCAGACAGCAAGCGATTGAATTCATCCCACTCGTATTCCTGCTCACCCGCCGGCGTACGCTTGCGCACCAGATTGCCGCGCGCGTCGTACTCGAAGTGCATCCCCGCATACGCCTTCAGCAGGTTCCCGAGCACCTTCGGCACCTCGACCGGCAACGTGCTTTCCGGCCGCACCGGGCTCGGACGCGATGCAGGCGTCTCGGCAGTTCGCACCGGATCGATGATGTTGCTCGCCGGATCGAACGCGAACCGTTCCTTCGCGACGGGACTGATCGCCTCGATCAGTCGCCCGACAGGATCGTATCGATAGTCGGTCCCGCCCTTGCGGCTGTCCTCGATTCGCGACAACTGCCCGGCTGCATCATAGCGATACCGCCGCTCGGCAAGCGGCGCAGGCGACGTCGACCGCTGGATCGTCTGCTGCAGCACGCGCCCTGCCGGATCGTAGTGCGTGCGCTGCCCGACCTTGCTCGACAGCACACGAACCGTCTCGCGATGCAAGTCATCGCGCTCGAACTGCACACGCTCCTCGCCGTCGAGCAGCATCCCGTGCACATGCCCCGAGCCATACATCAGCCAGTCGACCGCATGCCCGTCCGGCCGAACGGTACGCCGCCGATTGCCGAGTTCGTCGTATTCGTGATGCCACACGTAGCTGCGCCGGTCGCCGAACAGATCGTAAGCGTGATGTTCACGCACCAGATTGCCAACCGGATCAAAGAAGAACTGCACGCGGCTGTAGCGATTCACCGCGTCGATCAACCTGCCGCTCGGATCGTAGGCGAACCGTTCCTCGCTGTCACCCGCGATGCGCTTCGGCAGACGCTCGTTTGCATCGATGTCAAACACCTGACCTCATCAATCAAAACGAGACTGGCACTCCAGCAACAATTTCAGGTCCAACCACCGATAACAAACAAGGGCCGCAACTGCGGCCCTTGTTTGTTACTGAAGCCAATCCATACCAAGCTCCAGAATTTCCTGCAAATTACTAGGACCGCCATACCCGATGAACTCCGTTTCAGTGGCGCTTACCCTGATCCAATCCTCGTCGTCACGCTCAATGTTGATATTGGTCGGCCTCTTGGCTGTGGCACCATTTATCTTGACTCTCCAGCCCGGGTTGTCGACATTGACAATCTCCACACCATAAGAGTGCTCCCAAACGTCATTGCATTGGGATGTATACCAACGCTGCAGCGCAGCTATTAGATCGCTCATTTGCACAACCCTTTTCGCCTTGCCAGTTCCCTAGCCACTCGAATATCTTGCTTGGTCGCAGCCCTCGTAACCGCTGTCCTTTTCGACGTGGTCACTTGACCGTTTTTTGGATCAACATTTATTTTCCGAGTCTGGACATGCGGAGTTGGAATATCAACACCAGTAGCTTTGTCGAAATACGATGCTCCTTGCAAATCGATGTAGCCCTGCATGGTCGATGTCGAGAACGTCACTGAATTCTGATTGATCTGCCCGGAAAACTCACGTGCTATCTCCTCCTCATTTTTCGACCCACGGGACGTATAGTCACTGCAACTTGGTAGGCACTTCACACATTGCGTCGACAGCCCAACGGATCAATCCACCGTGCCGGACTCGGCGCGCCTTGATAAAAGTTAGGCGCTACCTAGATCGCCGTATGTGATTCCCTCCACGCGAACCCAGTCGTACTTCAATGCAATCGACGCACCTTCCTTGCAATTGATCGTTATCGAAGCAACATTGTCCGCGACGGTCGATACAAACGCCGCAACAATGTTGTCGTACCCCCACCCTCCGATGGAAAGGCCGGAAACACCGATAAATGACAAGCTCAGATAGACGACGTCATAGTTTTTCGGCCATCGGCTCGGCTGAGAAAAAGGCTTCTGAGTGGTCATGATTCTCACCGACACTCGAGGTTCGTCCCGCTTGAGCTGAATCTCGACGATCTCGGCACCATCAAGCGGTGCTTCGCTCCCATAAAGCGCCGTAAGGGCTTGTGGATTCATGATCCGCTGTATCAGGTTCATTTCTTGTTCCGGCAGTCGAAGTAATAGTGATCATCCATTCCTTGGATCTTTCCTGTACGGGTGTTTTCTTCGGGGCGCACGTTGTGGTGTGACGGTTGATCGCCGATCCCCCCTTCTCCGAACACGTGGCCTGCGGAATGGTCCTGGATGACCACATTTCTACCACCGACCTGATAGGTGAGTTCCCGTGTCATAACGGGCTTGTTGTTGTCACCAAGAAGCCAATTCCCGCTGGAATCCGTCAACGGGACCATTTTCTGACTGATGGGCTGTTGAGACAAGGGGATGCCAAGCTGTCGACGAATATCTCTCAAGCTTGACCGACGAGACTTACCACACGGATCGCAAGGGCAGCGAGCAAGGCCGAGCGGGTCGATCCACCCTGTTGGGTTATCAGCATATTGATAGAGATTGATCCCGCCAGGCAGCCCAATCGGGTCCTTGCTAACGAAGCGCCCACTTCCGGAATCGTAGTACCGATGCCGGTTGTAATGCAGCCCCGTCTCGTCATCGCCCTGCTGCCCCTGAAACCGCAGCGGATTCTTAGCCACAATCCCCGCCGCCTTCGACGCCCGCGCAATCACCTCCCGCGCTTCGCCCCACGCCTTGTACGACGCTTCCCAGACCACATCACCATCATCGTCCGTTAGAAGCTGCGGCGTACCGATCTGATCGCAGTGGTAATAGAACACCACCGCGTCGCCCCGCCGCTCCGGCACCTTCTGCAGCGGGTCTTCCTCGGGCACATAGCGGTCGGTACTCGTCCATACCGGCGTCGCGATCCCCTCAACCGGCCCCGCCACATACTGCGCCAGCGGCACGAACGTCCCCGGCTCGTACAGATAGTGCGTGCCGCGCTCGCCATCACTCTCGTACGCCAGCGTGTCGCCATCCCACCCGAACACCGTCCGCTCGCCGTTCACCTCCTTCGCAATACGACGACCGAACGCGTCATAGAAATACCGCGCCTGACTCTGCCGCGCCGTCTCGGCAACCCGCGCAGACAGCAAGCGATTGAATTCATCCCACTCGTATTCCTGCTGCCCCGCAGGCGTGCGCTTGCGCACCAGATTTCCGCGTGCGTCGTACTCGAAGTGCATTCCCGCGTACGCCTTCAGCAGGTTCCCGAGCACCTTCGGCACCTCGACCGGCAACGTGCTTTCCGGCCGCACCGGGCTCGGACGCGATGCAGGCGTCTCCGCAATCCGCACCGGATCGATGATGTTGCTCGCCGGATCGAACGCGAACCGCTCCTTCGCGACGGGACTGACCGCCTCGATCAAACGCCCGACCGGATCGTATCGATAGTCGGTCCCGCCCTTGCGGCTGTCCTCAATTCGCGACAACTGCCCGGCTGCATCATAGCGATACCGCCGCTCGGCAAGCGGCGCAGGCGACGTCGACCGCTGGATCGTCTGCTGCAGCACGCGCCCTGCCGGATCGTAGTGCGTGCGCTGCCCGACCTTGCTCGACAGCACACGAACCGTCTCGCGATGCAAGTCATCGCGCTCGAACTGCACACGCTCCTCGCCGTCGAGCAGCATCCCGTGCACATGCCCCGAGCCATACATCAGCCAGTCGACCGCATGCCCGTCCGGCCGAACGGTACGCCGCCGATTGCCGAGTTCGTCGTATTCGTGATGCCACACGTAGCTGCGCCGGTCGCCGAACAGATCGTAAGCGTGATGTTCACGCACCAGATTGCCAACCGGATCAAAGAAGAACTGCACGCGGCTGTAGCGATTCACCGCGTCGATCAACCTGCCGCTCGGATCGTAGGCGAACCGTTCCTCGCTGTCACCCGCGATGCGCTTCAGCAGACGGCCGTTCGCATCGACGTCGACCGACGTCACGCAACCCGCTTCATCGATCGAAACGAGACTGCCGCTGTCGGGATCGTACTGATAACGCGTCGACTTGCCGTCGAAGCCGATTTCCTCGATCAGCCGCCCTGCCGGATCGTAGCGGAACTGGTACGTCGCAAAGTTGGCATCGGTCAGGGCAGTCAAGCGCCCGAGACGGTCGTAGCGATACGCGATCGTCTGCCCGAGCGCGTCCGCGCGGCTCGCGATACGGCCAACGGCATCGTAGCCATATCGCGTCGACCGATTGAGTTGATCCGTATGCCCAAGCAACCGACCTTCAGCATCGTACTGCACGTGTTCGACGCCGGCCGGCGAACGAATCTCCGTCAACTGGCCGTTCGGGCCATATGCATAAGCAACGACGCCCCCGGAAGCATCCTTTGTCTCGATCGCACGCCCGATATCGTCGTAGCGCCACGCCGTCTTCTTTCCGGAGCAGTCCGTGTAGCCGGTCAATTGCCCGGCGGCGTTGTATTCGAGTGCCTTCGATCCGCCTTTGGCATCGGTGATCTGTGTCGGCAGCCCCTTGTCGTTATAGCTGTACTTCGTCGCGTGCTCGAGCGGATCGATTTCCTCGACGAGATTGCCCGCATCGTCGTACTTGCGCTGCCAGACATGCCCGTTCGGATCGACGAGCCGGATCATCTGGTCCTTGTCGTCGTATGCCATTTCGACAATGCTACCGTCAGCGCGCTCGTGCCACGTCCGGTTACCGCGCGCGTCGTAACGCATCTGCTCGACGCTGCCGTCCGGCAGAATGTGCAACGTCAGATTGTTGTGCTCGTCGCGGCGGAACCACTCCTCATTCCCATCCGGATAGGCGATCCGATAAACATAGCCCTTGATGTTGAAGTAATAACGCGTCGTCTGACCGAGCGCATCGGTCACGTAGGTCAATCGAATGTTCGGATGCCACGCAAGACGGATATCGAGGCTGCCATCGTCCGCGTACTCGCGCACGCATTTCGCATTCGCGTTGTCGACAGCGTCCGCGCCGTCCCATTCAAGCGACATCCCACGGCCGGTACGATCGGTGTAGCGCGTCACTAGATGTCGGTCGTACTGGTAGTTCCACGCGTTGCCGTGCCGATCGGTTGCGCGGACCAAGTCGGCCGCTTCGTCATAGGCGTAGCTCGCGAGCGTGCGGCGCTTACCGTCTTCGAGCACCTGTTCGATCAGTACGATCCGGCCGTGCTTGTCGTGCTCGAACGACAGCACGTTACCGCTCGCATCAATCAGGCGCGCCACGTGGTCGAGCGCATCGTAGTCGAGCGTGATCGTGTTACCCGCGCGATCTTTCTGCATCGCCAGCCTGAACGCGTTGCCACGCCGTTCATACACGTGCAACTCGTCATGGCCGTACGCAATCGTCACCCACGTATCGTCGAGTCGCGACAGCGTCAGGTTTTCCGAGAGATCGTCATGCACGCTTCCGGCTGCGAGCGCGCGATACTCAATGCTGCGCCCGCTGGCATCACGGTAGAACCATGTGTCGCCTTCTATATCGATGCGCGTCGTGTACGGCGTAATCCATCGCGCGCCGAGTTCTCCGGTGTCGTATGCGGACAGGCGTGACCGATAAGTACGCGCCCAGACAAGCGGCAATGCGCCGGGCAGCTCAAAATCCGTATGCGTGAACGTCTCATCGCCGAAAGCGAAATCGATCGATCCGGTCGACGCGCCGACCCCGCAACCTTTGCAGGGGCTCTGGCCAGGCCCCTCCGGATGCGCATGCTGCTCGACCGCACCCACCGGCTCCTGCGGGCGATCATGATGTGCCCTTCCCTTGCCGCCAGTCGGCACGTCGGCGGTCTTTTCACGAAGCTTGCCGCTCGCCCGCACCCTTGCCACGGCCTCGATCACTTGCGCGATCAGCCAGAGCATCTTGCCTTCTTCGCTGCCATTCAGATCACGGATGGCCTTCGCGACTTTCGGCGCTTCAGTCTTCAGGAAGGCGACGATATCGCGAAACGGTTGGAGCCACGAATCCGGCGCCAGCTTCGCGGCGGTCCCGACCGTCGCGTTTCCGGCTTCCTTGCCCAACGCGATCGAACCTTCGCAACCGTACTCGAACGCATCGACCAAGAGCTTCGGGTTGTACCAGGATCGCTCGCCCATCTTCCGCGCGATCTGCTGCGTACGTCGCACGTTCGCACTACTGTCGAAAATCTGCCCTTTGAGGGCAAGCTCGAGTCCGCTGGCAATACCGACCATCAATTCCTGCGCCTTGGCCGCGCAGTCATTCAGCAGATCGACAAGAACTTCCTGCAACGTCTTCAGGAAGTTCTCGATTTCCGTCGCGGCCGCGGCGTTGACGTGTGCAACGAGCACGCCAATGATCGCCGCCCCTAGATTGCCGCGAGACACCAGCAACTGATTGCGCACAAGCGCCAACAGCGGCCGCGCCGACAGTCGGAACGACGCCAGCGGCGGCGGAACCGGAATGACCCCGATCAGGTTGATCGCGAGTCCAAGGTAATCGAGCAGATCGGCATGACGCTTCTCGACGATCGTCACGATGTCGCACACGGCATCGTAGAACGCCATCAGGTTGCCGATGATCGGCACCGCACTCGCGACGGTTTTGAGATCCTCGAACGAAATGTGATTGCCGCTGATCTTGAGCAACCACTTATTGAAACGGTCGCCCCCCGCCGCCACGTCTTTCGGTGAAATATCGCTGAGCCAGGAAACAGCCTGTTCCTTCTCTGCACCGGGTGGAAGTTGTTGTGCCATGTCGTCGTTCGTTCAATTCGTTTTTTTCAAGACGGCTGACGAGCCGTCCTCTCAGGATTTCAACGGTCCGCCAAACCCGCTTGTCGGCAGCTTCATGCCCGTCGCGCCCGCGGCCGAGGCCACGGTCGTGGCGCCCTTGCCCGCGATACCGGCCACGCCCGGCAATGCACCGGGCAACGCGCCCTGCAACGCCCCGGACGCCGCATTCGCAGCCGGCGCGGCCAGCGCGGCAAGCCCGCCCTGACGGGCGGCCTGAACCATCCCGGCCACCTGCTTCGCCGCACCGCTCAGGCTCGACGCGGTCTGCAACGCGGACGCCACGCCGGCGCCACCCAACGCGGTCGCAGCAGCCGGCAATGCGGCGCTCGCGAACCCGCCGAGGGCCGCACCCGCGCCGCCGCCGCTCACCAGCCCCATCGCCGCGGTCGTCGCGGCCGGCGCCATCCCTTGCAGCTGACTTGCGAGCTGTCCGCTCGCCGCGGCCTGCGCGGCCTCGGGCGACGGTTGCACGGGCTCCGCCGGCCACTTCACCTGCTTGAAATAGTTCGCCGGCTGATCCGACTCGCGTGGGTCTTTCCCGAATTCGACGCGCACCGCCCCGGGCGGCAAGCCGCTCACGACCGTATAGCCGCTGTTGTCGAGTGCGCCTTTCTTCAGCACGGCGCCGTTCACGTCCTTCACCGTGAACAGGCCGCCCTTCACCGCCTCGCCGTTCACGTACTTGTGAAACAGTTCGAGCTGCCCCGGTTGATCCGGCCGCGGGCTCGGCAGCGGATACCCCATGCTCGCCGGCCCCGCGAACGTATGCGACGCCCCTTTCACATCGACCGCGCCCGGCGTATGAATCTCGATGTTGCCGTCCTTGATGCGGATATATCCGCCGCCGCTCGTCAGCAGAATCCCCTGATCGGCTGCGATCTCGATCCGGTCCGTCGCCGACACTACCCTCACCGCCTTCTGCGCGGTCACCTCGATGTTGTCCGACTGCGCCTGGATCTCGACCTTGCCCTTGCCCGCGAACAGCTTCATCCCCGCGTTCTGCACGAACAGGCTCAGCTTCTGCCCGATGCTGCCGATCAGCGACTTGCCCGCGGCCACGTGCACGCTCTGCCCGCTCGCCACGTTCACGTGATCGTTCGCGACCATATGCACCGACTGCTGCGTCGACATCCCGATTCCCGACGGGCTGCCGAACAGCATCACCGGCTCCTTGAACGCGTTCGCGTTACCGGTGCCGCCGCCCGCCGTGCGCCCGCCCGCCGCGCTGCCCGACTGGCTGTCCTGCGTCGCGTCCGTGAACGCGCGCATCGTGTCCTGCGCGTCCTTCAGGCTCTCCGCCTGATGCTGCTCGCTCACGCCCGACATCGCCTCGACCAGGCTCTCGCCCGCCACGAGCTGCTGCTGCGCCTCCTTCACGTCGAGCGGCTGGCTGTTCGCCGCCTTCGGGTGGGTCGTCACGTACAGGCCCTGGCTCGCCCGCACCGCGCCATATGCATCCGAGCGCAGATCGAAACCGCTGCCCAGATACGATCCGCGCGCATTGCCGTTCTGGTCGATGATGTAGCCGAGATGCAGCAGGCTGTTCGCGCTGCTGCTCATCAGTTGCACGCGGTTCTGCCCGGTCGCGTCGTCCATCACGAGCTGGTTGTAGCCGCCGCCCGAATACTCCTTCGACCGATAGCCGGACAGAATCCCGTCGCTATGCCACTGCGGCTGGTTCGCGCCGTTGTACACGCGCCCGACGGCCAGCGGCCGGTCGCAGTCGCCGCCGACGTAGTCGATCAGCACTTCCTCACCGATGCGCGGCACGTGCACGCCGCCGTAGCCGCCGCCCGTATCCGACTGCACGACGCGCACCCAGCACGACGCGTTCTCGTTACCCGGGTTCAGGCGATCCCACACGAACTGCACGCGAATCCGGTTCAGCTCGTCGGTATAAACCTCCTCGCCCTGCGGCCCGACGACGATCGCCGTCTCGAGGTGCATCTCCGGCTTGCGATGCTCGAACGGGCTGCGGTACGGCACGCTCACGCGCTGCGCTTCGACCTCGACGAGATAGAAGCCGACCGAGCCGTCGTCGTGCGGCACGCGAAACGCGGGGTCGGCACCGTAGCCCTCCTGCGCTTGCGTCAACGCGTCGCGCAGGCTGTACGGAAAATCCGCGCTGCCGTTCGCAACGGGCAGGTTGTTCTCGATCCACCATTCGACGCCGATCGCCGCGAATTCGCGCTGGTCGGCCGGATCGCGATCGTGTTCGGGATGATCCGCCAGCGTGAAGCGCCGGCCGGCATCGATCGCACGCACGCCACCCGCGCCGTGGAAACGCTTCGCCTCCGACTCCCACTGCTCCATCCGGATCTTCGTCAGATGATCGCCGCGCGTCTGGTCCAGATACGTGTACGCACCGGTGTATTCGTAGACTTCGAGTTGATCGGGCAATTCGCCCTGACCGGCCATCGTCGGCAGCGACGTGCCTTTCGGATTCGACGGCTGCGCGGGATTCTTGTAGTCGAACGTGCGCGTCGATCGCGTGACGCTCTGCAGCGTGCGCGTGCCCGACCATTGCGTGAACGCATCGGCTTCGCTCGCCGCCCCGCCACGATAGAAGCGCACGGTCTGCGGCGACAGCGGCGCGAACGCCTGCAGGTTGTCGGTCACCACGAGCGTGTGCGACTTGCCGTCGTCGGCCTGCTGCCACGCACAGTAGAGCCCTTCGTCCTCCATCAGCCGATGCACGAAATGCCAGTCGGTGTCGTGCTGTCGCGTGTACGAGCGGTTCGGCAACGGCTTCGACAGCGCAAAGCGGAAATGGCCTTTCGCCTGCGGATGCTGGTTCAGCACGTCGCTGATGATCTGGTCGACGGTCGTATCGTTCCAGATCCGCTGGTCGCGACGGAACTTCAGGAAATGGGTGAAATCGGCGAACGCGAGCTGATAGGTCGTGAGCCCGCCGTCGGCGCCCAGACGACGCGCGGTGTGCACGTAGCCATTCACCGGCCGATAGCTGCGATCGCCTTGCTGAATCCACAACGTGACCGGCTGCGCGATCAGCTTTTTAAGCTCCAGATCGCTATCGGCCGACAACACGTCGAGCGTGAATTCGTATGCGCGCCCGATCCGCGAACGGCCAACTGCCCGCTGCACGGTCAGGACGTTGCTCCCCAATGGCGTATCGAGCTTCAACAACCGGTCCTGCTGAAGCAACCCGCCGCGCAATGCGGCGATTGTGTTCTGCATGTTCATGGCTACGGCCTTTTCTTCTTTTGACGCGCCCTCGGATGGCGCAGCTTCATTTTGCTTGCGCGATTTTACAGGCAAAACTTTGCACGAATCCCTCCAAAGTAGCCTGATTCAAAAGCACATTTTCAAACGCGCCCGGGAGCCTGATAGACAGACCTCACCGACTGACCGCTCGCCGAAACCGACCCGCGCCGCAGCGATGCCCTTCCCCGCCCCATGAAATCGATTGCAATCAGGGCCAATTCGACTTCCGGCGCGGCGCGGTTGCGAGTAGTGTCTACGTGCCCGTATGCCGGCCGCCGCCGGGTCCGACCGAGAGCCGGCGCTCACATCACGACACTGAACCCTGGAGATCTGCGATGAAACGTTCGAAGTTCCTGCTGTCGGGCCTGCTGCTCGCGTCGGCCCTCGGCTTCACGGCCGTCGCCGCGCACGCGGACGACTTGCTCGATTCCGTGAAGAAGGCCGGCGTGCTGCGCGTCGGCCTCGAAGGCACCTATCCGCCGTTCAACTCGCGCGGCACGTCCGGCCAGCTCGAGGGCTTCGACGTCGACGTCGCGAATGCGGTCGCCGGCAAGCTCGGCGTGAAGACGCAGTTCATCCCGACCGAATGGAGCGGCATCATCGCCGGCCTGCAGGCCGGCAAGTTCGACGTGATCGTCAACCAGGTCACGATCACGCCGCAGCGCAAGGAGGCGCTCGACTTCAGCGAGCCGTACACGTACTCGGCCGCGCAGCTGATCCAGCGCAAGGACGACACGCGCAACTTCAAGTCGCTCGACGACTTCAAGGGCAAGAAGCTCGGCGTGACGCTCGGCACCAACTACGACCAAATGGCGCGCACCGTGCCGGGCATCGAGGTGCAGACGTATCCGGGCGCGCCGGAGAAGCTGCGCGACCTCGCCGCGGGCCGGATCGAGGCGACGCTCGACGACCGCCTGATGCTGCCGTACATGATCAAGACGTCGAACCTGCCGCTGCGCTCGGGAGCGGTGCTGAATGGCGGCAAGCAGGAAATGGCGATCCCGTTCCGCAAGGGCAATCCGAAGTTCGAGAAGGCGATCAACGACGCGCTCGAGTCGCTGCGCAAGGACGGCACGCTGAAGAAGATCTCGATGCACTGGTTCGGCAGCGACGTGACGGTGCCGGTCGCGCAGTAAGCGGTTCGGCGCGTGATCAATGCGTCACGTTTTCGCTGCGGCGAAGGCGTGACGCGCAGTTGCAGCGTTCTCCTCGCCTTCTTCCCTTCTTCCCCTTTTCCTTTTTCCGTCAGGCCGCCTCGTCGAAGCGGGAAAGCAGCATCTGGCCGATCGGCGTCAGCGCCGGGCGCGCCGCTACCTCATTCACGCGGACCTGCGTATCGTCGACCAGCCGCTTTTCCACGAGCACGGCAAAGGCCGGGTTCGCGAGGTCGACACTGTCGGTCGCACGTGCAATGCGCAACAGCATCGAGAATTCATGCGGGCTCAGCATGGTTCGTGTCTCCTGATCGTGCGCGATGCAGTTTGATCGGCGTCGATCGCGTTTTCGAATGGAATGGATGCGCGGCAGCAGCCAAGGCGCTGGCGGGAGCGAGATCCCGGGTGAGCCTGCGCGACGCGGGCACGGCGTCGGACGCGGTCACGTACACCCCGACCGCGACAATGCTGCCGCGACGGGAGCGTGCAACGTTAGCGGTGCAGCGTGACGCGGGTGTGACGAGAAAAGGGGGATGACGATGGTGCTCGCGCCATCGCGGCGCGCGGCTCCATGAACGAAAAAAGGGTTACGGAAAACTCCGTAACCCTTTTTTCGGATTTGGTGCGGCTGCAGGATCAACAATCCATATCCAATCCGTTGATTCAAAACGAAAATGAAATCGACGGTTGGAACATGAACCCCCAAACATACCCCCAATCGGGTGAGCCAATGCGGATGAGGCCATCGAGCGAAAAATTGTGGCGTAGGTCGCCGATCATCGGCCGCCCGAACAGAAAACTTCTGGAGATTTGGAGATATATGCTCAATTCACCCCGAAAGCCTTACTGGTCAAGGGTCCAACTATCTCCAAATGTATCTCCAAAACACTCATTTACTTGGAGACAAAGTTGGAGATAGCCGGCAAATACGTCGCATGACGCCAGCCGTGTCGAGAAGCACCCTGCGGTCTGGAACGCTGCGCGCAAAGAAACTCCCGTGCCGCAGCCCTCCCCGATGCAACGGCAAAAGCTGGCCTTGTGTTCAATGAAAAGTTACTTTGCAACCGTCGCATCACGTCAGTGATTGGCGCAAGCAAGCGCGGCATAATCGCGACAAAATTGGTGATTCGGGGACCGAGATGTGCAAGTCCAGACCTAACCTCTCAGTCGGAGGCAGATCAGGTCTGAGATTGCCTGGACGTCACCTCATCAAGGGCCGTGATCGACCCGTTGCGGACAATCCAGGCCCGTGCCCGAATATGTCCGCTTACAGCTTTCCTTCGGCCAGTCAAGTCAAATGGCGCCGCGCTTCAAGAAGCCTTCGATAACGGTTGCGAAATATGGCGGGCACTCCTGCATCGGGTAATGACCGCAGTTGGGGATAACTTGCAGTTCTGCGTTCGGATGCCATGCGAGAAAAGTGCGCGCCATTGCCTCCGAATCCAGTCCGGGATCCTTATCACCGACGATGACCAAATACGGTGTTTCAAGACCCCGAACGTCATCGACGAAGTCCGCCGTGACGAGCATTTCGAGGTATCTGGCCCGGCAGTCAGGTGAGACTGTGTCGCGGCTTTGTCGGGCCTTACGTTCAGCCCACGAATCGGACAGTCCTCCGGTGACGAAGCGAAACAACCGCCGAAGGGCGTCGTCGTCTTGCATGGTGCTGGCAAAGAAAGCCAGTGCATCAGGACTCAACCGATTTCCAGCTGCGGAAACGGGACATACGGCGATCGCGCTTATGACGCGGGACGGCGCGTCCGCCGAAATACGTTGCGTGACCATTCCGGTCATCGAGTGGCCGACGATATGGAAGTGCGTCCAACCCAGTCGGTCAGCGAGCATGAGGCAATCGGCTGCAATCTCCTCGACCGTGAATTCACCGTCCAGGTTGATGGATTGCCCGTAGCCGCGCAAATCGACGAAAACGTAGCTAAACGAATGGCCATCGAGCCAAGGCATGACTGCATCGTAGCTGGAATGGTCGCCGAGCCAGTCGTGCATGACCAGCACGCGAATTGGACCATTGCCATACTGCACATACCCGAGACCGGCATCCGAGCCAGATCGGATTTCAAGAGAGGCTTTCATTCCAGGGTTCCATTTTGGTTGCAGGAACCAAAACGAAACGCCCTCCCGGCGGACCGGGAGGGCGTTTTGAAAGTGAGGCCATCCTATCAATCTCCGGAGCATGGGTCAATAGGCGAGCGCGCGACGGGCACGTGACCGGAGTACGGACATCAAGTGCCGCTCCGGCATGCGCGTTGGCCCCGCTCGAACGACCGCATCTGGCCGAACTGAGCCAGACAACCTGACAGTGTCTGCTTGGTCCGCTGAGCCGGGCACTAGCAGGGCGTGAGTTGAACGGCGCGCGCCGCTTAGACCGCGTCGCGTACCCGCATGATCGTCTGGCGGCTCGTGCCAAATCGCCGAGCAAGCGCGGCCACGCTTGCCCCCGCGTCCAACTCGCGCAGCACGTCCGCCCGCTGCTCGTTTGACAGGGCGGACGGCCGCCCCATCGCCTTGCCTTCCGCCTTCGCGCGAGCGATACCAGCGTGCGTGCGCTCAATCAACAGATCCCGCTCGAATTCGGCCACCGCGTTCAACACCTGCATCGTCATCCGGCCGGCCGCGCTAGTCAGATCGACGCCCCCCAGGGCGAGACAATGAACCCGGATACCGCGTTCGGCCAATCCCTCGACCGTGGCCCGCACGTCCATCGCATTGCGGCCGAGTCGGTCGAGCTTCGTCACGATCAACACGTCGCCTTCTTCCATCTTGACGAGCAACTGCGCAAACCCCGGCCGCTGATCGGCGCTTACGCTCCCCGAAATGCTTTCCGACACAACGCGGCGCCTGTCGACCGAGAAGCCGGCCGCCTCGATCTCTCGTAACTGGTTCGCGGTGGTCTGGTCGGACGTACTGACACGGGCATAGGCAAAGGTTCGAGACATATCGGGCATTCAATCTGTACGAAATAGATGTCCGAATGTAAGGCAATGTCCAAAACATTTCAACCCTTATTTACGGACAGGGCAAAATGCCCCTGCCCGAAAGGGATCGGTTTCGGACACGCCCCCCCGATCGGCTTGGATGCGGGGATTCGCCCGATGCGAATGGCATAAGCCGATCCGACGCGGTGTGCGCCCCAACACAACGCCGGTGGGAAGCTGACGCGCATCATTTGGTCATGGCATGAAGTCATGAACGGCGTCGGCACCGAACCACGACTGCAAGGTCTGAATTGACTCCGGCGAAAGCTTCTGTGTAAATAGCAACGCCAGACGTGTCGTCGGCCGCGAGCACGACACGTAGAAAAGATTGCGATTGCGTTCGTAGGCGACCCGTTTGTCGAGCGGGATATTGCCTGATCCAGCCCATTGAAGGTACTGATCAAAGTTGTACTTGTTCCAGCCACGGCCGAGTACGACAAGCACATTCTCGAACTGATCGCCCTTGACGCTATGCTTTGTGGCGAACGGTGTATGGCCATCAATGAACTGGTCGAGCGCAATTACCTCCCGATACGGCACAGTTCTAAGGTTTCTTGTAACGACCACGCGTTCAGGCAAATCCTCTTGGGCAGCCGGCTCGAAGTGATCCGCTTCATGCTCGCGTCGGCCGATCGCCTCTGGCAATCTAATATAGCCGTGCGCGGTGATATGCGCGACTACCTCTCCGATCGTTCCAGATTGGCGCAATGCCAAGAGTTCACTCATCACCGTCGACCACCGTAACTTGTCGGCATGGGTGGTGAACTGAGGCACCGTGTCGCCCAGAATATCGAACATCTCCCCATAGCGACGGCGTTGAAAAGCATCGCAAGCAGGCTCAAGTCGATCAGCAAAAAACGCGATGTAGTCGTCTTCCTTCTTGATGAATTGATCCGTGTATGTGAACACCTTCGCAAGTGCGGCGTAGCCTTGTTCGGCAGCGAGAACGTTGTGTGTCAGCATCAAGACTTTCGTTTTGTCTGGTGCGAAGTCCCATCCGTCGCCCTTCAGCTTTGCGATGCACGCCTCAAGAAACTGATGTGCGATCTCCGCCGGCAAATCGTCCTTCCAGTGGCCGCCGCCGGCTCCGGTCCGTCGATCGCCGACCCACGCGTTGGTGTGATAGACCACCGCCGAGCCCAGAAAACGCTCGTCCTTCACAGCCTGCGGTAGTTCATACCGAATCTTGTTGAGTACGTTGACGATCGAGGTTGCGGATCGGAAGTTTGCCTTCTTGCCAATCTCCGTCAGCACCTCGTGCTCAACATGGCCGCACGTATCCTCGTAAATACGTTGCCAGTGATCTCCAAACAGCCCAATCTGAGGCCCGCCGACCCGCCCCAGCAGGTTGGCCTGGATAGCCTGCATGATCTCAGTGTTGGTGTCTTGATACTCGTCGACGAGGATGAACGGGTAACGATCGGCCAGAATGGTTTGAAACTTTGATAGTGGCAACAATGCCGCTGTCAAGGCCAACACATCGTCGTGATGCAGCGACACGAGCGTGTCGGTGAGGCGCCGGTATCCGAGATCATAATCGACGGTTTGAGTTGTTAGCGCGGGACCGTTGGCTACACGTTCTTGCCATGCGGGCAGCGCCGCCAAACGCTCCCGTAGCGCAGCCTGAAACCCCTTAATCAGCGACCAACAGAATGCATGGATCGTATCGGTAAATACTAGCGGGTTCCCGTCGATCCGCCCATTGATGACCGCTGTAGCGGCGTTCGTATAAGTTATGCACGCGATGCGCTGGCTTCGTCGGCGTAATCTATCGCCTTCGGTGGCAATCAGGCGTCGCAGGGTTTCAACCAGGGAGTAGGTCTTTCCTGCCCCTGCGCCGGCTTCAAGCAGAAAGCTCGCGCCGTCCTTCAAGCATTCTGCAACTTGATTGTCTGCGGCCTGTGCCGCCACGAGGGCTGGGCTTGGTTGCAGATCTGCACTCATACGACGACTCCTATTGCCAGTGGCGCGGCGTCCGCCTGCGGTGGACTGTTCTCAGCCAGCCAATTGAGCCCTTCGGCTATGTAGCGTGGGATCTGCCATATGTCCGTCGACAGCGCGTAAGTCAGGGCAAATTCGGACTTCTTTACCTCTTTCGCTGCCTCCCAAGCCTGTGTCTCACGTTCCGAGGCTCCCGGCCCTGCAAATGTGAAAAGCTTCGGATTTGCCAACATGAAGGCATCTTCGAAACTACGGCCGCAGGGACCATGCTCTTGCTCTGGCAATTGGAACGTGATTCGCCGGCTGGCATGCGTTTTGGTGGCTGCATCGGCCGCTATGAGTTCTGCCGGAGTGACATCATTCTTAAACCACGCCTTGATACATGCATTGCTGGTGCGTGTACCTTGACGCACTTCGCACGACACGTATTTACCTTTCCCATTTGACTTTACTGTGTCGATATCGGTTACGACAAGCGTGCGAATTTCAAGAAAGATCAAGAGATCGAAGAAGATATGTGCGTAAGCCCCCCCAACTTCAATCACGGAAATATATTGGCTGCCGATTTTCTGGGTTGCTGCTCGCCCTTCGTCCAACATCTTGATCATGCGGGGTAGCAAGAGCCGTTCCGTCGTTCCCTCGATCAGAACAGCCTTATCCGCGAAGAACAAGTCGCACCTCGTTAAGGTCATGTATTGGTGCAAGAAAGTTCTGTCTGGTTCGCCCTTTCCTTCCAGCCCTTTGCGCAAGTCTTTTACGTTGGTTCTCCTCGTTCCGCTTTTCGCATCATGAGCAGCCAGGAAATACCGTATCGCCTCGAAATGCGCCTCATTGGCGACATGCGAGGAATGAGTCGAGACGACGAACTGCACGGGCCACGGCGCTCCCATTTCCTTGCTGAACAGCGCCGCAATCTCTCCAAGCTTCCGAATGAACACTTCCTGCATCTGTGGGTGAAGGTGAACCTCCGGTTCTTCGACAAAAACGATGTGTACATTCGGTCGCGGCTCCATTGCCGAATAGAGCTTGAAGAACTCGCGCAGCTGAAGCAGGATCAAAATGATGTTGCGCGTTCCCAAGCCGTTATAAGCCTCTGGCAAGTGAACTCCGTTTATGCCGCTGTAGCGCACGCGAGTGTGATTCGTGAGAAGTCGGGAAACATCAAGGGTGGTCTCGGTATGCAGCTTCTGGTCTGAGAGACTTGGGTAACCAAACAACGAAAGCGCTGGCAGTAACGCGTCGAGTTTCAAATTGAAATCCGCGCCGATCTTTTCCTGAATCTCGCTGACCGCCTGTTCGAGTTGCTCGGCGGTACCATGGTCCTCCGCATCTTTTGCGTTCGTCTTGGCGGTTGCGAAGAGATTTTCGAGCACCTTGCCTATGACAACGCGATCCTTCTGACTGATATCGTCGAGGCCACGCTGCGCGTTGATGAATCCACTAGCACACAGTGCTTTCACCGCAGAACCATCAACAATCTTTTCATTCGTTGCGTCGTGGGGATCAACTGCAACGAAGACCGTGGCGAACAAGCGTGGAACGCGATCACGCAGCGCCTTAAACAGAGCGACCCTCGCATGTTCTATCTGCTCTGGTTCGGCCGCAGCGTCAGGAACCGTCAGATCTGTAAACAACTCTTTGACCTTGCCATCGCGGAGCGTATAGCGCGCGACGACGAGCGCTTCGGTGCAAGCAGGATCTAGGTCAATCACGAACTCACTAAGGGGTCCCAGCGGCTCGCCAATTTCGTAGCTGAAAGTTAGCTGAATTTCGATGCTGGGTAGTGCCTTACGCACCTCGGATTCCTCGGGATTCTGTGCCGCCGCAGCAAGAGCACCCCAGAACATTTCATGGGTACCAAACGAAAAATCTTCCAGCTGAAACGAGGGGCTACTATCCCCCAACAGTCGCTTCATCACTTCGGTCAAAGAAGTCTTACCGCTGTTGTTTCGCCCGACGATTACGGTCGTTTGCTTCTCCAACATCAGATTTACGTCATGTAACAGTCGAAAATTCTTGACTGAGATGTTCTTCAACTGCATTTGGCACCTCCCCCAATGTCTATGCGCGACTCCGCATGTCATGAATCGGCCGCACACGCTTCGTCTCCGACATAGCGAACGAGATACGAGCCGTGGGAAAATATATACCGTCAAGCCTAGGGCGGCCACCTGAAAACCGGACACCTTCACCGGCTGGCTTGGCACTCTTCAGAAGGTCGTCGCACAGAAGGGTGCACGATTGCCAAGTACGAATACTTCTCGACCGACTCCCAGACAGAAACTGCACTCCGGCTCCCGCGCGCGGCGCCCAGTTCCTCGCGCCAGAAGCCTCCTCTCTGTCGCTGCAGTTGCTGCAAAGCAACGAGCGTCGCAGCCTTTTGCTGCTGATGGCGGAGAAAGCCCGTTCGGCCAAATGCGGGACCTCATCCCACCGAATGTCCCGGTAGGTGAAGCCATAGGATTGCTCGCGGGCTTGCTGGTCAAGTGCGTCGATTCGGGCAACCCGCGCGCGGCCCAAGAGTTGATGAAACACGAGCTTTTCAACGGGCGCGCGTTGGAAGCTGTTGTGCACTACGCGCGACGTGAAACCGAGACCGCGCTCGTAGGGCGAATCAATGCATTGCATATGCAGATTGCAGAGATTACCGAGCAGCATGACGTATTGCAGGCCCGCTTTGCCACGCTTCAGGTGGAGCAACGAGAGCGACAAGAACAAGCTAAGCAAAAGCGACGCAAGGCTATCAAGCCGGCCCAAGCGGCCCGACTTGCCGGGGCGACAAATACGAAGATCTCAGCTGAACTGACTCGACGGCGACGCAATGGCGAAGATATCCAGGGTCGTCACGTTTGCTCAGAGATCGCCGCGCGACTTGGTGTTACGGCAGATCACGTGCGCAAGGTAAAGCGAAACTGGCTCAGTGGGTTAAAGCATGAAAAACGCGACTGACGTATCGATCGTCTTGTTTGACGCAACCGAAACGCGATTATCGATACGGTAGTCGCGTATCTCGCTTCAAGCTTCGTATTAGCCCGTGCAGTCCCGCACGGTTCCTAGAGATGAGGAGCTTGAATGGAAAATCTGTCGTCAACGTCCGGCAATCGAGTCGTCCGCATGCGACCGCTTATTGAGCGTGTCGGTTTGAGCAAGAGCGAAATCTATCGCCGAATTCAGGCAGGAACGTTTCCCCGGCCAATCGCACTCGGCGTTCGTGCCGTTGGCTGGCTCGAACGGGACGTAGAGTTGTGGCTCGTGACTCGCGCGAAGCGAGGTGAGGCATGAGCATGAGCGACACGACCAAGTTGGCGGAACAAACTGCCATTGATTTAGAGTCCGCGCGTGCGACGCAAAAGGCTGCCGAAGTCCAGCACTATTGGACATTGGTCGAGCATCAACATGAGCGCTACGCGTTGGCGCACGAGCATTGTGTTGATACGGATCGTAAGGAAGCGGCTCGCGGCATGATGGCTGCGGCCGCCATTTTCGAGATCGATGGTCGGCGCATGCCTTCTAGATTAAAAAAGGCAGCCGACGTCATCAAGATCGCGGTATTTCTCCTCGATCCGAAGGCCCCTGCATGACGCCGCACCAAAGTCACTTTGCCGTGATGAAGGGCACGGCGAGTCGGCCGCGTCACGCCGTTGCCTTTAGTCTGTCCCTTCCTCGATTTGCGCATTGCGGCGGTGCGCAGTATCCTGTGACCGTCGCTGAGACAAAAGCGGCCGGGCGTGGAACCCCGAATCCAAAGGCGGACAACCGCCGCTCAGGCGGTATTTTTTCGTCCGCACGCCTTCGCGCGCCTTCTTTTATGGGTGGGCCTTGGCGGGGACGGCTTCGGCCGTGCCGGTTTCCTTTGGTCCGGTGTTCCAACCCCGTCATGTGCCCGCCCACCCCGATTGGAACCGGGGAGCGGGTTGTAGCCAAACCCAAAGGAGGTCGCACCCAATGCGCCAGTCGTCGCACGCCCATACCGGGCAGCAATCCCACCTCATTCAATCCATCGTCCGCGCAGCACTGCGCGACGCGGCAACCGCCAGCACGTATCAAGACGCGCTCGACGCAACCGGCGCGGCACTGGCCACAATCGCGGCGCTCGTCCGTGCGGAGGTGCGCCATGGCTGAGCTGCGCTGCAAGATTGGCGATCTCGCGATCGTCACGAAATGCGATGCTCGCTCGCGTATCGGCATGCTGGTCGAGGTGGCATCGGCTCGCCCGACGCCCGATCACGATTGGCGCGTGCGGATCTTGGGCGGCCCCGTCTCGGGGCGTAGCGTCTGTGGTCGGCGGTCCGGCGAATTCACGCATGCAGCCGTGCACGACTGGAACCTCACGCCGATTCGCGGCGAAGCGGAGCTGGATTGCACGATCGATGTCGGGCAACTCCTCGCGTCGATTCTGGAGGTGCGCCATGTCTAAATACCGCCTGCCGAACGAAGTCACGATGATCGCCGTGTGTGCGGCCCATCAGTTCGCCCAGCTCGAAGCCCTGTTCGATGCTGTCCGTTCGCATCTTGCTGAGGGCACTTACGAGCGAGCGCTAGTCGACATGGGGCAAAGCGTCGCGAGCCGGTATTCCGCCGAAATGCGCCGTACCGCGCAACCGGAGGCATGCCATGACTGATCAACGCATCCGAACCGCGGTTGTCGACGGATTCGACAACGCCCCACCGCTCGATACCGGCGCTCCGATCGAGCTGCAATTCGCCGTCGACCTGGGCGCGATCTGCGCCGACGCATGGCTCGACCTGAAAGGCGATGTGCGGCTGCACGACTACGCGGCCCATCAAGCCGCCGCATTCGCGCGCGGCATGGAAGCCGCCATGCAGGACGCAGGCGACGTCGACGCGCACCGCGTGACGATCAGCCGCCAAGCGTTCGCGGCCGGCCTGATGGGGCGCGTGCAACAGCACCTGTTCGCGGCGCTCGGCCTCGTCACGCGCGAACCGCGCACGACGCACTGAGGGGCGGTCATGGCAAAGACGAACAAGAATGCCGTGCAGCCGCTCGCGTCGGACTTCGTGGCCGAGGTGAACCGGCCCGACCGCAACCGTATCGGCACGCGGATCAGTGACGCCATGGAGCTGCTGGACAGCCTGCATTGGGCGGCCGACAAGGCCATGTCCGATGACGACTACTGGCTTGTGCTGAGCCTGTTCCGCGCGTCCCTGCCGTCTATCGGCGCGGCGCTGGAGGCGGCCAACGACGCCCTTGGCGAGTCGCGGCTCGGCCGCTACGTCTACAGCAACGACGTCACGGCTGGCGGTGCGGTTCTGTCGGTGCCTCGCGCGGCCGGCTGACGCTGCGCCGCTAGGCATCGTCGAATCATTCAATTCTTCGCGCGTCGGGTAGCTGCTTATCCGATATGGACTACTAATCGGAAGCCGACCGACGCGCGTCCAGTGGGAACCTATGAGTAACGCACCCATGTCCGAATTCGAGCGGGCGAGAGTCGCGCTCGGCTATGTCCCGCCCGACGACCGCGACACGTGGAGTCAGGTGGGGATGGCGCTCAAGGCCGAGTTTGGCGAGGAGGGCTTCGCCCTCTGGAACGAATGGAGCCAAGGCGCGCAGAACTACAACGGCAAGGACGCGCGCGATGTGTGGAAGTCGTTCAAGGGCGGCAAGATCACCATCAACACGCTGTTTCACCTCGCCAAGCTTGGCGGCTTCGATCCACGCGCGCATCGGGCGAAGCCGGTCGATCCAGCGGAGCGCGAGCGGCAGAAGGCCGAGCGCGCGGCACGCGAAGCGGCCGAGCTGGCCGAACTGACCGAGAAACAGCAAGCCGCGTCGGCGCTCGCTGAGTCGATCTGGTCGGCGGCCGAGCCCGCGCCGGCCGATCACCCCTATCTCGTTCGCAAGCGCATCCCGGTCGACGCGCTGCGCGTCTATCGCGGCGGCTTGTGCATCGGGACGGCCGCGTGTGACAGCGCACTGATCATCCCGGCGCGTGACGCGGACGGCAAGCTGTGGACGCTGGAGTTCGTTTTGACGGACGGCCAGAAACGTTATCTGCCGAACGGCCGCAAGGCGGGCTGCTTCTCGCTGATCGGCGGCCCGCTATCTTCCGCGCCGTCCACGCTGCTGATTGGCGAGGGTTACGCCACGTGCGCGACGCTCGCGACCGCAACGGGCTATCCGGCCGCCGTCGCGTTCGATGCCGGCAATCTGCACGCGGTCGCGACGGCGCTGCGCGGCCAGTATCCGGACGCCCGCATCGTCGTGTGCGCGGACGACGACCACACGACGAAGGGCAATCCGGGCGTGGCGAAGGCCCGCGCGGCGGCCGAGGCCGTCGCCGGCATCGTGGCCGTGCCCGACTTCGGTTCGAACCGCCCGGCAGCCGGTACCGACTTCAACGACCTGGCTGCGCACGTCGGCCCGGAGGCGGTGGCCGCCGCCGTGCGCGCTGCGCTCGCTCAGGCCGGCTCGGCGGATGCTGGCAAGGGCAAGGCCGCTCCAGCCGCCGCAAAGCCCGCCAAGCGCCCCAAAACGGCCCGCGCGCAGGATGGCAAGTCGCGGTTCGTCGTCGACGACAAGGGCGTGTGGTTTCACGGCTTCAACAATCAGGGCGATCCGCTGCCGCCGCATTGGGTCAGCACGCGTATCGACGTGATCGCGGAGACGCGCAACGAGATGAACAGCGAGTGGGGCTACCTGCTCGAATTCACGGACCGCGACGGCATCCTGAAACGATGGGCGGTGCCGGCCGGCCTCTTTGCCGGCGACGGCACGGAGCTGCGCCGCATGCTGCTCGACATGGGCGTGAAGCTTGGCGTGACGCAGATCGCCCGCACGCAGATCGCCAACTATGTCCAGATGGCGCAGCCGGATGAGCGCGTGCGCTGCGTGCCGCGCGTCGGCTGGCATCACGGCGCGTTCGTGCTGCCCGATCGCGTCATCGGCACCGGCAAAGAGGCGCTGATCTATCAGGCCGACACGCCGATCCAGAGCCAGTTCAAAGAGCGCGGCACGCTGGACGACTGGCAACGCGAGGTCGCAGCCTACTGCGTCGGCAATAGCCGGCTGCTGTTCTGCGTCGCTACCGCCTTCGCTGGTCCGCTGTTGCACTTCTCCGGGCTTCAGTCGGGCGGCTTCCACCTGCTCGGCACGACGTCCAAGGGCAAGTCGACCGGCGGCGTCATCGCCGCGTCCGTGTTCGGCTCGCCGGACTACGTGCGGAGCTGGAAGGCAACCGACAACGCGCTCGAAGCGGTCGCCACGCAGCATAGCGACGCGCTGCTGATCCTCGATGAAATCGGGCAGGTCGAGCCGCGCCTGGTCGGCGATGTGATCTACATGCTCGCGAACGAGTCGGGCAAGGCCCGTGCGTCGCGTAGCGGCTCGGCAAAGCCGGTTCTCACGTGGCGACTGCTGTTCCTGTCGAACGGCGAAAAGAGCGTGTCCGCGCTGATGGCCGAGGGCAACAAGCCCATGAAAGGCGGTATCGAGGTGCGCTTGCCCGCGATCCCGGCCGAGGTCGGCGAAATGGGCGTGGTCGAGAAGTTGCACGGCTTTCCGACGCCGGCCGCGTTGATCGAGCATCTTGAGCGGCACGCCGGCATGCACTACGGCACCGCCGGCCCCGCGTTCATCGAGTGGGCGTCGTCGCAGGCCGGCGAGCTGGCCGAGCATCTGCGTGTGCGCGTCGATGAGCTGGTCGGGCAATGGGTGCCGGACGGCTCGCATTCGCAGGTCGCGCGTGTCGCGAAGCGGTTCTGCCTCGTTGCGGTGGCCGGCGAGCTGGCGACGGCGCACGGGCTGACCGGCTGGCCGCAGGGCGAAGCGGTCGAGGCCGCGCGTCGCTGCTTCGAAGGCTGGCTCGAACTGCGCGGCGGCACCGGCAACTCGGACGAGGCGGAAGCCGTGCGGCAGGTACAGCACTTCCTCGCCGCACACGGCGACAACCGTTTCGTGTGGATGAACCGGGCGCAGGACGACCATCGGCCGAACGTGCCGCATCGAGCGGGCTTCAAGCAGCACGTGAAGCGCGACGAGCGCCGCACGCCCATCGCCTCCGATCGCGAGTATTACGTCGAGTTCGGCGGCAAGATGAGTGCCGACGATGCCGAAAGCGTCGAGACGGAATACCTGATCGAAGCGGCCGTGTTCCGCAAGGACGTGTGCGCCGGCTTCGACCACAAGATCGTCGCCAAGGCACTGATGAAGCGGGGCGTGCTGATGCCGCGTAGCGACGGCTACCCATACCGGCAGGAATACATCCCCGGTCACGGCAAGTTCATGGTCTATCGCGTGTTGCCGTCCATCTTCACGCTTGAGCTGTGAAATGCACCGCCGCCGTCCGGGAGGGCGGTGGCGGGCATTCCTTTGCGCGGCGTTTTTGGCCCGTGCGTCAAAGTTACTTTGAGCGATCCGCTCCAGATGGAACCGGGCCTGCGGTTGTCGCGAATCTTGCCTCAGCCGTAACAATCCAGCCCGGTTTATCTCCAGTATCTCCAGCGTTCTCCAAATCGTTTGGAGACACACGAAGCCTTACCCCATAAGGCTTTGCGGCCGATTCAGGCGTTTATCTCCAAATCCCCAACTCGTTTTGCACTGAGCGGACAGGTGCCGACCGACCGTAGCGACCGCGAAGCCAGACGGGGCGGGGTTCTCCGGGATTCGAGGTGCGTCGACAACGTGTTTTTGAGGGGGTGTTCGCGATGCGCCCCGATCAGGCATTGTTGCGCCTGCCGCAAGTGTCAGGGAGGCCGGAATGCGGGGGACCCTGCGTCTAGGCCAAAGACGCGGGGGCTCACACCCGCGTCTTTTCTCTACTGACGGCAAACATAGGGGGGGCACATAATAATAAGGGGCCAAATCATCGGCTTACCCTATGCCTAGGCCGTGTCCGTTTTACTGGTGGGAGACGCACGGAAGGGGGTCATACTCGCAGCGGCACGGATCTATCTTGCCGCCGCGATCGGGATGATCTTCGCCCCACCCTGTTTGTCGAGATAGTCCGCCCACCACTGCATCATGCGATGGCGCTCAGACAGATACTCGGCGTGGTTGTATGCCGCCCGCACACCGTCCTGCTCGGAGTGGGCGAGCTGACGCTCGATCCAGTCGGAATTGAATCCCTTCTCGTTCAAGATCGTCGAGGCAAGACCACGGAACCCGTGCCCGGTCATACGGCTGCGATAACCCATCCGGTATAGCGCGTACAGGATCGTGTTCTCGCTCATCTGCTGCAACGGTCTACGGCTGTTCGGGAACAGCCAGCGACGGTGGCCCGTCAGCGCGCGTAGCTCGGAAAGCAGCGCGATCGTCTGGTCAGCGAGCGGCACGATATGCACGCGGCGCATCTTCATCTTCTCTGCTGGAATTCGCCACTCTCGGCGCTCCACGTCGATCTCTGTCCACTCGGCCTGCCGCAGTTCGATCGTACGAACGAACGTCAGTGCCAGGAATCGCAGAGCGAGCCGTGTCTCCGGCTCGCCCTCATATGCAGCGATCGAGCGAAGCAGCTCCGGTAGCTCGCTTTCGCCGATTCGCGCCATATGCTTGACGGGCACTGCCTTCAATGCGCCTCGCAGGTCCGGCGACGGATCTCGCTCGGCACGGCTCGTTGCAACGGCATAGCGAAAGACTTGGCCGCACGTCTGCAACGTCTTGCGCGCAGTCTCGAACGCCTCTCGACCTTCGATTCGTCGAATGACCGCGAGCAAATCCGGTGCGCCGATCGAAGAAATCGGACGCTGGCCGATCAGGGGAAACACCTCGCGATCGAGCTGTTTCTTGACTCGGTTCGCGTGCGAAGCGCTCCATGTCGCTTGCTGCGCCTCGTACCACTCCAACGCGACGGCCTCGAAGGTGTTCTGTGCGGCAATGGCGCGAGTCTGCTTCTCGACGTCACGCTCGAACGCAGGGTTCTTCCCTTCCGCTAACAGCCGCTTCGCTTCGTCACGCCTCGACCGAGCATCAGCGAGCGACGTCGCGGGATAGTCGCCGAACGTCAGCAGGTTTTCTTTGCCATTGAACCGGTATTTGAGCCGCCATTTCTTCGAACCACTGGAGCGCAGATCGAGATACAGGCCGCCGCCGTCGAAGAGTTTGTTTCCCCCGGCCTCATCGAATCTAGCGTTGCGGCACTTGGCGTCGGTAAGAGGTTTGGTTTTCATTGTTCGTCGGGGGTACGGCATACCCCCAAATTGCCAAAGTCATACCCCAAATCTTACCCCCAAATTTCGGGGATGCCCCGGCCTCTCACGGGACGTCCTGAAACAAAAAACCCGCGTCAGCGCTAGGCTGGACGCGGGTTTTGGGACTTCCGGGTACTACTTGAAACTAGTGTTTGGTGCCGGCTGCAGGACTCGAACCCGCCACCTGATGATTACAAATCAACTGCTCTACCAGATGAGCTAAGCCGGCGTAGCGCGAGATTCTACCTCATTTCACGATCTTGAGGCGAGGTCTGCTGCCGCCTTTCGAGCCGTCGCCGTCGGTTTTCGGCGGTTCGTCGGCCCCTTCGGACGGTTCCTCGTTCGCGCCGCTGTCGGCGACGGGCGCTAACGGCGATACCGACTCGTCACGCTGCGCGTCGTCGGCCGGCGCGGCGTCATCGTCGAACGTGCCCGAATCCTCGCCTTCGCCCGCGACCGCATCGACCTGGAACGCCATGCCCTGTCCGTTCTCGCGCGCATAGATCGCGAGCACGTTGGCCACCGGAATCTCGATCTTGTGCGCCTTCCCGGAGAACCGGGCCGTGAACTCGATCCACTCGTTGCCCATCTGCAACTGGCTCGTCGCCTCGAAGCTGATGTTGAGCACGATCTCGCCGTCACGCACGAACTGACGCGGCACGCGCGTCGAGTTGTCGACCCTCACCGCGATATGCGGCGTGTAACCGTTATCGGTGCACCACTCGTACAACGCGCGCAGCAGATAAGGCTTCGTTGAAATCTCTTGCATCACAATCCTCGAACCCGGAGCGGGCGCGCGGCACGCCGCGCCACCCGCTCCGTCATGCCTTCATTGCAACATTAACGACGCATGACCTTTTCGGACGGCGTCAGTGCTTCGATGTAGGCCGGACGGCTGAAGATCCGTTCGGCGTACTTCATCAGCGGCGCGGCGTTCTTCGACAGCTCGATGCCGTAGTGATCCAGGCGCCACAGCAGCGGTGCGATCGCGACGTCGAGCATCGAGAACTCTTCGCCGAGCATGTACTTGTTCTTCACGAAGATCGGCGCGAGCTGCGTCAGGCGATCGCGGATCGCGAGGCGTGCCTTCTCGTGATTCTTCTCCGCCGCCTTGCCCTTCTCGTTCTCGAGCGTGCTGACGTGGACGAACAGTTCCTTCTCGAAGTTGAGCAGGAACAGGCGCGCACGGGCGCGCTGCACCGGGTCAGCCGGCATCAGTTGCGGATGCGGGAAGCGCTCGTCGATGTACTCGTTGATGATGTTCGATTCGTACAGGATCAGGTCGCGCTCGACCAGGATCGGCACCTGACCGTACGGGTTCATCACCGAAATGTCTTCCGGCTTGTTGAACAGGTCGACGTCGCGGATTTCGAAGTCCATGCCCTTCTCGAACAGCACCAGCCGGCAACGCTGGGAGAACGGGCAAGTTGTGCCGGAATACAGAACCATCATATTTGCGTTTCCTCAAAAAAGCCGAGGGCCGGCACGCGGCGGAACCCCTTTCACGGGTTCCGCCTTGCGCCGGCCCCACGCCGGTCAGGCGTGTTTACTTGATATCTTTCCAGTACGCGGCATTCAGCCGCCAGGCCAGGAAAGTCAGGACACCGAGAAAGATCAGCACCCACACGCCGAGGCGCTTGCGGGTCTGCTGGGCCGGCTCGGACATCCATGTCATATAGGCCACCAGGTCGGCCACCGCAGCATCGTAGTCGGGCGACGACAGCGTGCCCGGCGTGACCTGCTGGAAGCCGACGAGCACGTGGGCCTTCTCGCCCGTCTCCTCGTCCGTCTTGTCTTCGAATTTGGCTACGCGCTGCCCCTGCAGCTGCCACAACACGTGGGGCATGCCGACGTTCTCGAACACCGCGTTGTTCCAGCCGGTCGGCCGCGTATCGTCGCGGTAGAAACTCCGCAGATACGTGTACAGCCAGTCGCGGCCGCGCGCACGCTCCTCGACCGACAGGTCGGGCGGCGTGGTGCCGAGCCAGTTCTTCGCGTCGTCGGGCCGCATCGCAACGGACATCGTGTTCCCGACCTTGTCGGTCGTGAACAGGAGATTCGTTTCGATCTCCTTCTGGGATATGCCCAGATCCGTCAGACGGTTGTAGCGCATCAGGTTCGCGCTGTGGCAGTTCAGGCAATAGTTTACAAACAATTGCGCGCCGTGCTGAAGCGAAACGAGATTTTCCGTGTTATCGGGCGCCCGGTCGAGCGGAAAATTACCCTCCGCCCGCACGGCCGGCGCCGCCAGCAACGCACAGGCGGTCGCCCCGATCAACGCGAGTGTCGAAAGCAGTTTCTTCATGTCGTTCTCTCCTCGCTCACGTTAATGGGGCTTGAAGCGCACCCGTTCCGGCGGCTGCTTGAACGTGCCAAGCGGCGTCCAGACGGGCATGCCGAGGAAGAACGCGAAGTAGATCAGCGCGCAGGCCTGGGCAATCAGCGTCGCCGCCGGCGAGGGCGGCCGCGTGCCGAGGAACGCGAGGGTCAGGAACGCCGCGACGAAGATCCCGAGGAATACCTTGTGGAACAGCGGCCGGTAGCGGATCGACTTCACCGGGCTGCGGTCGAGCCACGGCAGGAAGAACAGCGAGATCACCGCCGAGCCCATCACGACGACGCCCCAGAACTTCGACTCCGTCAGGTACATGAACACGACGATCGCCGCCGCCAGCACCGGCAGCCCGACCTTCCACTTGCCGCGCGCACGGATCAGCGCGAGCACGCCGAGCAGCGCGATCACGATCATCAGCACGATCTTGAACGGGTCGGTGGTCGCGCGCAGCATCGCGTAGAACGCGGTGAAGTACCAGACCGGCGCGATCTCCGGCGGCGTCTGCAGCGGGTTCGCCGGGACGAAGTTGTTCGCCTCGAGGAAGTAGCCGCCCATCTCCGGCGAGAAGAACACGATCAGCGCGAACACCATCAGGAACACGCACACGCCGAGGAAATCGTGCACCGAGTAGTACGGGTGGAACGGGATGCCATCGAGCGGGATGCCGTTCTCGTCCTTCTTCGCCTTGATCTCGATGCCGTCCGGGTTGTTCGACCCGACTTCGTGCAGGGCCACCAGGTGGGCGACGACGAGGCCGACCAGCACGAGCGGAATCGCGATCACGTGGAACGCGAAGAAGCGGTTCAGCGTGACGTCGGACACGACGTAGTCGCCGCGAATCCACAGCGACAGGTCCGGCCCGACGAACGGGATCGCCGAGAACAGGTTCACGATCACCTGCGCGCCCCAGAACGACATCTGGCCCCACGGCAGCAGATAGCCGAAGAACGCCTCGGCCATCAGGCACAGGAAGATCGCGCAGCCGAAGATCCAGACGAGCTCGCGCGGCTTCCGGTACGACCCGTACAGCAGCCCGCGGAACATGTGGAGGTACACGACCACGAAGAACATCGATGCACCGGTCGAGTGCATGTAGCGGATCAGCCAGCCCCACGGCACCTCGCGCATGATGTACTCGACCGACGCGAACGCGAGCGTCGAGTCGGGCTTGTAGTTCATCGTCAGGAAAATGCCCGTGACGATCTGGTTGACGAGCACCAGCAGCGCGAGGGAGCCGAAGAAGTACCAGAAGTTGAAGTTCTTCGGCGCGTAGTACTCGGATACGTGCTTCTTCCAGGTGGACGTGAGCGGGAAGCGCTGGTCGATCCAGCCGGTGAAACCCGTGGTGGAGACTTCTTTGTTGTCGGCGGCCATCACGCTTCTCCTTTCTCGTCCTTGCCGATCACGAGGGTCGTCGCCGACGTGAACATGTAGGGCGGGATGTCGAGATTCTGAGGCGCCGGCTTGTTCTTGAACACACGGCCGGCGAGGTCGTAGGTCGAACCGTGGCACGGGCACAGGAAACCGCCCGGCCAGTCGTCCGGCAGGTTCGGCTGCGGACCCGGCGTGAAGCGTTGGCTAGGCGTGCAGCCGAGGTGCGTGCACACGGCCATCACGACGAGAATGTTCTTGCGATCGGCCCGCGACCGATATTCGTTGGCGCAATACGCGGGCAACGGCATCGAATACGGGGATTTCGTGGTCGGATCGGCCACTTCCTTGTCGGCCTTGACCACGTCGGCCAGCATCGAATCGGTGCGATTCAGGATCCAGACGGGTTTGCCGCGCCACGGCACGGTGACCATTTCGCCGGGCTTCAGGCCGCTGATGTCGACCTCGACCGGTGCCCCGGCCGCTTTCGCTTTCGCGGACGGCGCAAGCGACGCCGCGAAAGGTATGACGGTGGCGACGCCTCCTACGCCACCTGCTACGGATGTCGCAATCAGCCAGGTACGGCGGCCGCTGTCGACGCGTTTCTCTTCCTTGTCTCGCATCACACGCCCCACTTCTGAGTTGGATTTTCCGTCACGACTTTCCATTCCGCCGCTAGTTTGCTCGAATGGAGTCGTCATTTACAAGGCCCGGAGATGAAAATCCCTTCGAAGTGTTTGATAGTTAAGGGTTATCCCCCACTACCGGAGCGATTAAATCATTTCACTTTTAAGCGAATGCTACATTGTGAAATTTCGATGCGCCGCCGCAAATCCATCGCTCAGACCGGATTATGAATATCGATAAAAAGGTGTTCGAGATCGAATTCTTCCGACAAGTGGCGCCCAAGTGCCTGGATTCCGTAGCGCTCGGTCGCATGGTGCCCTGCCGCAACGAACGCGACACCGCTCTCCGCCGCCGCGTGCGTGGTCGACTCGGACACCTCGCCGGTCAGGAACACGTCCGCGCCCGCGTCGATCGCCGCGTCGAAATAGCTCTGGGCGGCGCCCGTGCACCACGCGATGCGGCGCAGCTGCGTGTCCGGCTCGCCGAGCACGAGCGGCGTGCGGCCGAGCGTGCGCTCGACCTTCGCGACGAAGTGCTCGAGCGTGACGGGCATCGGCAGTGTCGCCATCCAGCCGAGATCGCCTTCGCCGAACCGCTGGTCGCCGATCAGGCCGAGCTTTTCGCCGAGCTGCGCGTTGTTGCCGAACTCGGGATGCGCATCGAGCGGCAGGTGGAACGCGAACAGGTTCAGGTCGTTCGCGAGCAGCAGCTTCAGGCGCTGGTACTTGCGGCCGGTGATCTGCGGCGCCTCGTTGCGCCAGAAATAGCCGTGGTGGACGAGCACGGCATCCGCCCCCCATTCGAGCGCGGCTTCGAGGAACGCGACCGACGCCGTCACGCCGGTGGCGATCTTCTCGATCTTGCGGCGTCCTTCGACCTGGAGGCCGTTCGGGCAATAGTCCTTGAAGCGCGCGGTTTCAAGGGTATTGTTCAAGTACAATTCAAGTTCGATCCGATCCATATAAACCTCTAATCCATTCAGATGCTTAGACGCTTCTGGCTGTTCTTCGCGCAGGCGGTGACCGTACTGCTCGCGCTGATGTTCATCGTCGTGACGCTCAAGCCGCAATGGCTGCAACGGCAAGGACAGCTCGGCAAGCAGCTCGCCACGCCGATCGTCGCGCTGCGGGAAGTCGCGCCGGGCATCGGCGGCGCACCGGCGACCACGTCGTACGCCGAAGCCGCGCAGAAGGCGATGCCGGCCGTCGTCAACGTGTTCTCCAGCAAGGACGGCTCGCTGCCGCCCGATCCGCGCGCGAAAGATCCGCTGTTCCGTTACTTCTTCGGCGACCGCAACGCCCGCAAGCAGCAGGACGAGCCGGCCGCCAACCTCGGCTCGGGCGTTATCGTGAGCCCTGAAGGTTACATTCTAACGAACCAGCACGTCGTGGACGGCGCCGACCAGATCGAAGTCGCGCTCGCCGACGGCCGCACGGCCACCGCGAAGGTGATCGGCAGCGATCCCGAAACCGATCTCGCGGTGCTGAAGATCAACATGACGAACCTGCCGACGATCACGCTCGGCCGCTCCGACCAGTCGCGCGTCGGCGACGTCGTGCTCGCGATCGGCAATCCGTTCGGCGTCGGCCAGACGGTCACGATGGGGATCATCAGCGCGCTCGGCCGCAACCACCTCGGCATCAACACGTTCGAGAACTTCATCCAGACCGATGCGCCGATCAACCCCGGCAACTCCGGCGGCGCGCTGGTCGACGTGAACGGCAACCTGCTCGGCATCAACACGGCGATCTACTCGCGCTCCGGCGGCTCGCTCGGCATCGGTTTCGCGATTCCCGTCTCGACCGCCCGCACGGTGCTCGAAAGCATCATCACGACGGGCTCGGTCACGCGCGGCTGGATCGGCGTCGAGCCGCAGGACGTCACGCCGGAAATCGCCGAGTCGTTCGGGCTGCAACAGAAATCGGGCGCGATCGTCGCGGGCGTGCTGCAGGGCGGGCCGGCCGACAAGGCCGGCATCAAGCCGGGCGACATCCTGGTGAGCGTGAACGGCGACGAAATCACCGACACGACGAAGCTGCTGAACACTGTCGCGCAGATCAAGCCGGGCACGCCGACCAAGGTGCACGTCGTACGCAAGGGCAAGCAGTTCGACGTGAACGTCGTGATCGGCAAGCGCCCGCCGCCGCCGAAGCAGGCGCTCGACGAGCAGGACAACGATAGCGAATGACGGTCGGCGGCCGGTGCGCCGCCTGCCGGTCGCGATGCGAAGCAACGCGACGCGGAAATGAAAAAGGGCAGCCGTCGGCTGCCCTTTTGCTTTGCGTCTGACGATTCGGCGTTGGCGGGAAGGTGGTTTTCTCACGCGCCGGCTGATGGACCAAACCGGGCCACTGCAGCCTGGCCGGAAAGCCGCCTGGCGCCGCGTGCCGTCAACCCGCGGCTTCGCCGTTCCCTGCCTCGCCTTCTTCGACCGGCTTCTTCGGCACGAAGAACCTCGCGGCCAGCAGCCCGATCTCGAACAGCACGACGAGCGGCAGCGCCAGCATCAGCTGCGAGAACACGTCCGGCGGCGTGACGACCGCCGCGACCACGAATGCGCCGACGATCACGTACGGCCGCATCTCCTTCAGCTTCTTCAGGGACAGCACGCCCATCCGGACGAGCAGCACGACGACGATCGGCACCTCGAACGTGACCCCGAACGCGATGAACATCCCCAGCACGAAGCTCAGGTAGTTGTCGATGTCGGTCGTCATCTCGGCCCCGAGCGGCGCGTTGTAGTGCGCCATCACGCGGAAGATCGTCGGGAACACGAGGAAATACGCGAACGCCATCCCGCACAGGAACAGGAAGTAGCTGCTGCCGACGAGCGGCGCGACGAGCTTCTTCTCGTGCTGGTACAGCCCCGGCGCGACGAATGCCCAGATCTGATACAGCACGATCGGCAGCGCGATCACGAGCGCGACGAGCATCGTGACCTTCATCGGCACGAAGAACGAGCCGGTGACGTCGGTGACGATCATCTTGCCGTCTTTCGGCAGGTTGTCCATCAGCGGCCGCGCGAGCAGCTTGAAGATGTCCGGCGCCCAGTAGACGAGCCCCAGGAACACGACGATCACGGCCAGCCCCGCGCGAATGATGCGATCGCGAAGCTCGACGAGATGGGAAATGAAGGTTTCTTCCGGGGCGTCGCCCGGGTTCTGCTGGGGGTCGCTCACACCGGCCCTCGGTAGGATTGACGAGCGAGCATGCGCTCGACTCAGAAGAAGCGCGTCGGCCGGCGCAGGCTGGCCGGCTGATGGCGCGCGACACGTGCGGCGCCCGACTGCACGTGCGTGCGGCGGGTCGTCGCGCGCTTGTACCAGACAGGCGTCGCCGCCTGCTTGATGCGCCAGTTGCGACGCTTCGGCGCAAGCGCGGCCGAACTGCCGCGCCACGACGGCGCCGCGGGCGTATCGGAACCCGGGGAACCGACGGAACCGGCGTCGCCGGCAGCCCCGTCAAGACCGCCGACCGCGGAATGCCACGTGTCGTTCAGTTCCTTCTCGTGCTCGCGCAGGTTGTCGTGAATCGTCGTCTCGACATTGCGCGCGGCCGATTCGAAATCGGTCTTCATCGTCCGCAGCGCGTCGAGTTCGATTTCGCGCGAGACCTCGGCCTTCACGTCGTTGATGTACCGCTGCGCGCGGCCGAACAGCGCGCCTGCCGTGCGCGCGACGCGCGGCAGGCGCTCGGGGCCGAGCACCACGAGCGCGACGACGCCGATCAGCGCCATCTTCGAAAGACCGAGATCCAGCATCGCGAATGCCTGTCAGCGTGCCGGCGTTACGCCTTGTTCGAATCGGAACGCGTCGTTTCCTTCGCGTTGACGTCGACCGCGCCCGAACGCGGCAGTTGCTGCGCATCCGCCGGCGTTTCGCCTTCCTTCATGCCGTCCTTGAAACCCTTCACGGCGCTGCCGAGGTCGTTGCCGATGTTGCGCAGCTTCTTCGTACCGAAAACCAGCGCGACGATCAGCAGCACGATCAGCCAGTGCCAAATGCTCAATCCACCCATGATGAAACCTCTCCTCAACCACGCCGCGGGGCGGCGCAAATCGCCGGCGGCGCGCCGGCTTCGACTATCGATGCGGGGAAACGCCCCGCTGCGTCAACCCATCCGCTGCCACGGGCGCGGGCCGGCCAGGATATGCGCGTGCAGGTGGTAAACCTCCTGCCCGCCGCCCGGTCCCGTGTTGATCACCGTGCGAAAACCGGTTTCGCCCCCCGTATACGCGACGCCGAGCTGGTCGGCCAGACGCGCGACGAGCAGCATCAGCCGGCCGAGCATCGGCGCATCGGCCTCGCTCGCCGCCGACAGCGTCGGCAGGTGCCGGCGCGGAATCACGAGCACGTGCGTGTCGGCCGCCGGGCGGATGTCGCGGAACGCGACGAATTCGTCGTCCTCGTGCACCTTCGTGCTCGGAATCTCGCCTGCCGCGATCTTGCAGAACAGGCAATTCGGATCGTGACTCATGTTGCTCCTGCGAAACGCCCGCGCGCCGGTCAGAACCACGCCTGCGGATCGAGCGTCTTGTTGTCGTTCAGGTACAGCCAACCCTTGATGATACGGTACAGCGTCCAAATCCACGTGACAAACATAACGACGAACCCGATCGCGACGAACATCAGCGCGAACCCGATCACATAAGCGATCAGCGCACGCCAGAACGTGCGGATCTGCCACTCGAAGTGATCGGCGTACGGCGTGCCGGCTACGTCGCCGCGCTTCACGTAGTTGATGATGATCGCGATGATGCCCGTGACGCCGCCCGTCAGCCAGTGAATCGCATAGAGGCCGTACAGCACGTGGGTCAGCGTACGCAGCCCGTTCAGGCGTTCGGCCTCCGCTGCCCCCGACACCGCCGGCGTCGGGAACTGGTTCGACGTATCGTTCATGATGCTACCCCCGTTGGATGACAATTCTTACAGCTTACCGCACTGTTGCCACCGCGGCGGGGCCTGCGTGTCACCCGCCGTTTTCCTCGCGCTCGCGGCGCTTGCGCAGCGCTTTTTCCTCGATGCCCGACAAGCCTTCGCGACGCTCGAGTTCGGCGATCACGTCGGCCGGGCTCAGGTCGAAATGCGACAGCATCACGAGGCAGTGGAACCACAGGTCGGCCACCTCGCCCACCAGCGCGGTCGGCGCGCCGCCCTGGCGCACGTCCTTCGCGGCCAGCACGACTTCCGTCGCCTCTTCGCCGATCTTCTTCAGTACCGCGTCGTCGCCCTTGTGGAACAGGCGCGACACGTACGATTGATCGGGATCGCCGCCCTTGCGGCTGTCGATCACGGCCGCGAGGCGCAGCAGCGTGTCTTCGGTCGATTGCGTCATTTGTAGATGTGTTCGGGGTCTTTCAGCACCGGCTCGACCGCGACCCAGTCGCCGCTGTCCACCGTACCTTCGAATTTCTGGAAGAAGCACGAATGCCGGCCGGTGTGGCATGCGATGCCCGACACCTGCTCGACCTTCAGCAGCACGACGTCCTCATCGCAGTCGAGCCGCACCTCGTGCACGTGCTGCACGTGGCCCGACTCCTCGCCCTTGAACCACAGGCGCTTGCGCGAACGCGAATAGTAGACCGCGCGCTGCGTCTCGATCGTCTTCGCGAGCGCCTCGCGGTTCATCCACGCGAACATCAGCACGTCGTTCGTCGACGCTTCCTGCGCGATCACCGGTACGAGGCCGTTGTCGTCCCAGCGGACCTTGTCGAGCCACGCGGGCAGGGATTTCGTTTCGGTATTCATCACAGTCTCACCGGGATGCCCTGGTCGGACATGAAGCGCTTCGCCTCGCCGACCGTGTGCTCGCCGTAGTGGAAGATGCTGGCGGCCAGCACCGCGTCGGCGCGGCCGTCCTTGATGCCGTCGGCCAGATGCTGCAGCGAACCGACGCCGCCCGACGCGATCACCGGCACCGGCACCGCGTCCGACACGCCGCGCGTGAGCGCGAGGTCGAAGCCCGACTTCGTGCCGTCGCGGTCCATGCTCGTGAGCAGGATTTCGCCCGCGCCGAGCTCGGCCATCTTGCGCGCCCACTCGATCGCGTCGAGGCCCGTGTTCTTGCGGCCGCCGTGCGTGAACACTTCCCAGCGCGGCGTCTCGCCGTCGGCCGACACGCGCTTCGCGTCGATCGCCACGACGATGCACTGCGAGCCGTACTTGTCGGCCGCGTCGCGCACGAGCTGCGGGTTCGCGACCGCCGACGAATTCATGCTGACCTTGTCCGCGCCCGCGTTCAGCAGGCGCCGCACGTCCTCGACGGCGCGCACGCCGCCGCCGACGGTCAGCGGAATGAACACCTGCGACGCCACGGCCTCGATGATCGGCAGGATCAGGTCGCGCTGGTCGGACGTCGCGGTGATGTCGAGGAAGGTCAGTTCGTCGGCACCCTGGTCGTCGTAGCGGCGGGCGATTTCGACGGGGTCGCCGGCATCGCGCAGTTCGACGAAATTGACGCCCTTGACGACACGCCCGGCAGTCACGTCCAGGCAGGGGATGATGCGTTTAGCTAGAGCCATGATGTTGCGCCAAATGCCGCGCTGGGACGGCCGGTTGCGGAAGCCTCGCGCGAGGCTTCCGGTCGGGGCCGCCTGCGGGCAGCCCCGGCGAACGGGACGAGCGCGCTTACGCGTTGTCGAGTTCGCCGTTCAGTTCGTCCGCGCGCTTTTGCGCGGCCGCGAAATCGAGATCGCCGGAGTAGATCGCCCGGCCGCAGATCACGCCTTCGACGCCGTGCTCTTCCACTTCGCACAGGCTCTCGATGTCCGTGAGGTTCGACAGGCCGCCCGACGCGATCACCGGGATGCCGACCGCCTGCGCGAGTTTCACGGTCGCGTCGATGTTGATGCCCTGCAGCATCCCGTCGCGGCCGATGTCCGTGTAGACGATCGATTCGACGCCGTAGTCCTCGAACTTCTTCGCGAGATCGATCACCTCGTGGCCGGTCAGCTTGCTCCAGCCGTCGGTCGCGACCTTGCCGTCCTTCGCGTCCAGCCCGACGATGATGCTGCCGGAAAACGCGGTGCACGCGTCCTGCAGGAAGCCCGGATTCTTCACGGCGGCGGTGCCGATGATCACGTAGGACAGGCCGGCGTCGAGATACTTCTCGATCGTCTCGAGGCTGCGGATGCCGCCGCCGAGCTGGACGGGAATTTCGTCGCCGACTTCGTCGAGGATCGCTTCGATCGCCTCGAGATTCTTCGGTTTGCCGGCGAATGCGCCGTTCAGGTCGACGAGATGGAGCCGCCGGGCGCCGAGATCGACCCACTTGCGGGCCATCGCCGCCGGGTCCTCGGAAAAAATCGTGGCCTGGTCCATATCGCCCTGTTTGAGGCGCACACACTGACCGTCTTTGAGGTCGATGGCCGGAATCAGCAACATAGCAATCGGGTGTCGTCGTGGAAAAAGAAAAGAATCCGGCGCGTACCGGCCAAACCGGTGCCGCGCCGTCTCGCTAGTTTAGTACAACTCTTTCGGCGCTTAAGCGCGAGAGCCCCGCACGACAGGCGCTTGCGCGCCGTCGACTGTGGCTCCCGCACCACGTTTACGGTTTCCAGTGTACGAAGTTGCGATACAGACGCAACCCGACCTCCGCGCTTTTCTCGGGGTGGAATTGGGTCGCGAAGAGATTGTCCCGCGCGACCGCGGACGTAAACGGGGCGCCGTACGCCGTTTCGCCGACCGTGTGTGCCGGGTTGTCCGGGCTCACGTAATAGCTGTGCACGAAGTAGAAATACGCGTCGTCGGGCACGCCGTCCCACAGCGGGTGCGGCTGCGCCTGGCGCACCCGGTTCCAGCCCATCTGCGGCACCTTGAAGCGCGAGCCGTCGTCCTGCAAGCGGCCGTCGAGCGCGAAGCGCACGACCTTGCCGGGCAGCAGGCCGAGGCCCTTCGTGTCGCCTTCCGCGCTCCAGTCGAACAGCATCTGCTCGCCGACGCACACGCCGAGCAGCGGCTTCGTGCGCGACGCCTCGATCACGGCCTCCTGCAGGCCCGATTCGCCGAGACAGCGCATGCAGTCGGGCATCGCGCCCTGGCCGGGCAGCACGACACGGTCGGCCGCGCGAATCGCGGCCGGCGTGTCGACGATCGCCACGTCGGCGGCCGGTTCGGCCTTCTTGAGCGCCTGCGCGACCGAGCGCAGGTTGCCCATCCCATAATCCACAATCGCAATCGAAGTTTTCATCTCAGTGCAGGCAGTAGCGCCCTCAGTCCATTGACGATGAATTCCACCGCCAGCGCCGACAGCATCAGACCCATCAGCCGCGTGGCGATGTTGATGCCGGTGCGGCCGATCCAGTTCGCGATCGGCTCGGCGAGCCGCATCGCGACGAAACACAGAAAAGCCAGGGCCGCGCCGATCGCGACCAGTCCGGCCCGTTCATACCAGTGATGCGCGTTCGCCGCATAGATGATCACCGTGCTGATCGAGCCGGGGCCCGTGAGCAGCGGAATCGCCAGCGGCACGACCGCGATGTTGTCCTTCAGCTCGGCTTCGTGACGTTCCTCCGGCGTCGATCGCGTGTTGCCGATCTGCGCGTTCAGCATGTTGATCGCCATCAGCAGCATGATGATCCCGCCGCCCACTTCGAGCGACCCGACCGAAATGCCGAAGAAGTTGATGATCTGCTGCCCGAGCAGCGCGGTCACCGTCATCACGCAGAACACCGACACCGACGCGATCCGGATCGTGCGACGCCGCTCGTCGTCCGTCTGCTGCGCCGTCAGGCTCAGGAAGAACGGCACCGCGCCGACCGGGTTGATCAGCGCGAGCAGCGAAATGAACGATTTGAGCAGATCCATCGCACGCCGGCGCGCCGCGCCGAAGCCGTGAGGTTGTCCTTGGCGTCGTCCGTTCGGAAGTTAGAGGCTGCCTTTCGTCGACGGAATCTGCCCGGCCGCCCGCTCGTCGAGTTCCACCGCCGCGCGCAGCGCCCGGCCGAAGGCCTTGAACACCGTCTCGAGCTGATGGTGCGCGTTGATCCCGCGCAGGTTGTCGATGTGCAGCGTGACGCCCGCGTGGTTCACGAACCCGCGGAAGAATTCGATCGACAGGTCGACGTCGAACGTGCCGATCCGCGCGCGCGTGAACGGCACGTGGAATTCGAGGCCCGGCCGGCCGGAGAAATCGATCACGACGCGCGACAGCGCCTCGTCGAGCGGCACGTACGAATGGCCGTAGCGGCGGATGCCCTTGCGGTCGCCGATCGCCTTCGCGACGGCCTGACCGAGCGTGATGCCGACATCCTCGACCGTGTGGTGATCGTCGATATGCGTGTCGCCATGCGCTTCGACCTCGAGATCGACCAGACCGTGTCGCGCGATCTGGTCGAGCATATGGTCGAGAAACGGCACGCCGGTGGCCAGCTTCTGCTGGCCGGTGCCGTCGAGATCGAGCTTCACACGGATCTGCGTTTCGCTGGTATTGCGAACGACTTCCGCCACACGCATGGCAATTCCTTGATTGAGTCTGATGTAAATGGGGATTGATCGTCGCGCGCCGCCGCGCCCTGGGCTCAACCGGGCAGCGCGAGTTTCAAGGCGGCCAGCAGGCGGGCGTTTTCGTCGGGAGAACCGACGGTCAGCCGCACGCATTCGGCCAGTAACGGATGCATTTTACTCACGTTTTTGACCAGCACCCGCTCGGTGAGCAGCGCATCGAACACGGCGGCCGCGTCCGGCACGCGCACCAGCAGGAAATTGCCGGCGCTCGGGAACACCGTCGCGCCCGGCAGCGCGGCCACCGCCTGCGCGAGGCGGGTGCGTTCCGCGCGCAATTCGGCCGCCTGCGCGTCGAGCACGTCGAGGTGATCGAGCAGGAAATCGGCGGTCGCCTGGGTCAGCACGTTGATGTTGTACGGCGGGCGCACCTTGTCGAACTCGTTCAGCCACGCGGGCGTGCCGACGAGATAGCCGAGGCGGATGCCCGCGAGGCCGAGCTTCGACACCGTGCGCATCACGACGACGTTGTCGAACTCGCCGGCGCGCGGCAGCCAAGAACGCTCGGCGAACGGCTGGTACGCCTCGTCGATCACGATCAGGCTGTGCCGGGCGGCCGCGACGATCCGTTCGACGTCGGCATCGTCGTACAGCGTGCCGGTCGGGTTGTTCGGGTACGCGAGATAGACGATCGCCGGCCGGTGCTCGGCGATCGCCGCGAGCATCGCGTCGACGTCGAGCGTCAGGTCGGCCTTCAGCGGCACGCCGACGAATTCGAGCTGCGCGAACTTCGCCGAGAGTTCGTACATCACGAAGCCCGGCACCGGTGCGAGCACCTTCGCGCCCGGCTGCGCGCACGCGACCGAGATCATGCTGATGATTTCGTCGGAACCGTTGCCGAGCAGCACGTCGCAGCCGGCCGGCACGCGCATCGCGTGGCGCAGCTTGTCGAGCAGCGCGGCCGGGCGCGGCGCCGGGTAGCGGTTCAGCGCGACCTGCGCGAGCCGCTCGCCGAGCGCCGCGGCGAGGGGCGCCGGCAGCGGGTACGGGTTCTCCATCGCGTCGAGCTTCACGAACCCGCTCGCGTCGGGCACCGGGTAGCTGGTCATCGCGAGCACGTCGCGGCGGATGATGTCTTGTGGCGTCGTCATGGTCTCAAGCCGGCGTGCGTCGCGCCGGCGTCAAATGGGTCGGCAAGGCGGCGGCTGCCGCCCTGCGCTGGTCTCCTGCCCGATCCGGGTGCCGCCGGGCGGGCGCCTCGGCGCCCGCCCGGCTCCGCGCACGGTGCGCGGTCAGCCCTTCATCCGGAACTCGGCGCTCCGTGCGTGCGCCTGCAGCCCTTCGCCGTAGGCGAGCTCGGATGCGATCTCGCCGAGCGTCTGCGCGCCTTCCGCGCTGACCTCGATCAGGCTCGAGCGCTTGATGAAGTCGTACACGCCGAGCGGTGACGAGAAGCGCGCGGTGCGCGACGTCGGCAGCACGTGGTTCGGGCCCGCGCAGTAGTCGCCGAGGCTCTCGCTCGTGTAGCGGCCGAGGAAGATCGCGCCCGCGTGGCGGATCTGCTGGCCCCATTGCTGCGGCTCCAGCGCCGAGATTTCGAGGTGTTCCGGCGCGATGTCGTTCGCGATCCGGCACGCCTCGGCCATGTCGCGCACCTTGATCAGTGCGCCGCGGCCTTCGAGCGACGCGCGGATCACGTCCTGGCGCGGCATCGTCGGCAGCAGTTCGCCGATCGCCTTCTCGACGCGATCGAGGAATGCACCGTCCGGGCACAGCAGGATCGACTGCGCGAGTTCGTCGTGCTCGGCCTGCGAGAACAGGTCCATCGCGACCCAGTTCGGATCGGTCGTCCCGTCGCACAGCACGAGGATTTCCGACGGCCCGGCGATCATGTCGATGCCGACCGTGCCGAACACGCGGCGCTTCGCCGACGCGACATACGCGTTGCCGGGGCCGCAGATCTTGTCGACGGCCGGCACCGTCTCGGTACCGTACGCGAGCGCGCCGACCGCCTGCGCGCCGCCGATCGTGAACACGCGATCGACGCCGCCGAGCAGCGCCGCCGCCAGCACGAGGTCGTTCTTCACGCCGTCCGGCGTCGGCACGACCATCACGATCTCGCCGACGCCCGCGACGCGCGCGGGAATCGCGTTCATCAGCACCGACGACGGATACGCGGCCTTGCCGCCCGGCACGTACAGGCCGACGCGGTCGAGCGGCGTGACCTTCTGGCCGAGCACCGTGCCGTCGCTTTCCGTGTACTGCCAGCTATGCGTGCCGCATTCGATCTTCTGCTTCTCGTGGTACGCGCGCACCCGCGCCGCGGCCGCTTCCAGCGCCGCGCGCGCCTTCGGCGCGAGGCCGTCGAGCGCCGTCTGCAGCGCGTCCTGCGGCAGTTCGAGCGCGGCGACGCTGTTCGCGCTCAGCCGGTCGAAACGGTTCGTGTACTCGAGCACCGCGGCGTCGCCGCGCGACTTCACGTCGGCGAGGATCTTCGCGACCGATTGCTCGATCGCTTCGTCTTCGCTCGCCTCGAACGCGAGCACGGCGCGCAGCGCGGCACCGAAGCCTTCGTTCGTCGAATCGAGCTTGCGGATGGTGATGGACATGGGAGTTCCGTTACGGTGATGCGCTCAACCGCCATTCTGCGACGCGCGTTCGAACGCGTCGAGGATCGGCTTGAGCGCCGCGCGCTTCAGTTTGAGCGCGGCCTGGTTCACGACGAGGCGCGACGAGATCGCCATGATCTCCTCGACCTCGACCAGATTGTTCGCCTTCAGCGTGCCGCCCGAGCTGACGAGGTCGACGATCGCGTCGGCCAACCCGACGAGCGGCGCCAGCTCCATCGAGCCGTACAGCTTGATCAGGTCGACGTGCACGCCCTTCGCGGCAAAGTGTTCGCGTGCCGTTTCGACGTATTTCGTCGCGACCCGCAGCCGCGCGCCCTGGCGCACCGCGTTCGCGTAGTCGAAACCGGCCGATACGGCCACCGACATCCGGCAGCGCGCAATGTTCAGATCGATCGGCTGGTACAGCCCCGAGCCGCCGTGCTCGACCAGCACGTCCTTGCCGGCCACGCCGAAGTCGGCCGCGCCGTATTCGACGTAGGTCGGCACGTCGCTCGCGCGCACGATGATCACGCGCAGGTCGGGATTCGTCGTCGGCAGGATCAGCTTGCGCGACGTTTCCGGATCCTCCGTGACCTGCACGCCGGCGGCGGCCAGCAGCGGCAGGGTTTCCTCGAAAATCCGGCCCTTCGACAGGGCGAGGGTCAGCGGCGCGGTCATGCTTGGCTCCCGGAAAGGCGGCGCACGTTCGCGCCGACGGCGGTCAGTTTGGCTTCCATGCGGTCGTAGCCGCGGTCCAGGTGATAGATGCGGTCGACGAGCGTTTCGCCGTCGGCGCGCAGCCCGGCGATCACGAGGCTCGCCGACGCACGCAGGTCGGTCGCCATCACGTTCGCGCCCGACAGCTTGTCGACGCCGGTCACGAGCGCCGTGTTGCCGTCGATCGTGATGTTCGCGCCGAGCCGGTTCAGCTCCTGCACATGCATGAAGCGGTTCTCGAAAATGGTTTCGACGACCTGAGCGGTGCCCGTCGCGACCGTATTGAGGGCCATGAACTGCGCCTGCATGTCGGTCGGGAACGCCGGGTATTCCGACGTGCGGATCGTCACCGCCGACGGGCGGCGGTCCATCTTCACGCGCAGCCAGCTGTCGCCTTCCTCGATCGACACGCCGGCTTCGCGCAGCTTGTCGATCACCGCGTCGAGGATGTGCGGGCGCACGCCCGTCAGCATCACGTCGCCGCCGGCCGCCGCGACCGCGCACAGGAACGTGCCGGCCTCGATACGGTCGGGGATCACCGAATGACGCGCGCCGTGCAGCCGCTCGACGCCCTGGATCACGAGGCGGTCGGTGCCGATGCCGTCGATTTTCGCGCCCATCGCAACCAGCAAGTGTGCGAGATCGCTCACTTCCGGCTCGCGCGCAGCGTTTTCGATCACCGTCTCGCCGTCGGCCAGCGTCGCGGCCATCAGCAGGTTTTCGGTGCCCGTCACCGTGATCATGTCGGTCACGATGCGCGCGCCCTTCAGGCGCTTCGCGCGCGCTTCGATGAAGCCGTGCTCGATGCTGATCTCCGCGCCCATCGCCTGCAGGCCCTTGATGTGCTGGTCGACCGGCCGCGCGCCGATCGCGCAGCCGCCCGGCAGCGACACCTTCGCCTCGCCGAAGCGCGCGAGCAGCGGCCCGAGCACGAGGATCGACGCGCGCATCGTCTTCACGAGCTCGTACGGCGCGACGAGGTTGTCGACGCGCGACGCGTCGAGCTGCACGCGGCAGCCGTCGGTCTCGCTCTTCACGCCCATCTGGTTCAGCACCTTCAGCGTGGTGCGCACGTCCTTCAGGTTCGGCACGTTGTCGAGCTCGACCGGCTCGGCGCTGAGCAGCCCCGCGCACAGGATCGGCAGCGCGGCGTTCTTCGCGCCCGACACGACGATCTCGCCGGACAGGCGCTTGCCGCCTTCGATCACGAGCTTGTCCATCCCCTGTCCCTGCGATTCCCCGTTGGCGGCCGGGTGTGCCGTGGCGACGCTCTGGACGGCGTCGCGCTCGTTGACGGTGACTTGCACTCAGTGATTTCCGTTTATGCGTTCTGCCATTCGGCGGGCGTCAGCGTCTTCATGCTGAGCGCGTGAATTTCCTGCTTCATGCGATCGCCGAGCGCCGCATAGACGAGCTGGTGCCGCTGGATCGGCCGCTTGCCTTCGAAGGCCGCCGACACGATCGTCGCGAAGAAATGCTGGCCGTCGCCTTCGACTTCCAGATGCGTGCAGGCGAGACCGCCGGCGATGTATTGCTTGACCTGTTCGGGAGTCGGCAACATGGTGTAAGGCTCCTGTCGGCGCGCGCCGCCCTGGGGCGGCCGCGGCCTGTCGATATCAATGACGCAGTTTGTAGCCGGTCGCGAGCAGCCGCATCGCGATCAGCGCGAGCAGCACGAAGAAACCGGTGACGATCGCGAGGCTCGCGAACGGGTTGATGTCGGACGCGCCGAAGAACCCGAAACGGAAGCCGTCGATCATGTAGAAAAACGGATTGAGACGCGACACTTCGCGCCACACGGGCGGCAGCGAGTGTGTCGAATAGAACACGCCGGACAGGAACGTCAGCGGCATGATCAGGAAGTTCTGGAACGCGGCGAGCTGGTCGAACTTCTCGGCCCAGATCCCGGCGATGAGGCCGAGCGTGCCGAGGATCGCCGAACCGAGCAACGCGAACGCAATGATGAACAGCGGCGCCGCGAAGTGCATCGGGATAAACCAGATCGTCACGACGAACACGCCGGTGCCGACCGCGAGCCCGCGCACGACGGACGCGAGCACGTACGCGCCGAAGATGTCGCGGTACGACAGCGGCGGCAGCAGCATGAACACGAGGTTGCCGGTGATCTTCGACTGGATCAGCGACGACGAGCTGTTCGCGAACGCGTTCTGCAGCACGCTCATCATCACGAGGCCCGGCACGAGAAAGCTCACGTACTCGACGCCCGGATACACCTCGACGCGGCCCGACAGCGCGTGGCCGAAGATCGTCAGATACAGCAGCGCGGTGACGATCGGCGCGAGCACCGTCTGGAACGACACCTTCCAGAAACGCAGCAGTTCCTTGTAGAACAGCGTTCGAAACCCGCTGCCCGGCACGCGCCGGGCCGTCCCCTCGGACGTCAGCGAGCGCAGTTCGCGTGGGGAGTGTTGATTCATGCCAGACCCTCGATCACCTCGGCCCCGTTCATCACCTGGACGAACACATCCTCGAGGTCGGCCTTGCGGACCTCGATCTCGTCGAACGTGCAGCCGGCCACGCGGCATTGCGCGAGGATGCGTTCGACCTCGTCGTAGCTCGCGAGGCGCAGCAGATGCTCGCCCGGCGCGCGCGCGGCCGGGTCGGTCTCCAGCCCGCGCAGCTCGGCCGGCAGCGCGCCGGTCGCGAGCCGCAGGTACAGCTGCAGGCCCGCGAAGCGGCGCAGCAGCGCGTCGGTGCGATCGAGCGCGACGACTTCGCCCCGGCGCAGCATCGCGATGCGGTCGCACAGCGACTCGGCTTCCTCGAGGTAATGGGTGGTCAGCACGATCGTGTGACCCTCGCGGTTCAGGCGCGAGATGAATTTCCACAGCGTCTGGCGCAATTCGACGTCGACGCCGGCGGTCGGCTCGTCGAGCACGATCACGGGCGGCCGGTGCACGAGCGCCTGCGCGACGAGCACGCGGCGCTTCATCCCGCCCGACAGCGCGCGCATGTTCGCGTCGGCTTTCTCGGTGAGATCGAGATTGGCCATCACTTCATCGATCCAGTCGTCGTTGCGGCGCAGCCCGAAATAGCCGGACTGGATCCGCAGCGTCTCGCGGACGGTGAAGAACGGGTCGAAAACGAGTTCCTGCGGAACGACACCGAGGGCGCGGCGCGCGCTGCGGAAGTCCTGGACGACGTCGTGACCGCGCACCGAAATGCTGCCTTCGTCGGCCCGGGCGAGCCCGGCGAGGATACTGATGAGCGTGGTCTTGCCTGCGCCGTTGGGGCCGAGCAGACCGAAAAACTCGCCTTCCTCGACCGACAGGCTGACGCCCTTGAGCGCCTGAAGCGACTTGTAGCGCTTCTTGACGTGACGGATTTCTATGGCTGACATGACTGTGCGCGACGCAAGGGCCGCGACGCCTATTCTGTGCTTGCTGCGAAAGAAAATGGGGGCCGGACGCCGATTGGCTGCCCCGCAAAACGCTTGATTATAGGGCAAACCGGCTGGTGGAGCCGGCGCCGACGGCGCGCGGCCTGAAGCGTGCGCGCGCCGGCTGGCGCGGCAGGCTTCGATCGGACAGCGTCAATGTCGCCCGGTGCCTTCGATGAGTGCGTCGACGCCGTAGGCGCGCGCGAGGCTGGCGAGCTTCGGAGGGAGATTGAGGATGTCGAGGGCTGTGCCGCGCGCTTTGGCGGCACGTTGCCATGCGAGCAGCACGGCGAGCGCGGAAGAGTCGAACTGCGTCAGCGCCGCGCAATCGACGGCGGTCGCGCCGGCGCCGATGCGCGCAAGACCGTCCGCGAGCGCGGACTTCGCGCTCGCGACGGTCAGCGAGGAGCCGGCTTCGAAGCCGCTCACGACGCCTGCTTGCCCGCGGCAAGCTCCTGGTTGCGCTGCGTCAGGAACTTGATCAGGCCGTCCACGCCGCTTTGCTGGATCTTCTCGTTGAACTGCTGCTGGTACGTCTGGATCAGCCATGCGCCGAGCACGTTCAGGTCATACACCTTCCAGCCGTTCGCCGTCTTGTACAGACGGTAGTCGATCTGGACGGGCTGACCGTTGTTCAGCGCGACCGTCTTCACGACGACGTCGGTATCGGCCGGATCGGCGCGGAACGGCGGGTACTGGATCTGCTGGTCCGGCTTCAGCTGCGCGAGCGCACCCGAATACGTGCGGATCAGCAGCAGCTTGAACTGCTCCTGAACCTGCTGCTGCTGCTCGGCCGTCGCCGTGCGCCAGTTGCGGCCCATCGCGAGCTGCGTGGTGCGGCGGAAATCGGTATACGGCAGGATGTCCTTGTTGACGATCGAGATGATGCGGTTGGTGTCGCCCTGCTTGATCGTCTGCTGCTTGACTTCGTCGAGCACCTGCTGGGTCGCCGTCTTGATCAGCGCTTGCGGGTTCGACTGGTCGACTTGCGCGTGAGCTGCGCTGCCGAACGAGAACAGCGCCGCGAAAACGGGGATCAGGAACAGTTTTTTCATCATAGTGGCCTGCATGAATGAGTCGATGCGAAGGTTGGAGCAGGTAGCTTACGCGCAAGTTCGCCTACGCTACCGACGGAATCGTTTCCGGCTGTAACGAATGTAAGTCCGTCAGTGCAGCCGGATGCTCGGGAACCGGAACCCGCCCGGCGACGGCGGTGCCACCTGCATCGCCGGCACGTTCGTTTCGCTGGCCGGATTCGGCGCTTCGGCCGTGCCCGAGGCCGGCGCAGCAACCGCCGCGCCCGATGCGGGCGCCGGCGCCGCGCCGCCCACCGCTGCCGCGCCCGCCGTTCCGGCCGCGCCGGCTGCCGCCGGTGCCGCGCCGTCTTCCGGCAGATCGTACTTCGGCAGCGCGTCGTTGCTCGACGTCGCGGCGGCCTCGCCGCGCGCGTTGCTGATCAGCATCTGGCGACGCTGCAGGTACGCGTTGCGCACGAACGAATACTTGTCGAGCGCCGCGGCATCCAGCACGTCGCCCGCGCCGAGCAGGTTCGCGCGCGTGTTGACCAGGTTCACGCCGAACAGGCCCCAGCTCAAACCGTCCGGCTTCACGTAGGTGAGCGGGTTGCCGACGTAGTCGACGCCGAGGCCGGCCGTGTCGCGCAGCGTGCTCGGGCCGAGCAGCGGCAGCACGAGATACGGGCCCGACGGCACGCCGTAGCGGCCCATCGTGATCCCGAAGTCGGCCGTGTGCTTCGGCAGCTTCGCGATCGTCGCGACGTCGAACAGGCCGCCGACGCCGAACACCGTGTTGATCACGACGCGCATGATGTCGCCGACGCCGTCCGCGATCCGCAGCTGAACGATGTTGTTCGCCGCGATGTAGACGTCGCCGATGTTCGAGAAGAAGTTCGTCACGCTGTCGCGCACCGGCTGCGGCACCACGTACTGGTAGCCCTTCGCGACCGGCTTCAGCGCGTACGTATCGACCGTGTCGTTGAACTTGTACATCGACCGGTTGAAGCCTTCGAGCGGATCGCCCTTGGTCGGCGTCTGCACGGTCGCGCAGCCGCTCAACGCGGCGACTGCCGCCATCGCCAGCGCGGCGTGCCTGATGCGGATCGTGTGCATGGTCATTACCCTCTTGTCTTCTCTCGTGTGGTTATTGAGCCGCCGAGCCGGACGCGCCGGACACCGCCGACGCCGGCACCGCCACCGGTGCCGGCGCAGCCGGAACGGCCGACGCCCCCGCTGCCGGCTTCGCGCCGCCCGCATCCGCGGCCTTGCTGTACAGGAACTGGCCGATCAGGTTCTCGAGCACGATCGCCGACTGCGTCATCGTGATCGTATCGCCGGACTTCAGCATTTCGGTGTCGCCGCCCGGATCGAGGCCGATATATTGCTCGCCGAGCAGGCCCGACGTCAGGATCTTCGCAGACGAATCCTTCGGGAACGGGTACTGGCCGTCGACGTCGATCGTGACGACCGCCTGGTACGTGTTCGGGTCGAAGCCGATCGACTTCACGCGGCCGACCACGACGCCCGCGCTCTTCACGGCCGCGCGCGGCTTCAGCCCGCCGATATTGTCGAATTTCATCCTCACCGAGTAGGTCGGCTGAAACGACAGCGAGCTCATGTTGCCGACCTTCAGCGCCAGGAACAGCACCGCAAGGAAGCCCACCACCACGAACAGGCCGACCCAGAAGTCGAGAGCAGTCTTTTTCATCGTCATTCCAAAATTTGGCTTGGCTGAGGCTTAGCTGAACATCAGCGCGGTCAGCAGGAAATCGAGGCCGAGTACGGCAAGCGACGCGAACACGACCGTCTTGGTGGTCGCGCGCGACACGCCTTCGGGCGTGGGCTTCGCTTCATACCCCTGGTACAGCGCAATGAAGGTCACGGCGAAGCCGAACACGATGCTTTTCAGCACGCCGTTGCCGACGTCGGCCCAGACCTGGACCCCGCCCTGCATCTGCGACCAGAACGCGCCCGGATCGACGCCGATCAGCACGACGCCGACGAAGTAACCGCCGAGCACGCCGACCGCGTTGAAGATCGCGGCCAGGAGCGGCATCGCGATGATGCCCGCCCACATGCGCGGCGCGATCACGTTCTTGATCGGGTCGACCGCCATCATCTCGAGCGCGGTGAGCTGCTCGCCGGCCTTCATCAGGCCGATCTCGGCCGTGAGCGACGTGCCCGCGCGGCCCGCGAACAGCAGCGCGGTGACGACCGGCCCCAGCTCGCGCACGAGCGACAGCGCGACCAGCAGCCCGAGCGCCTGCTCGGAACCGTAGCGATTCAGCGTGTAATAGCCCTGCAGGCCGAGCACGAAGCCGACGAACAGCCCCGACACGGCAATGATCACGAACGAATAGTTGCCGAGGAAGTGGATCTGCTTCGTGACCAGCCGCGGCCGCCGCAGCAGCGGGAAGAATTCCAGCACGAGGCGCACGAACAGGCGCGTGCCGTAGCCCGCGCGCTCGAGGCCGCTGATGACGTAACGTCCGATCGCGCTGATCATGCGCGCCCTCCGCCGAGCCCGAAATCCGCTGCGAGCGGCGGGCTCGTGTAATGAAATTTGAACGGGCCGTCCGGCGCGCCGTCGATGAACTGCCGCACGCTCGGATCGGTCGACGCGCGCAGCTCGTCGGGCGTGCCCTGCGCGAGCACGCCGCCATTGGCCAGAAAATACACGTAGTCGGCGATCGCGAACGATTCCGGCACGTCGTGCGTGACGAGGATCGACGTCGCGCCGAGCGCCTGGTTCAGCGTGCGGATCAGGTTCGCGGTGATGCCGAGCGAGATCGGATCGAGGCCCGCGAACGGTTCGTCGTACATGATGAGCTGCGGATCGAGCGCGATCGCACGCGCCAGCGCGATACGACGCGCCATCCCGCCCGATACTTCGGACGGCATCAGGTCGCGCGCGCCGCGCAGCCCGACCGCGTTGAGCTTCATCAGCACGAGGTCGCGGATCAGGTCTTCGGGCAGGTCGGTATGCTCGCGCAGCGCGAACGCGACGTTCTCGAACACCGACATGTCGGTGAACAGCGCGCCGAACTGGAACAGCATGCCCATCTTGCGGCGCAGCGCGTACAGGCCGTCGCGCGTTTGCGCGCCGACATCGGCGCCGTCGAACAGCACCTGGCCGCGACGCGCACGCACGAGGCCGCCGATCAGACGCAGCACGGTGGTCTTGCCGCAACCCGAGCCGCCCATGACCGCGACGACCTGCCCGCGCCCGAAGCGCAGGTTCAGGTTGGACAGGACGAGGCGGTCGCCGTAGCCAAAGTCGACGTCGCGAAGTTCCAGCAGGGTCTCGGTAGGAGTGGGGCTCACGGAGCTGACAGTCCTTTTACGCAGAACGCCGAATTATAGGGCCTGCATTGGAATGATGTCGTGACGCCGTTCCGGGCCCTGCGGTCAATGATTGTCAAATTGTCCGGTAAAGCACTGCTGCAGTGCAATAAGCGCCGTCCGATAGTCGGCCGCACCCGTGACCGCGCTGACCACCGCGACGCTGCCGACGCCCGTCGCCAGCACCGCCGGCAGCGTGTCGAGCCCCACCCCGCCGATCGCGACGAGCGGCGCGCTCGCGCCGGCGAAGCGCGCGTAGCGGGCAATCCGCGCGAGCCCCTGTGGCGGCGCGGCAACGGCCTTGGTGGCGGTCGCGTACACGGGGCCGAGCGCGAGGTAGCTCGGCCGCTCGTGCAGCGCCCGCAACATCTCGTAATAGCCGTGACTCGAAAGTCCGAGCCGCAGGCCCGCGCGCGCGATCGCGGCCAGATCGGCCGTTTCGAGGTCTTCCTGACCGAGATGTACGCCGTACGCGCCTGCTTCTGCGGCGATCTCCCAGTGATCGTTGATGAACACGCGCGCATCGGGATAACGACGCCCCGCCGCGACCGCACGCGCGATTTCCCGGCGCAACGCGTCCGGCGTCGCCTCTTTCACACGCAATTGGACGGTGCGCGCGCCACCGTCGAGCACGCGCTCGACCCATTCGGCGCTCGGCACGACCGGATAGAGGCCGAGCCGCGCGGGGCACGGCGCGAACGCCGGTTCCGGCGCAGGCGGCAGCCCGGCCACCCGCGGGAATCGCGCGGCATCCACCGGCCATGCGTCGGCGGCGCGCGTCTCGTCGCCGTCGCGCCACGCCAGCGCGAGCACCAGTGCGTCGACCGGCGCGAAGCCGCAATCGAGGAACGCGGCGAGCGCCGCGATCCAGTCGTCCGCGAGCGGATGCGCGGCGTCGAGCGCGTAACGCCCGTCCGCCGCATGCAGCACGGCACCCTGCTCGTCGAATTCGATCGCCACCGCATCGAGCGACGCAGGCCGCGACACGGCCGATGCGCGCGCCTGCGCGGCACGATCACCGGCCGACACGATCAGCACGTCGCCGTCGGCCGGCACGTCGGGCACCGCCACGCAGAGCCGCCACGGCGCCGCGCCGGCCGGCCAGTCGCCGAGCCGCGCGCGAATCCGCTCGGCCGCTTCGGCCAGCTCGTCGGCCGGCGGCCAGAACGCATCGGCGAAGCGCGCCGCGCTCACGCGCCGCCTCCGTCCTGGTGCCAGAACGGCATCCCGACCACCGGGGTGCTCGCATGCGCGGTGTCGCGCGCGTCCATCGGGCCGGCGAGATACGCGGCGCGGCCGGCCTCGACGCCCTGCGCAAACGCCCTTGCCATGATTTCCGGGTGCGTGGCCTGCGACACCGCGGTATTCAGCAGCACGCCGTCGAAGCCCCACTCCATCACCTGGCACGCGTGCGACGGCACGCCAAGCCCCGCATCGACGATCAGCGGCACGTCCGGCAGCCGTTCGCGCAGCACGCGCAGGCCGTACGGATTCACGACGCCCTTGCCGGTGCCGATCGGCGCGCCCCACGGCATCAGCGCCTCGCAGCCGACGTCGAGCAGGCGCCGGCCGATCACGAGATCCTCGGTGCAGTACGGCAGCACCTTGAAGCCGTCCTTGACCAGTTGCGCGGCGGCTTCGATCAACCCGACCGGGTCGGGCTGCAGCGTGTAGTCGTCGCCGATCAGTTCGAGCTTGATCCAGTCGGTGTCGAAAACCTCGCGCGCCATGTGCGCGGTCGTCACGGCTTCGGCGACGGTCTGGCAACCGGCCGTATTCGGCAGCAGCGGCACCGCGTGGCGCTTGAGCAGGTCGAAGAAGCCGGCTTCGGCCGTGCCGCCCGTCATCTGCCGGCGCAGCGCGACCGTCACCATCCCGGGGCGCGACGCGTCGATCGAATCGGACAGCGACTGCAGCGACGGATAGCGCGACGTGCCGAGCAGCACGCGGCTTGCGAAAGTTTCGCCGTACAGCGTCAGCGCGTCGGCGGAGGGGTGGGACGTCATGTCGTTTTCCTGGAAGAGCGGGGACGAACCGGCGGCGCTCAGCCGCCCGCGACGGGGTGCACGACGTCGAGCCGGTCGCCCGCCGCGAGCGCGCGCGCCGCATGCTGCGTGCGCGCGACGAAGTTGCCGTTCAGCGCGACCGCGTACGGCGGACGCGCGCCGTACGCGGCCAGCGCGTCGGCCACGGTCGCGCCGTCGGGCAACGTCAGGGTCTGTTGATTGATCTGGATATCCATGAGGCTGGGTCGGATTCGGTCGGCGGCGCGCGTCAGGCCGGCTGGCGCGCGTCGTTGCGGTGATGAAGCAGCGTCGGCCAACGGGCGGCGTCGCGCCACGCGGCGAACGCGTCGGCGTCGCCGAGCTTGCCGCCGAGCGCGGCCTGCGCGAACACGACGGCCGCCTGCGCGACTTCCGGCACGATCATGAAGCCGTGCCGGTACAGGCCGTTGACGGCGAGCGTCGACGCGCCGTCCCAGATCACCGCCGGGCGATGATCGGGCAGCGTCGGCCGGCACTGCGCGTTGAGTTCGAGGATGCGCGCCTCGCCGAACGCCGGATGCACGGAGAACGCCGCGCTCAGCAGTTCAAGCGCGGAGCGCACGCTGACGGGCGACATGTCCTCGCCCTCCACCTCGGTCGCGCCGATCACATAGAGATCGTCCTGTTTCGGGGCGATGTACAGCGGGTAGCGCGGATGCAGCAACCGCACGGGCCGGGTGAGCCCGATGCCGGGCGCATGCACGCGCGCGACTTCGCCGCGGATGCCGCGCAGCGCGGGCAGCGCGGATTTCGCGCCGAGCCCGCGGCAATCGATCGTGAAATGCGCGGCCGGCAGGTTCGCGTCGTCGACCGGCGCGTGCCAGTGCAACGCGACACCGCGTTCGGCGAGGCCCACCGCAAGCGCATGCAGCGCTTGGCGATTGTCGAGCTGCCCTTCGCGCGGCAGCATCAGCCCGCGCGCGAAGCGGCCCGCGAGCGCGGGTTCGGCCGCGTCGACCTGCGCGCCGGCGAGCGTCACGAAGCCGCCCTCGAAGAGCTCGGCCGGCGCGTTCGCGCGCACGCGCCGCTCGAACAGCGGCGCCTCCGCGCGGTCCGCGTGATGCCAGACGACGAGCGTGCCGTGCTGCTGGAAAAAAACGGGTTCGGGCAATTCCGCGAGCCACTGCGGCCAGCGCGCGAGCGACGCGACGCCGAGCTCGGTGATCAGCAGTTCCGCGCTGGCCGCTTCCGCGAGCGGCGCGAGCATCGCGGCCGCGACCCACGCGGCCGACTGCTCGCCGTCCGGGCCGCCGCCCTCGTAGAGCGCGACGCGATGCCCGTCGCCCGCGAGCCGCCACGCGATCAGGCGGCCGACGAGGCCACCGCCGAGCACCGCGAAATCGGGTCGTGCATCCCGGACGTTCATCGCGCGCCCTCCGCGCGGTCGCGCGCGACGAACGTCGACGCGCACGCGCCGCCTGCGAACGCACGCGACATCGGGGCGGAAGCCCTGCAAAAGACTGAAGATTGTGCGGCCATCATTCCTTCCGTAACGCGCAAAGCGCGTACCCAAAAGGACGAAACCGGCAGCAAAGGCCGGCCGGGCGGGACTCGGGCGCTGACCATGTGGGATGGCGGCCAGCGCGGCCCGGCGGGATCAGAAACTTCCCTCGCCGGTATTACCCGGATCGGGTGCGAAGGGTCTTTCTCAGCCTCGCCGCGCTGCCCGGAACATCTGCCGGCCGCGCCACGAAGCACCCCTGTTTCGTCGTCGGCCATTAGACCATAAAAGCGGAAAGCGCCGCAAACTGTCCCCCTGGCGGCAAATTCGCCGGCGCGCGGCGCCGCTCTGGCACAATGCCCGCAGGCCGGCCGCGCGAGCGGCCGGTTGCCGCGTCACCGCCGGTTTTTAAGTGCCGTTTAAGACGCACGGGCGACCATCCGGACGCCCGCCGTCAGTCGGCGCCGCGCCCCGGCATGCCGTATCGCGGCGCGCACCCGGTTTCGCCCGGCCCGCGCGCCGGCTCATCATCAGGAAGCACATGACCCAATCGATCGATCCCGTCCGCTCCGCACCCGACGCGCCGCAGGACGAGCGCCCGGTATCCGCATGGAGCCTCATCAAGCCCTACTGGGTATCGTCCGAATGGAAAATCGCGTGGGGCCTGCTGGTCACGATCATCGCGATCAACCTCTGCGTGGTCTGGATCAACGTCCGGCTGAACAAGTGGAACGCGCAGTTCTACAACGCGCTGCAGTCGAAGGACGTCCACGACTTCCCGAACCTGCTGATGCAGTTCTCCGCGCTCGCCTTCGCGTTCATCATCCTCGCCGTGTACGGCCGCTACCTGCGCCAGATGCTCGGCTTTCGCTGGCGCCAGTGGCTCACCGACCGCTTCCTCGGCCAGTGGCTCGGCGATCGCGCGTTCTACCGGATCGAGCGTGACCGTCTCGCCGACAACCCCGACCAGCGGATCACCGACGACCTCCAGTCGTTCGCGACCACGACGCTCGCGCTGTCGCTCGACCTGCTGTCGACGGTCGTCACGCTCGTGTCGTTCATCACGATCCTGTGGTCGCTCGCCGGCGCGCTGACGTTCACGCTCGGCGCGACGCCGATCGCGATTCCCGGCTACATGGTGTGGGCGGCCGCGCTGTACGCGGTGGTCGGCTCGCTGATCATCCAGAAGGTCGGCCATCCGCTCGTGTCGATCAACTACCAGCAACAACGCGTCGAGGCCGATTTCCGCTTCGGGCTGATCCGCGTGCGCGAGAACGCCGAGCAGATCGCGTTCTACGACGGCGAGAAGACCGAGGCCGGCAACGCGCAGACCCTCTTCACGCGCATCCGCGACAACTGGTGGCGCGTGATGAAGTACACGAAGCGGCTCACGTTCGTGCTGAGCTTCTACGGGCAGATCGCGATCATCTTCCCGCTCGTCGTCGCGGCGCCGCGCTACTTTGCCGGTGCGTTCTCGTTCGGCGTGCTGATGCAGATCTCGTCCGCGTTCGGCACCGTCAGCGACTCGTTCTCGTGGTTCATCAACAGCTACTCGACCCTCGTCGAATGGCGCGCCACCGTCAACCGTCTGCGCGAATTCAAGCGCGTGATGGGCACGTCGCACCTGAAGGAAAGCCTGTCGCCCGCAACCGAGCACGGCGGCATCAACCTGCACTACATCGACGCCGCGAAGCTGTCCACATCGTCGCTCAAGCTCGCGCTGCCGAACGGCAACGCGCTCGCGAACATCGGCGACGTCACGATCGAGCCCGGCTCGCGCTGGCTCGTGATCGGCAAGTCGGGCTCCGGCAAGAGCACGTTCATGCGCGCGCTCGCGGGCCTGTGGCCGTTCGGCGACGGCGCGATCGACGCACCGGTCGGTGCGCGGATGATGTTCGTGCCGCAAACCAGCTATTTGCCGATCGGCACGCTGAAGGCCGCGCTCACCTACCCGGCGACGCCCGACACCTTCAGCGACGAAGCGTGCCGCGATGCGCTGCGCGCGTGCCGCCTCGAGGATTACGTCGAGCGCCTCGACGAAACCGCGCACTGGACCCGCGTGCTGTCGCCGGGCGAACAGCAGCGCCTGGCCGGCGCGCGCGTGCTGCTGCACAAGCCCGACTTCCTGTTCCTCGACGAAGCGACCAGCGCGCTCGACGCGGACAACGAAGCCCGCCTCTATCACCTGTTCGCCGAACGGCTGCCGAAGGCCGCGATCGTCAGCATCGCGCACCGCGAGTCGCTGGCCGCGTTCCACGTCGGCACGATCAACGTCGAGCGCGTGAGCAGCGACGACAAGGTCGCCGCGTGAACGCACGCGCCGCGCACCTCGAACGCATCGCGCTGATCACCGGCGCAGGCTCGGGGATCGGCGCGGCGCTCGCGCGGCGGCTCGCGGCGCCCGGCGTCGCACTGACGTTGCATGCGCGCGGCGCGGACGATGCGGCACGATCGCGGCTCGCGGAAGTCGCCCATGCGTGCACGACGGCCGGCGCCGAGTGCATCACGCTGACCGGCGATCTCGGCGAACCGGGCATCGCCACCGCACTGATCGATAGCACCGCGACACGCTTCGGCGGGCTCGACCAGCTCGTCGCGAACGCCGGCTTCGCCGCGCGGCAATCCTTTTCCGAACTCTCCGCGAACGCACTCGCGTCGGCCTTCGCGGCGATGCCCGGTGCGTTCTCTGAACTCGCGGGCCGCGCGCGGCCGCTGCTCGAAGCGTCGGCCGCGCCGCGGATCGTCGCGGTCAGTTCGTTCGTCGCGCACCGCTACCGCGCCGATGCACCGTTCGCGGCGACCGCCGCCGCGAAGGCCGCGCTCGAATCGCTGGTGCGGAGCGCGGCCGCCGAATTCGCCGCGCACGGCATCACCGTCAATGCGGTCGCGCCGGGTTTCACGCGCAAGGACCACGGGCCGAGCGCCGGCAACGCCGCCGCGTGGGCGCAGGCCGAACAGGCGACGCCGCTCGGCCGCATCGCGGAACCCGACGACGTCGCCGCGCTGATCGCGTTCCTGCTGTCGGACGCGGCACGGCAGATCACCGGCCAGGTCATCCACGTCGATGGCGGCCTGACGCTCTGACGCGTCTTCCCTCCTGCCTGCTTTTCAGCACGAACCTGCATCCGCCTTTTTGGCATGCCGGATCGCGCCCGTAAAATAACCGCGACGCGGCAGCGCGGGACGAGACAAGACGAGAGGGGGCGGCGAGCATGCAGGCATTCCAGTGGTTCAACGAATTGTCGACGCGCGAGCGCCGGACGCTGTACGCCGGATTCGGCGGCTATGCGGTCGATGCGTTCGACTTCATGATCTATTCGTTCCTGATCCCGACGCTGATCGCCACCTGGGGCATGACGAAGAGCGAGGCCGGGATGATCGCGACCAGTTCGCTGATCTCGTCGGCGATCGGCGGCTGGGTCGCCGGCATCCTCGCCGATCGCTATGGCCGAGTGCGCGTGCTGCAGTGGACGATCGCGACGTTCGCGCTGTTCACGTGTCTGTCCGGTTTCACGCATTCGTTCTGGCAGCTCCTTGCGACGCGCACGCTGCAGGGTTTCGGCTTCGGCGGCGAATGGTCGGTCGTGACGATCATGATGGCCGAGACGATCCGCTCGCCCGAGCATCGCGCGAAGGCCGTGGGCACCGTGCAGAGCAGCTGGTCGTTCGGCTGGGGCGCGGCCGCGATCCTCTACTGGGCGTTCTTCGCGCTGCTGCCGGAGCAGGTCGCGTGGCGCGCGTGCTTCTGGATCGGCATCGTGCCCGCCCTGTGGATTTTCTATATCCGCCGCAACGTCAGCGATCCGGACATCTATACGGCCACGCGCCGCGCCCGCGACGAAGGCCGCGTGTCGGGCCACTTCCTCGAGATCTTCTCGCCACCGCACCTGCGCGCGACGCTGTTCGGCAGCGCGCTGTGCACCGGCATGCTCGGCGGCTACTACGCGATCACGACGTGGCTGCCCACCTATCTCAAAACCGTGCGCCACCTGTCGGTGTTCAACACGAGCGGCTATCTCGTCGTGCTGATCGTCGGCTCGTTCGTCGGCTACGTGGTCGGCGCGATCCTGTCCGACCGGCTCGGCCGCCGCGCGTCGTTCATCCTGTTCGCGATCGGCTCGTTCTCGCTCGGCATGGCGTACACGATGCTGCCGATCACCGATACCGCGATGCTGCTGCTCGGCTTTCCGCTCGGCATCGTCGTGCAAGGCATCTTCGCGGGTGTCGGCGCGTATCTGTCGGAGCTGTATCCGGGCGCGATCCGCGGCTCGGGCCAGGGCTTCTGCTACAACCTCGGCCGCGGGCTCGGTTCGTTCTTTCCGATCCTCGTCGGCGCGCTGTCGCAATCGATGTCGCTCGTGAAGGCGATGGGCCTCGTCGCGGGCGGCGGTTATCTGCTGGTGATCGTCGCGGCGCTCGTGCTGCCGGAAACGCGCGGCAAGTCGCTCGCCGACGATCCGGCCGTCGCGTCGTGAGCCACCGCTTCGTTCCGGAGCCCGCATGCACGTGATCGTTCTCGGCGCTGGCGTGATCGGCGTCACCACCGCCTGGCACCTGCGCGAAGCAGGCTGCGACGTCACCGTGATCGAACGCGAGGCCGATGTCGCGCAGGCGACGAGCCTCGGCAACGCGGGTGTGATCGCCCCCGGCTACGTGACGCCGTGGGCCGCGCCCGGAATGCCCGGCAAGATCCTCAAATACCTGTTCAAGCCCGCGTCGCCGCTGATCTTCCGGCCGACGCTCGACGCCGCGCAGTGGCGCTGGATCGCGCGCTGGCTGCGCGAATGCGAATTCGAGCGGTTTCGCGTGAACAAGCAGCGGATGCAGCGCATCGCGTATTACAGCCGCGCGCGCCTGCATGCGTTTCGCGAGCGCTATCCCTTCGACTACGGCGCGAGCCGCGGCTATCTGCAACTGCTGCGCGGCGCGTTCGACGTCGACATGGTGCAGCCCGCGCTGAAGGTGCTGCGCGATGCCGGCATCGCGTTTCGCGAACTCGACGCGGCCGGCTGCACCGCGATCGAGCCGGGCCTGCGCTGGGCGCGGCAGGCGCCCGTCGGCGGCATCTACCTGCCCGACGACGAAGCCGGCGACTGCGCGCGCTTCACGCGCGAACTACGGGTGCTGTGCGAAGCGCATGGCGTGACGTTCCGCTTCAACACCGAACTGCGCGCACTTGATGTCGCGGGCGAAAAGGCGCGCGGCGTCCACGTCGTCGCCGTGGGCGGGAACCACGAAGGCAACGGTAGCGGCGGCGCGCGACACGGCACGACACTCGCCGCCGACGCGATCGTCGTCGCGCTCGGCGTCGACAGCGCCGGCCTGCTGCGACCGCACGGCATCGACGTGCCGCTGTATCCGGTGAAGGGCTACTCGGCCACGCTCGCGGTCGTCGACGATGAAAAGGCGCCATGCGCCGCGCTGATGGACGAGTCGCTGAAGACCGCGATCACGCGCTTCGGCCCGACGCTGCGCGTCGCCGGCACCGCGGAGCTCGGCAATCGCCACGCGACGCTGCGGCAGCAGGCGCTCGACACGCTGATGAAGGTGCTCGACGACTGGTTCCCGCACGCGGCCGATCGCACGTCGGCGCGTTTCTGGGTCGGCCGCCGGCCGATGACGCCCGACGGGCCGCCGCTGCTCGGCGCGAGCGGGATCGACGGCCTCTGGCTCAACGTGGGTCACGGCTCGACGGGGTGGGCGATGTCGATGGGTTCGGGAAAGGTGGTCGCGGATCTCGTCACCGGACGCACGCCGGAGATCGATCTGGCGGGCCTGACGCTCGAGCGGTACGGCCGCTAGGCCTGTTCGCGCGAATAACGACGAACGACGCCGCCATGCGGGCGGGAACGCACGTTCGCCTCTCTGGAAAAATTCATTCATGGAGCCGCCTCTGGGCGCCGACGCTGTCGTCCGCGCGTGCAATCGGCGCCGATACGATCGGCCGATGCGACACGCCTTCGTGCGACAGCCGGCTTTCGAACAGCGTCAGCGCTTCGACGCGCAGCTCGACGAGCCGCCCCGGCGCACCGCCGTGCGCGGGCTGGCCGCTCGCATCGTGCGGCAGCCGCGCGAGCGTCACGTGCGGCCGGAACGGCCGTCGGTCGGCCGGCACGCCGAGTTCGCGCAGCAGCGCCGCCAGCCCCGCATTCAGCGCGACGCAAGCGGCATCGGCCGCGAGCTCCGCGACGATCAGCCGCGCACGCGGCAGGCTCGGCCACCACGCGATCCGCTCGACCGGCAACGACGGCAACGCATGCGCGGCCGCGAGCGCGGGCAGGTGCGCGGCCAGCGCGTCGCACCGCTCCCGCTCGATTGCGCCGATGAACGCGAGCGTCATGTGCAGTTGGGCGGACGGCGTGCGCCGCGCCCCGCGGGTGACCGCAACGCGTGCAGCGCGTCGCGCGATGCCGCATCGGGCATCAGCGCGACGAACGCACGGAGCCGGTCGCCGTTCATGATTCGCTCGCGGCGGCCCGCGGCGCGTTCGGCACGTCGGCGGAAGCAGCCGGCCGCTGCGGCAGCGGACCATGCTCGCCCCACACGTCGGCCGGCAGCACGCGCGCGAGTTCGGGGATCGTGTTGCGCGTGAACACCGGATCGGCGACGCCGGCCGCGCGCTGGCGGCGATAGTCGGCCCAGGCGGCGTGCGCGTACTTGCCGAGCGCGAGGATCGCGATCAGGTTGATGATCGCCATCAGGCCCATGCTCGTATCGGCCATCGCCCACACGAGCGGCAGTTGCCCGACGCTGCCGAACATCACCATGCCGAGCACGGCGATGCGGAACAGCGGCAGCACGCCGCGCCGCTTCGTGATGAATTCGACATTGCCTTCCGCATACGCGTAGTTGCCGATCACCGACGAGAACGCGAGGAAGAAGATCGCGACGGCCATGTAGATGCCGCCCCAGTCGCCGACGTGGCTCGAAATCGCGCGCTGCGTGAGCGCCGCGCCTTCCATCCCGGTGCCGAGTTCGTACTGGCCCGACAGCAGGATCACGAACGCGGTCGCGCTGCAGATCACGATCGTGTCGACGAACACGCCGAGCATCTGGATCAGCCCCTGCGTGACGGGGTGGCGCGTGCTGGCGGTCGCGGCCGCGTTCGGCGCGCTGCCCATCCCCGCCTCGTTCGAGAACAGCCCGCGCTTCACGCCGATCGCGATCGCCTGGCTGACCGCATAGCCGGTCAGGCCGCCGGCCGCCTGCTCGAGGCCGAACGCGCTCTTCACGATCAACGCGATCACGCCGGGCACCAGCGTGACGTGCGTCGCGACCGCGTAGACCGCGAGCCCGAGGTAGCCGATCGCCATCAGCGGCACGATCACCTGTGCGACCGTCGCGATGCGGCGAATGCCACCGAAGATGATCGGCGCGGACAGCAGCACGAGACCGAGGCCGACCGTCTCGCGGCTCCAGCCGAACGACGTATGGAACGCGTCGGCGATCGCGTTGGCCTGCACCGCGTTGAACACGAAGCCGAACGCGAGGATCAGCGACAGCGAGAACAGCACGCCGAAGCCGCGCGAGCGCAGCCCCGTCTGGATGTAGTACGCGGGGCCGCCGCGATAGCTGCCGTCCGGGTGCGACACCTTGAAGATCTGCGCGAGCGTCGCCTCGACGAACGCGGACGACATCCCGACGAGCGCGGTCATCCACATCCAGAAGATCGCGCCCGGCCCGCCGACCGTCAGCGCCACCGCGACGCCGGCGATGTTGCCGGTGCCGACGCGGCTCGCGAGCCCGGTCGCGAACGCCTGGAACGACGAGATGCTGCCCGGTTCGCCCTTGCTGCCGACCAGCTTCATGCTGAGGAACAGCGCCTTCAACTGGATCATCCGGAACCGCAACGTGAACCACGCCCCGGCGCCGAGCAGCAGCGCGATCAGCACGTAGTTCCACAGCACGCCGTTGACGGCTTCGATCAGCCCTTGCACGAATGCTTCCATCAGAGTCCTTGTAAATAACGTCAATCATGTGCGGCGGCCGCGAACGCGGCCTGAGGGGCCACATGATATGACAGTTCCCAAGGATTATTACAAAACGAAAGAATTTGAAATGATGAAAAATCGCAGCCGGATGTCATCAGGTTAGACGACGCTTCGCGAAAATGCGGGAGCGATGATGGCGGCCCGGCCCACCGGCTCGCGTCCGCGCGGCAGGAATTCCGGACGCGGCTCGGCTCCATCGGGGCCGACGCCGACGCAACGACATCGATCGCGCGCCCAGCCATAAAAAAACCGGGCGCCCTCTCGGACGCCCGGCTTCCATCGAAACCCGCTCGCGCGCTTCAGCTCAGCGCGGCAGTTCCGAATGCCCCATCAGATACGCGTCGACCGAGCGCGCGCACTGGCGGCCTTCGCGGATCGCCCACACCACGAGCGACTGGCCGCGACGCATGTCGCCTGCCGCGAACACCTTGTCGACCGACGTGTAGTACGAACGATCGCCCTCGGTCGCCGCACGCGCATTGCCGCGCGCATCCTTCGCGACGCCGAACGCGTCGAGCACCGGCGCGGCCGGCTGCGTGAAGCCCATCGCGAGCAGCACGAGATCGGCCTTCATCTCGAACTCGGAACCCGGCACTTCCTGCATCTTGCCGTCCTTCCACTCGACGCGCACCGCGATCAGCTTCTCGACCTTGCCGTTCTTGCCTTCGAGACGCTTCGTCGCGACCGCCCAGTCACGCTCGCAGCCCTCGTCGTGCGACGACGACGTGCGCAGCTTGATCGGCCAGTACGGCCACACGAGCGGCTTGTTTTCCTCTTCCGGCGGCTGCGGCAGCAGCTCGAACTGCGTGACGTGCTTCGCGCCGTGACGGTTCGACGTGCCGACGCAGTCCGAACCCGTATCGCCGCCGCCGATCACGATCACGTGCTTGCCCTTCGCGAGCAGCTGGTCGGCCAGCTTGTCGCCCGCGTTCACGCGGTTCTGCTGCGGCAGGAAGTCCATCGCGAAATGGACGCCCGCGAGCTCGCGGCCCGGCACCGGCAGGTCGCGCGGCGTTTCCGAACCGCCGGCGATCACGACCGCGTCGAATTCTTCCTTCAGCGTATCCGGCGAGATGGTTTCCTTCGCGAGGCTGCCGATCGACTCCGGCAGCGGCTCCTTGCCGATGAACACGCTGGTGCGGAACGTCACGCCTTCCGCTTCCATCTGGCGCATGCGGCGGTCGATCAGCCACTTCTCGAGCTTGAAGTCGGGAATCCCGTAACGCAGCAGGCCACCGATGCGGTCGTTCTTCTCGAACACCGTCACGTCATGGCCCGCCCGCGCGAGCTGCTGCGCGGCGGCGAGGCCCGCGGGGCCCGAACCGACGACCGCGACCTTCTTGCCCGTCTTGTGTTCGGCCGGCAGCGGCTTCACCCAGCCTTCGCCCCAAGCCTTGTCGATGATCGCGTGCTCGATCGACTTGATGCCGACCGGGTCGTTGTTGATCCCGAGCGTGCACGCCGCTTCGCACGGCGCCGGGCAGATGCGGCCCGTGAATTCCGGGAAGTTGTTGGTCGAGTGCAGGACTTCGATCGCCTGCTGCCAGTCCTGGCGGTAAACGAGATCGTTGAAGTCCGGGATGATGTTGTTGACCGGGCAGCCGTTGTTGCAGAACGGGATGCCGCAATCCATGCAGCGCGCGCCCTGGATCTTCGCGTCCGCGTCGGTCAGTGCCGCGACGAATTCCTTGTAGTGCTTCACGCGCGTGAGCGGTGCTTCGTACGCCTCGTGGCGGCGTTCGAACTCCAGAAAACCGGTTGCCTTGCCCATAAGGTGCTCTTCTGTTCGGTGTATCGGGTGGGGGAGCCGCGCGCGGCCGTCAGGCGCGCGCGGCATTCGCTATGTCGTTCGTCGCTCAGGCGGCCAGCACTTCCTTCGCCGCCTTCTTCGCACCGATCTCGCCCAGCGCGCGCTTGTATTCGTGCGGGAACACCTTCACGAACTGGCGGCGCGCTGCGTCCCAGTTTTCCAGCAGCGACTTCGCGCGCGGCGAACCCGTGAACTGGAAATGACGCTCGACGAGCCCCTTGAGCAGCGCTTCGTCCGTCGTGCCTTCGTGCCAGAGTGCGCGGTCGACCGTGCGTTCCTGCTCGGCCTGCTGCAGCACCGGCTCGAGCGCGACCATCGACTTGTTGCACTTGGCCGCGAACGTGCCTTCCGGATCGTAGATGTACGCGAGACCGCCCGACATGCCGGCTGCGAAGTTGCGCCCGGTCTCGCCGAGCACGACGACCGTGCCGCCCGTCATGTATTCGCAGCCGTGGTCGCCCGTGCCTTCGACGACCGCCGTCGCGCCAGAGTTGCGCACGCAGAAGCGCTCGCCCGCGACGCCGCGGAAGAACGCTTCGCCTTCGATCGCGCCGTACATCACCGTGTTGCCGCAGATGATGTTTTCCTCGGACTTGCCGCGGAAGTCGTTGGTCGGACGGATGATGATCCGGCCGCCCGACAGGCCCTTGCCGACGTAGTCGTTGCCGTCGCCGACGAGGTCGAGCGTCACGCCCTTCGCGAGGAACGCGCCGAAGCTCTGGCCGGCCGTGCCCTTCAGCTGGATGTGCACCGCGTCGTCGGCCAGGCCGTCGTGGCCGTGCTTCTTCGCGATCACGCCCGACAGCATCGCGCCGACCGTCCGGTTCACGTTGCGCACCGGCTGGATGAACGACACATGCTCGCCGTTCTCGATCGCGGCCTTCGCCTTCTCGATCAGCACGTGGTCGAGCGCGCGCTCGAGGCCGTGATCCTGCACGTCGACGTGGCGCGGCGCGACATCCTCGCACTCTTCCGGCTGGTAGAACACGCGCGAGAAGTCGAGGCCCTTCGCCTTCCAGTGCTCGATGCCCTTGCGCGTATCGAGCAGGTCGGCGCGGCCGATCAGGTCGTCGAACTTCGCGATGCCGAGCTGCGCCATGATCTCGCGCACTTCCTCGGCGACGAAGAAGAAGTAGTTCACGACGTGCTCGGGCTGGCCCTTGAACTTCGCCCGCAGCACCGGATCCTGCGTCGCGACGCCGACCGGGCACGTGTTCAGGTGGCACTTGCGCATCATGATGCAGCCTTCGACGACGAGCGGCGCCGTCGCGAAGCCGAATTCGTCCGCGCCGAGCAGCGCGCCGATCACGACGTCGCGGCCCGTCTTCATCTGGCCGTCGGCCTGTACGCGGATGCGGCCGCGCAGGCGGTTCAGCACCAGCGTCTGCTGCGTTTCGGCCAGGCCGAGCTCCCACGGCGTGCCCGCATGCTTGACCGACGACAGCGGCGACGCGCCCGTGCCGCCGTCATGGCCGGCGATCACGACGTGATCGGCCTTCGCCTTCGCGACACCGGCCGCGACCGTGCCCACGCCCACTTCCGACACGAGCTTCACGGAGATGCTCGCGCTCGGGTTCACGTTCTTCAGGTCGTGGATCAGCTGCGCCAGATCCTCGATCGAGTAGATGTCGTGGTGCGGCGGCGGCGAAATCAGGCCGACGCCCGGCACCGAGTAACGCAGCTTGCCGATGTATTCCGACACCTTGTGGCCCGGCAGCTGGCCGCCTTCGCCCGGCTTCGCGCCCTGCGCCATCTTGATCTGGATCTGGTCGGCCGACGCCAGGTACTCGGCGGTGACGCCGAAGCGGCCCGACGCGACCTGCTTGATCTTCGAGCGCAGCGAATCGCCGTCCTTCAGCGGAATGTCGCTGACGATCTCGTCGCCGATCACCGACTTCAGCGTCTCGCCCGCCTTGATCGGAATGCCGCGCAGTTCGTTGCGATAGCGCTTCTGGTCCTCGCCGCCTTCGCCGGTGTTCGACTTGCCGCCGATCCGGTTCATCGCGACCGCGAGCGTCGCGTGCGCTTCGGTGCTGATCGAACCGAGCGACATCGCGCCGGTCGCGAAGCGCTTGACGATCTCCTTCGCCGGCTCGACGTCGTCGATCGGGATCGCCTTGGTCGGCTCGACCTTGAACTCGAACAGGCCGCGGAACGTCATGTGACGCTTGGTCTGGTCGTTGATCAGGTGCGCGTATTCCTTGTACGTCTGGTACGAGTTGCTGCGCGTCGCGTGCTGCAGCTTCGCGATCGAGTCCGGCGTCCACATGTGGTCTTCGCCGCGCACGCGGTACGCGTACTCGCCGCCCGCATCGAGCATGTCGCGCAGGACCGGGCTGTCGCCGAACGCATCGCGGTGCAGGCGGATCGCCTCTTCCGCGACTTCGAACAGGCCGATGCCGCCGACCTTCGATGCCGTGCCCTTGAAGTACTTCTCGACGAGGTCGCTCGACAGGCCGAGCGCTTCGAAGATCTGCGCGCCCGTGTACGACATGTACGTCGAGATGCCCATCTTCGACATCACCTTCTGCAGGCCCTTGCCGACCGCCTTCGTGAAGTTGTAGACGGCCTTCTCCGGCGACAGGTCGCCCGGCAGGCCTTCGGCCATCTTCGCGAGCGTTTCCATCGCGAGGTACGGGTGCACGGCTTCCGCGCCGTAGCCCGCGAGCAGCGCGAAGTGGTGCGTTTCACGCGCGGAGCCCGTCTCGACGACGAGGCCCGTGCTCGTGCGCAGCCCTTGCTGGACGAGATGCGTATGGATCGCCGACGTGGCCAGCAGCGCGGGAATTGCGACGTGCTCGGCATCCGTCTTGCGGTCCGACACGATCAGCATGTTGTAGCCCGACTTCACCGCGTCGACGGCTTCCGCGCACAGCGACGCGAGACGCGCCTCGATGCCTTCCTTGCCCCAGGCGACCGGATAGCAGATGTTCAGTTCGTACGCGCTGAACTTGCCGCCCGTGTACTGGTCAATCGCGCGGATCTTCGCGATGTCCTTGAAGTCGAGCACCGGCTGCGACACTTCGAGCCGCATCGGCGGGTTGATGTTGTTCGTGTCGAGCAGGTTCGGCTTCGGGCCGATGAACGACACGAGCGACATCACCATGTTTTCGCGGATCGGATCGATCGGCGGGTTCGTGACCTGCGCGAACAGCTGCTTGAAGTAGTGATAGAGCGTCTTGTTCTTGTTCGACATCACCGCGAGCGGCGAGTCGTTGCCCATCGAACCGACGGCTTCCTCGCCCTGCTGCGCCATCGGCGCCATCAGGAACTTCAGGTCTTCCTGCGTATAGCCGAACGCCTGCTGGCGGTCGAGCAGCGCGGCGCCTTGCGTACGGCCGGCCGCGACTTCCTCGGCCTTCGGCTCGATCTCGTCGAGCTTGATGCGCACCGCGTCGATCCAGCTCTTGTACGGCTTCGCGTTCGCGAGGTTGTCCTTCAGTTCCTTGTCGTCGATGATGCGGCCGTGTTCCATGTCGATCAGGAACATCTTGCCCGGCTGCAGGCGCCACTTCTTGACGATCTTCGATTCGGGGATCGGCAGCGTGCCGGCTTCCGACGCCATGATGACGAGGTCGTCGTCGGTCACGATGTAGCGCGCCGGGCGCAGGCCGTTACGGTCGAGCGTCGCGCCGATCTGGCGGCCGTCGGTGAACGCGATCGCGGCCGGGCCGTCCCACGGTTCCATCATCGCGGCGTGGTATTCGTAGAACGCGCGGCGGTTCTCGTCCATCAGCGTGTGCTGTTCCCACGCTTCCGGGATCATCATCATCACCGCGTGCACGAGCGGGTAGCCGGCCATCACCAGCAGTTCGAGACAGTTGTCGAACGATGCGGTATCCGACTGGCCCGGGTAGATCAGCGGCCACAGCTTCGGCAGATCGTCGGCGAGCACGTGCGATGCGATCGCGCCGGTACGCGCGTTCAGCCAGTTCACGTTGCCCTTCACGGTGTTGATCTCGCCGTTGTGCGCGATCATCCGGTACGGGTGAGCCAGCTCCCACGCCGGGAACGTGTTGGTCGAGAAGCGCTGGTGCACGAGCGCGAGCGCCGACACGACGCGCGGGTCCTGCAGGTCGCGGTAGTACACGCCGACCTGGCCCGCCAGCAGCAGCCCCTTGTAGACGATCGTGCGCGCCGACATCGACGGCACGAAGTATTCCTTGCCGTGCTTGAGCTTCAGCGCCTGGATGCGGTGGCTCGCCGTCTTGCGGATCACGTACAGCTTCCGCTCGAGCGCGTCCGTCACCATGATGTCCTTGCCGCGGCCGATGAAGATCTGGCGGATCAGCGGCTCGCTCGCCTTGACCGTCGGCGAGATCGGCATTGCGTGGTCGACCGGCACGTCGCGCCAGCCCAGCACGACCTGGCCTTCGGCCTTCACCGTACGCTCGAGCTCCTGCTCGCAGGCGAGACGCGATGCGTTTTCCTTCGGCAGGAAGATCATCCCCACCCCGTACTCGCCGGCCGGCGGCAGGTCGACGCCCTGCTTCGCCATTTCCTCGCGATAGAACGCGTCCGGAATCTGGATCAGGATGCCCGCGCCGTCGCCCATCAGCGGATCGGCGCCGACCGCGCCGCGGTGATCGAGGTTCTCGAGGATCTTCAGACCCTGCTGAATGATCTCGTGGCTCTTCTTGCCCTTGATGTGAGCGACGAAGCCGACGCCGCAGGCGTCGTGTTCGTTTTGCGGGTCGTACAGACCTTGTGCGGCGGGCACCGCGGCGAGCGGCTGCTGGTGGTCGTTCATGGGGACACCGTCGTAAAGGGGGCCCGGAGGCCGTTGAACCGTTTTCTTGTTGCCATCGATCCCGCTCCCGACGGGAGACGGCGCGGCCGACCGTGGTTGGGCAAGCTTCGCCCGGGCCACCGGAATTCGGAATATACGCGACGAATCAACGGAATAGCAACAAAAACCGCTTGATCGAACCCCAATTAAACAGATGCCTTGATGTGGTGCCGTTTTATTGGGGACGTATCATTTTGGTGCAAAAAGAAGCGGCGCTCGCAGCGCCGCTTCTGGCCCGCCTTTCCGGCATTACTGCTGGATCGGCGGCGTGTTCTCGCGCACCTTTCTGGGGCGTCCGCGCGGCAGCGGCGACACGCGCCGGTTCGCGGTGCGCGCCGCCCACTCGCGGTAATTCTCGCCGCCGAGCACCCAGCCCTTCAACGTCGCCTGCTGCAGCTGGTCGGCCTGCCGCTCGTCGAGCGGCTGCTCGCACAGCTCCTTGTACGCACGCTGGCGGTCGAACGGCGTGTTGCCGAGCGCCCAGTAGAGCGGATGGTCGGTGATCAGGCTGTCGACGGTGAGCCCGACGTGATGCCGGTAGCTCGACCAGCGATAGGCCTCGGGCGTCGCGACGAGCTGCGCACGCACCGGGCTCATCTCGACCACCCGGCTCGCGAGCAGGAAATAGCGCTCGCCTTCGATCACCGTCGCGCGATAGCGGCCTTCCCACAGCGTGCCGCGGCGCGAATAGCGCCGGTTGAAATGCGCGACGTAGCGACGGCCGACGGCCTGCATCGCCTTCGGCAGGCTGGCCTCGTCGCTGGGCGTCACGAGCAGTTGCACCTGGCGCGGCAGCAGCACATAGGCATGCACCGACAGGTGATGATCGCGTGCGGCGGCCTTCAGGCAATCGATGAAGAGTTCGTAGTCCTGGTCGTCGACGAACGCGGGTTGCTGATCCAGGCCGCGCAGTATCACGTGCTGCGGCTGGTCGGGAACGTAGAGTCGTGCTAACCGTGCCATGCTGAATGTCCGTTTGAACGCGTTAGGAAATACCCGGAGGTCCGAAAGTGCGCACCTGCGTAGAATGCCTGTCCCTGCGGCGCGCGTAAGCGTACGGTCGTGCGAATCCTAGGGAGAAAACTCTAACTTACGAGCTTGTTTGGTTTTAAACGCAGTCGTCATAATGAGCACGCCTTTAGATCGGAGGAGACACAATGAAACGAAAACTGGCCATTACGGGGGCCGTAGCGCTCGCATTCACGTTCGCGGGCGGTACGGCACAAGCACAATCCGCAGGTGATTTCTACGTCAGCACCGGCTGGCTGCACCTTTCGCCGCAGGACAGCAGTGACCCGCTGTTCGTCTACCGCGTAGGCGGCACGCCCATCAACCAATCGATTCCCAACACCGGCGCCGGCATCAACGACGCCGATACGCTGGGGCTCGCAGCAGGCTACTTCGTCACCGACCATATCTCCACCGAGCTCGTGATGGGGATCCCGCCGAAGTTCGACATCACCGGCAAGGGTCAGTTCGACAGATTCGGCGTACTCGGCCGTGCATACCAGTGGAGCCCTGCCGTCTTGCTTCGCTACCACTTCAACGACGCCAATGCGAAGTTCCGTCCGTATGTCGGCGTCGGCGCGACGTACGTCTGGTTCACCGGCGCCAAGATCACCAACAGCGCGTTCGAGAACGGCGTGCTCGGCGGCCCGACCAGCGCGACGACCAGCAACCAGTGGGCGCCCGTGCTCAACGCCGGCTTCACGTACAACTTCACGAAACACTGGTTCGCAGGCCTGTCGCTGTCGTACATCCCGGTCAGCGTGACCGCGACCTTCACGACGGCCCGCCGGACGCCGGTCGGGACGCTGACGGAAACGTCGAAGGCCCACATCTCGCTGAACCCGATCGTCACGTACCTGAACCTCGGCTACCGCTTCTAAGCGTAGTCGAATATTTGGGGAATGGTTAATCCTGCTGCAATTTGTAGCGGATTTTTCCTGGCGTAACGTCTCCACGATGCAAAACGCCCCGGCGCTCAGCGCGCCGGGGCGTCGTTTTTTCGTCAGGCACGGTCCGGGGTGAGGGTTTTTACCGGACGCCGTCACGGCCGTCGCGGCTAGACGACGTCGATGTCGTCCAGCGCATCGGGCGCGATCAGGTCGATGCGGTCCGTGCAGACGGCATCGACGCCCCAGCGCGCGAGTTCGCGCGCCCGTTCGAGGTCGTTCACCGTGTAAACCAGGATGCGCAGCCCGGCGGTTTTGATCGCGCGCACGAGCGATTCATCGAGCCGAGTGTGGTCTGCATGCAACGATACGCAATCGAGCGCATCGATCACCTGCGCCTGCCAGTCGTCCGGCACGACTTCGTAGAGCATCCCGCGCGGCAGCGCCGGCACGGTCGCGCGCGCCTGTTGCAATGCTTCGAACGAGAACGACGACAGCAGCGGCGCAACGGCGGCATCGCGCCAGTACGCGGCCGCGTCGGCCGCCACGCGCTGCCCCGTTTCGCGCTCGCGCCCCGGGCACGGCTTGATCTCGACGTTCGCGGCCAGCCCGTGCGCGATGCAACGCGCCGCCGCCGCCTCGAGCGTCGGCATCCGTTCGCCCGCGAAGCGCGCATCGCGCCACGCGCCCGCGTCGAGCGCGGCCAGCGCCGCATAACGCATGCCCGCCGCCGCTCCGTGGCCGTTCGAGGTCCGGTCGACCGTGTCGTCGTGCAGCAGGAACGTCACGTCGTCGGCCGACAGCTTCGCGTCGAACTCGACCATCCGGTGGCCGCGCCGCGCGCCCTCGTCGAGCGCGGCCAGCGTGTTCTCCGGCGCGAGCGTGCCGCCGCCGCGATGGGCGACGACGCGCGGATAGGGCCAGTCGGTACGGGTGATCATCGTCGGTCTCTCGGCGAATGCAGCGGTTTCAGCCGGCACGCTTGCCGGTTTCGGGATCGAAGAAATGCAGCCGGTGCGCGGGCAGCGCGGCCGCCAGCGCCGTGCCGCGCGCGGGGCGGTCCGCGTGCGGCAGGCGCACCGCGACGTCGTGATCGCCCCAGCGGCCGTGCGCGAGATTGTCCGCGCCGAGCAGCTCGCACGAATCGACCGGCAGCGTCGCCTGCGCGACGCCCGGCTGCGGCGTCATATGTTCGGGACGCACGCCGAGCACCCAGTCGCGCCCGGTGGCGATCTCGCTGCCGATGCCCGGCGCGCCAGCCACCGGCAGCGCGGGGCCGCCGCCCGCGACCGTGAAGCTCGCGCCGTCTTCCGACAGCCGGCCGTGCATCAGGTTCATCGCCGGCGAGCCGATGAAGCCCGCGACGAACACCGTCGCCGGCTTCTCGTACACGTCGACCGGCGCGCCGATCTGCTCCGCGTAGCCGCGATTCATCACGATCACCCGCTGCGCGAGCGTCATCGCCTCGATCTGGTCGTGCGTCACGTACACGCTCGTCGTCGCGAGCCTCGCATGCAGCCGCTGGATCTCGAGCCTCATCTGCACGCGCAGCTTCGCGTCGAGGTTCGACAACGGCTCGTCGAACAGGAACACCGACGGTTCGCGCACGATCGCGCGCCCCATCGCGACGCGCTGCCGCTGGCCGCCCGACAATTCGCGCGGCCGACGCGCGAGCAGCGGCTCGAGCTCGAGGATCTTCGCGGCCGCGGCCACCCGCGAATCGATCGTCGCACGCTCGATCCCGCGGATCTTCAGCCCGTAGCCCATGTTCTGCGCGACCGTCATGTGCGGGTACAGCGCATAGTTCTGGAACACCATCGCGATGTCGCGGTCCTTCGGCTCCAGCGTGTTGACGACCCGGTCGCCGATCGCGATCTCGCCGTCCGTCACGGATTCGAGCCCCGCGATCATCCGCAGCAACGTCGACTTGCCGCAGCCCGACGGGCCGACCAGCACGATGAATTCGCCGTCCGCGATCTCCACGTCGATGCCGTGCAGCACGTGCTGCTTGCCGTCGTAGGATTTCCTGACGCCCTTCAAGCTCAGCGCAGCCATACCTGGTCCTTCTCCCGGTTACGTCCGTGGTTCATTTTTCGGAATCGACGAGGCCGCGCACGAACCAGCGCTGCATCGCCAGCACGACGACGAGCGGCGGAATCATCGCCAGCAGCGTCGCCGCCATCACGTATTGCCATTCGGTCGCGGCGTCGCCGCTCGCGATCATCGTCTTGATACCCACCACCGCCGTCGACAGCGACGCTTCCGTCGTGATCAGGATCGGCCACAGATACTGGTTCCAGCCGTAGATGAAGGTGATCACGAACAGCGCGGCGATGCTCGTCTTCGACAGCGGCAGCACGACGTCCCAGAAGAAGCGCAGCGGCCCCGCGCCGTCGATGCGCGCCGCATCCATCAGCTCGTCGGGCAGCGTCATGAAGAACTGGCGGAACAGGAACGTCGCGGTGGCCGACGCGATCAGCGGCAGCGAGAGCCCCGCGTAGGTGTTCGTCAGGTGCAGCGTCGACACGACCTGCACGGTCGGGAAGATCCGCACTTCCACCGGCAGCATCAGCGTGATGAAGATCAGCCAGAACGCCGTGTTGCGAAACGGGAAGCGGAAATAGACGATCGCGTACGCGGACAGGATCGACACCGCGATCTTGCCGACCGCGATGCCGAACGCCATCGCGAAGCTGTTTACGAGCAAACGGCCGAACGGCGCCGTCGTACCGCCGCTGCCGTGCCCCCAGATGTACGCGACGTTCTCGAACAGGTGCGTGCTCGGCACGAGCGACAGCGGCACCGTCAACACTTCCTGCGCGTTCATCGTCGCCGCGCAGAACGCGACGTAGACAGGGAACACGATCAGCACGACGCCCGCGATCAGCACCGCGTGGCAGAACAGGTCGAAGCCCTTGCGATTTTCGATCATGCGTATTGCACCCGGCGTTCGACGAAGCGGAACTGGATCACCGTGAGCCCCACGACGATGATCATCAGCACGACCGACTGCGCGCCCGAGCTGCCGATGTCGAGCCCCTGGAAGCCTTCCGCGAAGATCTTGTAGATCAGCGTCCTGGTGCTCTGCGCCGGGCCGCCGCCAGTGGCCGCATCGATCACCGGGAAGGTGTCGAAGAACGCGTAGACGAGGTTCACGACCAGCAGGAAGAAACTCGTCGGCGACAGCAGCGGCAGCACGATGTTGAAAAAGCGCCGCACCGGCCCCGCACCGTCGATCGCCGCGGCCTCGATCAGCGAGCGCGGAATCGCCTGCAACCCCGCGTAGAAGAACAGGAAATTGTAGCTCACCTGCTTCCACACCGATGCCAGCACGACGAGGAACATCGCCTGCTCGCCGTTCAGCGCGTGGTTCCACACGATGCCGCCCTTCGCGAGCGCATACGTGATCAGGCCGATGCTCGGGTTGAACAGGAACGCCCACAGCACGGCCGCGATCGTCGGCGCGACCGCGTACGGCCAGATCAGCAGCGTGCGGTACACGCGCGCGCCGCGGATCACGCGGTCGGCGCATGCGGCGAGCAGCAGCGACACGACGAGCCCGCTCACCGTGACGAGCGAACTGAACACGAGCGTCGTGCGCAACGAATCGAGATACAGCGGATCGGCGAACAGGTGCGTGAAGTTCGCGAGGCCGACGAATTCGCTCGACGTGCCGAACGCGTCCTGCGTCTGCGTGGACTGCCACAGCGCGACGCCGGCCGGCCACAGGAAGAACACGGCGGTGATCGCGAGCTGCGGCGCGATCAGCAGGTACGGCACCGGGCTCGTACCGAAACGGGAACGGGATTGCATCGCGGATATCCGGTCAGGCGAAACGGAAGGGAAGCCGCGCCGCCGAACGGCACGCGCGCATGCGCGGCGCCGCCGGCGGCACGAAGCGATGCGTGCTCAGCCGCCCGACTTCTCGAAGCGGCGCAGCAGCTCGTCGCCGCGCGAGGCAGCCGAATCGAGCGCGTCCTTCGGCGACTTCTTCTGCGCCCAGACCTGTTCGAACTCTTCGTCGACGACCGTGCGGATCTGCGGCATGTTGCCCAGGCGCAGCCCCTTCGTGTACGGCAGCGGCGGCTTGTTCAGCATCTGCTTGATCGCGGTTTCGGCGCTCGGGTTCTTCGCGTAGAAGCCCTGCTGGCGCGTCAGGTCGTACGCGGCGGTCGTGACCGGCAGGTAGCCGGTGTCCTGGTGCCATTTCGCGGCGACCGCGGGCGAAGCCAGGTAAGAAAGGAATTTCGCGACGCCCTTGTAGGTCGCCGAGTCCTTGCCGGCCAGCACCCACAGGCTCGCGCCGCCGATGATCGCGTTCTGCGGCGCGCCCTTCACGTTCGCGTCGTACGGCATCATCCCGGTGCCGTAGCTGAACTTCGCGAATTTCTGCACGTTCGCGAGCGCGCCCGACGACGTCGTGAGGATCCCGCAGTCGCCGCTGTAGAACTTCGCCGACGCTTCATCCTTGCGGCCCGCGTACGTGAACGTGCCGTCCTTCGCCATCTGCTGCAGGAAGGAGATGTGTTCGATCTGCTGCGGCTTGTTGAATTCGAGCACGGCGTCGGTACCGTCGAAGCCGTTGTTGCGGCTCGCGAACGGCAGCCCGTGCCACGCGCTGTAGTTCTCGAGCTGGATCCAGCCTTGCCAGCCGGTCGTGAAGCCGCAGGCCATCCCGGACTTGCGCAGCTTCTCGGCGTCGGCCTTCACGTCGGCCCACGTCTTCGGCGGCTGGTTCGGATCGAGGCCCGCCTTCTTGAACGCGTCCTTGTTGTAGTACAGCACCGGCGTCGAGCTGTTGAACGGCATCGACACGAGGTGGCCCGTCTTCGCGTCGCTGTAGTAGCTCGCGATGGTCGGCACGAACGCCTTTTCGTCGAGCGTCACGCCGGCCTGCTTGAACACGTCGTAGACCGGCACGACCGCCTTCTTCGCCTGCATCATCGTCGCCGTGCCGACTTCATAGACCTGCAGGATCGCCGGCGCGTTGCCGCTGCGATAGGCCGCGATGCCGGCCGCGAGCGCCTGGTCGTAGGTGCCCTTGTAGACCGGCACGATCTTGTAATCGCTTTGCGACGCGTTGAACTGGTCGGCGATCGCATTGACCCGCTCGCCGAGCGCGGCCTCCATCGCATGCCAGAACTGGATTTCCGTCGCGGCGAGCGCCACGTGCTGTACCCCGAACATCAGCGCGCCGCCGAGCGCGATCGAACGAACCAGTGTCCCCGCAGGCTTCTTCTTCATCGACCTCTCCTATGAAAACGTTACCAACAGCGTGTGCAACATTCCCGTCGCCATTGAACCGGCGAAGTCTAGTGATCGTTTGTGACAGTCAGTTGTCGTTGATGACGAACAGGCGCTGATATTCCTTCAGCGCGAAGCGGTCGGTCATGCCGGCGATGTAGTGCGCGACGAGACGCGGCTGCTGCGCCGCGTCGTCGGACTGGTACGGCGGCGGCAGCAGGCGCGGATCGTCGATGAACGCGTCGAACAACCCGGTGACGACGCGTTGGGCCTTGCTCGCCATGCGCATCACCTTGTAGTGGCGATACAGGTTCTTGAAGAGGAAGCGCTTGAGGGCCGCTGCCTGCGCGGCGACCTCGGGACTGTGCGACACGAGCGGCGGCGCGGCGCGCACGTCGTCGAGCGACGCGGGCGCGACGCGGGCGAGATTGCGCGTCGTCTCGTCGATCAGGTCGACGATCAGCGTGTTGATGATGCGGCGCACCGTCTCGTGCACGAGCCGGCGGCCTTCGAGGTGCGGGAATTCGGCGAGCGCCGCTTCGTAGTGACGCTGCCACAGCTCCACTTCGGCGAGCTGCTCGATCGTGATCAGGCCGGAGCGCAGGCCGTCGTCGACGTCGTGGTTGTTGTAGGCGATCTCGTCGGCGATGTTCGCGAGCTGCGCTTCGAGCGACGGCTGGCGGCCCTGCAAGAAGCGCTCGCCGAGCGCGCCGAGCTTGCGCGCATTCTCGCGCGAGCAGTGCTTCAGGATGCCTTCGCGCGTCTCGAAACACAGGTTCAGCCCGTTGAACGCGCCGTAGTGCTCCTCGAGTTCGTCGACCACCGCCAGGCTCTGCAGGTTGTGCTCGAAGCCGCCGTGCTCGCGCATGCACGCATTCAGCGCGTCCTGCCCGGCATGGCCGAACGGCGTATGGCCGAGATCGTGCGCGAGCGAGATCGCTTCGACGAGATCCTCGTTCAGGCGCAGGTTGCGTGCGACCGAGCGCGCGATCTGCGCGACTTCGAGGCTGTGCGTGAGGCGGGTGCGGAACAGGTCGCCTTCGTGATTGACGAAGACCTGCGTCTTGTATTCGAGCCGGCGAAACGCGGTCGAATGGACGATGCGGTCGCGATCGCGCTGGAATTCGGTGCGCGCCGCCGGTGGCGTTTCAGGATGGCGGCGGCCGCGCGACTGCGACGCGTGCGCGGCATACGGAGCGAGATGGGCTTCCAGCGCCGCCAGCGTCGGCGGCTCGGCCACCGGCGCAGCGGATGCGCGGCTGGCTTCGGGCAGTGTGCTGCTGGATGTCTCGCTCACGTCTCCTCCATGTCAGGGGCGCCGGCGGACCCGGGCCGCCGTTAGCGCGTCGTCTGCGCCAGTGTAGCGAATACCGCTTCGTCCGGCGCCTGCGTGATCAGCGTATCGCCGAATCGCTTCAGCAGGATGAACTTGATCGCGCCGGCCTCGGCCTTCTTGTCGACGCGCATCAGGTCCATGTAGCGCGCGTCGCCGAGCGCGGGCCCGCGGGTCGGCAGATGCGCGGCCGCGATCACCGCGTCGAGGCGCTGCCGCGACGCTTCATCGAAGAGGCCGAGCCGCACCGACAGATCGCCCGCCATCACCATCCCGCAGCCGACCGCCTCGCCGTGCAGCCATTCGCCGTAGCCGAGCCCGGCCTCGATCGCATGGCCGAACGTATGGCCGAAGTTCAGGATCGCGCGCAGGCCGCCTTCGCGTTCGTCGGCCGCGACGACGCTCGCCTTGATCTCGCACGAACGCTTCACCGCGTGCGCAAGCGCTGCCGGCTCGCGACGGTTCAGCGCTTCCACGTTCGCCTCGATCCAGTCGAAGAACCCGGCATCGGCGATCGCGCCCGTCTTGATGACTTCGGCCACGCCCGCCGCCAGCTCGCGATCGGGCAATGTCGTCAGCGCGCCGATGTCCGCGATCACGGCCTGCGGCTGGTAGAACGCGCCGATCATGTTCTTGCCGAGCGGGTGGTTGATGCCCGTCTTGCCGCCGACCGACGAATCGACCTGCGACAGCAGCGTCGTCGGCACCTGGATGAACGGCACGCCGCGCATGTAGCACGCGGCGGCAAAGCCCGTCATGTCGCCGACCACGCCGCCGCCGAGCGCGACGAGCGTCGTCTTGCGATCGGCGTGATCCGTCAGCAGGCCGTCGAAGATCAGGTTCAGCGTTTCCCAGTTCTTGTACGCCTCGCCGTCCGGCAGCACGACCGTCGACACGCGCTTGCCGAGCGGCGCGAACGCCGCGCGCAGCGCGTCGCCGTAGAGCGGATCGACCGTCGTGTTCGTGACGATCGTGACGGACGAGCCCTTGATGTGGGGCGCGAACAGTTCGGTGCGGCCGATCAGGCCGGCGCCAATATGAATCGGATAGGCGCGGTCGCCCAGATCGACGTTGACAGTAATCATGCTTGTAGCGGCTTGGCGATGACGCCGGCCAGTTCGAGTTGCATCAGCACCATGTTGACGAGACCGTTGACCGACGGACGGCCGGTCTCGATGACGAAATCCGCGCATTCGCGGTACAGCGGGTCGCGCACTTCGTACAGCGCTTCGAGACGCCCCTTCGGATCTTCCGTCTGCAACAGCGGGCGATTCTTGTCCTTGCGCGTGCGCAGCCACAGATCGTGCGGATTGGCGCGCAGGTAGACGACGATGCCGTTGGTTTTCAGGCTGTCGCGATTTTCCGGGCGCAGCACCGCGCCGCCGCCCGTCGCGAGCACGATGTTCTCGCGCTGCGCGAGATCGGCGATCACCTGCGTTTCGCGATCGCGAAACCCGGCCTCGCCCTCCAGCTCGAAGATCACCGGAATGCGCGCGCCCGTGCGGGCCTCGATTTCGTGGTCGGAGTCGAAGAACGTCCTGTCGAGACGACGCGCGACCGCACGGCCCACGGTGGTCTTACCCGCTCCCATAAGGCCGACGAAAAATACGTTTGCATGTGGGTCCCGCGCTTGCAACGGCTTCCTCTGCTTCAATCTTGCTGGTGTGTGGCGCAGCTTACTGGCAAAGCGGCTGCCTTGTCGAGCCTGCGCCGACGGCTTCCGGCCCCGTTTTCTCGGCATCCGCGTCGCCCGTGCCAGGTGCGCCGCAACGCGCATCGACGACGGTCGGCGTGATGAAGACGACCAGTTCGTTGCGCTGGTCGCGGTGCGCGCGGTGCCGGAAAAGCGCGCCCAGAAACGGTATTTTGCCCAAGAGCGGCACCCGCGTCACATCGTTCCGGTTCAGTTGTTCATAGATGCCGCCGATCGCGACCGTCCCGCCATTCTCGACCTCGACGCGCGTCTGCACATGCTTCGTATGGATGGCGGGACCGGCCGCGGTCGGCTCGCCGACGCTGTCCTTCGTCACGTCGAGATCGAGCACCACGCGCCCGTCCGGCGTGATCTGCGGCTCGACTTCGAGCTTGAGCGTCGCGCGGCGAAACTGCACACCGCTCATGCCGTTGCCGACCTTCGCCTGATACGGCAGCTCGGAACCCTGTTCGACGATGGCCTTGACGCGATCGGCCGTCACCACCCGCGGCCGCGAAACGATCTGGCCCCGGCCCTGCGCCTCGAGCGCGTTCAGCTCGATGTCGAGTACGCGGCTGAGTGGCGCGGCGAACAGCGTGAAGCCGGCGGTCGCCGCGTCGAAGCCGCTGAGCGGCCGCGCGACAAGGTCGAGCGCGTTGCGCGCGTCCGCCGTGAAGGACGTGCCCTCGGCCGACGGCGGTCGCCCCTGCGCACGCAGCGCGACGCGGGCGCCAAGGTTGCGCGAGAAACCCTGCTCGCCTTCGACGATGCGGGCCTCGATCCGGACCTGCCGCGACGGTCGGTCGATCGCCTCGATCAGGCCCGCGATCTGAGTGATGCGCGGCGCGAGATCGGTGACGAACAGCAGGTTCGTGCGGGGATCGGCCGCAGCAGCGCCGCGCTTCGACAGCAGGCGCTGGCCGGTCGCGCCGGCCAGCAGCCGTTGCACGTCCTGCGCGCGGGGATAGTGCAGCACGAACGTACGGCTCGCGAGCGGCTCCAGATCAGCTGCCCGCGCGTGCATTTCGAAGCGCTCGCGTTCGCGCGCGGCCAGCTCGGCTGCCGGTGTGACCCAGATCACGTTGCCGCGCCGGGACATCGCGAGCCCGTGCGTGTCGAGCAGTGTGTCGAACGCCTCACGCCAGCGGACATTATTCAGACGTAACGTCACCGTGCCTCGCACCTGCTCGCCGACGACGATATTGAGCCCCGTGAACCGTGCGATCGCATCGAATGCAGCCGCGAGCCCGACGCCCTGCAGATTCAGCGAGATCCGCCGCGCGTCGTCCGCATCGCCTGGTTGCCGGGCCGTAGCGTCGCTCATCCGGGCCGGCGGCGCCAGCGGGATCGGCGGCCCCTCCAGCGTGGGGGCCGCTGCGGTGGATTCCGTCTGCAGTGCCGCGCGCGCCGCCCGATCGAATGGCGGCGGGCCGGCGTCCTGCGCTACCGCGCCGTCCACGCCGTCGGCCACGCGCAGCGGCGGCGGCAAGCCCGGCACCGACACCGCGGTCGACCCGGCAGGCCAGACCGCGGGCAGCGGCGGCAACGACGCGCTGGCGTCGGCCGCCGTCACGCCGGCCCAGAGGGCAAATACCCAGCAGCCGGGTTTCGTCATGGCCGGCCTCCGTCGTCCAGGACGAGCCGCTGCGATCCGTCCGCCGTCGCAAGCATCACGGCCGCGCGCTCGACGCGCACCACGCGCGCGGCCCCGAGCAGATCGCCCGGCGCGACGGCGGTGAACACGCCATCGCCGTCGTCGAACAACGCGAGACCGGCGCGCGCGTCGCGAATCGTGCCGGCAAGGCGCGCCGCGTGCCCCGCCGCTTCGGCCGGGCCAGCCTCGCCGAACGGATCGGCGTCGAGCGCCGCCGCGCGAACCGGCGTGTTGTCCGCCGCAGCCGTTGTCGCCGGCAGCGCCGGAAACACGTCGACGGACATGTCCACCCGCGCCGCCGCCATGCCACGCTCGATACGCAGCGCCGTCGGTACCGCCAGCACCGGGAAGCGCGCCAGCCCGCCCACCATTCGCAGCAGCGCGCGAAAACCGCCATCCGCGGCGATGTGCACGGTGCGCCGGCCGTCCGATTCCGCGCCATCGGCGCGCTGCGGCTCGATCGATACCCCGCGCAGCCCGCTCGACGCGGCGAGATCGGCCAGTTCCAGCATCAGTGCAGCCCATTCCGGCGCATGCGGCGAATGATCGTCGCGCGTCGACGCACGATGTCCGTCGCGTCGTCGTCCCGCGGAAGCGAGCACACGTTGCGCGTCGGCCGCGCGCGCCTGCGCTGCGGCGAGCAACGCGCGACTATGGGCCAGCCCGCTCCAGTCGGCGGCATTCGCCAGATGAATGCCGCCGGCCAGCACGGCGGCGAATGCCAGCACACACCCTGTGGCATGCACGACCGCCGGCGACACGCGCGGCAGGCGGCCCGACCCGACACCTCCGCGCAGCGCCGGCCGATGCACGAGCACGGTCATGCTCCACCTCCCGACACCTTCCGCGACGACATCGCGTCGTGCCAGCGCAACTGCACCGAGAACCGGAACGGCATCCCGGCCGGGGCAGCCGGCGCGTCCGAGGCAGGCTTCAACGTCTCTATATCTATCCGCCAGTCGCGCTGCTCGCGCGCCATCGCGGCGAGCCACCGCGCAGCCGCCCGGTAACTCGCGGCACGTGCATCGAGCACGGCGCCGGTCGACGTCATGCGCAGCGCGTCGAGCCGGATATGATCGGCACGCACCTGCGTGAGGGTCGCGAGCAACCCTGCCACGCGCCGGTAGGGCGCGGCCAGCGCAGTCGCCTGCGCGTCGCGCTGCGCGACGGCGGCAGCGGCATTGGCGGCGCGTGTCGCAGCCGCCACCTGCGGCTGCAACTGCCGCAGCCGCGTCTCCACGCTGGCCCGCTCGGCGTCCACCCGCCACCGCGACAACCCGGCAGCGCCCGTCCACAGGCCGGCGCCAAGCACGCCGAGCAGGATCGCGACACCGCATTGCGCGGCCCGCCGACGCCGCAACGCCTGCGCCAATCGCTCGCGGTACGGCAGCAGGTTGAAGTCGCCGAGTACCGCCTGCTCGGCCGCAACCGCCGCGGCCCCGCTCGCCGCCACGTGACCGGCCATCACTCCCACACCCCGCGCAACGCCAGCCCGAATGCGACGGCAAACGCCGGGCCGCCCGGCATGCCGGCGCGCACGCACGGCTGGCCGTCCCACCCCGTGCAGTCGAACGGAACCACCGCGGTGCCGAGCACATCGCCAATCTCGGCGACGGACGTGTCGAAGCGGGCGATACATCGCTCGTCCCCGGCGACGAATACGCAACCCACGGCTCCGAGCACGCGCCGGCGCAACGCATCGGGAAGCGCTTCCGGTAACGTGCCGGACAGCGTGAGCACCGGGACAGCCGACCGGCCCTCGATGCGCCAGCCGCGCACGCCCGCGTCACAGAACCAGAGCACGGCGTAGGCACCCTGCGCGTCGAGTTCGAACTGTGCGGCATAGCGCAGCGCGCGCAGCACGGCAACCGACTCGCCGTCGATCACCGTCAGGTCGATACCGGCCTGGGCGGCCACGTCGATCCGCCGCTCGAGCAGCGCCAGCGGCGCCACCGCCACCGCGATCTCGCCGGACCGCACGCCGCCGTAATGCCGCCAGTCGAACGCCAGACTATCCGGCGCCAGCCCCGAAATGCGTTCGGCCGCTTGCCGCGCGGCGTCCGGGATGTCGCCGCGCCCGGCCAGATCGAGCGTGGCGGTGCGCATCTCGTCATCGTGCAGCGCCATCACGCCGCGCACGTCGCACTGCACATCGGACGCCGATAGCCGCGACACGGCGGCCGCCAGCGACCGCGCGACGGCTGCCCAACGCGCGTCTTCCGGCCCGCCCGCCAACCCGACCGGCTCCCGCTCGAGCCCCTCGACGCGCACGTTCGCGCACTTGCCGCGCCGGCTCACCACGGCCACCCTCACCTCGTGCGCACCGACGTCGATTCCCGTCGACCGGTGCCTGCCCTGCGCAAACCGTGCCACCCATCGTCCTGCCATCCCAGCCTCCCGAGATCGTCGCGGCCCACGCCGCGTTTCCGAGACCTGATTCTGCAAAGCGGCGCGTGCGGCCGACAGTCGGCCAAACGGCCAGCATCTGCTCGCGGCGGCCGTGCACGGACTTATGCTGACGGCACGCCGACCGCGGCTTTCCGACGGGCGGCCCCCGCGTCAGGACCGGTCTTACCGGGCAGCTATAATCGCGGGACTGTTTTCCGGTATGCCTATGCAATCCACGACTCCTACGTCCCCGCCTCCCGCCCCGGAGCCGAAGAAGCGGCCCTGGTGGCAAAAAGTCCTGCTCGGCTTCGCCGCGATGTGCGTGGCCCTCGTCGTGGCCGGCGGCCTCGTGCTCGGCTACGCGCTCGTCGTGGCCTGGCCGAACATGCCGTCGCTCGACGCGCTGACCGACTACCGCCCGAAGGTGCCGCTGCGCATCTATACGTCCGATCACGTGCTGATCGGCGAATTCGGCGAGGAGCGCCGCGACGTCGTCCATTTCAAGGACGTGCCCGACTCGCTGAAGAAGGCGATCCTCGCGATCGAGGACGCGCGCTTCTACGATCACGGCGGCGTGGACCTCACCGGCATCATCCGCGCCGGCTTCGTCGCGCTGACGAACGGCCACGCGTCGCAGGGCGCGAGCACGATCACGATGCAGGTGGCGCGCAACTTCTTCCTGTCGAGCGAGAAGACCTACACGCGCAAGATCTACGAGATGCTGCTCGCGTACCGGATCGAGCGCGCGCTGACGAAGGATCAGATTCTCGAGGTCTACATGAATCAGATCTATCTCGGCCAGCGCGCGTACGGCTTCGCGAGCGCCGCGCGGGTCTATTTCGGCAAGGACCTGAAGGACATCACGCTCGCGGAAGCCGCGATGCTCGCGGGGCTGCCGAAGGCGCCCTCCGCGTATAACCCGGTCGTCAACCCGAAGCGCGCGAAGGTGCGCCAGGAATACATCCTCCAGCGGATGCTCGAGCTGAACTTCATCACGCGCGAGCAGTACGACGAAGCCGCCGCGCAGCCGCTCGTCGTCAAGGGGCCGGGCCGCGATTTCAGCGTGCACGCCGAGTACGTCGCGGAAATGGTCAGACAGATGATGTACGCGCAGTATCGCGAGGAAACCTACACGCGCGGCTTCAACGTCGTCACGACGATCGATTCCGCGGACCAGCAGGTCGCGTACACCGCGCTGCGCAAGGGCATCATGGATTACGAGCGCCGCCACGGCTATCGCGGGCCGGAGGGCTTCATCGAGCTGCCCGCCGGCACCGACGATCGCGAACAGGCGATCGACGACGCGCTGCTCGAGCATCCCGACAACGGCGAGCTGATCGCCGCGGTCGTGACGGCCGCGAGCCCGCGCCAGATCACGGTGGCGTTCATCGACGGCAGCACGGCGACGATCGAGGGCGACAACCTGCGCTTCGCGTCGGGCGCGCTGTCGGCCAACGCGCAGCCGAACCGCCGCATCCGTCCCGGGGCGATCGTCCGCGTCGTGAAGAACGACGCCGGCAAATGGTCGATCACGCAGTTGCCGCAGGTCGAAGGCGCGTTCCTGTCGATCGTCCCGCAGGACGGGGCGATCCGCTCGCTCGTCGGCGGCTTCGACTACAACAAGAACAAGTTCAACCACGTCACGCAGGCGTGGCGGCAACCGGGTTCGTCGTTCAAGCCGTTCATCTACTCGGCGTCGCTCGACAAGGGTCTCGGGCCGGCGACCGTGATCAACGACGGCCCGCTGTATTTCAGCGCCGCGGAAACGGGCGGCCAGCCGTGGGAGCCGAAGAACTACGGCGGCGGCTTCGAGGGCCCGATGTCGATGCGCACCGCGCTGCAGCGCTCGCGCAACCTCGTGTCGATCCGGATTCTCAACAACATCGGCACGAAATACGCGCAGCAATACATCACGCGCTTCGGCTTCGACGCCGATCGGCATCCGGCCTACCTGCCGATGGCGCTCGGCGCGGGCCAGGTCACGCCGCTGCAGATGGCCGGCGCGTACTCGGTCTTCGCGAACGGCGGCTATCGCGTCAATCCGTACCTGATCGCCGAGGTCACCGATCCGAACGGCGCGATCGTCGCGCGCGCGCAGCCGCTCGTCGCCGAGCAGAACGCGCCGCGCGCGATCGACGCACGCAACGCCTATGTGATGAACAGCCTGCTGCAAAGCGTTGCGCAGCGCGGCACGGGCGCGCGCACCAACGTGCTGAAACGCACCGACCTCGCGGGCAAGACCGGCACGACGAACGACTCGCACGACGCGTGGTTCGCCGGCTACCAGCACACGCTCGCCGCGATCGCGTGGATCGGCTACGACAATCCGCGCAGCCTCGGCGATCGCGAAACCGGCGGCGGCCTGTCGCTGCCGGTCTGGATCGACTACATGGGTGCGGCGCTGAAGGGCGTGCCCGAGTTCAAGCCGACGGTGCCGGACGGTGTCGAATCGATCGGCGGCGAACTGTACTTCACCGAGTTCACGCCGGGGCACGGCTTCGTGTCGACGGTCGGCGTGCCGCAGGCGCCGGCCGCGCAAAACGTGGACGAGGCCGTGCCGCATGTCGACGAGCAGGAAAAGCAGGACATCATGAACCTGTTCCGCGGCCACTGACGCGCGGCCCTGCCATGAAAAAAGCGCCCCGCGGGGCGCTTTTTTCATGGGCACGGCGTTCGAGGCGCAGCGCCCCGGCCGTCACGCGCTGAACGTGATCGGCAGGCCAGCCTGCTGGGTCGCGTACTCGGTGAGTGCCGAGAAGAATTCGGTACCGGTGCGCGTATCGCGCCATTCGCCGTCGATGAAACGGTAGTGAAATCCGCCTGCCTTCGCGGCGATCCACACTTCCTTCATCGGCGGCTGCAGGTTGACGATGATCTTCGAACCGTTCTCGAACGTCAGCGTCAGCACGCTGCCGTTGCGCTCCAGATCGATGTCGTGATCGCCGTCGTTCGCGACGTCCACGGTACGCTCGACGGCCGCCAGCACGGCCTCGGCACGGGCCAGGTATTCAGTATCGGACATGCTAAACTCTATCGGTTAAATTGTTCAGGGACGATCATGCGAGTCGTTTTCCGGATGAGCGCGATTGTAGCGGCTTTGGCGATTCTTGCCGGCTGCGGTCAAAGCGGCGCGCTCTATCTGCCCACCGTGCCCCCGATGCCCAAGCCGATCCAGCCGCAGAACACGCCGCCGTCGGATGTGAAACCGACCGACGAAAACGCGTCGTCCGACGAGACGCCCGATACGTCCGGCTCGCCGCTCATGCTGTCGCCCGAGCTGTCGAGCAGCGCCTCGACCCTGCCCGCTCCGGCATCGGGCCCGGCCGCCACGAAGTAACGACGCGAGGCCGCCCGCGCGGCGCGCGAAACGAGGCGATGACTTCCCGGTCATCGCCTTTTGTTTTTTCAGGATATCTTTCCAGGCCGCGCCGTCACGCGCGCACGCGCCGCCATCCCGACGCAACCAGCCGCCAGCCGAGCAGCACCGCGACGATCGCGGCGTAGAGCTTCGGCTGCGCGAGGTTGTGCTTGCCGGCGCGCATCCACCAGAAGTGCAGCACGCCGAATAGCGCGATCGCATAGATCGCGCTGTGCAGCGTCGCCCAGTGGCGACCGAGCCTGCGCACCATCGCGCGCGGCGACGTCGCGGCAAGCGGGATCAGCAGCACGAACGCCGCGAAGCCGACCGTGATGAACGGGCGCTTGCCGACGTCCTTCAGGATCGCGACGACGTCGAACCACTTGTCGAACCACAGATAGGTCGTGAAATGCAGCGTCGCGTAAAAGAACGCGAACAGCCCGATCATCCGGCGAAAGCGCAACAGCGGTGCGAAACCCGTCATGCGCCTGACCGGCGTGACGGCAAGCGTGATGCACAGCAGGACGAGCGTCCACAGGCCCGTCGAGCGCGTGATGAACTCGATCGGGTTTGCACCGAGCCGGTCGGTCAGCCCGAACAGCACGAGGCGCGCGAGCGGATAGAGGCCAGCCGCGAACACCAGCACCTTGGCCGGTGCGAGCCAGCGCGGCGCGGCGGGCCGGCTCCCACCCGCGCGCGCCCCACGTGCGGCCGGCCCGGTGCTGGCGGCGCGCGCAGGCGTGAGCGTCGAAGGAGGCATGTCGTTTCTCACGGTCACGCTCAGAAATTCTTCTTCAGGTCCATGCCCTGATACATCGACGCGACCAGATCGCCGTAGCCGTTGAACATCAGCGTCTTGCGCTTCGGCGTGAAGAAGCCGTCCTCGCCGATGCGCCGCTCGGTGGCCTGGCTCCAGCGCGGATGATCGACGTTCGGGTTCACGTTCGAGTAAAAACCGTACTCGTTCGCCGCATACGTGTTCCAGCTCGTCTTCGGCTGCTTGTCGACGAAGCGGATCTTCACGAGCGACTTCGCACTCTTGAAGCCGTACTTCCACGGCACGACGATCCGCACCGGCGCGCCATTCTGGTTCGGCAGCACCTGCCCGTAGACGCCCATCGTCAGCAGCGTCAGCGGATTCATCGCCTCGTCCATGCGCAGCCCTTCCGAGTACGGCCAGTCGAGCACGGGCGTCGACAGGCCCGGCATCTGCGACGGATCGGCCAGCGTGATGAACTGCACGTATTTCGCGTTGCCGGTCGGCTGCACGCGCTTGATCAACTCGGACAGCGGCACGCCGATCCACGGGATCACCATCGACCAGCCCTCGACGCAGCGTAGCCGGTACACGCGCTCCTCGAGCGGCGCGAGCTTCAGCAACTCGTCGAGATCGAACACCTTCGGGTGCTGCACCTCGCCCTCGACGCTCACCCGCCACGGGCGCGGCCGCAGCGTGCCCGCATTCTGCGCCGGGTCGCTCTTGTCGGTGCCGAATTCGTAGAAGTTGTTGTAGGACGTGATGTCCTTGAACGGCGTCACCTTGTCGGTGGCGACGAATTTCGGATTGGTTTTTGCCGTGAGCTTCGCCGCCCGCGGGTCGGGCGACGCATACGCGGCGAGCGCGGCCCCGCTGGTGCCGAACAGGCCGCCCGCGGCCGCGAGGCCGGCGGCCTGCAACACGCGCCGCCGGTTCTCGAATACCGCGCGCGGCGTGATCTCGCTCGACGCGATATCCGCGCCGGTCAGTAGGTTACGCAAAGGGCGTTTGATCCACATCGTGCAGCTCCTCCCGCATGCGCGGCGCGCATGCTTCATCAGCGTTCGACCCGGCCCGTCACGCGCCGTTCGACGCCCGGTTCGCCCGCCCGTTACAAAACAAAACCGCCGGGCACGCAGTGCACCGGCGGTCTGATAGTCGGACGAACGGCGGAAATCTTACAGCTTGCCGTAGCTGTGCAGCCCGGACAGGAACATGTTGACGCCGAGGAACGCGAACGTCGTGACCAGCAGGCCGGTGAGTGCCCACCATGCCGCCACCGCACCGCGCAGGCCCTTCATCAGCCGCATGTGCAGCCACGCCGCGTAGTTCAGCCACACGATCAGCGCCCAGGTTTCCTTCGGGTCCCAGCTCCAGTAGCCGCCCCACGCTTCGGCCGCCCACAGCGCGCCGAGGATCGTCGCGATCGTGAAGAACGCGAAACCGACCGCAATCGACTTGTACATCACGTCGTCGAGCACTTCCAGCGTCGGCAGTCGATCGGCGAGCATCCCGCGTTCCTTCATCAGGTACGCGACCGACACCATCGCCGACAGCGCGAAGCTGCCGTAGCCGATGAAGTTCGCCGGCACGTGGATCTTCATCCACCAGCTTTGCAGCGCCGGCACGAGCGGCTGGATCTGCTGGGCATCGCGCGCGACCGAGTACCACATCAGGAAGCCGACCGCCGCGCTGATGACCAGCAGCACGAACGCGCCGAGCGAACGCGTGCCGTAGTGACCCTCGTAATACAGATAAAGCAGCGCGGTGATCAGGCTGAACAGGACGAACACCTCATAGAGGTTCGACACGGGGATATGCCCGACGTCCGCACCGATCAGGTAGGACTCGTACCAGCGCACCATCAGCCCCGTGAAGCCCATCAATACGGCAACCCACGTGAGCTTCTGGCCGATCGCGGCGCCCGTTTCGGAGCGCGCGAGCAGGCCGATCCAGTAGAAGATCGTCGCGAGCACGAACAACGCGCTCATCCACAGGATCGCCGACTGGCTCGACAGGAAATACTTGAGGAAGAACGCCGAATCGGCGCGGGCGAGATCGCCCTGGTAGATCTGGATCGACAGCAGCGACAGCACGGCGATCGACGCCATCATCAGCCGCGCCGGCTTCCAGCGCCAGCCGAGCGCGACGAGCGCCGGCACGGTGCCGATCATCACCGCCTTGTCGTAATAATCCATGTGCGCGTTGTAGTGCACGAGCGCATAGCCCGCGCCCGCCACCAGCGCCAGTGCGAACAGCCAGTCGAACAGCGACAGGCGCGCGAGGAACGGCCGCTCGTCGAACAACGGCGACGATGCCGGCGCCGGAGCCGACGCCGTACGGGAAGAGGAAACTTGCGTGAGATCCATGATGTTACCGGGTGGAATTCTCGGAATCGGAACCGCCGCCGGCAGGCGGGCGGGCCGTCGAAGCCGCACCGGCGGGCGCGGCGTCGCGAGGTGCGGCGCGCAAGGCGGCGCCGGCCGCGTCGCGCGTCTGCACGAATTCTTTCTCGAAATCGAAGGTCTTGCGGGCCGTGGACATTGCCATCACCACATCGACGCCCGAACCGGCGTCCTTCAGCCAGAACCAGAGTCGCCGCTCGCGCACGTAGAACATCGAGAAGATGCCGGCGACCAGCAGCAGGCTGCCAAGATACACCAGATTCTTGCCGGGTGCGCGCGTCAACTGAAATACCGAAGCTTGCACCTGCTTGAAGGAGTCAAGCTGCAAATAGACCGGCGATCCATACAAGAAGCTGTCGGATAGCGCGTTGATCGCGTTCTGCACGAAGCGGATCGTGTCGGTGCCCTGCTGCGCGGCCGGCTCGCCGGCACGCTCGCGCGCGATCTGCCAGACCTCCCACATCGAGCCCTCGAGCATCCGCAGCAGCAGGCTCGCGGCCTTCTCCTGCTCGCCCTTCGGCACCGAGCGGTCGATGAAGGTCGCCACCGCCTGAAAGCCGCCGACCGGCTGGCCGTCCGCCCCGCGGCGGATGCTGTCGTCGCTCGCCGCAAAGAGGGTCAGTACCTTCGAGGCGCTGTCCTGCAGACGGCCGCGCAGCGACGCGTCGCCCGGCAGCGAGCGCTGCGCGAAGCGCGCGGCGGCTTCGGTACGCACCGCCGGGTCCTCGAGCGCGGCGCGCAGGCGCATCCATTCGCCGATCGAATCCTGGCTGTCGGCCGGGATCCGCATGTAGCGGAACGGATCGTTCGGGCTCGCGCGCACGCCGGCGAGGAACACGCGCTCGCCATTCATGTCGACGGGCAGCATGTAGTTGTTGAATTCGCGTGCCTGGCCATCCTTGCCGCGAATCTTGTACTGCACCGACGGGCCGATGTTGTGAAGCTGCGTCGGCTTCGACGTCTTCGCGCCCGAGCCGAGCCGCTCGTCGAATACTTCCTTCAGCGAGCTCGTCGTCGCGACGCCGCGTACGTCCGGCTTGCCTTTCGCGTCGGCCATGTTCTCGACGTTGATCGCACGGAAGTCGGAGAACTCGATCGTGTCACCGTCGGCGCCCGGAACCTGCAGCGGCGCCGAACTGCCGATCGTGCCCTTCACGGGGACGGTCGCCGCATGGCTGCCGGTCATCGGATAGGCCGTCATCTGCATCTGCGAGCCGCCGTCCTGGAAGCTCGACTGGTAGATCGACACGCCTTTGTACGTGAACGGCTTGTTGACCTCGACCCGCGCCGGGATCTTCCGGCCGGTCTCGCGATCGATCACGACGATGTCGCTCGCGAACAGCTTCGGCATGCCCGTCGTGTAGTAATCGACGATGAACTTGTCGAGCTGGATCGAGAACGGCAGATCCTGGATCAGCGAGCCGCTCGGCTGGTTCAGGATCGCGGTCGACACGAACTGGCCCTCCGGCACCCACGCATAGCCGCGGAACGTCGGGTTCGACGCGGACAGGCGATGGTCGGGCGAAATCTCGCTGATCGTCGCGCTCGTGTTGACCGGGCTCTTGCCGAATATCCACATCTGGAATTTGATCGGCAGGTTGCTGTCGAGCAGGCCGCCGATACAGATCACGACGATCGCGAGGTGCGCGGAGATATAGCCCCACTTGGTCATCGCGCCACGCTTCGCGGAGATCAGCGTCGCGCCGTCGGTTTCACGCACGACGTGCTTGTAGCCGGCCTTCGTGACGAACGTGGCGAGCGTCGCCGCGACGCTCGCGCGCGTGCCGGATGCCGTGTACTCGGCCTTGTGGTGGAATGCGCGCAGGCTGCCTTCGCGGACCTTGTCCTTCCAGCTCTTCGCATCGGCGAGCATCTTCGGCGCGTTGCGGATCACGCACAGCGAGATCGACACGACGAGGAAGATCAGGATCAGCATGAACCACCACGCGCTGTACACGGTGTACAGGCTGAGCGAGCGGAAGATATCCGCCCAGAACGGCCCGAACTGGTTCACGTAGTTCGGATACGGATCGTCCTGGGTCAGGACCGTGCCGATGATGCTCGCGATCGACAGCACCACCAGCAGCGCGATCGCGAAACGCATCGAGCTCAGCAGCTCGACCGCGCGTTTCGACGCACCCTGACTCGACTTCGACTGCAACCCCGACGTGGTAACGCTCATTCAAACTCCGACTAAGGGGAAACAGCCCCCACGCTCACTATGTTCGCTTCGGGGGCGCAGCCCCCCAATCGCCCGCAAGCCGCGCCATCCCGGCTCGGCCCGGCGCGTGCCGACAAAAAAGAAGGGCGAGGCAACCGCGACGACGCGGTGCCCCACCCTTTTCTTGTTCTGACTCCGGCCGCCCTTCGGGCGCCCGGTCATTCCGTTCGCGGCTGACCGCTCAACGTAGGCCCGCGATGTAATCCGCGACGGCCTTGATCTCGGTATCCGACAGCCGCGACGCGATCTGATGCATCGCCTCGTTGTTGTTGCGCGCGCCGGCACCCTGCTGGAACGCGGTCAACTGCGCGACCGTGTAATCGGCCCATTGCCCCGACAAACGCGGATACTGGACCGGGATGCCCTGCCCCGTCGGCCCGTGGCAGCTCGCGCAGGCAGGTACGCCCTTCTCCGCGATGCCGCCGCGATAGATCTTCTGGCCGACCGGCACGGTCGCCGCATCGCGAGCGGTACCGAGCTTCGTCGTCTGCGACCCGTAGTACGCGGCGACGTTACGCATGTCGTCCGCGCTCAACGCGCTCGCGAATCCGACCATCACCGCGTTGTTACGCACCGGCCCCTTCGCGCCCGGCTGCGTCTTGAAGTCGTTCAACTGCTTGACCAGATATTCGGGATGCTGGCCGGCGAGCTTCGGGAAACTGCCCGACGCGCTGTTGCCGTCGGCGCCGTGACACGACGCGCAGACCTGCCCGGCAATCGCCTTGCCGCGGTCCAGATCCGGCTTGGCCGCATCTGCCGCATTTGCCTCCGCTACGAAACCTACGAACCCTGCTGCAACCTGAAGCACCATCAGAGACTTGCACAGTCGATTCATTCGCACACCCTGTTTCGTCTTGTGGGAATTTGAGGTTCTGCAAAAAACGACGGCGTTCAGTCTACCGCAGAAGCCACATAAAAGCGCGAGGCAGGCGCCCGGTGGCCTTCGGTAAAACCGCCGTATTGTACAATATCGTGCTGAAAGCCCCCGCGCCTATCGGGGCTACCCCGCCTCCACCAAGCGGCTCGCGCCGCCCGTCCTTCCGGTTCCCATGGCCTTTCTGCTCCATCAAGCCCGCTTCTACACGACCGTCAACCATCTGCGCGACCTGCCGCCGACGGTTCAGCCGGAAATCGCGTTCGCGGGCCGCTCGAATGCCGGCAAGTCGACGGCGATCAACGTGCTGTGCAACCAGAAGCGGCTGGCCTTCGCGTCGAAGACGCCCGGCCGCACGCAGCATATCAACTACTTCTCCGTCGGCCCGGCCGCCGAGCCCGTCGCGAACCTCGTCGACCTGCCCGGCTACGGCTACGCGGAAGTGCCCGGCGCCGCCAAGGCGCACTGGGAAATGCTGCTGTCGTCCTATCTCGCGACGCGCTCGCAGCTCTGTGGCCTGATCCTGATGATGGATTCGCGCCGTCCGCTGACCGATCTCGATCGACGCATGATCGAGTGGTTCGCGCCGACCGGCAAGCCGATCCACACGCTGCTGACGAAGTGCGACAAATTGACGCGCCAGGAAAGCATCAATGCGCTGCGCAACACGCAGAAGGGGCTCGACGCGTATCGCGACCAGGGCGTGAAGGGCAAGCTGACGGTCCAGCTGTTCTCGGCGCTGAAGCGTACGGGGCTCGACGAGGCCCATGAACTGATCGAGAGCTGGCTGCGGCCGTCCGTCGCCGACGAAAAAAGCGAGCCTGTAGCACAATGAGCGGGCAACGCGCGGCCGGGATCGGCTGTGCGCACCTGACGGCACCTGCGGATTCGGCCGGCTCATAAAAAAACCCGCCGTTGAACGGCGGGTCAAACAGCCTAATCGAAAAACGACAGGCACCCGCTCAGGGAGGAGAAGCGGGGAGCTGCACGCAACGCGTGCCGCTCGATCGCTATCATATACCAACGATCTCGAAAATGACCTAAGGGTTCCGTAAGGTCTTCTTGCCCTGATTTCTGCCAAATCGCCATGAGCTTCCATCCGCTTCATCGTCCGCGCCGGATGCGCCGCGACGACTTCTCCCGCCGCCTGATGCGCGAAAACCGCCTGACCACCGACGACCTGATCTACCCGGTGTTCGTCGTCGAAGGCACCAACGAGCGCCAGCCCATCCCGTCGATGCCCGGCGTCGAGCGCGTGTCGGTCGATTTGCTGATGCACGTCGCCGAGCAGTGCGTCGAACTCGGCGTGCCCGTGCTGTCGCTGTTCCCGGCCATCGAACCTTCGCTGAAGACGCCCGACGGCCGCGAGGCAGCCAATCCGGAAGGCCTGATTCCGCGCGCGGTGCGCGAGTTGAAGAAGCACTTCCCCGAACTCGGCGTGCTGACCGACGTCGCGCTCGATCCGTACACGAGCCACGGCCAGGACGGCGTGCTCGACGAAAATGCATACGTGATCAACGACGACACGATCGAGATCCTGGTCGAGCAGGCGCGTGCACAGGCGGAAGCCGGCGTCGACATCGTCGCGCCGTCGGACATGATGGACGGCCGCATCGGCGCGATCCGCGAGATGCTGGAAAGCGACGGCCATATCCATACGCGGATCATGGCCTATTCGGCGAAATTCGCATCGGCGTTCTACGGCCCGTTCCGCGATGCGGTCGGTTCGGCATCCAATCTGGGCAAGGGCAACAAGATGACCTACCAGATGGATCCGGCGAACAGCGACGAAGCGCTGCGCGAAGTGCGGCTCGACATCGACGAAGGCGCGGACATGGTGATGGTCAAGCCTGGCATGCCGTATCTCGACATCGTGCGCCGCGTGAAGGACGAGTTCCGCTTCCCGACCTACGTGTATCAGGTCAGCGGCGAATACGCGATGCTGAAGGCGGCCGCGATGAACGGCTGGCTCGACCACGACAAGGTCGTGCTCGAATCGCTGCTCGCGTTCAAGCGGGCAGGCGCTGATGGTGTGCTCACGTACTTCGCGCTCGATGCCGCACGCCTGCTGAAAGCGCAGCGCTGATCGCGTGCCGGCAGGCACCAGCAAAAACGGCGGAACACCTCGGTGTTCCGCCGTTTTTTGTTTACCGTCGATCGCGACTGTCAGCCGACCCCGGAGCGCCCGTTCACCGGGCGCCGTCCGGCATGCCACCCGCGCCAACCGCCGTCATACCGTCGGCACGGCCGCCCGATCGAGGCTGCGCAGGAACGTATCGGCCGCCTGATAGCCGACCACGCGGCCGATCTCGTTGCCATTGCGATCGAAGAAGATGATGCCCGGCGGCCCGAACAGGTTGAAGCGTTTGAGCAGCGCCTGATCGTCCGGGTTGTTTGCGGTAACGTCCGCGCGCACCAGGTGAAGCTTCGCGAGCCGCGCCTGCACGCGCGCGTCCGTGAACGTCAGATGCTCCATCTCCTTGCAGCTCACGCACCAATCGGCGTAGAAGTCGAGCATCACGGGCTGGCCCGACGTCTTCAGCAGCGCGTCGAGTTCGCCGCTCGAGCGCACCGATGCGAACGCGGGACCGTCTTGCGCGGCAGCCGCGCCAGCCGTCGCCGCCCCGCCGGACGCCAGCGGACGCGCCGCCAGCACGGCCAGCGGCTTGACGGGATCGGTCGAGCCCGCAGCCAGGCCAACGAGCAGCGTCGCGGCCCAGATCGCGAGCGCGGCGCCCACGCCGCGGCCCAGGCGCCGCCAGATCGACGCGGCGCCGGCATTCGGCGTGAACAGCCCGAGCGCCGCGGCCGCGATCAGCAGCCACAACGCCGCGAGCACCATCTTCAGCGCGCCCGCCAGCACCGGCCACACGATCCACAGCGCGGCCGCGAGCAGCACGATGCCGAAGAACACCTTGACGCCGTCCATCCACGCACCTGCGCGCGGCAGCACCGTCCCGGCCCCGACGCCAACGACCAGCAGCGGCACGCCGAGCCCGAGCCCCATCGCGAACAGCGCCGCGCCGCCGAGCAACGCATTGCCGGTGTGCGCGATGAAAGCGAGCACGGCGAACAGCGGCGCCGTCATGCACGCACCGACGACCAGCGCCGACAACGCGCCCATCGCCGCGACCGCGACGAAGTGGCCGCCCTGGCGCGCGCTCGATGCCCCGGCCGCGCTGTTCTGCCAGCGCTCCGGCAATGCGATGTCCTTGCCCGAGATCAGCGATATCGCGAACGCGGTCAGCAGCACGCCGAACGCGCCAAGCACCCACGGATTCTGCAACCATGCGCCGAGGCTCTGGCCGACCAGCGCGGCGGCGACCCCGAGCACCGTGTAGACCAGCGCCATGCCGACCACGTACGTCAGCGACAGCGCGAAGCCGCGTGCATGCGTCGCACGCGTGCCCTGGCCGATGATGATCGCGGACACGATCGGAATCATCGGGTACGAACACGGCAGCAGGCTCAGCACGACACCCGCGACGAAATAGAGCGCGACGATCGTGAAGAAGCCGTGGCCTTCGAGCAGCGACTGCGCGAAATCGGCGCTCGTGACCTTGTCGAACCAGCTACCCGCGGCAGCCGTGTCACCGGACGAGGAGGCGGCGCCGAGCGCTGCGCCATCGACCTTCATCACGTGCTCGGCCGGCGGATAGCAGATCCCTTCGTCCGCACACCCTTGCGACGTCACCGCGAGCTCGAACGGCCCGGCCGCCTGCTTCACCGGCACGCGAACGACGACTTCATCGCGATAGGTCTCGACGTTCTTCTGGAACGTCTGGTCGAACTTGACGTGGCCGGCCGGGAATTGCGGCTCCCCGAGCGTGGCCTGACCGCTCTTCACCGCGAACGCGAACCGCTCGCGATACATGTAATAGCCGTTGGCGATCTTGAAGCGGACGTCCACCTGTCCCGGCGATTCGCTCGCGCTGAACTTGAACGCAACCGACGGATCGAGGAAATCGTCGGCCGCGCGCGCAGCGGACAATCCGCCCAGCACGAGCACGAACGACAACAGGACCGCAAGAAACCGCAGCGCGCGCACGCGCACCGAAAGCGCCATACCGTTAAACATGAAATAGACGTTGAGTTTCGCTGGTCACCCACTGGCCATATGCGGCCGATGCCGTCGTCTGCCACGAGACGATTTCGGGCGTCTCGTAAGGATGATGCGCGAGAATGAACCGCTCCAGTTCGAGCGCCCGGATGGGGCTCGTCTTGAACAGCAACTGGATCTCGTCGGCCGTTTCGACCTTGCCCTGCCAGTGATAGCGCGACTTGATCGTGCCGAGCTCGGACACACACGCGGCCAGCCGCCCATCGAGCGCGCCGTCTGCGAGCGCCGCAGCCGTCGCCGCATCGGGTACCGTCGTCAGCATCAGCACCACTATCATCTGCGCCCTCCTAACGGGTCTGCCGGCTTCTGCCCGCGCCGGTTACGCGTTCAGGGACCGCACCGGTTGCCCCGTATCGTAGCGCAGCCCGCGCAACGCTGCCGGTACCGGCCTGCGACAATCGATCGCAGCCGGCATCTCAAAAACAAAAAGGGCCAAGCAATTGCTCGGCCCCTTTCAGATACTGCTGCGTACCGGAAGCTTACTCAGCTTCTTGCACGTTTTCCGTTTCGTCGACTTCCGGACGATCGAGCAGTTCGACCAGTGCCATCGGTGCGTTGTCGCCCACGCGGAAGCCGAACTTCAGCACGCGCAGGTAGCCACCCGGACGGTTCGCGAAACGCGGACCGAGCACGTCGAACAGCTTCGCCACCGAGTCACGATCGCGCAGGCGGTTGAACGCCAGGCGACGGTTTGCCAGCGACGGCTTCTTGCCGAGCGTGATCAGCGGCTCGACGACCTTACGGAGTTCCTTCGCCTTCGGCAGCGTCGTCTTGATGACTTCGTGCTCGATCAGCGAGTTGGACATGTTACGGAGCATAGCCAGACGGTGGCTGCTCGTGCGGTTCAGTTTCCGCAGACCATGACGATGGCGCATTTCAGTTTCCTTGATTCAAAGTTTTGGTCCAGCTCTTCTATCGCACCTCGGAGGGTGCACGGGCCGGTAACGAAAAAAAGCAAGATGCGGATTTTAAAGGAAAATCCGCATCTTTGCCAACTACAGCTATAGCCAGGCTACAACCGGGCTTACTTGTCGAGACCAGCCGGCGGCCAGTTCTCGAGCTTCATGCCCAGCGTGAGACCGCGCGAAGCGAGCACTTCCTTGATCTCGTTAAGCGACTTGCGACCGAGGTTCGGCGTCTTCAGCAGCTCGTTTTCCGTGCGCTGGATCAGATCGCCGATGTAGTAGATGTTCTCGGCCTTCAGGCAGTTCGCCGAACGAACCGTCAGCTCGAGATCGTCCACCGGACGCAGCAGGATCGGATCGATCTGCGGTGCACGCGACGGCGCTTCGGCTGCCGTTTCCGTGCCTTCCAGCGCCGCGAACACGGACAGCTGGTCGACCAGGATGCGGGCCGACTGGCGGATCGCTTCTTCCGGCGTGATCACGCCGCTCGTCTCGATGTTCATCACGAGCTTGTCGAGGTCGGTACGCTGCTCGACACGTGCGCTTTCAACCGCATAGCTCACGCGGCGAACCGGCGAGAACGATGCGTCGAGGACGATGCGGCCGATGATCTTGGCCGTGTCTTCGCCATAGCGACGGACGTTGCCGGGCACATAGCCGCGACCCTTTTCGATCTTGATCTGAACGTCGAGCTTGCCGCCCTTCGACAGGTGCGCAATCACGTGATTCGGATTGATGACTTCGCAATCGTGAGCCAGCTCGATATCGCCGGCGGTCACGACGCCTTCGCCTTCCTTGCGCAGCGTAACCGTCACTTCGTCACGGTTATGCAGCTTGAACACCACGCCCTTCAGGTTCAGCAGCAGGTTGACGACGTCTTCCTGCACGCCATCCAGCGTCGAGTACTCGTGCACCACGCCCGCGATCGTGACTTCGGTCGGCGCATAGCCCACCATCGACGACAGCAGCACGCGGCGAAGCGCATTGCCCAAGGTGTGGCCGTAACCGCGTTCGAACGGTTCCATGACCACCCTCGCGTGGTTCTCGCCCAGCGATTCCACGGCGATGATCTTGGGTTTCAGCAAACTGGTTTGCATGGGCTTTCCTTTTCAATACCCTCGGCTCGTTACACCGATAAGGCTGACCGGTAACAACCAGAAAATAAACAGCCGAGGCCCCTCCTTGCGCAACGCAATCGGGGTACCTCGGCCGTCAATCGGATTAACGCGAATACAATTCGACGATCAGGCTTTCGTTGATGTCGCCTGCGATTTCAGCGCGTTCCGGCATTTGCTTGAACGTGCCTTCGAACTTCTTCGCATCGACTGCAACCCAGCTCGGCATGCCGCCTTGCTCGGCCAGCGACAGCGCTTCGACGATACGCGCCTGCTTCTTCGCCTTTTCGCGGATCGCGACGACGTCACCCGCCTTCACTTGCTGCGACGGGACGTTTGCGACGACGCCGTTCACGGTGATCGACTTGTGGCTCACCAGCTGACGCGCTTCAGCGCGGGTCGAGCCGAAGCCCATGCGATACACGACGTTGTCGAGGCGCGACTCGAGCAGTTGCAGCAGGTTTTCACCCGTGTTGCCCTTGCGACGATCGGCTTCAGCGAAGTAGCGACGGAACTGACGTTCCAGCACGCCGTAGATACGCTTGACCTTCTGCTTTTCGCGCAGCTGCGTACCGTAGTCGGACGTACGTGCGCCCGAGGTACGGCCGTGCTGACCCGGCTTGCTGTCGAGCTTGCACTTGTCGGCGAGCGAGCGGCGTGCGCTCTTCAGGAACAGGTCGGTGCCTTCACGGCGGGACAGCTTGGCTTTGGGGCCGATATAACGTGCCACTTTGCATTCCTTTATCAATCAGTCACGCGGATCGAAATCCGCGCTAGTCCGCTCCCTTTGGGGCGAACGGTGGGCTTAGTCAATCAAAAAAAGCAACGCCCGTCGACGCTGAGCGGCGACAGGCAATGCGCTAGCACGAACGTGCCAGCACATCCTTAGATACGACGACGCTTCGGCGGGCGGCAGCCGTTGTGCGGAATCGGGGTGACGTCCGAAATCGCGGTGATCTTGATCCCGAGGCCGTGCAGTGCGCGCACTGCCGACTCGCGACCCGGGCCCGGGCCCTTGATCCGCACTTCCAGATTCTTCACGCCGTATTCCATCGCGACGCGGCCAGCCGACTCGGCTGCGACCTGAGCAGCGAACGGCGTCGATTTGCGCGAGCCCTTGAAGCCCTGACCGCCCGACGTCGCCCATGCCAGAGCGTTGCCTTGGCGATCGGTGATCGTGATGATCGTGTTGTTGAACGACGCGTGAACGTGAACCACGCCTTCAGCGACGTTCTTCTTAACCTTCTTGCGAACGCGTTGCGCCGCGGTGTTCGAAGCCTTAGCCATTACGTTTTCCTGTAACTGTCAGTTCCGCTTACTTCTTCAGCGCTTGCGCTGCACGACGCGGACCCTTGCGGGTACGTGCGTTCGTACGCGTACGCTGACCGCGCATCGGCAGGCCCTTGCGATGACGGACGCCGCGGTAGCAACCGAGGTCCATCAGGCGCTTGATGTTCATCGTCACTTCACGGCGCAGATCGCCTTCGACGACAAACTTGCCCACTTCTTCACGCAGCTTTTCCAGGTCTGCGTCGGTCAGATCCTTGACCTTCTTCGAAAAATCGACGCCAGCTGCCACGCAGATGCTGCGCGAACGGGTGCGGCCGACACCAAAGATAGCCGTCAGGCCGATCTCGGTGTGCTGGTGATTCGGGATGTTAACCCCTGCGATACGAGCCATTGTTTTTCCTCAAACAAAAAGCGCAAACAAACGCGCGGTCAGCCTTGGCGCTGCTTGTGGCGCGGATCCGAGCTGCAGATCACGCGAACGACGCCTTTGCGCTTGATGATCTTGCAATTGCGGCAAATGCGCTTAACCGATGCCATCACTTTCATGATAATACCCTTTTTTCAAATCACTTCGCCCGGAACACGATCCGCGCACGAGACAGATCGTAAGGCGTCAACTCAACCGTCACCTTGTCGCCGGGCAGAATGCGGATGTAGTGCATCCGCATCTTTCCGGAAATATGCCCCAACACGACATGGCCGTTTTCCAGCTTCACACGGAAGGTCGCATTCGGGAGGTTTTCAATCACCTCACCCTGCATCTGGATTACATCGTCTTTGGCCATAGTCCTTTCAACGCATCGGGATGTTGCCGCCCTTGAAGTTAGCCTTCTTGAGCAGCGACTCATACTGTTGCGACATAACGTACGACTGCACCTGCGCCATAAAGTCCATCGTGACGACGACAATGATCAGCAGCGACGTTCCACCAAAATAAAACGGCACGTTCCAGCGCAGCACCAGGAATTCCGGCAGCAGACACACGAAGACGATGTAGATCGCACCGGCCAGCGTCAGACGCGTGAGGATGCGGTCGATATATCGTGCGGTCTGATCGCCCGGACGAATGCCCGGAACAAACGCGCCGCTCTTCTTCAGGTTGTCCGCGGTCTCCCTGCTGTTGAACACCAGTGCGGTGTAGAAGAAGCAGAAAAACACGATTGCCAGCGTGTACAGCAGCACATAGACCGGCTGGCCCGGCTTCAGCGCTTCCGCAACGTTATGCAACGTATTGGAAATCCAGCTTCCCGTCGGCTGACCGGTACTGAACCAGCCGAGAATCGTTGCCGGGAACAGAATGATCGACGATGCAAAGATCGGCGGAATCACGCCCGACATGTTCAGCTTCAGCGGCAGATGCGACGACTGCCCACCGTAGATCTTGTTGCCGACCTGGCGTTTCGCGTAGTTCACGAGGATCTTGCGCTGACCGCGTTCGATGAACACGACCAGGTAAGTCACCGCGGCGATCAGAACGACGATGATGATCGCCGAAATGATGCTCATCGAACCCGTGCGCACCAGCTCGAACAACCCACCCACGGCATTCGGGAACCCTGCTGCGATCCCGCCGAAGATGATGATCGAGATACCGTTGCCCAGACCACGCTCGGTAATCTGCTCGCCGAGCCACATCAGGAACATCGTGCCCGTCACCAGCGTCACGACCGTCGTCAGACGGAACAGCATGCCGGGATCGGTGACGAGGCCCGGCTGGTTTTCCAGCGCGGCCGCGATACCGAATGCCTGGAAGGTCGCGAGCACCACGGTGAAATACCGCGTGTACTGCGTGATCTTCCGTTGCCCTGCCTGCCCTTCCTTCTTCAGCGCCTCGAGCTGCGGCGAAACGATCGCCAGCAACTGCATGATGATCGACGCCGAGATATACGGCATGATCCCCAGCGCAAAGATCGTGAAGCGGGACAGCGCGCCACCCGAGAACATGTTGAACATGCCCAGGATGCCGCCCGCCTGGCTCTGGAACAGCTTAGCCAGTTGATCCGGATCGATGCCCGGCACGGGAATGTGCGCGCCGATGCGATAGACGATCAGCGCCAGGAGCAGGAACATCGCTCGCCGGCGCAGATCGCCGAATTTCGCCGTGCTTCGACCGGGTTTTGCAAGACTCGGGCTGTTAGCCAAGTACCTTCTCCGATGAATGCAAGTGACGACGCGCTACGCGTGTCACTCGGCGAACGAACCGCCAGCCGCTTCGATCGCAGCGCGCGCACCCTTGGTGGCACCGAGACCCTTCACGACGATCTTGCGCTTCAGTTCGCCCGTCGCGATGATCTTTGCGCTCTTCGTCAGCTCGCCGACCAGGCCGGCTTGCTTCAGTGCGAGCAGATCGATCTCGTCGACCGGCAGCTTCTCGAGGTCGCTCAGGCGCACTTCACCGACGAATTCCTTCGTCAGCGACGTGAAGCCGCGCTTCGGCAGACGACGTTGCAGCGGCATCTGACCGCCTTCGAAACCGACTTTGTGGAAGCCGCCCGAACGCGATTTCTGACCCTTGTGACCACGGCCAGCCGTCTTGCCGAGGCCCGAACCGATGCCACGACCGACGCGACGCTTGGCGTGCTTTGCACCAGCGGCCGGCTTCAGGTTATTCAATTCCATATCAACTCCTTGATCCGTAGGGCCGCTTACGCGATGACCTTAACGAGGTACGAGACCTTGTTGATCATGCCGCGGACCGCCGGCGTGTCCTGCAGCTCGCTAACCGAATTGAGTCGGCGCAGGCCCAGGCCACGCACGGTCGCGCGGTGCGATTCGCGGGTCCCGATCAGGCTCTTGACGAGCTGAACCTTGACAGTTTTTTCAGACATGGTGACCACCCGGGCTTAGCCCAAAATATCTTCGACGGACTTGCCGCGCTTCGCCGCGATGTCTGCCGGGGTCGATTGCTTGCGCAGACCGTCCAGCGTGGCGCGAACGAGGTTGTACGGGTTCGTCGAACCGTGGCTCTTCGCCACGACGTTCTGAACGCCCATCACGTCGAACACTGCGCGCATCGGGCCGCCGGCGATCACGCCCGTACCTGCCTTCGCCGGAGCGAGGAGGACAGCGGATGCGCCATGCTTGCCGTGCACTTCGTGCTGCAGCGTGCCGTTCTTGAGCGGCACCTTGAACATGTTGCGGCGAGCTTGTTCCATTGCCTTCTGGACAGCGACCGGCACTTCCTTCGCCTTGCCCTTGCCCATACCGATGCGGCCATCACCATCGCCAACCACGGTCAGTGCGGCGAAGCCGAGAATACGGCCACCCTTCACGACCTTGGTCACGCGATTGACCGAAATCATCTTTTCGCGAAGGCCGTCGTCGCGCTCGTCAGCCTGAACTTTCGCTTGCATCTTTGCCATGACGAATTCCTTCCTTAGAACTTGAGCCCAGCTTCGCGAGCTGCCTCAGCCAGCGCCTTGACGCGGCCGTGGTAGCGGAAGCCCGAGCGGTCGAAGGCGACGGATTCGATGCCGGCAGCCTTTGCCTTTTCGGCAATACGCTTGCCGATCAGCGTCGCAGCATTGACGTTGCCGCCCTTGCCCGACTTGTCGGCCAGTTCTGCGCGCACTTCTGCCTCGAGCGTCGACGCGCTGGCGAGCACCTTGGTGCCGCAGGGCGAGAACACTTGAGCGTAGATGTGCGTGTTCGTGCGATGCACGGCGAGACGCGCGACCTGCAGCTCAGCGATCTTGATACGCGTCTGGCGAGCGCGGCGCAGGCGAGATTGAGTCTTATCCATGATTGCGCACCCTTACTTCTTCTTCGTTTCTTTGAGGATCACAACCTCGTCGGCATAGCGCACGCCCTTGCCCTTGTAGGGCTCCGGCGGACGGTAACCGCGAACTTCCGCAGCCACTTGACCGACTTGTTGCTTGTTGATCCCCTTGATCACGATTTCGGTTTGCGTCGGGGTTTCAGCCTTGACGCCTTCCGGCATCTGGTGCACCACCGGGTGCGAGAAACCCAGCGACAGGTTCAGCTTGTCGCCTTGCGCTTGCGCACGGTAACCGACGCCAACCAGCGTCAGCTTGCGCTCGAAACCCTTGGTCACGCCGTGCACGGCATTCGCGATGATCGCGCGCATCGTGCCCGACAGTGCATTTGCTTCGCGGCTTTCGTCGACCGGCGACAGATTCAGCGTGCCGTCGTTGTTCGCCACGTTCACGAGCGGATTGATCGCTTGCGTGATGGTGCCCAGCGGGCCCTTGACGGTGATTGCACCGTCGGCCAGCTTGACTTCCGCGCCTTGCAGCGCGATCGGGCTCTTACCTACTCGAGACATGTTTCTCTCTCCTCGGCTTTAAGCGACGTAGCAGATGACTTCGCCGCCGACGCCGGTAGCGCGCGCCTTGCGGTCGGTCATCACGCCCTTCGGCGTCGACACGATTGCCACACCGAGGCCGTTCATGACCTGCGGAATGTCGTTACGGCCGCGGTACACGCGCAGACCAGGCTTCGACACGCGCTCGAGGCGTTCGATGACCGGGCGACCTGCGTAGTACTTCAGCGCGATATTCAGTTCGGACTTCGCACCTTCTGCCTTCACGGCGAAATCGTCGATATAGCCTTCGTCCTTCAGGACTTGCGCGATTGCAACCTTGACCTTCGACGAGGGCATCGCGACCGATACCTTCTCGACCATCTGCGCGTTGCGGATGCGAGTCAGCATATCGGCGATAGGATCACTCATGCTCATTTACGTTTCTCCTATTACCAGCTCGCCTTGGTCAGGCCAGGAATCTCGCCACGGAATGCGATTTCACGAATCTTGTTACGCGCGAGGCCGAATTTACGGAACGTGCCACGCGGACGGCCCGTGATCGCGCAGCGGTTACGCTGGCGGGTCGGGTTTGCGTTGCGGGGCAGTTGCTGCAGCTCCAGGCGTGCTTCGTAGCGCTCTTCTTCCGACTTGCTTTGGTCTTCGACGATCGCCTTCAGCGCTTCGCGCTTTGCTGCGAACTTCGCGACCAGGCGGGCGCGCTTCTTTTCACGTTCGATCAGTGCCAGTTTAGCCACGGTAACCTCAGTTTCTGAACGGGAACTTGAAGCTGGCGAGCAGAGCCTTTGCTTCGTCGTCGGTCTTCGCAGTCGTCGTGATGCTGATGTTCAGCCCACGCAGCGCGTCGATCTTGTCGTAATCGATTTCGGGGAAAATGATCTGCTCTTTCACACCGATGTTGTAGTTGCCACGGCCATCGAAAGCACGACCCGACACACCGCGGAAGTCACGCACGCGGGGCAGGGCAACCGTCACGAAACGGTCGAGGAATTCGTACATCGCTTGGCCACGCAGCGTCACCATCGCGCCGATGGGGTAACCCTGGCGGATCTTGAAGCCTGCGATTGCCTTGCGAGCCTTCGTGACGACCGGCTTCTGGCCGGCGATCTTCGTGAGGTCGCCAACGGCGTTCTCGATGATCTTCTTGTCAGCGATCGCTTCGCCAAGACCCATGTTCAGCGTGATCTTGGTGATGCGCGGCACTTCCATGACCGACTTGTAACCGAACTTCTCGATCAGGCCGGGCACAACCTTTTCTTTGTAAAACTCTTGAAAACGAGCCATTTTTTACTCCGCTGCGTCAGGCGCTCAGTACGGCACCGGTCGTCTTCAGGAAGCGAACCTTCTTGCCTTCCTCGACCTTGATGCCAACACGCGACGCCTTGCCATTCGCGTCGACCAGTGCGACGTTCGAAATATGCAGGGGCATCGTCTTCGCTTCCACGCCGCCCGTCGTACCCTTCATCGGGTTCGGCTTCACATGCTTCTTGACGAGGTTGATACCTTCAACCGTCACATGTTCAGCACCGACAGCCAGCACGACGCCGCGCTTGCCCTTGTCCTTGCCAGTGACGACGATGACTTCGTCACCTTTGCGAATCTTGTTCATCGCGACTCCTTACAGCACTTCCGGCGCCAGCGAAACGATCTTCATGAATCGTTCGCTACGCAGCTCACGCGTCACCGGCCCGAAGATACGGGTGCCGATCGGCTCGAGCTTGTTATTCAAAAGCACAGCGGCGTTGCCGTCGAACTTGATCAGCGAGCCGTCTTGACGGCGCACGCCCTTGGCGGTGCGAACCACCACGGCGTTGTAGATTTCGCCTTTCTTCACGCGCCCGCGCGGCGTTGCCTCTTTGACGCTCACCTTGATGATGTCGCCAATGCCGGCATAACGACGCTTCGAGCCGCCGAGCACCTTGATGCACAGGACTTCACGTGCACCCGTGTTGTCGGCTACTTCGAGCCGAGATTCGGTCTGGATCATGGTTTGTCTTTCCCAACTTAATCCGGATGCACCACCATGATGCATTCGGTCAGTCTTGGTCCCGTCAGCCAATCGGCTGCTTGGGTTGGAACAGCAGCGACGGCAAACGAAACCCGCCATCGCAATTCGGTGAATCTTTCGGACAGGCTGGCGCCAGTCCGCTTCCCCCACCAACTTCGCCCGCGACGGGGCTCCCATAAAGAGGGAAGACCAGGATTATAACAAATAATCCTGGTCCCGCAAGCAAAAACTTTGCGATTTCAAGCACTTCGTGGAGAAGTGCCTGTTACTGCCTACTGCACTGCCCGCTTAGATGACGCGAGCGGCTTCGACGAGGCGCGACACCGTCCAGGCCTTCGTCTTCGAAACAGGACGCGTTTCCTGGATTTCGACGAGATCGCCTTCGTTGTAGGTGTTCGCTTCATCGTGCGCGTGGTACTTCTTCGAACGCACGACATACTTGCCGTAGATCGGGTGCTTGACGCGGTGCTCGATCAGCACGGTGACGGTCTTGTCCATCTTGTTGCTGACGACCCGACCGACCAGCGTCCGCTTCAGCGAGGTTTTCACGCTATCGTTCATTTCTGGTTCGCCTTCTGAGTCATGACGGTCCGCACACGTGCGATGTCGCGACGAACCTTCTTCAGCTGGCTCGTGTTCGTGAGCTGCTGGGTCGCGAGTTGCATGCGCAGGCCGAATTGCGCCTTCAGCAGGTCCGCCAGCTCCTTGTTGAGCGCGGCCTGGTCTTTCTGGAGAAGTTCGGAAGCCTTCATGTTTTCTCCTTAGGCGCCGAGCTGGCGCACGATGAATGCCGTCTTGAGCGGCAGCTTGGCTGCGGCCAGACGGAACGCTTCGCGTGCCAGTTCTTCGGTTACGCCGTCCATTTCATAGAGCATCTTGCCCGGCTGAATCTCGGCGACGTAGTACTCCGGGTTACCCTTACCGTTACCCATACGCACTTCGGCCGGCTTCTGCGAAATCGGCTTGTCCGGGAAGATCCGGATCCAGATGCGGCCGCCACGCTTGATGTGACGCGTCATTGCACGACGCGCCGCTTCAATCTGACGTGCGGTCAAACGACCGCGACCGATCGCCTTCAGGCCGAATTCACCGAACGACACTGCGTTGCCGCGCGTCGCCTTGCCGGTGTTACGACCCTTCTGCTCTTTACGATACTTTCTGCGTTTCGGTTGCAGCATCGTTATTCTCCAGTCTTGCCGTCTTCGGGCTTGCCGGCGCCACGGCGCGGTGCGCCACGACGAGCACCCGGAGCGCCGCCTTCGCCGTCACGGCGCGGACGACGGTCGCCCGGACGCGCATTGCGACGCGGACGCTTGTCTTCGGCTACTTCTTCCACCACCGGTGCGTCGTTGCGGCCGAGCGTATCGCCCTTGTAGACCCACACCTTGACGCCGATGATCCCGTAAGTCGTCTTCGCTTCCGAAGTCGCGTAGTCGATATCAGCACGCAGCGTGTGAAGCGGCACGCGACCTTCGCGATACCACTCCGTACGAGCGATTTCGATACCGTTCAGACGGCCCGCGCTCATGATCTTGATGCCTTGGGCACCCAGACGCATCGCGTTCTGCATCGCACGCTTCATCGCGCGACGGAACATGATCCGGCGCTCGAGCTGTTGCGTGATCGAGTCAGCGATCAGCTGAGCATCGGTTTCCGGCTTGCGGATTTCTTCGATGTTGACGTGAACCGGCACGCCCATGCGGCGTTGCAGTTCCGTCTTCAGCTGTTCGATATCCTCGCCCTTCTTGCCGATGACCACACCCGGACGCGAGCTGTAAATCGTGATGCGCGCGTTCTTCGCCGGACGCTCGATGACGACCCGACCGACCGAAGCGTTCTTCAGCTTCTTCTTCAGGTATTCACGAACACCGATGTCTTCCTGCAGCATCGCCGCGAAATTGTTGTTGTTCGCGTACCAACGCGAAGCCCAATTGCGGCTGACAGCCAGGCGGAAGCCAGTCGGATGAATTTTCTGTCCCATCGTATGGCTCCTTAATTCCCGACCGTCACAGTGATGTGACAGGATTGCTTCTCGATGCGGTTACCGCGGCCCTTGGCGCGCGCGGTGAAACGCTTGAGCGATGCAGCCTTGTCGACGTAGATGCTCTTGATCTTGAGCTCGTCGATATCAGCGCCTTCGTTGTGCTCCGCATTCGCGATTGCCGACAGCACAACCTTCTTCACGATGCCAGCCGCCTTCTTCGGCGAGAACGTCAGAACGTTCAGCGCCTTGTCGACCGGCAAACCGCGGATCTGGTCAGCCACAAGGCGCGTTTTCTGCGCCGAGATGCGGGCACCGCGATGAATTGCTTTCACTTCCATCTTGATTGCCCCTTATTTCTTGGCCTTCTTGTCGGCTGCGTGACCCTTGAACGTACGGGTCAGTGCGAACTCGCCAAGCTTGTGGCCGACCATGTTTTCCGAGATGTACACCGGAACGTGTTGACGGCCGTTGTGAACAGCGATCGTCAGGCCGATGAAATCCGGCAGAATCGTCGAGCGACGCGACCAGGTCTTGATCGGCTTTTTGTCGCGCGAAGCTGCAGCCGCCTCAACTTTCTTCAGCAAATGGGCGTCGCAGAACGGACCTTTTTTAACAGAACGTGCCATTGCCTACTCCTTAACGCTTGTGACGGCGCTGGACGATCATCGTCGTCGTGCGCTTGTTGCTGCGGGTGCGGTAACCCTTAGCCGGCGTACCCCACGGGCTCACCGGGTCGCGACCTGCAGCCGTCTTGCCCTCACCACCACCGTGCGGGTGATCGACCGGGTTCATCGCAACGCCACGCACCGTCGGGCGGATACCGCGCCAGCGGTTCGCGCCAGCCTTGCCGATTTGGCGCAGGCTATGCTCTTCGTTGCCGACTTCACCGATCGTTGCACGGCACTCGATGTGCACGCGGCGGATTTCGCCCGAACGCAGACGAACCTGCGCGTAGACGCCTTCGCGCGCCAGCAACATGGCCGACGTGCCAGCCGAACGCGCCATTTGCGCGCCCTTGCCCGGCAGCATCTCGATGCAGTGGATCGTCGTACCGACCGGAATGTTGCGGATCGGCAGCGTGTTGCCTGCACGGATCGGCGCTTCCGAACCCGACATCAGCTGTTGGCCGACGGTCAGGCCCTTCGGGGCGATGATGTAGCGACGTTCGCCGTCTGCGTAGAGCACCAGCGCGATGTTCGCGCTACGGTTCGGGTCGTACTCGAGACGCTCGACCTTTGCCGGGATACCATCCTTCGTGCGACGGAAATCGACGATACGATAGTGTTGCTTGTGACCACCACCCTTGTGACGCGTGGTGATACGACCGTTGTTGTTACGGCCGGCGGTCGAGCTCTGCGAGTCGAGCAGTGCCGCGAACGGCTTGCCCTGGTGCAGGTTCTTGTTGACCACCTTGACCATCGCGCGGCGACCCGGCGATGTCGGCTTAACTTTAACGATTGCCATGATTACTTGGCCTCCGCTTCAAAGTTGATTTCCTGGCCGGGCTTCAGGCAAACGTACGCCTTCTTCACGTCCTTGCGGCGGCCCATCGAACGACCGAAGCGCTTTTGCTTGCCCTTCTGAACCAGCACGTTGACCGAATCAACTTCAACCTTGAACAGCAGCTCGACAGCCGCCTTCACTTCCTGCTTCGTGGCATCCGGTGCGACTTCGAACACGACTTGCTCGTTCTTGTCGGCAACCAGCGTCGCCTTTTCCGAGATCACCGGTGCGAGCAGGACCTGCATCAAACGATGATCGTTCTTGCGAATCTCGCTCATGACAGCAACTCCTCGATCTGGGCGACCGCAGCCTTCGTGACCAGCACTTTCTTGAAGTAGATCAGCGACAGCGGGTCAGCGTAGCGCGGCTCGACAATCGCCACGTGCGGCAGGTTGCGCGAAGCCAGGTACAGGTTCTCGTCGACCGTGTCGGTGATGATCAGCACGGAGTCGAGACCCATGGTCTTGAATTTGTCGGCCAGCAGCTTGGTCTTCGGCGCTTCGAGGATGATGTCCTCGACGACCGACAGACGGCCTTCACGGGCCAGCTGCGAGAAGATCGAGCAGAGACCTGCGCGATGCATCTTCTTGTTGACCTTGTGCGAGAAGTTTTCTTCCGGCGAATTCGGGAAGATACGACCACCGCCACGCCACAGCGGGCTCGACGACATACCGGCACGAGCGCGGCCCGTACCCTTCTGGCGCCACGGCTTCTTGGTCGTGTGCTTGACTTGCTCACGGTCCTTCTGTGCGCGGTTACCCTGGCGAGCATTCGCCTGGTAAGCGACGACGACCTGGTGGATCAGCGCTTCGTTGTAGTCACGACCGAACACGACGTCCGATGCGTTGACCACTGCACCTTCCTGACCATTTTCGTTCAGGAGCTTGAGTTCCATTATTTCGCCCCCTTGGTCTTGACGGCCGGCGTCACGAAGACCTTGCCGCCCTTCGCGCCCGGAATCGCACCCTTCACGAGCAGCAGCTTGCGCTCTGCGTCGATACGAGCGATTTCGAGGTTCTGCACCGTCACCGTCACGTCACCCATGTGACCCGTCATGCGTTTACCCGGGAAAACACGACCCGGATCCTGCGCCATACCGATCGAGCCCGGCACGTTGTGCGAGCGCGAGTTACCGTGCGTGGCACGGCCGGAGGAGAAGTTGTAACGCTTGATCGTACCGGCGTAGCCCTTACCGATCGACACGCCTTGCACGTCGACCTTCTGGCCCACTTCGAAAAGATCTGCACCGACCACGGCGCCATTCGACAGCTCGGCTGCCTTGGCCGCGTCAATGCGGAATTCCTTAAGGATTTCACCGGCTTCGACACCGGCTTTGGCGAGATGACCTGCCAGCGGCTTCGTCACGCGCGATGCGCGGCGGGAGCCGAATGCAACCTGCACGGCCGTGTAGCCGTCGGTTTCAACAGTCTTGATCTGCGTCACGCGGTTGTCCGACACGTCCAGCACGGTGACGGGAATCGAATCCCCTTCAGCCGTGAAGATACGGGTCATGCCAACCTTGCGACCTACGAGTCCAAGGCTCATCATTTTCTCCATTCCCGACTGCGATTGGTCGGGGCTGATTTACAAAATGCCGGGCACGCAAGGCCCAACTTTTTTACGCGAATACGCGAAAAGCCAAGCAGTATAGCCCGACTTTCCGATTTCCGCAAGCAATACAAAGACTTAGCACCGCCCGGCGGACCGACCGGCGCTGGAAGCCTTACTGCAGCTTGATTTCCACGTCGACGCCAGCCGGCAGGTCGAGCTTCATCAGCGCGTCAACGGTCTTGTCCGTCGGGTCGACGATGTCCATCAGGCGCTGGTGGGTGCGGATTTCGAGCTGATCGCGCGACGTCTTGTTGACGTGCGGCGAACGCAGGATGTCAAAACGCTGAATGCGCGTCGGCAGCGGCACCGGGCCACGGACGATTGCGCCAGTCCGCTTCGCGGTATCGACGATTTCGGCAGCCGATTGATCGATCAGACGATAGTCGAATGCCTTCAGGCGAATGCGGATTTTCTGTTGCTGCATGACAATTCCTTGAAAAGAGCGAGGCGATGTTGCATCGCCGGACACTAAAAGAACGTGAAACATGACGCCAGCGGGGAGCGAAGCATCAGGTTCCGGACAGTACTTCCACTGCTAAGCCCGCGATTCTACACGAAATTCTGAAGCAGTGTTGCGTGTTTCTCGGTGCGCGCAACGCGCCGCCGGAAAACAAAACCGGGCGCCAGCGCAAGCTGGACACCCGGTTTCGACGGTACAACGGCGTACCGCGGGAATCGCGGACCCCGTCGGGATCCGCGGATCGTCGATATTACTCGATGATCTTGGCGACGACGCCGGCGCCGACGGTACGGCCACCTTCGCGGATCGCGAAGCGCAGACCCTCTTCCATCGCGATCGG
>NZ_CADFDM010000013.1:0-177435 GCF_902832985.1 Burkholderia sp. BCC0097
GTACACGCTGTTCGCCGAAGGCTGCCGCGGCCATCTGGGCCGCCAGCTGATCTCGAAGTTCAAGCTCGACGCGAACGCCGATCCGCAGGCGTACGGGATCGGCATCAAGGAACTGTGGGAAATCGATCCGGCCAAGCACAAGCCGGGCCTCGTGATCCACACGGCCGGCTGGCCGCTGAAGTCCGACACGTACGGCGGCTCGTTCCTGTATCACATGGACAACAACCAGGTGGTGGTCGGCTTCGTGGTGGGCCTGGGCTACACGAACCCGTACCTGTCGCCGTTCGAGGAATTCCAGCGCTACAAGACGCATCCGTCGATCCGCGCGTTCCTCGAAGGCGGCAAGCGCGTGTCGTACGGCGCGCGCGCGATCACGGCCGGCGGCCTGCTGTCGCTGCCGAAGACGGTGTTCCCGGGCGGCGCGCTGATCGGCGACGACGCGGGTTTCCTGAACGCATCGCGGATCAAGGGCAGCCACGCGGCGATCAAGACCGGCATGCTGGCCGCCGACGCCGCGTTCGACGCGGTGCAGGCAGGCCGCCAGTCGGACGAGCTCAATGCGTACCCGGATGCGTTCAAGCAATCGTGGCTGTACACGGAGCTGTACCGCGCGCGCAACTTCAAGCAGTGGATGGCCAAGGGCCTGTACCTGGGCACGCTGATGGTGGGGCTCGAGCAGAAGGTGATGGGCGGCAACGTGCCGTGGACGCTGCATCACCAGCATGCGGACCACGAGATGCTGAAGCCGGCGTCGCAGTGCGAGCCGATCGAATACCCGAAGCCGGACGGCAAGTTGACGTTCGACCGGCTGTCGTCGGTGTTCATCTCGAACACGAACCACGAGGAGAACCAGCCGGCGCACCTGACGTTGAAAGATGCGAGCGTGCCGGTGAACGTGAACCTGCGCACGTACGCGGGGCCGGAGGCGCGTTTCTGCCCGGCGGCGGTGTACGAGTTCGTGAAGAACGACGACGGCGGCGAGCGCCTCGTGATCAATGCGCAGAACTGCGTGCACTGCAAGACCTGCGACATCAAGGACCCGACGCAGAACATCGTGTGGGTCACGCCCGAAGGTGGCGGCGGGCCGAATTATCCGAACATGTAAGCTGCCGGAACGCGCCGCGGCGAGCGGCGCGTTTTTTTGAGTCACGGCACACACCGCCGCAAACGAAACGGGGCGCTGCATCACGCAGCGCCCCGCTTGCATTCATCGCTCGACGGCCGAGGCGACGCAGGGCGCCCCGCCCGCCTCTATCAGGTCGCGCTGCCGGCGATCTTCGGCGTGGCCGTCTCCACGTCGCCGCACTGCGCGCGATGGCGCAGCGCATGGTCGATCAGCACCAGCGCGAGCATCGATTCGGCGATCGGCGTCGCGCGAATGCCGACGCACGGATCGTGGCGACCGAAGGTTTCGACCGTCGCCTCGTCGCCGCTCTTCGTGATCGAGCGGCGCGGCGTGCGGATGCTCGACGTCGGCTTGATCGCGATCGACACGGTGATGTCCTGCCCCGTCGAAATCCCGCCGAGCACACCGCCCGCGTGGTTGCCGACGAAGCCGGCCGGCGTCAGTTCGTCGCCATGCACCGAGCCGCGCTGCGCAACGCTGTCGAAGCCCGCGCCGATCTCGACGCCCTTCACCGCGTTGATGCTCATCATCGCCTTCGCGATATCGGCATCGAGCCGGTCGAATACCGGTTCGCCCCAGCCGACCGGCACGCCCGACGCGACGACGTCGATGCGCGCGCCGATCGAATCGCCATCCTTGCGCAGCGCATCCATGTACGCTTCGAGCTCCGGCACGACCGCCGCATTCGGCGAGAAGAACGGGTTCTCGTGCACGTACGACCAGTCGACGAACGGCACGTCGATTTCGCCGAGGCCGCTCATGTAGCCGCGCACCTCGACCCCGAAGCGCTCGCGCAGCCACTTCTTCGCGACCGCACCGGCACCGACGATCGGCGCGGTCAGGCGCGCGGACGAGCGGCCGCCGCCGCGGTAGTCGCGGATGCCGTATTTCTGCCAGTAGGTGTAGTCGGCGTGGCCGGGACGGAACGTCTCGACGATGTTGCCGTAATCCTTGCTGCGCTGGTCGGTGTTGCGGATCAGCAGCGCGATCGGCGTGCCGGTCGTCACGCCTTCGAACACGCCCGACAGGATCTCGACCTCGTCGGCTTCCTGCCGTTGCGTCACGTGCCGCGACGTGCCCGGCTTGCGGCGATCGAGTTCGACCTGGATATCGGCTTCGGTCAGCCCCATCCCCGGCGGGCAGCCGTCGATCACGCAGCCGATCGCGGGACCGTGCGATTCGCCGAAGGTCGTGACAGTGAAAAGCGTGCCGAGGGTATTGCCGGACATGATGGAACCGCCCAAAGAGAAATGGGCAAACCGATGCGCTGCCGGGGCCGCAGGCAGGTCGATCGTTTGCCGGTCGAGAAAAAGAGGTAAACCGCTATTATGCCAGCCGTCCCGGGCGCGCGGGCCGCGTGAACCGTTCAGACCACACGGGCCGGCGCGGATAAGGGCAGAGGCAAGGCGGTGCGGCGATCACAGGCCCTCGGCGTTACGCGCGGGAGCCGCCGAACCGCGGCCCCCATCCCGTCCCGGTGCGCGAATCGATCATTCCGCGCCGGGCCCGGTGCCCGCCTACTTCCGTGCGCCGCGCAGTTCGGTCACCGCCGCCTGCAACGCCTCGGGCGTCGCCACCGAAGCGGGGATCGGCTCGCCGACCGCCAGCGTCAGCCGGCTCATCACGCCGCGCTTGATCGGCCGTGGCATCCGCGCATCGGAATGCCGCGAAAAATAGCTGCCCCACAGCCCGCGCAGCGCCATCGGGATCACCGGCGCCGGCGTGCGGCTCAGGATCTCGGTGATACCGTGGTGGAACGTGTTGATGTCGCCCGTCTTCGTCAGCTTGCCCTCCGGGAAGATGCACACGAGCTCGCCGTCCTTCAGCGCGGCCTCGCAGAGGTCGTACGCACGCGCGAGCATCGCGGGGTCCTCGTGGCGCGGTGCGATCGGGATCGCCTTCGCATGCCGGAATACCCAGCTCGCGAAACGCGTCTTGAAGATCCGGTGATCCATCACGAAACGAATCGGGCGCGGGCTCGCGGCGGCCAGCACCAGCGCATCGACGTAGCTGACGTGATTGCACACGAGCACCGCCGCCCCTTCCGCCGGAATCCGCTCCGCGTGCACGAGGCGAATCCGGTAGAAGGTATGCACGAGCACCCACGCGACGAAGCGCAGCAGGAACTCGGGCACGAGCAGGTAGATATACGTCGCGACCACGACGTTCAATAGCGCGGTGACGAGGAACAGCCCCGGGATGTCGACACCGGCCTTGGTCAGCCCCATCGCCATCACGGCCGACAGGATCATGAACAGCGCGTTCAGGATGTTGTTCGCGGCGATGATCCGGGCGCGGTGCGTCGGCGCGCTGCGGCTCTGGATCAGCGCGTACAGCGGCACGCTGTAGAAGCCGCCGAACATCGCGAGCAGGAACAGGTCGGCGAGGATGCGCCAGTGGCGCGCACCGGCCAGGAATTCGCCGACCGACAGCAGATGGCCGGGCGACGGCAGCGCGTGGCTCGCGAAATACAGCTCGATCGCGAACACGCTGATGCCGATCGAGCCGAGCGGCACGAGGCCGATCTCGACACGCCGCTGCGACAGCCGCTCGCACAGCAGCGAGCCGAGGCCGATGCCGACCGAGAACGTCGCGAGCAGGATCGTGACGACGTCGGGGCTCGCGGACAGCACGTCCTTCGCGAAATTGAAGAACGACGTGAGGAAGGTCGCGCCGACGAACCACAGCCACGAGATGCCGAGCAGGCTCAGGAACACCGTGCGGTTCTGGCGCGCGAGGCCGAGATTGCGCCAGGTTTCGCTGACCGGGTTCCAGTTGATCACGAGGTCGGGCTGCGGCGCGGGTGTCGGCGGCACGCGCTGCGCGACGAGCCGCCCGGCCAGCGCGATGACGACGACGCTTACCGCAAGCACGCGCTCGCCGCTGCCTTCGATGCCGGCCGCCGCGCCGCCGATGATCGTGCCGATCAGGATCGCGATGAACGTGCCCATCTCGACGAGCCCGTTGCCGCCGACCAGCTCATGTTCGCCGAGATGCTGCGGCAGGTACGAATACTTGACGGGCCCGAACAGCGTCGAGTGCATCCCCATCATGAACGTGCACAGATACAGCAGCGTCGCGCTATGCGTGACGAAGCCGGCCGCGCCGACCAGCATCAGCACGATCTCGAACGATTTCACGAAGCGCGTGAGGGTCGCCTTGTCGTATTTGTCGGCGATCTGGCCGGAGGTGGCCGAGAACAGCACGAACGGCAGGATGAAGATCGCGGAAATCAGGAACGCGGCCGTCTTCGCATCGACGCCGGAGAACCGCGCGGTGTGATACGTGACGAGCGACGTGAAGCCGATCTTGAAGACGTTGTCGTTCAGCGCGCCGAGGAACTGGGTCGTGAAGAACGGCGCGAAGCGGCGCTCGCGCAGCAGGTCGAACTGCGATGCGTGGGCGCGACGTTCGTCGCGCCGCCCCGAAGTGGCTTGCGTGTGATCGCTCATGCGGAATACGCGCGCACCGTCTGGGCGATGCTGCGCGGGCCTCGTGTTGTCGTTGGAAAAACGGCGGCGCAGGACATGCCTGCGCCGCCGCGTGCCGGATGGCGGCGCCCATGCATCGACGTGCCGGGCGCGGCGTGATTCACGGCTTGTGCGCTTCGGCTTCCGATTCCGGCCAGTCGCGGATGTACGCCTTCAGCATCCGGTTCTCGAAGCTCTGCGCCTCGACGACCGTCTTCGCGACGTCATAGAACGAAATGACGCCCATCAGCACTTTCTTGTCGAGCACCGGCATGTAGCGTGCGTGACGCTCGAGCATCATCCGGCGCACTTCGTTGACGTCCGTTTCCGGCGTGCACGTGAGCGGCTCGTCCATCACCTTGCGCACCTGCACGTCGCCGATCGCGCCGCCGTTCACGTGCAGGCGCAGGATGATCTCGCGAAACGTCAGCATCCCGACGAGATCGCCGTACTCCATCACGACGAGCGAACCGATGTCGTGTTCGGCCATCGTATCGACCGCTTCGCGCAGCGGCTTATCGGGCGTCACCGTAAACAGCGTGTTGCCCTTCACTTTCAGAATATCGCTGACGCGCATCGTAGTCCCCTCATGCTTGAATGCAAAATCTCTTTCGATCCTATCGGAAAGCCTGTCAAAAGGAAAGCACGGGCCGGCGCGGCGGCCCGCCACCGCTTGCGGACACGGGCCGCCGGCCGCACAATGGCCCCATGAACAGCGGCCCGAGGAGACGGCCATGGCGCATACGCATACGGAGCAATTCGCCAGCTTCGCTGACTTCTACCCGTATTACCTGAACGAGCACCAGAACCTGACGTCGCGGCGGCTGCACTTCATCGGCTCGCTCGGCGTGATCGGCTGCGTCGCGATGGCGGTCGCGACCGGCCACTGGCTGTGGCTGCCGGCGGCGGTCGTCTGCGGCTACGGGTTCGCGTGGGTCGGACACTTCTTCTTCGAGAAGAACCGCCCGGCCACGTTCCGGCACCCGATCTACAGCCTGATGGGCGACTGGGTGATGTTCAAGGACATCTGCACCGGCAAGATCCCGCTGTAGCCGCCCGACCCCGCCTTCAGGCAGGTCGCGGCGGCTGCGCGTGCGCGTCGGCCACGCCCGGCGCCGGTGCGGCGCTGCCGGCCGGCTGCCCGCCCGCGAGCCGGTGCGCGGCGATCAGCGATGCGAGCGTCACGTCGAACCGGTCGTTCGACAGCACGTCGAGCAGCGCGGCCCCGTCGACGTGGCTGCGGCGCCGCTGGAGTTGGTAGGTCAGCTCGGTGCGATCGATCACCAGCACGTCGAACAGTTGCGCGAGCGTCAGCTGCTCCGGGTTCGCGAGCAGAATGTAGCGCGGCGTGGCCTCCCCGCCGCCGTCGAGCCGCGCCACCCATTCCCGCTCCTCCATCGTCGTCAGCAATCGCTGCGCGGTTTCCATGTCGCAGCGCAGCATCGTCGCGAGCCGCAGCGCCGTATAGCCGCGCTTGCCGGCCGCACGCGCTTCGGCGAGCCGCGCGAGGAGCTCGAGCGCGTCGAGCAGGTCGCTGCCCGGATAGTGGATGCGATGGAACTGGCCGACGCGGATCGCCGGCAGCGCCGACGCCACCATCGCACCCAGCAGCGCGATGAACCAGCTCAAATACACCCACAGCAGGAACACCGGCAGCGCCGCGAACGCGCCGTACACGGCCGTATAGGTCGGAATGCGCCGCACGTAGTAGCCGAAGCCGCGCTTCGCGAGCTCGAATGCGATGGCCGCGAACAACCCGCCGATCACCGCGTCGCGCCATGCGACCGTGCAGTTCGGCAGGTACACGTACAGCAGCGTGAACGCGAGCACCGTCAACGGCAGCGATGCGAGCGCGAGCAGCCACTCCACCATCGACGTGGACGGCCCCGCGCCGGTGAACGCGAGCGACTGCGTGAACAGGTACGACGAGATCGACAGGCTCACGCCGAACAGCAAGGGCCCGAGCGTGATCAGCGCCCAGTACGCGAGCACGCGCTGCGCGAACGGCCGCGGCTTGCGTACGCGCCAGATCAGGTTGAACGCCGATTCGATCGTCATCATGGTCATCACCGAGGTGACGACGAGCACGATCAGGCCCGCCGTGGTCAGCCCCTTGGCCTTCGACGCGAACTGGTTCAGGTACTTGAAGATCTGGATGTTGAACTGCGCGGGCATCAGGTGATCCGCGAGGAACCCCTGCAGCGAGATCTGGAACGACGCGAACATCGGGAACGCGGTGAACAGCGCGAACGCGACCGTCAGGAGCGGCACGAGCGCCAGCAGCGTCGTGAAGGTCAGGCTGCCCGCCACTTGCGGGATGCGATCCTCGGCGCTGCGCCGGGCCGCGAACTGCGCGAGGCGCTTGATGGTGTCGAGATCGACGCTCAACTTCGGCAAACGGCTTCTCCTTCTCGATGCTGCGCGCGTCACGGCGCGCCGCCGCCGCGCAGCGCGACGGCTTCAGCCCCTATAATAGCCGCTCGATTCCAGCAGGGGCCGACTGCACCGGGCACGCGCGCGGCCGCACGCGGCTCCGTCGCCCATGAAAGACATCCTCGTCCTCTATTACAGCCGTCACGGCGCCACGCGCGAGCTCGCGCTCGCGATCGCCAACGGCATCGACAGCGTGCCGGGCATGCAGGCCCGCATCCGCACCGTGCCGCCCGTGTCGGCCGTCTGCGAAGCCACCGCCCCCGACATCCCGGCCGACGGCCCGCCCTACGCGGAACTGCGCGACCTCGAGGAATGCGCGGGCCTCGCGCTCGGCTCGCCGACCCGCTTCGGCAACATGGCCGCACCGCTCAAGTATTTCCTCGACGGCACGACGCCGCAATGGCTGTCGGGCGCGCTCACCGGCAAGCCGGCGAGCGTGTTCACGTCGACGGGCAGCCTGCACGGCGGCCAGGAGTCGACGCTGCTGTCGATGATGCTGCCGCTGCTGCATCACGGGATGATGATCGTCGGAATCCCGTACACCGAATCCGCCCTGAGCACGACGCGTACCGGCGGCACGCCGTACGGCGCGTCGCACGTCGCGCAGCACGACCGCTCGACGCCCGCCGGGCTGTCGGCGGACGAGAAGGCGCTCGCAGCCGCGCTCGGCGTACGGCTCGCACGCGCCGCCGCGGCCCTCGCCAGCGCCCAGGCCGCCGAGGCTGCATGAACGCCCCCGCCCGCCCCGCCGCCGCGGCCCGGCCGCGCTACGCGCTGGCCGCCGCCGCGTGTCTCGTCGCGCTGATCGCGCTGTCGCTCGCGTGGGAGCTGTGGCTCGCGCCGCTGCGCCCCGGCGGCTCCGCGTTGATGCTCAAAGCCGTGCCGCTCGCGCTCGCGCTGCCCGGCGTCTGGCGGCGTAACATCTATACGATGCAGTGGGCGAGCATGCTGATCCTGGTCTATCTCGCCGAAGGCATCGTGCGCGGCATGTCCGATCGCGGGCTGCCCGCGACGCTCGGCTGGTGCGAGACCGCGCTTGCCGTCGGCTTCTTCGTGGCGGCGCTGGCTTACGTCGCGCCGTTCAAGCGCGCGGCGAAAAAACTGCGCGCCACGTCCTGACCCTTACGCGACAAGGTGATGATGTCCTCCGAAGCTTTCGTTTCCGCGTGCCGCGACGCGATCGGCGCCGACCACGTGCTGACCGATCCGCACGATACCGAGCCGTTCCTGACCGACTGGCGCCGCCGCTACAAGGGCGCGGCGTGTGCGGTGCTGAGGCCCGCGAACACGGCGGAAGTCGCCGCGCTCGTGAAGCTCGCCAACGCGCACGGCGTCGCGCTCGTGCCGCAGGGCGGCAACACGGGCCTCGCCGGCGGCGCGACGCCCGATGCGAGCGGCAGCCAGGCCGTGCTGAGCCTGGCGCGCCTGAACCGCGTGCGCGCGCTCGATCCGCACAACAACACGATCACCGTCGAAGCCGGCGTGATCCTCGCCGACGTGCAGGCGCGCGCTCGCGAAGGCGGCCGGCTGTTCGCGCTGAGCCTCGCGGCGGAAGGCAGCTGCACGATCGGCGGCAACCTGTCGACCAATGCGGGCGGCACCGCGGTGCTACGCTACGGCAACGCGCGCGAGCTGTGCCTCGGGCTCGAAGTCGTGACGCCGCAGGGCGAGATCTGGGACGGGCTGCGCGGACTGCGCAAGGACAACACGGGCTACGATCTGCGCGACCTGTTCATCGGCGCCGAAGGCACGCTCGGGATCATCACCGCGGCCGTGATGAAGCTGCATCCGCTGCCGGCCGCGCAGGTCACGGCGCTGGCCGCGCTCGAATCGCCGCACGCGGCGCTCGATTTCCTCGCGCTCGCGCAGCGCGCGGCCGGACCGCTGCTGACCGGCTTCGAGCTGATGTCGGATTTCTGCATGCAGCTGGTCGGCAAGCACTATCCGCAACTGCGCTACCCATTCGCGCAGACGCATGCGCAAACGGTGCTGCTGGAGCTGTCCGACAACGAAAGCGAAGCGCACGCGCGCGCGCTGTTCGAGAAGCTGATGGAAGACGCGTTCGAGGCCGGGCTCGTGGTCGACGCGGTGGTCGCGGAGAACCTCGCGCAGTCGCGCGCGTTCTGGGACCTGCGCGAGCACATCCCGCTCGCGCAGGCCGACGAAGGGCTCAACATCAAGCACGACATCGCGGTGCCGATCTCGTCGATCGCACGCTTCATCGACGAGACCGACGCGGCGATCCAGCAGGCCGCGCCGGGCGCGCGGATGGTCACGTTCGGCCACCTCGGCGACGGCAACCTGCACTACAACGTGCAGACGCCCGAAGGCGGCGATCCGAAGGCGTTCCTCGCGGAATTCCAGAAGCCGATCAACCGGATCGTCTACGACAACGTGCACCGCCATCACGGCACGATCAGCGCGGAGCACGGCATCGGCCAACTGAAGATCGACGACGCGCAACGCTACAAGTCGCCGGTCGAAACCACGCTGATGCGCACGCTGAAGACCGCGCTCGACCCGCGCGGCCTGATGAATCCCGGCAAGGTCCTGCGCTGACGCCGCCTACTCAGGAGCCAAGCCCGTGAAAGTCCGCGTCCTGTCCGACCTGCATCTCGAAAACAACCTGCCCGACGCGATCCCGCATGCCGACGCGGATCTCGTCGTGCTGGCCGGCGACATCCACAATCACGCGGAAGGCCTGCGCTGGGCCGCCGAGACATTCGACCCGGCGGTGCCGGTGATCTACGTGCCGGGCAATCACGAGTACTACGACGGAGAATTCGGCGCGCTGGAGACGGCGATGCGCGACGCGGCGCATGCGCTCGACAACGTGCATTACCTGAACAACGGCGTCTACGTCGATCCCGCCCAACGCTTCCGCGTGCTGGGCACGACGCTCTGGGCGGATTTTTCGCTGTTCGGCGGGGACGAAGCCAGCGTCGCGCGCACGATCGACGCCGCGCTGCGCGTGATGCTCGATTTCAAGGGACTGATCCAGGTGACGTGGCCGCACGATGCGGCGCTGCATGCGGCAGCGGGCGCGCCGGAACGGGATTTCGCGCCGGCCGACGCCATTGCGCTCCATCTGCAAGGCCGTGCATGGCTGGAAACGCAGCTGGCGGTGCCGTTCGCGGGCAAGACGATCGTCGTCACCCATCATGCGCCGCACCGGCGCTCGCTGGCGGAACGCTATGCGGACGATCTGGCGTCGGCGGGGTTCGTCACGGACATGGCGGAACTGGTGCGACCGCCGGTGGATCTGTGGCTGCACGGCCACACGCATACGTCATTCGACTACGTGGCGGACGGCGGCACGCGCGTGGTGTGCAATCCGCGCGGCTACCTTCACCGGCGCACCGGCGAATGGGAAAACCCCGCGTTCGCGTGGGACAAGGTCGTCGAGCTCGGCTGAGCGCCGGCCCGGGCGGCCGCGTGGCGCGGCCTTGCCCGTCTGAAACGTGACGGCGGGATCAGCGGCCGGGGCGGCGCGGCTCGCGCACGCGGACCGGCACGGGCTTCATCTGCGCCCTCGCCTTCATCGCACGCAGCAGGTCGCGGGTCGCCGCCGCGGCGGCAGCCGCGCCCAGCAGGACGCCAAGGCCGATCATCAGGTGCGTATCCATCGCTACTCCGGTGTGGTGTATCTCGTTAATTCCAACAGTATCAAACTGTCTGACACACGTTCGTAAAAAAATGTTGCGTGAAGGACAAATCTCGTCAGATGGCGGCCGACCGCGCGGTCATGTCGCACGCGTGAACTGTTCGAGCGCCGCTTCGTCCGCTTCGAGCGTCAGCGGCAGCTCTTCGCGCAGGAAATCGACCCAGGTCCGGATTTTCGCGTCGAGGTACTGGCGCGATGGATACAGCGCATAGATGTTCATCACGTGCGACCGGTACTCGGGCATCACGCGCACGATGTGCCCGCTGCGCAGCCAGCCGATCGCCGAATAGAGCGGCAGCCCGCCGATCCCCATCCCCTCCCGCACGGCCACCGCGAGCGCCTCCGCGACGTTCACGCGGAACGGCGGCGCCGTGATCGGCACGACCTCGTCGCCGTTCGGCCCCGCCAGCGCCCATTCGTCGAAGTGAAAGCCCGGCGCGACCATCCCGAGGCACACGTGCTGCGCGAGATCGGCCGGCCGCTGCGGCACGCCGTGCGACTCGACATAGCCGGGCGACGCGCACACGACGCTGTAGCTCTCGCCGAGCCGCTGCGACACGAGCCCCGAATCCGGCAGATCGCGGCCGACGACGATCGCGACGTCGTACCCCTCGTCGAGCAGGTCGGGCATCCGCTGCGCGAGCGTCAGCTCGACGTGCACGTCCGGATAGCGCTCGCGATAGCGCGCGATCGCCGGCACCAGATAGTGCTGGCCGAGGCTCGTGAAGCAATGGACCTTCAGCTTGCCGGACGGACGCGCGTGCGCGTCCCCCGCCTCGGCTTCGGCCTGGTCGACGTAAGCGAGGATCTGTTCGCAGCGCTGCAGATAGCGCTCGCCGGCTTCGGTCAGCGCGATCCGGCGCGTCGTGCGGTTCAGGAGACGCGTGCGCAGATGGGCCTCGAGATCCGAGACCGCGCGCGAAGCGTAGGCGGTGGTCGAATTCATCTGCTGGGCGGCCGCGGTAAAGCTTCCCGCGTCCACCACGCGGACGAATACCCGCATGTTTTGTAACGTATCCATCCGATTACCCGTTTGAATCCGGAGGGATTGTTGCACAGGGTCCAACAAATATTATCTCAGGATTCGTAAAAATGACTTGCACCGTTGTCCGTTTATTCAGGAATCGCCGAAAAATATAATCGCCTCCGACTCATCTATATCCGAAAGGGAGAAAATCGTGCAGTCTCCGGCGACAAAAGGGACGCTCGCACTGGCGGTTCTTGCAGTCTCATTAATAATGGCCGGTTGCGCGAGCATGGGCGACAACAAAACCCAGTCCACTCGCATCGAAGCGAACGCACTCGACGCCGGCGCGGCCATCCGCGCGGCCGACCGCGACGCAGGCTGGCCCGCCGCCGACTGGTGGCGCGCGTACCGCGATCCACAGCTCGATGCATGGATCGCCGCCGCCCAGGCCGGCAACCCGACCCTCGCGGCCGCCGAGGCCCGCGTGCGCGAAGCGCAGGCGATGGCGCGCGTCGCCCGCTCGGCCGAGTTGCCGCAGATCAACGGCAACCTGTCGCTGATGCGCCAGCACTGGCCCGACAACGTGTACTACGGCCCGGGGCCGCTCGCCGATACCGACACCTGGAACAATACCGGCACGCTCGGCCTGTCGTACCACCTCGATCTGTGGGGCAAGGACAAGAACGCGACCGAGCGCGCGCTCGACACCGCGCATGCGAGCGCCGCCGATGCACGGGCAGCGAAGCTCGAACTCGAGGTCAACGTCGTGCGCGCGTATGTCGGCATGTCGATGAACTACGCGCTGCTGGACCTCGCGCACGAGACGTTCGAACGCCAGCGCTCGCTCGCCGATCTCGCGCGCAAGCGGCTGCAGGCCGGCCTCGGCACGCAGCTCGACGTGAGCCAGGCGGAATCGACACTGCCCGACTACGAGCGCCAGATCGACAGCTACGAAGAGGCGATCCAGCTCGCGCGCCATCAGCTCGCCGCACTGGCCGGCAAGGGCCCGGGCGCCGGCGACACCATCAAGCGGCCGCAGCTTGCGCTCGATGCGCCGGCCGGCCTGCCGTCGGCGATGCCGGCCGACCTGCTCGGCCGCCGCCCCGACGTCGTCGCGGCGCGCTGGACGGTCGACGCGCAGGCGCGCGGCATCGACGTCGCGAAGGCGTCGTTCTACCCGAACATCGACCTGCTCGCGACGGTCGGCGGCTTCGGCGTGACCGCGCCGTTCACCGACTTCCTGCGCGCGATGAACGGCGGCTGGACGGCCGGCCCCGCGCTGTCGCTGCCGATCTTCGAAGGCGGCCGGTTGCGGGCGCAGCTCGGCGCCGCGAACGCCGGCTACGACCAGGCGGTCGAGCGCTACAACCAGACGATCGTCGGCGCGCTCAAGGACATCGCCGACCAGGTCGTGCGAATCCGCTCGCTCGACACGCAGAAGAAGGACGCCGCGCGCTCGGTGGCGGCCAACAATCGCAGCTATCAACTGTCGCGCGAAGGCTTCCGCCGCGGGCTGACCGATTACGTGAACGTGCTGGTCGCGCAGCAGCAACTGCTGCGCGCGCAGGAGACGGCCGCCCGCATCGATGCGGAACGCCTCGCCGCGCACGCGCAGCTGATGGCCGCGCTCGGCGGTGGAGTCGAGACGGGCAGCGACGTGCCGAAGGACGAAGCCGCCGCCGCGGTTGCCGCTCCCGCCGCCGCATCGGGCACGAAGCCGGCGGCAGCCGTCGCCCGGCCCGCGGAAGTCGCCACCACCGGCGCGTCCGGCGTGCCGGCCGCACGGTAACGCGGAGCGTCGCCATGTCAGCTTCCTCCCCCGCTTCCACGCCCGCCGGCGGCCCGTTCGCGGCCTGGACCGCCGCGTTCGGCGACTGGGCCCGCACCGACGGCGCCGCGTGGCTCTATCTGTTCAAGGCGCTGCTCGCCGCGTTCATCGCGACCGGCGTGTCGATGCGGCTCGACCTGCCCGCGCCGAAAACGGCGATGACGACGGTGTTCATCGTGATGCAGCCGCAAAGCGGCGCGGTGCTCGCGAAAAGCTTCTACCGCGTCGCCGGCACGATCTTCGGATTGATCGCGACGCTCACCTTCGTCGGGCTGTTCCCGCAACAGCCGCAGCTGTTCCTGCTGGCGGTCGCGCTGTGGGTCGCCCTGTGCACGGCCGGCGCCGCGCGCAACCGCAACTTCCGCAGCTATGGCTTCCTGCTGGCCGGCTACACGACCGCGCTGATCGGGCTGCCCGCGTCGCAACACCCGGACGGTGCGTTCATGAGCGCAATGACGCGCGTGGCCGAAATCATGGTCGGGATCGTGTCGGCCGGCGTGGTCAGCGCCCTCGTGTTTCCGCGGACCACCGGCGAGCAGATGCGCACGACGGTGCGCAAGCGCTTCGGCAGCTTCGTCGACTACGTCGCGGCGGCGCTGTCGGGCCAGCTCGACCGCGCACATATCGAAACCATCCATACGCGCTTCGTCGCCGACGTGGTCGGGTTCGAAGCCGCGCGCAGCATGGCCGTGTTCGAGGACCCGGACACGCGGATGCGCAGCGGCCGCCTCGCGCGGCTGAACAGCGAGTTCATGAGCGCGTCGAGCCGCTTCCATGCGCTGCACCAGTTGATGAACCGGCTGCATGCGGCCGGCGCGCAAGCCGCGATCGACGCGATCGAGCCGTACTTTCGCGAGATCGCCCCGCTGCTGCTGACGCCGGCCGGCGAACCGGTACGCACGTCGGCCGATGCCGGCCACGCGGCCACGCAACTGCTCGCGTGGCGCGACGCGCTGCCGCGCCGCATCCGCGCGACGCGCGCGGCGCTCGAAACGCAGCCGGACTTTCCGCTGCTCGACTTCGATACGGCCGCCGAACTGCTGTACCGCTTCATCACCGACCTGCACGAGTACGCGGCCACCTACGCGTCGCTGTCGAGCGCGACGCACGAACGCGAACGCTGGATCGAGCGCTACGAGCCGCGCACCAATGCGACGGCAATGGTGATCGCGGCGATTCGCACCGCGACCGTGATCCTCGTGCTCGGCTGGTTCTGGATCGAGACCGCGTGGCCGAGCGGCGTGACGATGACGCTGACGGCGGCGGCCACCTGCGCGCTCGCGTCGTCGACGCCGCGCCCGACCGCGATGTCCGCGCAGATGGGCATGGGCACCGCGCTCGCCGTCTGCACGGGCTTCCTGCTGACGTTCGGCATCTATCCGCACATCGACGGCTTCCCGCTGCTGTGCGTCGCGCTGGCGCCGCTGCTCGCGATCGGCATCTTCATGACGCTGAAGCCGAAGCTCGCCGGCTACGGGATGGGCTACCTGATCTTCTTCAGCTTCCTCGCCGGCCCGGACAACATCACGCACTACGATCCGACCAGCTTCATGAACGATTCGCTCGCGCTCGTGCTGGCGATGCTGGCATCGGCGATCGCGTTCGCGGTGCTGTTCCCGCCGACCGCGCCATGGCACAAGAAGCGCCTCTTCGCGGACCTGCGCCACCAGGCCGTCGCGGCCGGCCACGCGCGGCTCGCGGGTTTGCGCACGCGCTTCGAAAGCGGCGCGCGCGACCTGATGTACCAGGCGCACACGCTGTCGGCCGACCAGCCCGACGTGCAGCGCGACGCGCTGCGCTGGATGTTCGCGGTGCTCGAAACCGGCAACGCGACGATCGACCTGCGTCACGAGCTCGCGACGCTGCCGGCCGACCCGCGCTATGCGCCGGCGATGCCGTGGCGGCGCGCGATCGACACGATGCGTAGCGCGCTGTCGGCATTGTTCACCCGGCCGAGCGCCGCGCGTTTCGACGCGACGCTCGTCGCGACCAATGCGGCGATCGACGCGACCCGGCAAACGCTCGATGCGGTCGAGCCGTCGCGCGACGAGCGCCACCGGCTGCAGCGCATCCTGAGCCACCTGCATTTCGTGCGGACCGCGCTGCTCGACCCGGAATCGCCGCTCGAGCCGCTCAACCGCAACCGCCCCGTGCATCCCCAACCAGGAGCCTCGTCATGATGCCGCGTGAAATCGCCATTCTCGATGCCTACATGCCGACGGTGGTGCTGATGTTCGTCCTCGGCGCGATCGCGACGTGGGCTGTCGACCGCCTGCTCGCCTATACGGGCCTCTACCGTCTCGTCTGGCACCCGTCGCTGTTCCGGGCCTGCCTTCTCGTCTGCATTTGCGGCGGACTGAGTCTTGCCGTTTACCGTTGATTCCGAACCATCATGATGCTCAGAAAACTCTTCGGCTTCGCCGCGACCGCCATCATCCTTCTCGTCGCGATCCTGATCGGGCGCTCGCTGTGGGTGCACTACATGGACGATCCGTGGACGCGCGACGGGCGCGTGCGCGCCGAGATCGTCAACGTCGCGCCGGACGTGTCGGGCGCGATCGTCGAGCTGCCCGTGCATGACAACCAGCTCGTGAAGAAAGGCGACCTGATCATGCAGATCGACCCGTCGCACTACCAGATCGCGGTCGAGCAGGCGCAGGCGGCGGTGGCCGCCCGCCGCGCGGAACTGCAGATGCGCCGCGACGACGCGGCCCGCCGCGCGGATCTCGATGCGCTCGTCGTGTCGAAGGAAAACCGCGAGAACGCCGTGCACAGCGCGTCGAGCGCCGATGCGCAGTATCAGCAGGCGATCGCCGCGCTCGACGCCGCGAAGCTCAACCTCGAGCGCACGCGCGTCGTCGCGCCGGTCGACGGCTACATCACGAACCTGCAGACCTTCAAGGGCAACTATGCGGTGGCCGGCCAGGCGAAGCTCGCGATCGTCGACAGCCACTCGTTCTGGGTCTACGGCTACTTCGAGGAAACCAAGCTGCCGCGCGTGAAGATCGGCGCGCCGGCCGAAATGCGGCTGATGAGCGGCGGCGTGATGAAGGGCCACGTGGAAAGCATCTCGCGCGGCATCTACGATCGCGACAACCCGCAAAGCCGCGACCTCGTCGCGGACGTGAACCCGACCTTCAACTGGGTGCGCCTCGCGCAGCGCGTGCCGGTGCGCATCAAGATCGACGAAGTGCCGGCCGACGTGGTGCTGTCGGCGGGCACGACCTGCACGGTCATCATCGATCCCGACAAGCAGAAGAAGTCGTAAGCGCCCGGGCGCGCCGCACGCTCAGTGCGCGATGCGGAAACGCCCGACCAGCGCCTTCAATGCCTGAGCCTGCTCGTCGAGTGCGTTCGCGGCAGCCGCCGCCTGTTCGACGAGCGCCGCATTCTGCTGGGTGCCGGCATCCATTTGCGTGACCGCGCGGCCGATCTCGTCGATCCCCGCGCTTTGCTCGTCCGACGCCGCCGAAATCTCGCCGATGATGTCGGTCACGCGCTTGACCGCGCGCACCACGTCGCCCATCGTGCGGCCCGCGTCGTGCGCGAGCGCCGCGCCGTTGGCCACGCGCTCGACCGACGCGCCGATCAGTTCCCGAATCTCCTTGGCCGCGGTCGCCGAGCGCTGCGCGAGCAGCCGCACCTCGCCGGCGACCACCGAGAAGCCGCGCCCCTGCTCGCCGGCGCGCGCGGCCTCGACCGCCGCGTTCAACGCGAGAATGTTGGTCTGGAACGCGATTCCCTCGATCGTGCCGATGATGTCGCGAATGTTCTTCGCGCTGTCGTCGATCTCGCTCATCGTCGCGACCACCCGGCCGACGACTTCCCCGCCCGTCTCCGCGACCGCCGACGCATTGGCCGCGAGCGTGCTCGCCTGCCGCGCGTTCTCGGCGTTCTGCCGCACGGTCGACGTGAGTTGCTCCATGCTGGCCGCGGTGCGCTCGAGTGCGACGGCCTGCTGTTCGGTGCGCCGCGACAGGTCGAGATTGCCGGTGGAGATTTCGCCGGACGCGGCCGCGATGGCCTCGGCGCTCACCGCGATCTCGCCCACGGTGGCCGCGAGCCCCGTCTGCATCTCGGCCAGCGCGCGCACCATGCTGTCGCGGTCGTGGCGGGCGAGCGTGATCGGCCGCGTCAGGTCGCCGCGCGCGATATCCGCGGCAATTTCCTTCGCGAGCGCGGGCTCGCCGCCGAGTTGCGACGCGAGGCGCCGCACGACGCGCTCGGCGATCGCGACGGCCAGCACGATCAGCGCGGCCGTCATCGCCGCGATCATCGCGAACGACGACGAAAAAATGGTGGCGGACGCATCGAGTGTCGCCTTCGACTTCTTGCCGCGCGTCTTCACGAGTTCGGCGACGAGTTTTTCGAGCTTGCCGGTTTCGACCAGCAGCGACACGTCCTGCGTGCCGACCTGCCAGTTCATCTGCGACAGGTCGAGCGGCTGGGCGCGCACCAGCGTGACGAAATCGCGCAGATGCGTGCTCCACGTGCCAACCGCCGTCGAGAAGGCGCGCAGCCTCGCCGAATCGCCGGCATCGGCCGGATCGGCATAGCGCTGCAGCGTGCCGAGCGCCTGGCCGATCGACGCGAGCCCCGCGCTCACCTCGGCGCCGAGTTCGTCGCGCTCCTTCGCGGTGGTCGCGGTCAGCAGCATTTTTTGCGCGCGGCTCGCGCGCAACACCTCGGCCCGCACCTCCGCCGCCGCGCGGCTCGCGACGTGGCCCTGCTCATAGACCGACGCGATCGACGCGTTCAGCCGGCTGATCTGCCACAGCGAGAACACGCCGATCGCGAGCGTGCCGACCAGCAGGATCGCGAACGCGGCGCGCAACGTCGCCTTGACGGTCCACGGCCGACGCGTGCGACGCGCCGCGCGCGCGCGCCGAGCGGCGCGACCGGCGGCAACGGCGGGTGCGGCGGCGGCCGCACCGGGCTGTGGATGCAAAGATGCTGCTTTCATCGAACTATCCCCGTATGGATCACGCTGCCGGAAAGGTCGGTCCCGGCGGTCCCGCGATGGCAGGCCATGCCGCGCGTCCTGCGCCCGCCCGGCGGGTAGCCGGTGCGGGCGCGGCGCGCCTGTTGTCATTGGGTCGTTCTACGGCCGCCATCGCCGTTTCTTGAGTCCGGAAAAACACGCACCGGGCCCGGCGCGGCCCGGCTGAAGGACGGACGCGCCGCCAGCGTTATACCCGTCCAAAAAAGCACGCACCGGCCGATCCATCACACGAATGTCCGATTCGCGACAAAACTTGGCCTGACATTCTCGATACGCCACATTACACTTCTTTGACGCATCAACGAATCGACAACGCGCCGATCCCCAACAGAGCGCGCCAGCCACCTCAACTCGTTCAGCTCACATGGAAACCAGCCTCGACTCCGGAGCCGCCGGCGCAGCCGCCGCCCACCCGTCCGCACCGCCCGCCGCCCGCACCGTCTACCCGGTGCTCGGCGCGATCAGCTTCTCGCACATGCTCAACGACATGATCCAGTCGTTGATCCTCGCGATCTACCCGATGCTCAAGAGCCAGTTCGCGCTGTCGTTCGCGCAGATCGGCCTGATCACGCTCACTTACCAGATCACCGCGTCGCTGCTGCAGCCGCTCGTGGGCCTCTATACCGACAAGCATCCGAAGCCGTATTCACTGCCGGTCGGCATGGGCTTCACGCTCGCGGGGCTGCTGCTGATGTCGGCCGCGCCGAATTTCCCGATGCTGCTGGTGGCCGCCGCGCTCGTCGGCTGCGGCTCGTCGGTGTTCCACCCCGAATCGTCGCGGGTCGCGCGGATGGCGTCGGGCGGCCGGCACGGGCTCGCGCAGTCGGTGTTCCAGGTGGGCGGCAATGCAGGCTCCGCGCTCGGGCCGCTGCTCGCCGCGCTCGTGATCATTCCGCACGGCCAGCACAGCATCGCGTGGTTCTCGGCGGCCGCGCTCGTCGCGATGATCGTGCTCACGCAGATCGGCCACTGGTACAAGAAGCATCCGTCGATGAAGAAAAAGGCCGCCTCGGCCGGCCACCCGACGCTGTCGCGCGGCCGCGTGATGGCCGCGATCGGCGTGCTGGTGCTGCTCGTGTTCTCGAAGTACTTCTACCTCGCGAGCATCAACAGCTATTTCACGTTCTACCTGATCGACAAGTTCCATCTGTCGGTGCAGGCCGCGCAGATCCACCTGTTCGTGTTCCTCGCGGCGGTGGCTGCCGGCACGCTGATCGGCGGGCCCGTCGGCGACCGGATCGGCCGCAAGTACGTGATCTGGGTGTCGATCCTCGGCGTCGCGCCGTTCACGATGCTGCTGCCGTACGCGAACCTGTTCTGGACGAGCGTGCTGACCGTGATCATCGGCGTCGTGCTGGCGTCGGCGTTCGCCGCGATCCTCGTCTATGCGACGGAGCTGATGCCCGGCAAGGTCGGGATGGTCGCGGGCCTGTTCTTCGGCTTCGCGTTCGGCCTGGGCGGCGTCGGCGCGGCCGTGCTCGGCCAGCTCGCCGATGCGACGAGCATCCCGTTCGTCTACAAGGTGTGCTCGTTCCTGCCGTTGATCGGCGTGCTGACGGTGTTCCTGCCGAACCTCGAAAGCAGCCGGCGCAAGCAGGCGTGACGAACGACCGGCCGCGGCGTGCGCGCCGCGGCCGGTCGAGCGGTTTGATGGGAAAAGTACGAGACGGCGGCTTCAGGCCGCCGTCGTCGCATGCAGCGTCAGGAAGCGCTTGAGGATGCCGGACGAATAGCTGCTGGCGATCGCCGACAGGAAGTGCGAGAACGACTGCGTCGCGTGATCGTCGGCCGTATCGGAAATCGTGCGCACGAGCGCGAACGGCACGTCGTGTTCCGCGCACACCTGCGCGATCGCCGCGCCTTCCATCTCGACCGCGAGCGCGTCCGGCAGCGCGTCGCGCAGCGCGAGCACTTCCCGCTCGCTCGACACGAAGCGATCGCCGCTGATGACGAGCCCCGCGTGCAGCGCCGCGCCGGCGAGCCCGAAGCGCTCGGCGAACCGCGCGCCCTCTTCCTCGACGAACAGCGTGCATGCAGCCCGCAAGCGGGCTGTCAGCGCGGCGTCGGTCGCGAAACGCGTGATGCCGAGCAACGGCACCTCGTAGCGCGGAAAGAGCGGCGACGCGTCGAGATCGTGCTGCAGCAGCGTATCGGCCACGACGACGTCGCCGATACGCACCGTGCGCGACACGCCGCCCGCGACGCCGGTGAACACCACGCCCGACACGCCGAACACGTGGATCAGCGCGCTGACCGTCGCGGCGGCCGCGACCTTGCCGATCCGCGCGAGCGTGACGACGCAGGCCGCGCCGTGCACGGTGCCGACGTGGTAATCGCGGCGGCCGAGCGTGACCGTCTTCATCGCGCCGTCGGCGCGCATCGCGGCGATCAGGTCGCCGAGCTCCTCGGGCAGCGCGGCCAGAATGCCGAGCGGACGAGCGGCAGGCGTCACGGCGAGGTCGACGTCCATCATTCCACCGCCTGCAATTTCGCGACCGCAAGCGCGAGCCATTTCTCGCCGTGGCGCTTGAACTTCACCTGCGCCTTCGCATCGGTGCCGTTGCCTTCGAGCGCGGTGACCGTGCCTTCGCCGAACTTCGTATGGAATACCTGCTGGCCGACCCGGAAGCCGGCGTCGGCCGCGCGCTGCTTGTCCGCGAACGCGGGCAGCGGCGCGGACACGGCCGCATCGACGATCTGCTCGCGACTGCCGCCGCCCGGCCGCGCGAACCAGTCGCGCCCGTAGCCGGCATTGTCCGAGCGCCCGCCCCAGCGCGACCCGGCCTCGACCTTCGGCGTCAGCCACTTCAGCACGTGCTCGGGCAGTTCGTCGAAGAAGCGCGAGCGCACGTTGTAGCGCGTCTGGCCATGCAGCATCCGGCTCTGCGCGAACGACAGATAGAGCCGCTCCTTCGCGCGCGTGATCGCGACGTACATCAGCCGGCGCTCTTCCTCGAGGCCGTCCGATTCGAGCACGCTGTTCTCGTGCGGGAAGAGGCCCTCCTCGAGCCCCGTGATGAACACGGCCGCGAATTCGAGCCCCTTCGCCGCGTGCACGGTCATCAGCTGCACCGCGTCCTGGCCGGCCTGCGCCTGGTTGTCGCCGGCCTCCAGCGACGCGTGCGACAGGAAGCCGGCGAGCGGCGTCATCGTGTCGGGGTTCTGCGCGGGATCGGCAGGCGACGCCGGGTCGAGCACGTCGACCGCCGGATCGTCCGTCGCGGTACCGAGCTCGGGCGCCGCGATCGCGCCCGCGCGCAGCGGGATCGAGCGGGCCGGCGTGTCGAGCCCGTAGCCTTCCTCGGCGATGAACGCGGTGGCCGCGTTCACGAGTTCCTGCAGGTTTTCGAGGCGATCCTGGCCTTCGCGCTCGCCCTGGTAGAAATCGGCAAGGCCGCTCGCGCGCACGATGTGCTCGACGGTGTCGGGCAGGTTCATGTGCTGCGTGTCGGCACGCATCTTCGCGATCAGGTTCGCGAACCCGCCGAGGCTCGTGCCGGCCTTGCCGGTCACGTACGGAATCGCGGCGGCCATCGAGCAGCCGTACAGGCGCGCGGCGTCGGCCAGTTGCTCGACCGAGCGCGCGCCGATGCCGCGGGTCGGGAAATTCACGACGCGCGCGAATGCCGTGTCGTCGTTCGGGTTGTCGATCAGGCGCAGGTACGCGAGCGCGTGCTTCACTTCCTGCCGCTCGAAAAAGCGCAGGCCGCCGTACACGCGGTACGGAATGCCCGACGACATCAGCGTGTGCTCGATCGAGCGCGACTGCGCGTTGCTGCGGTACAGGACGGCCACTTCGCTGCGCGCCATCCCGGTATTGATCAGCGAGCGGATCTCCTCGACGATCCAGCCGGCTTCCTGCGAATCGGTGCTGGCTTCGTACACGCGCACCGGTTCGCCGTGGCCGGCATCGGTACGCAAGTTTTTGCCGAGGCGGTGCGCGTTGTTCGAGATCAGCTGGTTCGCCGCGTCGAGGATGTTGCCGTGCGAACGGTAGTTCTGCTCGAGCTTGATCAGGTTGCGCACGCGGAATTCGTCTTCGAAGTCGCGCATGTTGCCGACGTTCGCGCCGCGGAACGCATAGATCGACTGATCGTCGTCGCCGACCGCGAAGATCGCGTTCTCACCGCCCGCGAGCATCTTGAGCCACGCGTACTGCAGCTTGTTGGTGTCCTGGAACTCGTCGACGAGGATGTGCCGGAAGCGCGCCTGGTAGTGCGCACGCAACGGCGCGTTGTACGCGAGCAGCTCGTAGCAGCGCAGCAGCAGCTCGGGAAAATCGACGACGCCTTCGCGCTGGCACTGCTGGTCGTACGCCTGGTAAAGCTCGACGAACTTGCGGTTGAAGTTGTCGGTCGCGTCGACCTTGTCCGGGCGCAGCCCTTGCTCCTTCGCGTTGTTGATGAAGTACTGGACGTTCTTCGGCGGATACTTTTCGTCGTCGACGTTCGCCGCCTTCATCAGTCGCTTGATCGCGGACAGCTGGTCGGCCGTGTCGAGGATCTGGAAAGTCTGCGGCAGGCCGGCGTCGCGCCAGTGCGTGCGCAGCATCCGGTTGCACAGGCCGTGGAACGTGCCGATCCACATTCCGCGCGTGTCGATCGGCATCATCGCCGACAGGCGTGCCATCATCTCGCGCGCGGCCTTGTTCGTGAAGGTGACGGCGAGCACGGTGGGCGGCGACGCATAGCCCTGCTGGATCAGCCACGCGATGCGCGTGATCAGTACGCGGGTCTTGCCGCTGCCCGCCCCTGCGAGGATCAGCGCCGGTTCGTTCGGCAACGTGACGGCGGCGAGTTGTTCGGGGTTCAGATTGGCGAGCAGATCGGGCATGGAGCGGCAGCTGACGGGCGAGAAAAATGCGGGACCCGACATTATAAGTCGGCGACGCGATGCCGTTTCCGATCCGTTCGGTCGCACGCTGCCTGCATGTTGCGGGCACGTTGCGGCCGCGTCACGACAGGCCCGCGCCGGCAAGGCGATGGCTGGGCGATGGGCATCCATTTATAATTGTCGGATTCGGCATCCAATTCACGCATTTTTCGGCAGATTTCCAAACATGAGCGACAACACGCTTGCGAAGAGCTTCGAGCCCCATACCATCGAGTCCCAATGGGGGCCGGAGTGGGAAAAACGCGGCTATGCCGCCCCGGCATTCGATCCGGCCCGCCCCGATTTCGCGATCCAGTTGCCGCCGCCGAACGTGACGGGCACGCTGCACATGGGCCACGCGTTCAATCAGACGATCATGGATGGCCTCGCCCGCTACCACCGGATGCTCGGCGAGAACACGCTGTGGGTGCCCGGCACCGACCACGCGGGGATCGCCACCCAGATCGTGGTCGAGCGCCAGCTCGACGCGCAAGGCGTGTCGCGCCACGACCTCGGCCGCGAGAAGTTCGTCGAGCGCGTGTGGGAGTGGAAGCAGAAATCCGGTTCGACGATCACCGACCAGGTGCGCCGCCTCGGCGCGTCGACCGACTGGTCGCGCGAATACTTCACGATGGACGACAAGATGTCGGCCGCCGTACGCGACGTGTTCGTCACGCTGTATGAACAAGGGCTGATCTATCGCGGCAAGCGCCTCGTCAACTGGGATCCGGTGCTGCTCACCGCCGTGTCGGACCTCGAAGTCGTCAGCGAAGAGGAAAACGGCCACCTGTGGCACATCCGCTACCCGCTCGTCGACGGCTCGGGCTCGCTGACGGTGGCCACCACGCGTCCCGAGACGATGCTCGGCGACGTCGCGGTGATGGTCCATCCGGAAGACGAACGCTACGCGCACCTGATCGGCAAGCTCGTCACGCTGCCGCTGACGGGCCGCGAGATTCCGGTGATCGCCGACGACTACGTCGACCGCGAGTTCGGCACGGGCGTCGTGAAGGTCACGCCCGCGCACGATTTCAACGACTACCAGGTCGGCCTGCGCCACAAGCTCGCGCCGATCGAGATCCTGACGCTCGACGCGAAGATCAACGACAACGGCCCCGAGCAGTATCGCGGCCTCGACCGCTTCGACGCGCGCAAGGCGATCGTCGCCGACCTCGACGCGCAGGGCTTCCTCGACTCCGTGAAGCCGCACAAGCTGATGGTGCCGCGCGGCGACCGCACGGGCGTCGTGATCGAGCCGTTGCTGACCGACCAGTGGTTCGTCGCGATGACGAAGCCGGCGCCGGAAGGCACGTTCCATCCGGGCAAGTCGATCACCGAGGTATCGCTCGACGTGGTGCGCGACGGCCAGATCAAGTTCGTCCCGGAAAACTGGACGACCACCTACTACCAGTGGCTCGAGAACATCCAGGACTGGTGCATCTCGCGCCAACTGTGGTGGGGCCACCAGATTCCCGCGTGGTACGGCGAGAACGGCGAGGTATTCGTCGCGCGCAACGAGGAAGACGCACGCGCGCAGGCCGCCGCGAAGGGTTACGCGGGGGCGCTCAAGCGCGACGAAGACGTGCTCGACACGTGGTTCTCGTCGGCGCTCGTGCCGTTCTCGTCGCTCGGCTGGCCGAACGAGACGCCCGAACTGAAGCACTTCCTGCCGTCGTCGGTGCTCGTCACCGGCTTCGACATCATCTTCTTCTGGGTCGCCCGGATGGTGATGATGACGACCCACTTCACCGGCAAGGTGCCGTTCCATACCGTCTACATGCACGGCCTCGTGCGCGACGCGGAAGGCCAGAAGATGTCGAAGAGCAAGGGCAACACGCTCGACCCGATCGACATCGTCGACGGCATCGACCTCGAGTCGCTGGTCGCGAAGCGCACGACGGGCCTGATGAACCCGAAGCAGGCCGCGACCATCGAGAAGAAGACGCGCAAGGAATTCCCGGACGGCATCCCCGCGTTCGGCACCGACGCGCTGCGCTTCACGATGGCGTCGATGGCGACGCTCGGCCGCAATGTGAACTTCGACCTCGCGCGCTGCGAAGGCTATCGCAACTTCTGCAACAAGCTGTGGAACGCGACGCGCTTCGTGCTGATGAACTGCGAAGGCCACGACTGCGGCAACGACAAGCCGGAAGTGTGCGGCGCGGGCGACTGCGGCCCCGGCGGCTACCTCGACTTCTCGGCGGCCGACCGCTGGATCGTGTCGCTCTTGCAGCGCACCGAAGCCGACATCGCGAAGGGGTTCGCCGATTACCGCTTCGACAACATCGCGAGCAGCATCTACAAGTTCGTGTGGGACGAGTATTGCGACTGGTATCTCGAACTCGCGAAGGTGCAGATCCAGAACGGCACGCCGGAACAGCAGCGCGCCACCCGCCGCACGCTGCTGCGCGTGCTGGAAACGGTGCTGCGCCTCGCCCATCCGGTCATCCCGTTCATCACCGAAGCGCTCTGGCAGAAGGTCGCGCCGCTCGCCGGCCGCTATCCGCAAGGCAAGGCCGACGGCGAGGCGTCGCTGATGACGCAGCCGTACCCGGTCGCAAACCTGCAGAAGCTCGACGAGGCATCCGAGCAGTGGGCGGCCGACCTGAAGGCGATCGTCGACGCGTGCCGCAACCTGCGCGGCGAGATGAACCTGTCGCCCGCGACCAAGGTGCCGCTGCTGGCGGCCGGCGACGCCGAGCGCCTGCGCTCGTTCGCGCCGTACGTCCAGGCGCTCGCACGCCTGTCGGAAGTGCAGATCCTCGCGGACGAAGCCGCGCTCGACCAGCAAGCGCACGGCGCGCCGATCGCGATCGTCGGCCCGAACAAGCTGGTGCTGAAGGTGGAAATCGACGTCGCGGCCGAGCGCGAGCGCCTGTCGAAGGAAATCACGCGCCTGACGGGCGAGATCGCGAAGTGCAACGCGAAGCTCGGCAACGAGGCTTTCGTTGCGAAAGCACCGCCGGCCGTGGTCGAACAGGAGCAGAAACGTGTCGCGGAATTCCAGAGCACGCTCGAAAAACTGCGTGCGCAGCTCGATCGGTTGCCTGCGTAACAAACGGTAAGGTCATTTGCGTTCACTATAATGCGAACGTGAACATAGACCGTCTGACAAGTCGATTACAGGAATAAAGGTTCGATCATGTTGAAAGTCACCAAGGCGGTATTCCCCGTTGCCGGTCTCGGCACGCGGTTCCTCCCGGCAACGAAGGCGAGCCCGAAGGAAATGCTGCCGGTCGTCGACAAGCCACTGATCCAGTACGCGGTCGAGGAAGCGATCGCGGCCGGCATTACCGAGATGATCTTCGTCACCGGGCGCAGCAAGCGCGCGATCGAGGACCACTTCGACAAGTCGTACGAGGTCGAGGCCGAACTCGAGGCGCGCGGCAAGGAAAAGCTGCTCGAACTCGTGCGCAGCATCAAGCCGAGCCATGTCGACTGCTTCTACGTGCGCCAGCCGGAAGCGCTCGGCCTCGGCCACGCGGTGCTGTGCGCGGAAAAGCTCGTCGCCGACAACCCGTTCGCGGTGATCCTCGCGGACGACCTGCTCGACGGCAACCCGCCGGTGATGAAGCAGATGGTCGACGTGTTCGACCACTATCACAGCTCGGTGATCGGCGTCGAAGAGATCCCGCCGTCGGAGACGAAGTCGTACGGGATCGTCGACGGCAAGGAATGGGAAGAGTCGATCGTCAAGATGTCGGCGATCGTCGAGAAGCCGGCGCCGGAAGTCGCGCCGTCGAACCTCGGCGTGGTCGGCCGCTACGTCCTGAAGCCGCGGATCTTCGATCACCTGCGCGCGCTGAAGCCGGGCGCGGGCGGCGAACTGCAGCTCACCGATGCGATCCAGGCACTGCTCGCCGACGAACAGGTGCTGGCCTACAAGTACCAGGGCACGCGCTACGACTGCGGCAGCAAGCTCGGCTACCTGAAGGCGACGGTCGAATTCGCGCTGCGCCACCCGGAAGTCGGTGCGGAATTCGAAACGTACCTGCGCACCCGCGACGGCGCCCAACCGACCGTCTGAACGCGGCAAGGGCGCGCTCCAGCGCGCCCGCCCTCACCTCGCGGCCGCCGCTTCAGCGCGCGTCGGCCGGCTTCACCGAGACGACGCCCGGCATGCCGCCCGCGTCGTCTTTTTTCGTCTTGACGAGCCAGCCGCTGCCGTCGCCGAACGGCACCTTCGCCAGCGCGCTCTTCACGAGCGCCGGCGCGGCCTGCTGCGTACCGGGATCGCGATCGCGCAGCGACGCCGACACGCGATAGACGTCGGCGCCCGATTTCGCATCGACGAAGCGCAAGGTCAGCACGTGACGGTACACGCGGCCCATGAACGGCAGCGCGAACGGCGCGGGCCCGTCGACCGTCACGCATGCGCTGCTCGCCGCACCGCACCGCTCGGCGGTCGCCGCGACCGCCGCCGGCTGCGTCGCGTACGCGATCGACAACCGGTAACGCGCGCCCTTGAGCGGCTGCGCATCGAAGCCGCGGCGCGCGAGCTCGTCGCGCACGAGCGTCTCGATCTGCCGGTATTCGGCGTCGTCCGCCTGCGCGGCCGTCCGTGCGAAGTCGTAGCCGTGCGCACCGGATGCAAATGCATTCGGCTGCCCCACCGCGCTCACGCCGCTCGTCACGCCGGCGCAACCCGTCAACAGCGACGCCGCCAGCGCGGTCGCTGCCCATTGCTTTCTCATGACTTTCCCCAAATGCCTGCCGTCGCGCCCGGCCCTGTCAGGCGGACGGCTCGTCGATCGCGGGCAGCGACACCGTCACCGCGGTGCCAACACCCACTTCGCTGTCGACCGACACGCTGCCCCCATGGCGCGTGACGACCGTCTTCACGAACGCCATGCCGAGCCCGGAACCCGAGATTTCGGGCCGCTCGCCGGCATGGAATCGCTTGAAACGCTCGAACAGATGCCGCTGATCTTCCGGGGCAATGCCGTACCCCTGATCGCGAATCGTACAGAACATCCGCTTCGATGCGTGCTCGACCGTCAGCGTACACGTGATCACCGTGTTGGACGGACTGTATTTGACCGCATTGTTCAGCAGGTTCACGAAGGCACGCGTGATCAGCGAACGGTCCGCGCGCACCCAGCACATGTCGGTGCCCACGCCGGTCTCCACGCGAATGTGCTTCGCCTGCGCCTGCGGCCACACCTCGTCGCTCGCGTCGATCAGCACGTCGACGAGGCTCGTCACCTCGAGCTGGTACGCCTGCGACTCGGCGCGCGCCAGTTGCACGAACTCGTCGGCGAGCGACAGCGCGCGGTGCGCATAGCGCTCGATTCGCGCGAGCAGCCCGCGCATCGCGTCGCTTTCGACGCGGTCGCGCTCGATCTCGACCAGCGCGAGGATCGACGACTGCGGCGAACGCATGTCGTGCGACAGCAGGTGCAGCGCTTCCTCGCGCTGCCGCTCGGCCGCGTGCAGCTCGGTCACGTCGACGAGGCCGGCAATCCAGCCGGTCACGCGCCCTTGCGCGTTGGTACACGCCGCGTAGCGTAGCAGATGGTCGAGCCCGTCGCGATCGCGCACTTCGATGCCGCGCGCCATCGCGTCGTGCTCTGCCTCGAGCGTCGGGTCGAGCACGGCCGGCCAGTGCTCGCGGATCGCCGCGTCGTGCTCGGCGTTGCCGTCGACGGTCTTCATGAAGGTCAGCTCGCCGAGCGCGGTGCGCAGCGGGCGCCCTTCCGGCAGCGGCAACGCGAGCCGCGACCCGTAGCGTTTCGCTGCATGGTTCGCGATCAGCACGGTGCCGGCGAGGTCGGTCACGAAGATCGGCTCGGGCATGCTGTCGAGGCTGTCCCACACGAAGCGCTTCATGTCCTGCACACGCTGCGCGGCCTGCGCCATCAGCGCCATCTGCCGCTCCAGCACGTCGCCGCCGACGCTGCGCGTGCGCGGCGCCTCGGGCAACAGGTGCGGCTCGTCCGCGAGCTTCTGCAGCTCGCGGCGCAGGTACGACATCGTCATTTCGAGCCGCCGCCAGTTCCAGATCGGGTAGACGGCGATCAGCCCGAAGATCGCCGGCGCCGGCGTCAGCCAGATGCGCGCCTCGAACAGCAGCGCCAGGCTCGCGACGACGGCGAGCGCGGCCAGGCTCAGCGTCAGCAGCAACGCGCGCCACGGCGACAGCATCAGGAAGCCGCCCAGCAACACGGCGAGCGGCAGCAGCGATGCGACGAACAACCCCGCGCGCGACGCGGGCGAAATCGCACTGCCGGTCGCCAGCATGTCGAGCACGTTGGCATGGATATACACGCCGGCGAGCGGGCCGAACTCGCCGGACACCGGCGTCGCGAAGCGATCGTACAGCCCGGACGCCGTCACGCCGACGACGACGATCTTGCCGCGCAGCGCGTCGGGCTTCACGCGCCCTTCGAGCACGTCGTCGAACGACAGCGTCGGATACGCGGGCGTATTGCGGCTGAACGGAATCAGGTAGCGGCCGTCGCCCGCCGCATCACGCGACAGGTCGTGCGCGTCCGCGCCGGGCACGCCGCCGACCGGGTGCAGCCGGCCGGCCTGGATCGCGCGATAGACGGGCACCATCAGTTGCGGCCAGCGCACGCGGCCGTCGCTTTCGAACAGCGCGACGCTGCGCACGATGCCGTCGCGATCGACTTCGAGATTGATATGGCCCAGCCCCGTCGCGCGCGCGGCCAGCGCGGCGACCGGCGGATCGACGGAGCGCGTGCCGTCCGCCTGCTCGGGGCTCAACAGCACCGGCAGGAAGGTCGGCACGCGGCTCATCGCGTCCGCGAACGCGCGATCCTCCGGCGACGGTTCGGTAAACAGCACGTCGTAGACGACCGCGGCCGGCTGCGCGCGCGCGAGCGTGTCGAGCAGCCGCGCATGCACGTCGCGCGGCCACGGCCAGCGGCCGAGCGCGGATACGCTCTGGTTGTCGATGTCGACGACGACCACGTCGGGCGACAGCGGCAGGCTGCGCAGCATCAGCAGCCGGTCGTAGATCAGCCCGTCGACACTGGACGACAGGCGGCCGAGCGCGCACGCGAGAATCACCGCGATCCCGAGGCAGCCGATCGCGATCCATTCGATCAGGAAGCGGCGGCCGAGGTGCCGCCGCGGGGAAACGGAGTCGGGTTTCATGCGCCGCGGATCAGCGCGACAACGTGAACGCGCTGACCGGACTGGTCTTCTCGTAGAACTTGCCGCCTTCGAATTCCTCGACGGTCACGGCCCAGAAATAGTCGCCCGGCGGCAGATGCGCGACGGTGATCTGGCGTGCGTGCAGGCCGACCTGGTCGACGACCGGCGCGCTCAGGTCCTTCGAGCGCGACAGCACGAACCGGTAACGCGCATTCTTGCCCGAGCCGTTCGGCGACCAGCGGAACTCGTAACCGCCCGCGCCCTGCGACGCGCTCGCGTCGAGCCCCATCACGCGGCGTTCGAACGCATAGGTGCGCGGCAGCCCCTCGAGGCCGTTCTCATCGATCGCGGCGATCCGCACGAAGTAGTTGCCGTTCGGCACGTCGCGGAACACCGCGCGCGGCGAATCGGTGCGCGTTTCGCGGAACAGGTCGAGCAGCCCCGCATCGTGCGCGAGCTGCACGCGATACGCATGCGCCTGCGCGAGCGGCGTGACGTCGAATGCGACGTCGGGCTCGTCCTGCACCTTGTCGGGATGCGCGAGCGCGGGGGCGCCCAGCAGCTGGACGGGCGCGCCGACCGCGCCGGACGACGTCGCGACGCTGCCGAAGTTCGCATGCACGAGCGTCGCGTCGGCCGGCTGCCGGCCGCCCGCGACGCCGACGGTGCCATCGAGCACTTCGACACGCGTCGTCGCCGTGCCGGCCGCGTCGTAGTTCACGCGAAAGCGCGTGCCGCGCACGCCGGCCACGACCGACGGCGAGCGGATCTGGAAGCGGTCGTCGCGTTTCTTCAGGTGGGTGACTTCGCTGTCGACCGAGCCGCGCGTGAGTTCGAACTCGCGATCGAGCGTGCCGGTCAGCACCGTGCGGCGCAGCGACTTCAGGTCGAGCTGGCTGTCGGGCGGCAGGCTCATGTGCGTGCCGTCGGCCAGCTCGATCGTCACGAAGCCGTTCGGGCCGGTACGCACGCGATCGCCTTCGGCGAGCGTCGCATCGTTCGCGAGCGGCGCGAAAGCCGCGCCGGACGCACGCTCGGCCGTGCCCTGCACCGCGATCACGCGCGCGGTGAGCTTTTCCTTGCGCAGGCGCGCGACCGGCAGCTTCAGCGCGATGCCGGGCTGCAGGTGCTTCGGCGCCGGCACGCCGTTGATCTGCTGGAGCAGTTGCCAGTCGTCCGCGCCCTGCAGGTAGCGCGCGGCGACGTCGTACAGCGTGTCGCCGGCCTGCGTGCGATAGACGACCGTCTTGCCCGCGGCGGCGGGCGGCTGCGCCGCGGCCTGCTGCGCGGCGAACGCCAACGCGACCGCGCAGGCCGCGCGCAGCGCCGCCGTGCGCAGGTTCGCCGTGCGCTGCGTGATTCGCGTCGTCACTCCGGTTCCCCCTGGCCGACCCGTTCGAGCCGGTAGCCGTACCCGTAGATCGGCGCGAGACGGTAGCCGTTCTCGGGCCGCAGGCCGAGCTTGGTGCGCAGCATCGAAATGTGCGTATCCATCGTGCGCGACGGAATGTCGGTCGCCTGCTTCCACACGAGGTCGAGAATGTGCGCGCGCGACAGCGGCCGGTCCAGATGCTGGAACAGCAGCAGCGCGAGCTCGAATTCCTTTTGCGTGAGGCTCACGGCCTTGTCGCCGACGTACGCCTGCTTCAGGTTCACGTCGAAACGGAACTGATCGAATTCGCGGACGGTCGCCTCGGCGTTGACCGGATACGCGCGGCGCAGCAGCGAACCGATGCGCGCGCGCAGGATCGGGCCCGACACCGGCTTGACCACGTAATCGTCGGCGCCGGCGTTGAGGATCTGCGTGATCCCCGCCTCGTCGTCGCGGCTCGTCATGAAGATGATCGGCAGGCTGTGCTCGGTCTGGTTGGCGCGCACCCACTTGAGCACTTCCTCGCCGGACATGTCGGGCACGTTCCAGTCGAGCACCAGCAGATCGAACGTCTCGCGCTGCAGGCGCTTCTTCAGGGCCTTGCCTTCCTTGAACGCATAGCACGTATGGCCAACGGCCGTCAGCGTTTGACTGACGAAATCCGTCTGGGCCGGATCGTCATCCAGTACAGCAATTCTCATAGCACCCCGCAAATCGAAGTCGGTTCGTCCATTCGGCTCCCGCGCCTGCTCCGGCCGCGCAACCTGCGCGCGGCGGCGGATACCGGCCGGCAAGCCGTCGTTCGCCGCTCGCGCCACCTGCGCAAACCGGCGAGCCCGGCTAAATATCTCAAAAACGGGGCACGGACGAACCGGCGATTTCATCATAGTAGTATGAAATTCGCCAAGAAATTGCGCGGACTATCGCCCTTTCTTCGAATAATCCTTTCTGTTGCGCAACCGGACGCCTAATCGGCGCCCGCGATGCCGGCCACCGGCTCGGCAAAATCGTCGATCGGCATGCGTGGCGACGGCGGCTCCGACAGCGGCGGTTGCGCCAGCATCCGCTGCAGCTGGTCGCGCACGCGCTCCCACGCATTGGCCGCGTAGTCGGGCTGGCCCGCCGCCCATGCCTGCGCCAGATCGAACACGCGTTCGATCGTCGCACCGCAGTAGGTCGGGCCCGAGCCGTCGTCCCGCGCGGCGTCGCGCAGCCGTTCGTCGAGCCATTCGGCCAGCCACGGCATTTCGGCCGCGGCCGAATCCGCGTACGCCTCCAGCGCGGCACGCGCGTGGCGGTCCTGCTGCGGATCGAGCTCGATCCGGCTCAATTCCGAGGTGCGCACGGGCGCGATGCTTTCCGCTCCGGACGGACTTCGAAGGGTCCCTGGTCTGAAGGACATGTCCTCTCCCCGTTGTACGACGGTAGCGTCAGGCATGGCCCCCGAGCCCGCCGTGCGACGTACCGTGGCCGGCGCTTCCGCTGGAGGCGGACGACCGGCCGGGTCAGTATACGCAGCCGGTCACGCAATGAGGTTTAAGAATTGTCAGAGAGGAACGCCCGGTTAGGGGCGCCCGGCCAGGCGCGAGTGCCGAGGCGCGGCCGGCCGGGGGCCCGGCACCGCGGGACGTGCGATGCGTACCTTCAGCGGCGACGCATCAGGAACACGAAGGTCTTGTCCTGCGTCGTCGATTCGACGATCTCGTTGCCCGTCTGCTTCGCGAACGCGGCGAAATCGCGCTGCGAGCCCGGATCGGTCGCGAGCACCTTGAGGATCTGCCCGCTTTCCATATCGGCAAGCGCTTTCTTGGCACGCAGGATCGGCAACGGGCAATTGAGCCCGCGCGCGTCCACTTCCTTGTGAATCTGCATCGGCTGTCGACCTTCGAATGACGCGCCACACACGGCGCGGGAGGAAGCCGCGATTTTACCGCAGCGCCGCCGCGCCTGCCCGGGCCGCCCATGTCCCGGCCGCCGCCGGCATCCCGCTCACGCGCCGGAGAAGCCACCCGCGAGCCGTTCGCGCAAGTGGCGCACCAGCGCGCGCACCGCGCTCGGCACGACCGGGCTGTACGGACGGATCGCGAAAATGTGGTCGCCGAACGCGCCCGACGGGCGCCAGCCGTCGAGCAGCGCGACGAGCCGGCCGGCATCGAGATCGCGCCGCGCGCTGAAATCGGGCAGCAGCGCGATGCCGAGGCCGCCGAGCGCGGCCTCGCGCATCGCCTCGCTGTTGTTCGCCGCGAAACTGCCGCGCACCGGCACGCTCACGCGCTGGCGCCGGCGGCCGTCCGGCTCGAAGCTCCATGCGGCCGGCTCGTTGTCGCGCAGGTAGCACAGGCAGCTGTGATCGACGAGTTCGCTCGGGTGGCGCGGCGCGCCGCGCGCGTCGAGATAGTCGCGGCTCGCGACCAGCAGCGAACGCGTGTCGCACAGCTTCCACGCGACGTGGGTCTGCGGCGCGGTGGTCGTGTGACGGATCGCGAGGTCGAAGCCCTCCTGCGTCAGCGAATGCAGCCGGTCCGACAGGTCGAGCTCGATCTGCACGCCCGGATGCTGGCGCAGGAAATCGGGCAGGTGCGGCACGACCTGCTGGCGCCCGAGCGCGACCGGCACCGTGACGCGCAGCAGCCCGCGCGGCTCGCCGGCAAGATCCTTCACCCGCGCGAAATGCTGGCCGATCGACTCGAACGCGTCGCGCGTGCTGTCGACGAGCGTCTGGCCCGCATCGGTGAGCCGCACGCTGCGCGTGGTGCGGCGCACGAGCGGCACGCCGGCCGCCTTTTCGAGATCGGCGATGCGCTGGCTCATCGCGGCCTTGCTGATGCCGAGCCGCTGCGCGGCTGCCGTGAAACTGCCCGCGGCGGCCAGCACCGTCAGCGAATGGATATGCGGCCAGAGCGCCTGGACATTTTGCTGATTCATCCATTGATTATTCAGAATTCTGAACAGTGAATCAAGTTTCGCGGCCTTCTCCCGCTCTGCCGGTTTCCCTAGACTAGGCGCTGTTGCCCCTCATCCCCAGGAGACACGCATGACCACGGTTCCCGCCTATACGTCCGACGCCGACGTCGGCCACTACATCGACGGCGCGCCCGTCGCCGGCCGCAGCGGCCGCTTCCAGGACGTCTTCAATCCGGCGCTCGGTCGCGCAGTGCGCCGCGTCGCGCTCGCCGGCAACGACGAAGTCGAACGGGCCGTCGCGTCGGCCCACGCGGCGTTCCCGGCCTGGGCCGACACGCCGCCGATCCGCCGCGCGCGCGTGCTGCACCGCTTCCTGCAGCTGATGAACGAGCACCGCGACACGCTGGCGGCGATCATCACGGCCGAGCACGGCAAGGTGTTCTCCGACGCGCAGGGCGAAGTCGCGCGCGGCATCGACATCATCGAATTCGCGTGCGGCGTGCCGCAACTGCTGAAGGGCGACTTCACCGACCAGGTCAGCACCGGCATCGACAACTGGACGATGCGCCAGCCGCTCGGTGTCGTCGCCGGCATCACGCCGTTCAACTTCCCGTGCATGGTGCCGTGCTGGATGTTCCCGGTCGCGCTTGCGACGGGCAACACGTTCGTGCTGAAGCCGAGCGAGCGCGACCCGTCGGCCGCGCTGTTCATCGCCGACCTGCTCACGCAGGCCGGCCTGCCCGCCGGCGTATTCAACGTCGTGCAGGGCGACAAGGGTGCGGTCGACGCCCTTCTCGATCACCCGGACGTGCAGGCCGTCAGCTTCGTCGGCTCGACGCCGATCGCCGCCTACGTGCAGCAGCGCGCGGTTCAGTCGGGCAAGCGCGTGCAGGCGCTCGGCGGCGCGAAGAACCACCTCGTCGTGATGCCCGACGCGAACATCGACCAGGCAGTCGACGCGCTGATCGGCGCCGCGTACGGCTCGGCCGGCGAGCGCTGCATGGCGATCAGCATCGCGGTGCTGGTGGGCGACGTGGCCGACAGGATCGTGCCGGCCGTGGCCGAACGCGCGCGCAAGCTGGTGATCGGCGACGGGATGTCGCCGGAAGTCGAGATGGGGCCGATCGTCACCGGCGAAGCGCTCAAGCGCATCGAAGGCTATATCGAGCAAGGCGTGAACGAAGGCGCGCAACTGGTGGTCGACGGCCGCGGGCTGCGCGTGCCGGGCCGCGAGGCCGGCTTCTTCACCGGCGGCACGCTGTTCGATCACGTGCGCCCCGACATGCGGATCTACAAGGAAGAGATCTTCGGGCCGGTGCTCGGCTGCGTGCGCGTGAAGGATTTCGGCGAGGCGGTCGACCTGATCAACGCGCACGAGTTCGGCAACGGCGTGTCGTGCTTCACCAGCGACGGCGGCATCGCGCGCGAATTCGCGCGGCGCATCCAGGTCGGCATGGTCGGCATCAACGTGCCGATTCCGGTGCCGATGGCGTGGCACGGCTTCGGCGGCTGGAAGAAGAGCCTGTTCGGCGACATGCACGCGTACGGCGAGGAAGGCGTGCGCTTCTACACGCGTCAGAAGTCGGTGATGCAGCGCTGGTCGTCGAGCATCGGCAAGGGCGCCGAATTCGCGATGCCGACCGCGAAGTAAGCCGGCCGGTGCGCCACCCGCCGATCCGTTCGGCGGGTGGCGCACCGGCAGCGGGGATCAACCGGCCTTCGTGCCGTGCGCGCCGTCGGCGGTCGGCAGGTACGACAGTTCGAGCCGGTACGCGAGCGCGACGAACAGGCTCTGCGCAAGACCCATCGTGGCCGTCAGCGCGCGAAAGCCGAACGTCGCGCTGTCCTGCACCATCAGCGTCACTTCCGCCTCCCGCGCGAGCGGGCTCATCCGGCTGTCGGTGATCGCGATCAGCCGCGCGCCGCGCTGCGCGGCCTGCTGCGCGACCTGCACGGTCTCGTCCGCATACGGCATGAACGAGATCGCGATCATCACGTCGCCCTTGCGCACCGAGCGGATCTGGCCGAGATGCATGCTGCCGAGCGCGCTGAACAGCCCGATGCGCTTGTCGGTGTGCTGCAGCGCATAGTCGAGATACACGGCGATCGGAAAGGCGCGCCGCGACCCGGCGATCCAGATCGTCTGCGTATCGGCGAGCAGGTCGACGGCCTGCGCCAGTGCGTGCGAGTCGAGCGTCTGCCGCAACTGCTGCATCCCGGCAATGCTGCCCTTGATGAATTCGTCGGCGATCTGTTCAGGCTGCAGGCTCGACGAGCCGGCTTCGATCACGTCGCGCAGCCGCAGGTTGTACGCGCGCCCCGGCGCGATCTGCTGCGCGAGCCCCTCGCGGAACAGCCGCTGCATCTCGGAGAAGCCGGAGAAGCCGAAATGCTTCGCGAAGCGCACGACGGCCGACGGCTGGACGCCGCAGGCTTCCGCGAGCGACTGGATACCTTCCAGCCCAAGCTGGTCCCGATGGGTTTCCACGTGGCGTGCGATCACCTTCAGGCGATTGCTGAGGCCGTCGTACTCCTGCGTCAGGTGCTGCAGGAACGCCTCGACGGTGGCGGGAGGTTTCTCGGATGAACTCATCGGATAGCGCGAAGTTGACGGCCCCGATGTGCGCGCGTGGCTGGCCGGCGCGGCCCGGGGCTCGACTGGATACATGCATGAAGGGCGAATTTAATCACGTTTGCGGCACGACCCGCGCCGCCTGCTCGCTCCCACGCGCTCGATCATCACTTGCACACGCTCCACGGCAAGACTGGAAACGATTGTCCAACGCGCTCGCGGCGTCGTAAAGATCAGGGTGTGTACCGAGGCCGGCTGCCGCGACAAACCGCGACGGAGCGCGACACAGCCGGCGTGCCCGATTCACCGATAGTCGACCCACACGCTGCCCGCGTCGGCCGAACGCACGCAATTCTCGACCCAGCGCACGCCCTCGACGCCCGCGTGGACATCCGGAATACGGATGGCCTTCACCGCCGCGGCGTCGCCGCGATCGGCCGCGTCCATCGCGAGCGCGAAGCGCGCGTACAGGTTCGACCATGCCTCGAACAGCCCTTCCGGATGCCCGGCGCCGATGCGGTCCTCGCGCAATGCATGCGGATGCAGGTACGGCATCCCGCGATCGAGCACCTGCGCGGGCTGCCCCTGGATTTCGTAGCGCAACTGGTTCGGGTGTTCATCCCACCATTCGACGCTCGCCTTCGAGCCGATCACGCGCACCTTCTGCCCGTGCATCGAACCGGCGTTCACCGCGCTCGACCACACGTAGCCGATCGCGCCGGTGTCGTACTCCATGATCGTGAACGCATTGTCCTCGAGCGGCGCGCGGCTCTTGACGAAGCTCTGCCGCGAACACATCAGCCGCCGGATCTTCAGTTCCGGCGCCATCACCTCGGAGATGTACAGCGGATGCGTGCCGATGTCGCCGAGCACGTAGCTCGGGCCGGCGAACTTCGGATCGACGCGCCAGCGCGCGGCCGCGCTCGCGGCCTCGACGCCTTCACTGTGGAAGCCGTGTGCGAACTGCATCTGCACGATGCGGATCTCGCCGAGGTCGCCGCGCGCGATCATCTCGCGCGCCTGCTCGATCATCTGGTGTCCGGAATATCCGTACGCGACGCCGACGATCCGGTTTTTCTCGACCGACAGGCGCTGCAGCGCCTCGGCCTCCTCGGTCGTGAAGCACAGCGGCTTCTCGCAGACCACGTGCAGCCCGGCGTTCAGCGCGGCGCGGCAGATCTCGAAGTGCGTGTTGTTCGGCGTCGCGATCGACACCGCGCGGATGCCGTCCGGGCGACGCGCCTCGGCGTCGAACATCGTCGCGTAGTCGGGATAGCAGCGCTCGGCCGCGACGCCGAGCTTCACGCCGAACTGGCGGCCGCGCTCGGGATCGATGTCGAATGCGCCGGCAACCAGCTGGAAGCTGCCGTCGCGCAGCGCGGCCGACCGGTGGCTATAGCCGATCTGGCTGCCGAGCCCGCCGCCGACCATGCCCCAGCGAATCGAATGGCCAAGCAGAATCTGTCCGTCAATCATGATGGTGGTGTTCCTGGTGCGTGTTCAGGGGATCATGCAAAACCGGCCGACGCGAGAAACGCGCGGCTCGCGGCGACGTCGCGCAGGCTCGTGCCGGCGTTGCGCGGGTCGCGCTCCTGCTCGATCGTGATGTAGCCGGCGTAGCCGATGTCGACGAGCGCCTGGCGGATCGCCGGGTAGTCGAGCACGCCGGTGCCGATCGGGCACATCACGCCGCGCGCGCACGCCGCGAAGAACGCGATGTGCTCGCCCATCACCGCGTCGTACACGGCTGCGTCGATATCCTTGAAATGCACGTAGTCGAGCCGTGCCGCATGGCGGCGCAACCACGTTTCCGGGTCCATGCCCGAGTAATGCAGGTGGCCGGTGTCGAGACACAGGCCCGCCGTGTCGGCCGGAATGTCGGCGACGATCCGGTCGATCTCGTCCGCGAACTCGATGTAGCCGCCCGCATGCGGATGGATCACCGCGCGCACGCCGAACTCGTCGCGCGCGATCGTCGCGATCTGCCGGATATGGTCGACCATCCGCGCCCAGCGCGCGTCGGACAGCCGCGGCGCGCGATCGCCGTGGCCGGCCGCGTAATCGCGTTCCTCGTGGCCCCAGTCGATCACGACCAGGTACGGCGCCGCGTAGCGCTGGCCGTCCTGGGTCGGCAGCTTCGGCAGCCGCGTGATCAGCGCGCAGATGTCGCGCGTCTGGCGCAGCAGGTTCGGCAGGTTCTCCGGCGACACGAGATCGTCGAAGATCGTGCCGGCCGTGATGCTCAGGCGCTGGCGTTCGAGCTCGGCGCTCACCACATCGAGTTCGAGCGGGATGTAGCCGTACGGCCCGAGCTCGATGCCCGAGTAGCCGGCCTGGGCGGCCTCGGCAAGCACGTGCCGCCACGGCGGCAGGTGCGGGTTCTTCACGTCGTCGACGCCCCAGCAGCACGGGGCGCAACCTATCTTCATCGTCATGTCGGTCTCTCCGGCAGGTAAGCGACCGGTCAGCCGCGATAAAACGCGGGACGCTCGGCCATCGCGATCGGCTCGACCGCGCCGCTCTTCTGGGCCCGCACGCACGCGTCGGCCGCGACCGCCGCCGCGTAGCCGTCCCACGCGGACGGCCCCGTCAGCGCGCCCTGCCGCACGCCGTCGATGAACGCCTGCAGCTCGACGTCGTAAGACGCGATGAAGCGCTCCTTCCAGTCGGTCATGATCTCGACCGATTGCCGCGCCGCATGCTTGAGTCCGACGGCCGGCGGATCGGGCAGCTTCGCGATGCCCTGCTCGCCGACGACCTCGCACTGGATGTCGTAGCCGTACTGGCAGTTCACGAAGATCTCCACGTCGATGCGCACGCCGCTCGCGGTCTCCAGCAGCACGATCTGCGGATCGGCGAGATGCGCGGAGGCATGGTGCGTCTTCTTCGGATAGACGACCTGCGCGCTCGCATAGTCCTCGCCGAGCAGCCAGCGCAGCACGTCGAGTTCGTGGATCAGCGTGTCGGTGATCGCCATGTCGGTCGTGTAGCGCTCGCCGACCGACTGGTTGCGGTGCGCGCAATGCAGCATCAGCGGCGCGCCGATCTGGCCGCTGTCGATCACGCGCTTGAGCGCGCGATAGCCTTCGTCGTACGGCCGCATGAAGCCGACCTGCACGAGCCGCTTGCCGTGCGCGACTTCGGCTTCGACGATCCGCATGCAGCCGTCGGCCGTGACGGCCAGCGGCTTCTCGCAGAACACCGGCTTGCCGTGCGCGATCGCGTCGAGCACGAACGCTTCGTGCGTCGGCCCCCACGACGTGACGAGCACGGCCTGCACGTCGGCGGCCGCGACCACTTCGTGGCCGTCGGCGTAGATCTCGGCGTCGAGCCCGTACTTCGTCACCGCGTCGCGCGCCTGCTGCGGATCGATGTCGTTGACGGCCACGACGCGCGCGCCGGACAGCGTGCGCGTCAGCCTGCGAATGTGGTCCTGGCCGATCGCGCCGCAGCCGATCACGCCGATTTGCAAGGTCATGCAGTTCTCTCCAGTCGTTCGTTCATCAGCGGCGCGGCCCGTGCCGCGCCGGTCAGCAATCGGTCATCAGTCAGCGCGCGGTGCGATCGAAATGACGATCGACGTAGCGCTGGATCGCGTCGCGCATGTAGCGCGACGAGGCTTCCGCGCGGTCTTCCCACGCGAACACGCACGACGACATCACGCCATCGAAGCCGACGGCGCCGAGTGCGCGGAAAAACACGTCCCAGTCGATCTCGCCCTGCCCGATGTCGAGATGCTGGTGCACGCGAATCTGGTTCGAGCCGGGCGGGTTCACGATGTAGCGCAACTGGCTGCTCTTGCGGTGGTCGAACGTGTCGGCTACGCGCACGTGCGCAAGGATCGGCGCGGCCTGCGCGATCATCGCTGCCATGTCGTCGCCGTAGTAGAACGTGTGCGGCGCGATATACGATAGCCTCAGCGACGGCGAACCGAGATTCGTGACGATGTCGATCGCCGGCTGCAGCTGCTCGATCCAGTCCTCCGGATGCGGCTCGACCGACAGCACGATGCGTTCTCGCTCGAGGATCGGCAGCAGCTCGTCCATCGAGCGAAACCACGCGGCCTCGCACAGCTCCTTCGGGTTCGCGCCTGGCCGCTCGCCGACCGAGCGCTCGGGCGACGCGCCGCGCCCGAACTCCGACACCATCAGCGGGCACTCCATCTCGACTGCCACCTCGATCGCCTTCTTCCAGCAGCGCACCGCCCATTGCCGCTCGTCGTCGAACGGGCTCGCCCAGCGGTACATCGGCTGCAGCGACGCGAGGCCCACGCCGCTCGCGCGCAGCGCCTGGCGGAATGCGGCCATGCGCTCGCGCGTCGCGCGCGGCATCACCCACCAGTCGAGAAAGTCACTGCGCGGCGACAGCTCGATCTGGTCGTAGCCGAGCTCCGCCACCGCGTGCGGCAGCCGGTCGAGCGGCAGGTGGCGAATCATGTAGGGGTCCAGCGCGATCTTCATCGGGTGTCCTTTGCGAAGTCTGATTTCGGGATCACGCGTGCGCTCAGCGACGCGACTTCTTGTTGCGGTACTGGTCGGCGATCACGGCCGCGACGATGATCGCGCCCTTCACCATCTCCTGGTAGTACGCGTCGATGCGGATGAACGTGAAGCCCGACGTCATCACGCCGAGGATCAACACGCCGATCACGGTGCCCGTCACGCGGCCGAGGCCGCCCGACAGCGACGTGCCGCCGATCACGACGGCCGCGATCGCATCGAGCTCGTACATCACGCCCATGCCCGACTGGCCGGAGATCGCGCGCGCGGCCGTCACGGTGCCGGCGATCCCGCTCAGGAGGCCCGCGATCGCGTAGACGAAGATCAGGTGCCGCGCGACGTTGATGCCCGACACGACGGCCGCATGGCGGTTCGCGCCGATCGCATACGTGTACTTGCCGAAGCGCGTGTAGCGCAGCACGACGTGGAAGATCGCGGCCACCACCAGGAAGATGATCACCGGATTCGCCCCCGCGCCGATCGCCGCGAACGGGTCGGTCAGCATCGACACCGGCATCCCGTTGGTGAACCACTTCGCGAAGCCGCGCGCGGCGACCATCGTGCCGAGCGTCGCGATGAACGGCGGGATGCCCGTCAGCGCGATCAGCGTGCCGTTCAGGAGGCCCACCAGCAGCCCGACGCATACGCCGGCCAGCACCGGCCAGATGACCGGCAGGTCGGTGAGGTGCGGAAACACCGCGCGCGGGAAGTCGGACACCTGCGCGAGGCTCGCCGACACGACGGCGGCCGCCGCGACGACCGAACCCGACGACAGGTCGATCCCGCTGGTGATGATCACGAGGTTCACGCCGACCGCGATGATGCCGATCACGGCCATCTGCAGCACGATGATCTCGAGCCGCTCGGCATTGAACAGGAAGCTCTGGCCGACGACGATCCAGCCGACGACCTCGAAGAACAGGCTGATGCCGACCAGCACCAAGAAGATGCTCAGTTCGGGCGGCCACTTCGCATGCCGCGACTTGAGTGTCATGGTCTGCGCATCCGCGACCGGGTTCAGGTTGCCCATTTCAGTTGTCTCCAATCTTGTTTCGGCTCAGCGCGACGCGAGATCCATGATGCGGACCTGGTCGGCGTCCTTGCGATCGACGATGCCGGTCATGCGCCCTTCGTGCATCACCATCACGCGATCACTCATCCCCAGCACTTCCGGCATTTCCGACGAGATCATCAGCACCGCGACGCCCTTGCCGGCGAGCGCGCTGACGAGCCGGTGGATCTCGGCCTTCGCGCCGACGTCGATGCCGCGCGTCGGTTCGTCGAGGATCAGGATGCGCGGCTGCGTGAGCAGCCACCGGCCGATCAGCACCTTCTGCTGGTTGCCGCCCGACAGGTTCTGGATTTCCTCGTGCAGCCCGGGCGACTTCACGCGCAGCATCCGGCTCATTTCCTCGCAGTCGCGCTTCAGTTGCGCCTGCTGCACGAAATTGAACTTCACGTAGCGGTGGCTCAACACCGCCGCTTCCATATTCGCGAGCAGGTCGAGATTCAGGAAGCAGCCGGAATCCTTGCGATCCTCGGTGAGGAACGCCATCCCGTGCTTCATCGCCTGCGCGGGCGTCGAAATACGCACCGGCTTGCCGTCGATGCGGATCTCGCCCGAGGTGGCCGGCACGACGCCGAACAGCGCCTCCGCGACGTTCGAGCGCCCCGAGCCGACGAGGCCCGCGACGCCGAGGATTTCACCCGCGCGCAGCTCGAAGCTCACGTCGCGGAACACGCCGTCGACGCAGAGATCCTTCACCGACAGCACGACGTCGCCGATCGGCACGTCTTCCTTCGGGAACATCTGCGTGATCTCGCGCCCGACCATCATGCGGATGATGTCGTCGCGCGTGACGTCGCTCGATGCATGCGTGCCGATGTACTTGCCGTCGCGGAACACCGAGAACTCGTCGGCGATCTCGAACAGCTCGTTCATCTTGTGGGTGATGTAGACGATGCCCTTGCCCTGCTCGCGCAACTGGCGAATGATGCGGAACAGGTGCGTGACTTCCTTGTCGGTCAGCGCGGAGGTCGGCTCGTCCATGATCAGCACGTCCGAGTCGAACGACACGGCCTTCGCGATCTCGACCATCTGGCGGCTCGCGACCGTCAGCGTGCGCACGTCGGTCTCCGGATCGATGTCGATCGACAGCCGCTCGAACAGCGCGGCCGTGCGGCGGCGCAGCTCGGCGTGATCGATCAGGCCGAAGCCGTTCTTCGGTTCGCGGCGGATCCAGATGTTCTCCGCGACCGTCATGTACGGCATCAGGTTGAGTTCCTGATGGATCATCGCGATGCCGCGGTCGAGCGCGTCGAGCGGGCCGTTCAGCACGACCGGCTCGCCGTTGATCAGGATTTCGCCCTGGTCGGGCGTGTAGACGCCCGCGATGATCTTCATCAGCGTGGACTTGCCCGCGCCGTTCTCGCCCATCAGCGCATGCACGGTGCCGCGGCGCACGCGGAACTGCACGCCGTCGAGCGCGACGACGCCGGGAAAGGACTTGCCGACGCCGCGCACCTCGAGCACGCAGTCGGCCATCGGCGCACCGGACGAACCCGGCGCGGCGGACGACGCGGCCGGTGCGCTTTCGCTGGCCATCGAGCGCGCGATCCTGGCTGTAAACATGGACGTTCCTCGAAAATCGCGCGCGAACCCGGCCGCGCCGGGCCCGCGCAGTTCAGCGGAAAAACCGGTCAGTGCTTCGCGTACTGGTTCATGTTCTCCGGCGTCACGAGCTCGAACGGCACGTTCACGTAGCGATCGACCGGCTGCTTCTTCGCGAGCTTGAGCGCCGCGGCCACCGCCTGCGCGCCCTGCCCGGTCGCGTTCTGGTACACCGACACCTTCAGCTCGCCGGCCTTCATCGCGGCGAGCCCGTCCGGCGTCGCGTCGATACCGGCGACGACCATTTTCGGCGTGAGCTTGCGCGCGGCCTTCAGCGCGTTGATCGCGCCGATCGCCATCTCGTCGTTGTTCGACACGATCGCGTCGAACTTCGTCCCGGAGCTCAGCCAGTTCATCGTGATGTCCTGGCCCTGCGTGCGGCTCCACTTGCCTTCGCGCTTGTCGACGATCTTCATGCCCGCGCATTCCTTCGTCGCGATCACGTCCTCGATGTCCTTGGTGCGGGCGCGCGCCGATTCGTTGGACAGCTCGCCCATCAGCACCAGGAGGTCGCCCTTGCCGCCGAGCAGCTTGCACACCTGGCGCGCCTGCAGCGTGCCCGACTGCTTTTCGTCGGAGGCGACGACCGCGACGCCGGCCGGCAACTTGTCGAAATCGACCGGCTTGCGGTTCACGTAGATGAGCGGGATCTTCGCGGCGGTCACCATCTTGGTGATCTTCGGCGTCGCGTCGGTATCGACCGGATTCACGATGATCGCGTCGACCTTCTGCGCGATCATGTTCTGGACCTGGCTCAACTGCTTGCCGACGTCATTGCCGCCGTCCTCGATCTGCACCGTCGCGCCGTCCTTCTTCGCCGAATCGGCGATGCTGTTGCGCAGGATGGTCAGGAACGTGTCGTCGAACGATGCCATCGTCACGCCGATCTTCTCGGCATGCGCGAGCGGCGCAGCCAGGATCGCGGCGGCCGCGACGGCCATCAGCTTGGTCTTCATGATCAATCTGTCTCCTCATCTCCGGGGGGCGGAAGACGGCGCGTTGCGCGCCGCCGGGCCGAGTCCGATCGGGTCCGATCGGGACTGAAGCATCCGGATGAAACTGTAGATCACTTCCTCGAAATTTTGGAAATTTATTTCTACGTGATTTCACCTAGGGAACTGGATTTCCAAAAAGTCTAGACTCCGTTCCGTAGCCCGACTCCGGTGGCAGGCAGCCTCGTGTCGTGCGGCATAGGCCGCGGACAGTCGCCACCGGATCGGCCCCCCTAATCTGCCGGCAGCGCCGAACGCCGGCCGCGAGCGTGACACGTGATATGAGCCTGCTGAACTTTCCGAGTGACCGCCCCATCGATCTCGCCTGCCTCGGCCGCGTGGCCGTGGATCTCTATGCGCAGCAGTACGGCAGCCGCCTCGAGGACGCGCGCAGCTTCCAGATGTATCTCGGCGGCTCGTCGGGCAACGTCGCGTTCGGCGTCGCGCGGCTCGGGCTGAAGACCGCGATGATTTCGCGCGTCGGCGACGAGCAGATGGGCCGCTTCCTGCGCGAGACGCTCGAGCGCGAAGGGTGCGATACGAGCCAGTTGCAGACCGACCGCGAGCGCCTCACCGCGCTGGTGCTGCTCGGGCTGAAGGATCGCGATACGTTCCCGCTGCTGTTCGTGCGCGAGAACTGCGCGGACATGGCCGTGCGCGCCGACGAGATCAGCGAGGACTTCATCGCCGGTTGCCGCGCGCTGGCGATCACCGGCACGCATCTGTCGACGCCGGGCACGCGCGAGGCGTCGCTGACTGCGTTGGCGTATGCGCGCCGCCACGGCGCCGTGCGCATCCTCGACATCGACTACCGGCCGGTGCTGTGGGGGCTGACCGCACACGGCGCCGGCGAAAACCGCTACGTGCCCGACGCACAAGTGACGCGGCAGTTGCAGCAGGTGCTCGGCGAATTCGACTTGCTGGTCGGCACCGAGGAGGAATTCCTGATCGCGGGCGGCGTGCCGCACGACCTGATCGGGTCGTTGCAGGCGGTGCGCGCGATCACGAACGCGACGCTGGTCGTCAAGCGCGGCGCGCTCGGCTGCTGCGTGATCGAAGGCGACATTCCGCCCAGCATCGACGCTGCGCCGACCTTCCTCGGCGAGCGCGTCGAAGTGCTGAACGTGCTCGGCGCGGGCGACGCGTTCCTGTCCGGCCTGCTGTCGGGGCTGCTGCGCGGGCGCGACTGGGCCGAATCGACGCGCATCGCGAACGCGTGCGGTGCGATCGTCGTGTCGCGTCATGCGTGCTCGGCCGCGATGCCGACGCCGGCCGAACTCGCGCACTGGTTCGACGGCAGCCGCAATCCGGCGGTCGATGCCGACCGCACGCTCGCGCACCTGCATCGCGTGACGGTGCCGCGCCGTGAATGGGACGACCTGTGCGTGATGGCGTTCGACCATCGCAGCCAGTTCTATGAATTGGCGGTGCAGGCCGGCGCGGACGAAGCGCGGATCAAGACGCTGAAGCGCCTGCTGGTGCGCGCGGTCGAACAGGTCGAGCGCGATCGCGGCATCGCCGGCCACGTCGGCGTGCTGATCGACGGCGGCGCGTACGGCAGCGATGCGCTCGCGTCGGCCACCGGACGCGGCTGGTGGGTCGGCCGCCCGGTCGAGCTGCCGGGCTCGCGGCCGCTGCGCTTCGACGACACGCGCTCGGTCGGCTCGTCGCTCACGCACTGGCCGACCGAACAGGTCGTGAAGTGCCTGGTTCACTATCACCCCGATGACCCCGTCGACCTGCGCGTCGAGCAGGAGCAGCGCGTGCTGGAACTGTGGGAAGCCACGCGCGCAAGCGGCAACGAGCTGCTGCTGGAAATGATTCCACCGCGCGCGGTCACGCCGGCCGGCACCGAGGACGACGCGGTGCTGCGCACGATCGCGCGCTTCTACAACCTCGGCGTGAAGCCCGAATGGTGGAAGCTCACGCCGCTCACCGCCGACGGCTGGGCGCGGCTCGCCGCGCTGATCGCCGAGCGCGACCCGCACTGCCGCGGCGCGGTGATCCTCGGGCTGAACCAGCCGCTGCAATACCTCGTCGACAGCTTCCGCTCGGCGACCAACCCGATCGTCAAGGGCTTCATGGTCGGGCGCACGCTGTGGGCCGATGCGTCGCTGAACTGGTTCGCGGGCCGGATCGACGATCAGGCGCTGATCGACGAAGTGGCCGGCAACTTCGCGCAACTGGTCGACGCGTGGCTGGGCCGCCGTGCCGCCGCGCGCGCCGCCGCGGCCTGACGCCCGTGTTCGTGACGACCACCCGACTTCTCTCTATCGACCGACGATGACCACCACCGTAAGACTGACCGTCAGCCAGGCGCTCGTGCGCTACCTGGCCGCCCTGCGCGCCGAAGTCGTCCAGCCCGACGGCCGCACCGAGATCCTGCCGTACTGCGGCGGCGTGTTCGCGATCTTCGGCCACGGCAACGTGGCCGGGCTCGGCGAAGCGCTGCACGCGGAGAAGGACCGGCTGCCGACGTTTCGCGCGCACAACGAGCAAGGGATGGCCAATGCGGCCGTCGCGTTCGCGAAAGCGAATTTCCGCCAGCGCATGATGGCCGCGACGTCGAGCATCGGCCCCGGCGCGACCAACATGCTGACTTCCGCCGCGCTCGCGCACGTCGGCCGGCTGCCGCTGCTGCTGCTGCCCGGCGACGTGTTCGTGTCGCGGCTGCCCGACCCCGTGCTGCAGCAGGTCGAGGATTTCGAACAGGGCGACGTCAGCGCGAACGACTGCTTCCGGCCCGTGACGCGCTACTTCGACCGCATCACGTCGCCCGAGCAACTGCTCGTCGCGCTGCCGCGCGCGATCCAGGTGATGACCGATCCCGCGCAATGCGGCCCCGTATGTCTTGCGCTGCCGCAGGACGTGCAGACCTTCGCGTACGACTGGCCCGAGGATTTCTTCGCGCCGCCGGTGATCCGGATGCGCCGGCCGCCGGCCGACGCGCTCGAACTCGCCGATGCGCTCGACGTGCTGAAGGCCGCGAAGAAGCCGCTGATCGTCGCGGGCGGCGGCGTGCTGTACAGCCAGGCATGGGATGCGTTGCGCACGTTCGCCGACGCTCATGGCGTGCCGGTCGCCGAATCGCAGGCCGGCAAGGGCAGCCTCGCGTGGGATCACCCGCTGAACCTCGGCTCGATCGGCGTGACGGGCTCGCCCGCCGCGAACCGCGCGGCCGCGCAGGCCGACGTCGTGTTCGCGGTCGGCACGCGGCTGCAGGATTTCACGACCGGCTCGCACGCACTCTACGGCGACGCGACGCTGCTGAGCCTGAACGTGCAGCCGTTCGACGCGGGCAAGAAGCGCGGCCGGCAACTGGTGGCCGATGCGCGCACCGGCCTCGGGCAACTGTCGGCCGCGCTGGCCGGCTGGCGCGCCGATCCGGCGTGGACCGCCGCGAACCGCGACCAGGCCGCCGCGTGGAACGCGCGCGTGACGGAGCTGACCACCCGGATTCCGAAGGACACGCTGCCGTACGACGCGGAAGTGATCGGCGCGGTGCGCGACTCCGCGGCCGACGCGGGGCGCGACAGCGCGCGCGACGATCTCGTCGTGTGCGCGGCCGGCACGCTGCCGGCCGAACTGCACAAACTGTGGCGCAGCGGCGTACCGGGCAACTACCACATGGACTATGCGTATTCGTGCATGGGCTACGAAGTCGCGGGCGGCCTCGGCGCGAAGCTCGCGCGGCCCGAGCGCGAAGTGATCGTGATCGTCGGCGACGGCTCGTACATGATGCTCAACGCCGAACTCGCGACCTCCGTGATGCTTGGCCGCAAGATCATCGTCGTGATCCTCGACAACCGCGGCTACGGCTGCATCGAGCGGCTGCAACTCAATTGCGGCGGCGCGAGCTTCAACAACATGCTCGACGACTGCGTGCCCGAAGGCGGCGAACGCTCGACGATCGACTTCGCGATGCATGCACGCTCGATGGGCGCCGAAGCCGTGCACGTGCGCGACGTCGGCGAATTGCGCCACGAAATGAAGCGCGCACGGGCGGCGACGACCAGCCAGGTGCTCGTGATCGACACTACGCACCAGCGCACGACCGACGACGGCGGCGCGTGGTGGGAAGTCGCGGTGCCGCAGGTGTCCGAACGCGCCGGCGTCGAAGCCGCGCACCGCGCGTATCTCGATGCGAAGACGCGCCAGCGGCGCTGATCCGCGCACGCTGCTCCACGAACACGCTTCGCATCCCACATCATCCGAACCAAGGAAGCACCCCATGAGCTGGAACGTCCGCATCGGTATCAATCCCCTGTCGTGGATGAACGACGACCTGCCGTCGCTCGGCGGCGAGACGCCGCTGGAAACGGCGCTCAAGGAAGGCGCCGAAATCGGCTATGCGGGCTTCGAGCTCGGCAACAAGTTCCCGAAGACGGGTCCCGAACTGAAGGCGAAGCTCGCCGAATTCGGGCTCGTGTGCGTGTCGGGCTGGTATTCGGGCTTCCTCGCCGAAGTCGCGCCGGGCATGACCGACGCCGATGCGGTCGCGGCGGAAATCGAGCGCTGCCGCGCGCACATGACGAAACTGCAGTACAACGACGTGAAAGTCGTCGTGTACGGCGAATGCGCGGGCACGATCCAGGGCAACATCGACACGCCGGTCGCGAAGCGGCCGCGTTTCGTCGACGACGCAGCGTGGCGGCGCTATGCGGCGCGCCTCGACGCGTTCGGCGCGCACCTGCTCGACACGTACGGCATCAAGCTTGCCTACCATCACCACATGGGCGCGTACGTCGAATCGCCGGACGACGTCGACCGGCTGATGGCGCTGACCGATCCGGCAAAGGTGTTCCTGCTGTTCGACACCGGCCATGCTTATTTCGGCGGCGCGGCCGACCCGGTGACGCTGCTGAAGAAGCACGTGTCGCGCGTGGCACACGTGCATTGCAAGGACGTGCGGCCGCAGGTCGTCAACCAGGCGCGCAACGACGGCTGGAGCTTCCTGAACGGCGTGATCAACGGCACCTTCACGGTGCCGGGCGACGGCGCGCTCGACTACGACGCGACGCTGCGCACGCTGAAGGACGCCGGCTACGAAGGCTGGCTCGTCGTCGAGGCCGAGCAGGACCCGGCCGTCGCGCCGAGCTATCAATATGCGAAGAAGGGCTACGAGTCGCTGCGCGCGATCGTCGACCGGTTGAGCGCGTAAGCCGGCACGCAGGCGCGTGAGCGCTCGAGTCCTACCCTATTGCGGAGACCCATTTCATGACGATTTCTCCCCTGCTGGTCAAGGCATCCGCCGACCGCGAGATCTGCAACGTCACGCCTGAATCGGCCGGCTGGAAGCACGTCGGCTTTCGCGCGCTGCGCCTGAAGGCCGGCGACACCGAGACGCTCGACACCGGCACGCGCGAACTGTGCGTGGTCGTGCTGACGGGTACGGTGCGTGCGGACGTCGACGGTGAAACCTACGATGCCCTCGGCAAGCGCGACAGCGTATTCGAGGACGTGTCGCCGGACGCGCTGTACGTGCCGGGCGGCAAGACCGTCACGCTGGTCGCGACGCGCGATGCGGAAGTCGCGCTCTGCACCGCGCCGTACGCGAGCGGCGACAAGCGCGTGCTGCGCCTCGACGGCGAGCGGATGCGCCGCTCGGTGCGCGGGCAAGGCACCAACACGCGCTACGTGTGCGACATCCTGATGGGCGACAACCCGGCCGCCGACCGGCTGCTCGTCGTCGAAGTCGTCACGCCGGCCAGCCATTCGAGCAGCTATCCGCCGCACAAGCACGACCGCGACGCGGCGCCCGACGAGACGTCGCTCGAGGAAACCTATTACCACCGGATCGATCCGCCGCAGGGTTTCGCGTTCCAGCGCGTGTACACCGACGACCGCAGCCTCGACGAAGCATGCGCGGTCGAGAACCATGACGTCGTGATGGTGCCGCGCGGCTATCACCCGGTGGTCGCGCCTCACGGCTACAACCTGTACTACCTGAACGTGATGGCGGGCCCGAGCCGCGCGTGGGCGTTCAAGAACGATCCCGCGCACGAGTGGATGCTCGATGCGGCGCCCAAACGTTGAAGTGCTGAAGAAGTGCTGAAACGCCGAAGCACTGAATGGAACACGGGCCCGCGCGCGGCCCGTGACGATGCGACGCCCGGCATGCGCGTACCGCGCCGGCAACGCTACGGAGCCGCCATGGTGACGCCCCCCTTTCGCCCCGAACCCCACGCCTTCGACGACGATGCGTCGAACCCGGCGCTGCCGCACTTCAATGCGGCCGTCGCGCGCCGCATGGGAGAAATCGCGGTCAACCTCGCGTCGCGACGCGGGCTGCCGATCGCGGTCGGCATCGTCGGCGGGCATGCACCGCTGTTCTACTGCGCGCTCGACGGCAGCGGCGCGCACGATGGCGATGCGATCCGCCGCCGGCAGAACACGGTGCTGCGGTTCGGCCAGAGTTCGCTCGCGGTCGGCGCATGCTTTCGGCGTGCCGGCTGGTCGCTGCGCTCGCAGGGCCTGTCGGACGACGACTACGCACTCGACGGCGGCGGCGTGCCGTTGCGGATCGCCGGCGCCGGCATCGTCGGCGCGATGACGATCGCGGGGCTCGGCTCCGAAGCCAATCACGCGCTCGTCGTCGAATGCCTGCGATGGCACGTCGGCGCGAATGCGCTCGCAATGAGCGCGTAACGGCGCGAACGGCGCCCACGCACCGTTCGCGCGGCACCGCGGACGATCAGTTCAACCCGCCGCTCACGACGAGGTGCTCGCCGGTCATCCAGCGCGCATCGTCCGACGCGAGGAACACGGCGACCGACGCGATGTCGTTCGGCTCGCCGAGCCGGCCGAGCGGCGTCTGGCTACGCACCTGTGCGTCCATATCGGAACCGATGATGCCCGCGCTGTGCGTGCCTTCGGTCACGACCATTCCCGGATTGATCGCGTTCACGCGGATCTTGCGCGGGCCGAGTTCGAGCGCGAGCACGCCGGTGATCGCGTCGACCGCACCCTTCGTGCCGCTGTACACGGCGCTGGCCGGCGGCGTGATGCTGGTCACCACCGAGCTGATGTTGATGATGCTCGCGCCTTCGCCGAGATACTTGACGGCCGCCTGCGTGGTCAGCAGCACGCCGAACACGTTCGTGTCGAACTGCCGGCGGTAGTGTTCCTCGGTGATCGCTTCGATCGGTGCGAATTCGTACACGCCGGAGTTGTTGACGAGCACGTCGAGACGGCCGTACGTTTCGACCGCGGTATCGACGATGCGCTGCGCATCGGCGGCCTTCGACACGTCGCCGCCGACCGCGACCGCGCGGCCGCCCGCTTCGGTGATCGCGCTCACGACCGCATCCGCGCCCGCCTTGCTGCTCGCGTAGTTGACGACGACCGCCGCGCCTTCGTCGGCCAGTGCCTTCGCGATTGCCGCGCCGATGCCCTTGGATGCGCCCGTGACGATCGCGACCTTGCCTGTCAGCTTGCTCATGATTTCATTCCTCAGTCCGAAGACGTTCGATGGATGGTGCCGGTTGCCGCGACGATGCGTTGACGCGTCGACGCGTTGTGAGGGCGACCGGCCTGACTGGCAATGTACGTTGCGGCACCGCGGCGATAAAGCGGCTCGACGCGAATTGACTGGCGGAGTTTGCCGAACAATCGACCGGGCGCGGTCAGCCGGCGCTCAGCCACGCTTGGGCGACCTCGCCGCCCAGGCCGTCGAGCGCGCCGTCGTAGACGATCCGTCCGCGCCCCATCACCGCGACGCGCCGCGCGAGCCGCGGTGCGAGCTGCAGCCGCTGCTCGATCAGCATGATCGCGACGCCGTCGGCCTGCAGCGCGGCGAGGCACGCGCCGACTTCGTCGACCGCGAGCGGCGCGAGCCCCTCGGCCGGCTCGTCGACGATCAGCACGCGCGGGCGGCCGGCGAGTGCGCGCACCAGCGCAAGCACCTGCTGCTCGCCGCCCGACAGCCGCCCGGCTTTCACGTCCGCGCGCGCGGCCAGCAGCGGAAAACGCTCGAACAGACGATCGAGCGCCGTGCGTTCGGCGGCGCCGCTCGCGCCGCGCAAACCGAGCCGCAGGTTGTCGCGCACGCTCAGCAGCGGAAACACGTCGCGGCTTTCGGCCACGTAAGCGACGCCGCGCCGCGCGATCTCGAACGTGCGCGCCCCCGCGCATTCGGCGCCGGCGATACGCACCGAGCCGGCCGTACGTACGAGCCCCATCACGGCCTTCGCGAGCGTCGAGCGCCCCGAGCCGTTGCGGCCGAGCAGTGCGAGCGTCTCGCCCGGCGCGAACGCGAGATCGACGCCGTCGAGCACGGGCTGCCTTCCGTACCACGCGCGCAGCCCGCCAATGTCGAGCACGGCGTTCATGCCGCGCCCTCGCCCAGGTACGCGGCACGCACGCGCGGATCGGCACGGATCGCATCGGGCGCGCCGGTCGCGACCACCGCGCCGCGCACGAGCACCGTGATGCGTTCGGCGAAACCGAACACCGCGTCCATGTCGTGCTCGATCATCAGCACCGTGCGGCCCTGCGTCGTCGCGCGGATCAGCGCGATCATCCGCGCCGCCTGCGCGCGGCTCATGCCGGCCGTCGGCTCGTCGAGCAGCAGCGTACGTGCACCGCTCGCCAGCGCGATCCCGAGATCGAGCGCGCGTTGCTCCGCGTAGCTCAATTCACCGGCCGGCGTATCGCGCCGTGCGTCGAGGCCGATGTCGTGCAGCACGCGCGCGGCCGCGAGATCGACCGACGCCGATTCGCGCAGCCGGTTCCACCAGCGCCGCCGTTCGGCCAGCGCATGCAGCGCCGCGCAACGCAGGTTGTCGAATACGCTCAGGCGCGCGAACGCGCTCGTCTGCTGGAAACTGCGGCCGATACCGAGGCGGCTCGCGACGACCGGCCCGCGCCCGCGCAGCTCGACGCCGTGCAGCATGACGCGCCCGCGCGTCGGGCGCGTCGCCCCGGCGATCACGCCGAACAGCGTCGACTTGCCCGCGCCGTTCGGCCCGATCAGCGCATGGCGCTCGCCGGCCGCGATGCTCAGATCGACGCCGTCGAGCACGGTCTGCGCGCCGAAGCGCTGCACCACGCCGTGAAGCGCGATCGCGTTGCCGTTCATCGTGCGTCCTCCTGCGTGGCGACCGCCGCGCCGTGCCCGAGCCGCGCGCGCCAGCCCCACAGCAGCGTGCCGATGCCGGCCGCCGAAGCCGCCACGGCCCAACCGACCGGCGTATCGGCGTCGATGCCCCATGCGCCGAACGCGAGGCCCGTGCCGTCGTCCTGCGCGAAGCGCCACGCATAGCCGAGCTCGGCCGCGCAGACGATCGCGACGCCCCAGAACACGCACGCACCGCTGGCGCACAGCAACCGCCAGCGCTCGGTCGCCGGCACATCGCGCCGCAATGCATGCGCGAGCGCCCGCGCGATGCCGGCGATCCCGCCCGGCGCGGCCACGACGATCGCGACGAACAATACGCCCAGATACAGCGCCCACGCACGCGACACGCCCGCGACGCCGATACTCAGCGCGGTCAGCACGGCCGCGCCGGCCGCCGGCCCGAAGAACGCACCGGTGCCGCCGATCACCGCGGCGATCAGCACGGTCGCCGAGCGCGCCATCGACACGCTGTCGGGCGTCGCGAGTTCGACGTCGATCAGCGTCAGCGTGCCGGCGACGCCGGCGAAGAACGATGCGCAGGTGACCATCGCGAGCCGCACGCGGCGCGGATCGGTGCCGAGCGCCGCGACGCGCGCCGGGTTATCGCGCACCGCGTTCGCGAGCCGCGCGAGCGGCGTGCGCGTCAGCACATGCATGGCCGCCGCCGACACGACGCACCACGCGGCGATCACCGCATACGCGTGGGCCGGCGCGCCGAAATACCCGTTGCCCCACGGCCCGCCGCTCGCCCGGTCGATCGGCACGCCGCCGATCCCGCCGAACCACGCGGGCACGCTCCACGCGGCGGCCGCGACGCATTCGCCGAGCCCGAGCGTGATCATCGCGAACGCGGTGCCCGAGCGGCGTGTCGCCAGCAGCCCGGCGACGAACCCGAAGCCCGCGCCGGCCATGCCGCCGACGAGCGGCAACAGCGGCAGCGGGCCGCCGACGTGATTGAACCAGTGCGCGGCCGCGAATGCGCCGAGGCCCGCGAACGCCGCATGCCCGAACGACAGCAGCCCGGTCGTGCCGAGTTGAAGGTTGTACGACAGCGCGAGCACGACGAGCGCGGCCGTCTGCGCGAGATAGCCGAGCACCGCACCATGCGGCCACAGCCACGCGGGCAGCGCGACGCACGCGGCGAACAGCGCCCAGCGCATGCATCCGGCCAATGCGCGGCTATGCATCGACACGCTCACCGAACAATCCGCGCGGCCGTGCGACCAGCACCACGACGAGCAGCAGGTACGGCACCAGCGGCGCCAGTTGCGCGATCGATACCACAGCCACGCTGTCGGGCAGCGCGATCCCCGTCCATTGCGCGAGATCGCGCAGCGACGTGTCGCTCGCGGCCGCGAAAGTCTGCGCGAAGCCGACCGCGAGCGACGCGACGAACGCACCACCGAGCGAGCCGAGCCCGCCGATCACGACCACCGCGAACACGACCGACCCGACCGTCTCGGCGAGCGCCGGCTCGATCACCGCGAGCGGCGCGCCGATCACGCCGGCCAGCGCCGCGAGCGCGGTGCCCGCGCCGAACAGCGCGGTCATCACGCGCGGCACGTCGTAGCCGAGCGCCTCGACCGCCGCGCGATGCGTGAGCGCCGCGCGCACGACGAGCCCGATACGCGACGCCCGCAGCAGCACGCCGAGCGCGACCAGCATCGTCGTGGACATCGCCATCATGAACAGCCGGTAGCGCGGCAAAGCGAGACCGAACACGGTCACGGGCGCGCCGTCGAACAGCGGCGGCACCGGCGCCGGCAGCGGCGCGAGGCCCCATGCGAGTTTCGCGCCCTCGCCGATCAGGTACGCAAGACCGAAGGTCAGCAGCAGTTCGCTCGTATGGCCGCGCGCCTGCACACGGCGCAGCAGCGCGCGTTCGCAGCCGGCGCCGAGCAGCCCGACCGCGAGCGGCGCGAGCACGAGCGCGGGCCAGAAGCCGGCCCAGGCCGCGATGCTGTAGCCCACGTACGCACCGAGCATGTAGAAGCTCGCATGCGCGAAGTTGAGCACGCCCTGCACGCTGAAGATCAGCGTGAGGCCGGCCGACAGCATGAACAGCAGCAAGCCGTAGCTGAGGCCGTTGAAGGCCTGGAGCGCGAACGCGTGCACCGCGCAGCGTCAGGCGGCGAGCGGTTCGAGCGCGGCGCGCAGCGCGTCGGGCAGCGGCACCGGGCGGCGCGTGCCGCGATCGACATACACGTGCACGAAATGCCCCTGCGCGGCGGGCGACGCCTCGCCTTGCGCGAACAGCCCGACTTCGTAGCGCACGCTCGACGTGCCGAGCTTCACGACGCGCAGCCCCGCGTCGACCGATTGCGGGAACACGAGCGGCGCGAAATAGTTGCACTGCGTCTCGACGACCAGCCCGATCGTCTGCCCGTGCTCGACGTCGAGCACACCCGCGCGGATCAGGTACTCGTTCACGACGGTGTCGAAGTAGCTGTAGTAGACGACGTTGTTCACGTGCCCGTAGACGTCGTTGTCCATCCAGCGGGTCGTGATCGGCAGGAAGTGGCGATAGGCGTCGCGCGGACGCGGCTGCGGCTTGTCGGACATGGCGATGGCGCTCAGGACGATGGAAGCGAAGGGAACGATGGGAACGGTTGGGACGACGCGCGGCGCCGGAGGCACGCGGCGCGCCGGAGGGCAACGCGGCGCCGCGTCGCGATCGCGCGCGGCACGGCGGACGACACGCCGCGGGCAGGCAGGCTCGTCACTGCCCCGGCCGGTCGACGAATTCGAAATCGAGGCCGCGCGCGCGCATCCAGTCGGCGAGCGCGACACCCGTGCCGGCGCGCCACGGGCGCAGCAGCGGCGGATCGACGAGCTTGTATTCGAGCAGTTCCGGCGACAGCGACACCGTGCCCGACGCCCGCACGTGGTACGCGATGATCAGTTCGTTCTTGCGCATGAATTCGTACACGCCGACGAGCGACACCTGCTCGGCCTTCAGCGCGGTTTCCTCGAACACCTCGCGGGCGATGCCGTCCTCGGGCGTCTCGCCGTTTTCGAGGAAGCCGGTGATCAGCGCGAACATCCCTTCGGGCCACGCGGCGTTGCGCGCGAGCAGGATCTTGCCGTCGAGTTCGACGATCGCGGCGACGACGGGCAGCGGGTTGTTCCAGTGCACGTAGCCGCAGGACGCGTCGGGGCAGGCCTGGCGGACGCGGCCGCCTTCATGGTCGGGATCGGCGCGCTCGGTCAGCGGGCTCGCGCAGCGCGGGCAAAAGCGATAGTCGGCGGTGGTCATCGATGGGGATCTGGCGAGCGCCGGGCATCGGCCTGCAGGCCGCGTCGGACACCCGCTCGGCGCGGGAAAGGCTTCATTCTAGCGAGTTTGCCCGCGCCCGAGACGATCCGGCCCCACCGGCGTCAGGGCAACCTGCGCCCGCGTGCGGCGGTCGCCGCGAAGCCCGCGGCGCCGATCAGCAGCGCGGCCACCGCGACCCACAGCGCGGGCGTAAACGACCCGAAGCGCGCGGCCAGCGGCGCCGCGACGAGCGGCCCGAGGATCTGCCCGACGCCGTACGACGCGGTCGCATAGCCCATCAGCCCGGCCGCGCGCTCGCCGTGCAGACGCCTTGCCTCGCGCATCGCGAACAGCGTGATCGCGGTGAACGGCAGCCCGAGCAGCGCGCTGCCGACCGAAAAGCCGGCCGCGTTCGGCCACACGATCCCTGCTGCGATACCGAGCGCCTGCGTCGCGCAGCCGGCCGCCAGCAGCAGCCGGTTGTCCCAGTGCCCGGGCAGCCGCGCGGCGGTGATCGCGCCGACGATCAGCGCCGCGCCGAACATCGGCCAGAACAGGTCGGGCCAAGGAGAGGCGGCCGGCAGCGCGGCGCGCGCGATCACCGGCAGGAACGTCGCGGTGATGATGTAGCCGAAGCCGGGGGCGCCGTAGAGCACGACGAGCCACGCGGCGTCCGCGCGAGGGCTTCGCGTATCGGCCCGCGCCGCCACGGAGGCCGGTGCTGCAGTAGCCGCATGCGGCGCGGCGGCCGGCGGCATTGCCTGCGCATGCGCCGAGGCCGGCGCCACACCGAACGTGCGCCAGATCCCGATCGACAGGACAGCCGACAACGCCGCGAAACCCAGCCAGCCCACCAACGCACGCTGCCCGGCCAGCGCACTGCCGAGCAGCCCCGTCACCACGATGCCGACGCCCGGCCCCGCGTAGATCACCCCGCTCCATTCGGGCGCAGCCAGCTCGGCCAGACGCCGCAACCCCCATTGCGACACGAACACGAACGTCCATGCACTGACGACGCCCGCGACGAAACGCACGACGAGCCACACCGGCAGCAGGTGGCCAACGCCCATCGCGGCGGTCAGCAGCACGGTCGCGACGAGCCCGAAGCGCACCATCCGCGCCGGCGCGACGCGCAGCGCCGCGCAACTGACCGCGCCGGCGAAGTAGCCCGCATAATTCGCCGACGCGAGCCAGCTGCCGCCTTTCAGCCCGATCGAGCCGTCCGCGAGCATCAGCGGCAACAGCGGCGTGAACGCGAAACGGCCGACGCCGAGCACGACAGCCAGACCGACCATGCAGGCGAGCGCGGCCGCGCGGGCACGGCGGTCGGCCTGGTCGGACGAAAGCACGCGGGCGGCGGCGGTCAGGGCATCGAAGCGGGACATGGCGGCATGGACCGGCGCGTCGCGCACCGGCCGGGTCGGAAATCGGAATGGGTCCATCCTAACTTGACCAACCATTCTCGAAAAATGAATAATTAAGAATCAACCCATCCCTCGGAGAGAATCATGGACCTGGCGGCGCTGGCGATTTTCCGGGCGGTCGTGCGCGAAAACGGCGTGACGCGCGCGGCGGCCAAGCTCAATCGCGTGCAGTCGAACGTCACGACGCGCATCAAGCAGCTGGAGGAGGAACTCGGCGCGGCGCTGTTCGTGCGCGACGGCCGCCGGCTCGTGCTGACGCCGGCCGGGCACACGCTGCTGCCGTATGCAGAGCGCCTGCTCGCGCTCGCCGACGAGGCGCGCGACGCGGTGCGCGAGGATACGCCGCGCGGCCGGCTGCGGCTCGGCACGATGGAAAGCACGGCCGCGAGCCGGCTGCCGACCCTCCTCGCGCGCTACCACCATGCGTGGCCGGACGTGTCGCTCGAGCTGCTGACGGGCACGACGGGCTGCCTGATCGACCGCGTGCGCGACTTCGAGATCGACGCCGCGCTGTTCGCGCGGCCGCCCGAGCCGGACACGCTGCCCGACACGTTCGAGACGGTGCCGATCTTCCGCGAGGATCTCGTGCTGCTCACGCCGCGCGGCCACCCGCCGGTGCGCACGCCGCGCGACGTGATCCTGCCGACGCTGATCGCGTTCGAGCGCGGCTGCGCGTATCGCAAGTACGTCGAACGGTGGTACGCGGCGCACGGCGTGAAGCCGGCCCGTGTGCTCGAACTCGGCTCGTATCACGCGATCGTCGCGTGCGTCGCGGCCGGCGCGGGCGTCGCGGTCGCGCCACGTTCGGTGCTCGATCTGCAGCCGGAGACCGGCAACATCGCCGCGCACACGATTCCCGAACTCGAAGGCATCGACACGCTGCTCGGGTGGCGGCGCGGTTATGCGTCGGCGGCGCTCGCCGCGCTGCGCGATGCGCTCACCGACGTCGCTCGGCAGCCTGGGGACATGACGAAGCCAACGGTCACCGTGCCGGCCTGACCCGTATTCGCGCGCCACCGCGTCGATCGACGCGCATGGACTGCGCAAACGAAACGACCCGACCGGCCCCTGCCGATCGGGTCGTTCGTCGATTCACGCGATGCCGTCAGTGCGACGGCATCGCATCGGTCGTGCAACGCTCAGAGATCAGAGCCGTTCTTCGACCCAGCCCTTCACGCCGGCCAGCGCGCCCGGCAGGTTCGCCGGCTCGGTGCCGCCTGCCTGCGCCATGTCCGGACGGCCGCCACCCTTGCCGCCGACCTGCTGTGCGACGAAGTTCACGAGCTCGCCGGCCTTGACCTTCTTGCTCGCGTCCGGCGTGACGCCCGCGATCAGGCTGACCTTGCCGCCTTCGACGGCCGCCAGCACGATCGCCGCGCTCTTCAGCTTGTCCTTCAGCTTGTCGACCGTTTCGCGCAGCGTCTTCGCATCGGCGCCGTCGAGCGTCGCGGCCAGCACGTACACGCCGCCGATTTCGACCGCCTGCTGCGCGAGCTCGTCGCCCTGGCTCGATGCGAGCTTCGACTTCAGCGCGCCCAGTTCCTTCTCGAGCGACTTCACCTGCTCCTGCACCTGCGCGATGCGCTGCGTGAGTTCCGACGGCTGCGCCTTCAGCGCCGCTGCCGCTTCGTTCACGCGTGCGTCGAGTTCCTGCACGTAGCGCACCGCGTTGTCGCCGGTGATCGCCTCGACGCGGCGGATGCCGGCCGCGACGCCGCCTTCGACGACGATCTTGAACAGGCCGATGTCGCCGGTGCGGTGCACGTGCGTGCCGCCGCACAGTTCGCGCGAGAAGCCGAGATCGAGCACGCGCACTTCATCGCCGTACTTCTCGCCGAACAGCGCCATCGCGCCGCCCTTCACCGCTTCGTCGTACGGCATCACGCGCACGATGCCCGGCGCGTTGGCGAGGATTTCGTCGTTGACGATCTGCTCGACGCGACGGATTTCGTCGTCGGTCATCGGTGCGTTGTGCGCGAAGTCGAAACGGGTCTTGTCCGCGTCGACGAGCGAACCCTTCTGCTGCACGTGCGCGCCGAGCACTTCGCGCAGCGCCTTGTGCATCAGGTGGGTGGCCGAGTGGTTGCGCTGCGTGCGGGCGCGGCGCTGCGCGTCGATTTCCGCGCGCAGCACGTCGCCGACCTTCAGCGTGCCCTGCTCCAGCGTGCCGTGATGGCCGATCACGTCGGCCTGCACCTTCAGCGTGTCGGCCACCGCGAAGCGCGTCGCGGCGTTCGCGAGCACGCCCTGGTCGCCGACCTGGCCGCCCGATTCCGCGTAGAACGGCGTGTGGTCGAGCACGACGACCGCGTCCTGGCCGGCCTTCACCTCGTTGACGGCCGAGCCGTCGACGTACAGCGCGACGACCTTCGCGTCGTCGAACGCGATTTCCTCGTAACCGTGGAAGGTGGTTTTCGCGCCCGAGTATTCGAGGCCCTGCGTCGCCTTGAACTTGCCGGCCGCGCGCGCCTGCTCGCGCTGGCGCGCCATCGCGTCGTCGAATGCCGGCTCGTCGACCGTCATCCCGCGCTCGCGGCACACGTCGGCCGTCAGGTCCAGCGGGAAGCCGTACGTGTCGTGCAGCTTGAACGCGAGTTCGCCGTCGAGCACCTTGCCGCCCTTCGCTTCGACATCCGCCAGCGCGGCTTCGAGGATCGACATGCCGTGCTCGATCGTCTCGAAGAAGCGCTCTTCTTCCTGGCGCAGCACGTCGGTCACGCGCTGCTCGGCTTCCTTCAGCTCCGGATAGGCGGTGCCCATCTCGGCGACGAGGTCGGCCACCAGCTTGTGGAAGAACGCGCCCTTGCGGCCGAGCTTGTAGCCGTGGCGGATCGCGCGGCGCACGATCCGGCGCAGCACGTAGCCGCGGCCTTCGTTGCCCGGGATCACGCCGTCGACGATCAGGAACGAGCACGCGCGGATGTGATCGGCGATCACCTTCAGCGAGTTGTTCGTGAGGTCGCTGATCTCGGTCACGCGCGCGGCGGCCTTGATCAGGTTCTGGAACAGGTCGATCTCGTAGTTGCTGTGCACGTGCTGCAGCACCGCGGCGAGACGCTCGAGGCCCATGCCGGTGTCGACCGACTGCTTCGGCAGGCGCGTCATGTTGCCCTGCGCGTCGCGGTTGAACTGCATGAACACGAGGTTCCAGATCTCGATGTAGCGGTCGCCGTCTTCTTCAGGCGACCCCGGCGGGCCGCCCCACACGTCCGGGCCGTGGTCGTAGAAGATTTCGGTACACGGGCCGCACGGGCCGGTGTCGCCCATCGTCCAGAAGTTGTCCGACGCGTAGCGCGCGCCCTTGTTGTCGCCGATCCGGATGATCCGCTCGGTCGGCACGCCGACTTCCTTCGCCCAGATGTCGTAGGCTTCGTCGTCTTCCTGGTAGACGGTCACCCACAGCTTGTCCTTCGGCAGCTGGTAGACCGTGGTCAGCAGCTCCCACGCGAACTTGATCGCGTCGTGCTTGAAGTAGTCGCCGAACGAGAAGTTGCCGAGCATCTCGAAGAACGTGTGGTGGCGCGCCGTGTAGCCGACGTTCTCGAGGTCGTTGTGCTTGCCGCCCGCGCGCACGCTGCGCTGCGCCGTCGTGGCGCGCGAGTACGGGCGCGGATCCGTGCCGAGGAAGACGTCCTTGAACTGGACCATGCCCGAGTTCGTGAACATCAGCGTGGGGTCGTTACCGGGCACGAGGCTCGACGAGCGGACGATCGTGTGGCCCTTCGATTCGAAGAATTTGAGGAATTTCTCGCGGATTTCGGCAGCTTTCATGGCGTGCGGGGACAGTCTGGCAAAGACGGCTTCAAACGCCGCCACCCCAGGCGGGGCGCGCGGCGGCATGGATTCGGAAACGATCGATTATACGGGATCGGGGCCCGCTTCCGGGCAAAGCGCCGGCAAGGCGGCTCGGCCATCCGGACGACCCGGTCCGCGCCTGTTCCCGCTGATAACGGGTTCCAGGCCACCCGCGCGGCCGATTCGCCTTAAGATGCTCGACATGCCAATCGGCCTTGCCCGACAACGCAGGCCCGCCATGAAAGGAGACGATTCGACGATGGGTGCCCTGAGCCATATCCGCGTGCTGGACCTGACCCGCGTGCTCGCGGGCCCGTGGTGCGCGCAGACCCTTGCCGATTTCGGCGCGGACGTGATCAAGGTCGAGCGCCCGGGCGCCGGCGACGACACGCGCCATTGGGGGCCGCCGTACCTGAAGGACGCGGACGGCGCGGATACCGCCGAAGCCGCGTACTACCTCGCGGCGAACCGCAACAAGCGCTCGGTGACGATCGATATCGCGACGCCGGAAGGCCAGCAGATCGTGCGCGAGCTCGCCGCGCAGAGCGACGTCGTGCTCGAGAACTACAAGGTCGGCCAGTTGAAGAAATACGGGCTCGACTATGAAGCGCTGCGCGCGGTGAAGCCCGATCTCGTCTACTGCTCGGTCACCGGCTTCGGCCAGACCGGCCCGTACGCGCATCGCGCGGGCTACGACTTCATCGTGCAGGGGATCGGCGGCTTCATGAGCATCACCGGCGAGCGCGACGGCGAGCCGGGCGGCGGCCCGCAGAAGGCCGGCGTCGCGATCGCCGATCTCGCGACCGGCCTCTATTCGACGATCGCCGTGCTCGCCGCGCTCGCGCATCGCGACCGCACGGGCGAAGGCCAGTACATCGACATGGCGCTGCTCGACGTGCAGGTCGCGCTGCTCGCGAACATGAACACCAACTTCCTCGCGAGCGGCAAGCCGCCGGTGCGCTGGGGCAATGCGCATCCGAACATCGTGCCGTACCAGACGTTCCAGACGCGCGACGGCTGGATCATCGTCGCGGTCGGCAACGACGGGCAGTTCCGCAAGTTCGTCGAGGCGGGCGGGCGGCCCGAACTGGCCGACGACGAGCGCTTCGCGACGAACCCGTCGCGCGTGCGTCACCGCGACACGCTGGTGCCGATCCTCGCGGAGATGGTGAAGGCGCGCGGCAAGGCCGACTGGATCGGCGCGCTCGAAGCGGCCGGCGTGCCGTGCGGGCCGATCAACGATCTCGACGAGGTGTTCGACAACGAGCAGGTGGTCGCACGCGGGATGCAGGTGTCGCTGCCGCATCCGTGCGGCGCGGACGTGAAGCTCGTGCGCAATCCGATCCGGATGAGCGCGACGCCGCCCGATGCGCGCACGGCCCCGCCGCTGCTCGGCGCGCAGACGGAAGACGTACTGCGCGACATGCTCGGCTACGACGACGTGCGGATTGCCGCGTTGAAGGCGAAGCAGGCGATCTGACGCGATTCGGGTGACGGCGTCGCGGCGGGTGCGGGCGCCCGTGGCGTGCAACGGTGGTGTGCAACGACGGGATCACACGGCCGCGACCCGCGCACGACCAGCAGGCTGACTAACACCCGAGCGCGTCGAGCCAGCCGCGCGCTTGCGGCCAGTCGCCGAGCCCGCTGTCCGCGTTGATGTGGCCGCGCGGGCCGAGGTCATGGAACGTGCTGCCCCATGCGTTCGCGCAGCCGCGTGCGAACGCGAGCGAACCGTACGAATCGTCGCTGCTCGCGACGACGCAGGTCGGAAACGGCAGCCGCTCGCGCGGCACCGGGGCAAAACCATGCGCGTCGGCCGGAAACACCGGCCCGGCGGGATCGGGCAACGCGACGAGCAGCGCGCCGCGTACTTTCGCGAGCGCGGCCGGGCGTGCATAGCGGGTCGCCCACCATGCGGTGGTCAGCGTGCCGAGGCTGTGGCCGGCGATCAGCACGGGCCCGCGCGCGGCTTCGACCGCCCGGTCGAGCGCGAGACACCAGCCGTTGCGGAAGGCGCGGTTCCAGTCAGGCATCGCGACCCGCGAGAAGCGCGCATCGGCGCGCTCCCAGCGGCTCTGCCAGTGAAGCGGGCCCGAATTGGCATAGCCGGGCAGGACGAAAACGAGGGGATCGCTCATGAACGCAGGCGTCGACGAATGGAGTCGTGTTGTAGCGTCGACGCAGTGTCGCACACCCGCCTCTCCCTGATGGTGCCTGTCAAAATCCGGGGGATGTGCGTGACCTTCGAGCGGGTCGTGACGCGCTCAGGCGCGCGTCACGACCGAAGCGGCGGTCGGATGCGCCCGCACCGCGGACGCCCGCCGACGTGAATCAGCGTACGCCGGCGCCGACCAGGCCGCCTGCCGCCGCGCCGGCCACCGTGCCGATCGGGCCGCCCGTGATCAGGTAGCCGAGCGCGCCGCCCGCGGCCGCGCCGATACCGGCATTACGCTGCGTATGCGTCATCGCGCATGCGCCGAGTTGCGACAGGGCCGCGACGATCACTGCGGTACGAACGAGAAAAGTGGTCTTCTTCATCATGATTATTGGCTTCCTCCCGCCACGCGAAAATCGCAAACGGCGGCATTGAATCGGTGGAGCCATCATAGGAAAAGTCGAACGGCGCCGGCAATCCGATTTACGTCGTGTTACAGCCGACACACACTCGATATATTGCGGTACGCATCGCGCACGGACGGCGACCGACCGGCAGGCCGCGCGGGACGGACCCCGGTCAGGTAGAATTACAGGATTAAACCGGCGCGACGCGCCGACACAACCCTGACGCCAACCGCATGAGCACCGAACGCAACGACGCCCCCGCGGCTTCCAATTTCATCCGCAACATCATCGACGACGACAACCGCACCGGCAAATGGGGCGGCCGCGTCGAAACGCGCTTCCCGCCCGAGCCGAACGGCTATCTGCACATCGGTCACGCGAAGAGCATCTGCCTGAACTTCAGCGTCGCGCGCGACTACGGCGGCGTGTGCCACCTGCGCTTCGACGACACGAACCCGGAAAAGGAAAGCGTCGAATACGTCGACTCGATCGTCGACGCGGTGCGCTGGCTCGGCTTCGACTGGCGCAAGGACGCGGTCGATCACCAGTATTTCGCGAGCGACTACTACGACAAGCTGTACGAATTCGCCGAGCTGCTGATCCAGCGCGGCAAGGCGTACGTCGACAGCCAGAGCGCCGACGAAATGCGCGCGAACCGCGGCTCGCTGACCGAAGGCGGCAAGCCGTCGCCGTTCCGCGATCGCACGCCGGAAGAAAACCTCGACCTGTTCCGCCGCATGAAGGCCGGCGAGTTCAAGGAAGGCGAGCACGTGCTGCGCGCGAAGATCGACATGGCGTCGCCGAACATGAACATGCGCGACCCGGTGATCTACCGGATCCGCTACGCGCACCATTACCGCACCGGCGACGCATGGTGCGTGTATCCGATGTACGACTACACGCACTGCATCTCGGACGCGCTCGAAGGCATCACGCATTCGCTGTGCACGCTCGAATTCGAGGATCACCGCCCGCTGTACGACTGGGTGCTGAACGAACTCGCGGAAGCCGGCGTGTTCACGCGCCCGCTGCCGCAACAGATCGAATTCTCGCGGCTGAACCTCACGTACGCGATCACCAGCAAGCGCAAGCTGCTGCAGCTCGTCACCGAAGGCCACGTCGACGGCTGGGACGACCCGCGGATGCCGACGATCGTCGGCGTGCGTCGCCGCGGCTTCACGCCGGAAAGCATTCATCTGTTCTGCGAGCGGATCGGCGTGACGAAGATCGATTCATGGATCGACATGAGCATCTTCGAAGGCGCGCTGCGCGACGACCTCGACGACAAGGCCGCGCGTACGGTCGCGGTGCTCGATCCGCTGAAGCTCGTGATCGACAACTATCCGGAAGACCTCGAGGAAGCCTGCACGGCGCCCGTGCATCCGCACCATCCGGACCGCGGCGTGCGCACGTTCCCGATCTCGCGCGAGCTGTGGATCGAGCGCGAGGACTTCGTCGAGAATCCGCCGAAGGGTTATTTCCGGCTGTTCCCGGGCAACAAGGTGCGCCTGCGCTACGGCTACGTGATCGAGTGCACGGGCTTCGACAAGGACGCCGACGGCAACGTGACGGCCTTGCACTGCAACTACTTCCCGGACAGCAAGTCGGGCACCGAAGGCGCGAACACGTACAAGGTCAAGGGCAACATCCACTGGGTCAGCGCGAAGCACGCGCAGCCGGCCGAAGTGCGGATCTACGACCGCCTGTTCAAGGAGCCGCACCCGGACGCGGGCGGCGCGAACTTCCTCGAGGCGCTGAACCCCGATTCGAAGAAGATCGTGCAGGCGTACCTCGAGCCGGGCAACGGCGACGTCGCGCCGGAAACGCGCCTGCAGTTCGAGCGTCACGGCTACTTTGTTGCAGACCGTGTCGATTCGAAGCCGGGCAAGCCGGTGTTCAACCGGATCGTCGGGCTGCGCGACAGCTGGGGCAAGCCGGCCTGACGGCCTGCTGCGCGCGGCGGCGTGCGGCTTCGCAAGCCGCCCCGCTGCCTGCTCATGAAAAAACCGGCTCGAGGGCCGGTTTTTTTATCGGCGTACGCCGAAGAATGAATGGCGGCAGCGGACGCTGCAGCGCTCATTCACGCGCCCGTCAATCGTCGATGCAGTTCCACCAGCGACAACTTCGTACGAAACAGCCGCGCGAGACTGCGGCTCGCATAGGTGTCGACGTCGCCCGGCACGGTCCAGCGGTACGCATCCATCTCGGGAATCATCGAGCCGTCGCGACGGCTCGGAAACAGTGACGTACACGTACACCGCGCGGGATCGATCTCGCCTTCGGCCACCTGCACCGCGAACAGGTGCAGGTCCTTGTCGTGCCGGTACGCGAAGCGGCCGAGATCGAGCAAGCGCGCCGGCACGAACTCGATGCCGGTTTCCTCGAGCAGCTCGCGCAGCGCGGCGTCGGCCGGCGTCTCGCCGGGTTCGCCCTGCCCCTTCGGGATATCCCAGTGCGTGGTGTCCGTCGCGTGCGCGAGGAACACGCGGCCGGCCGTATCGAGGATCACGACGCCACACGACACCGTGCGCGGCGCGCCGCCCCGCTTCATCATGCGCGTGCTCAGCGCTTCTGCAGCTGCCACTTGCCCGCGGCCGTCTTGCAGTAGACGGGCTTGAGCGTCATCGTCTGGCCCTTCGCGGTGATTTCGGTCGCGATTTCGCGGCAGGTCTTGCCGTCCGTCTCGGTCGTGCTCGGCGTGAGCTTCGCGTCGATCTGCGTGCCGCGGCCGTTGCTCTGCCACGTCGTGGTTTCGCCGTCCTTGCCTTCGTCGCGCGCCTGCACGACCGCCCTGGAGAGCGACGCGCGGTCGGTCTTGCTGAAATAGCTGATCGGCGTGTCGTTCAGGAAGTTCAGGTTGTTCTGCGCATGGGCGGGCAGCATCGCGGCTGCGCACGCGGCGCCGGCCAGCACACGCGTGACGACGGAAAGGGATGCACGCATCGACATGTTTTTCTCCTTGGATGTTCGATCGAACGGCGTGGCGCGTGCCGGCGAACCGGGGGCCGGCCCTCCGGCATGCGCCACGCCCGTCAGCGAGCGAGCATAGCATGCGTGCTGTAATGAACGCCTCGAGGGCCTGTTCCCGCTAATAACGGGATCGCGCTGGCCCCCACGAATGCATTTTTCCAAACGGGGGAACAGGCCCTAGGGCTTGGCTAACGCGGCCGTTTGCTGATATCCGTCAGTCAGCGTGCCGAGGAACGCGATCACGTCCTTGATCTCGGCCGCGTTCAGCGCCGGCTGGTCGCCGCGCTTGCGATCGAACGGCGCTTCGCGGTTGATGTTCGGCCAGTAGCGCTTCGGCAGATCGTCGTAGATCTGCACCTTGCCGTGCACGACCGGGTAGAACTTCTCCGGATGGATGTCGCGTTCGACGTAGAAGCGCATCACGTCCTCGAGCGAGTGATACACGCCGTTGTGGAAGAACGTCTTGCGCAGCGCTACGTTGCGCAGCGACGGCGTGCGGAACAGCCCGCAGAATTCGTCGCGCCCCTTCAAATCGGTGCGTTCCGGGCCGCAGGCGCCGAGATCGTAAAAGCGCGGATCGCGATTGACGGGCAGCGCGCGGTTGCGCGGCACCGCGATCGCGATCAGCCCGAAATCGCTGAACTGCGGCGGGCCGCCTTCGAGCGTGCGCTGGCTGATGTGGCAGCTCGCGCAGTTGCCCTTCTTCTCGTCGTTGAACAGCTGCAGCCCATGCAACTCCGCGGGCGTGAGCCGCGCGTGACCGGCCAGATACGCGTCGTATTTGCTCGTGTACGGATCGAACAGCGCCGGCTGCTGCTGGAATGCGTCGAGCGCGCGCAGCACCGCATCGAACGTCGCCCGGTCGTCGCCGAGCACCTGGTCGCCGAACGCCTTGCGGAACGCGTCGGCGTACGGCGCGGCGCGAACCGCCTTCGCGACCCGCGCGGGCGAACTGCTCATCTCGAACGGCGACGTGAGCGGAATGCGCGCCTGCGCATCGCGCGTATCGACGCGACCATCCCAGGTCAGCCCGCCGGTCGGGCCCGCGTCGATGCTTTCGTCCCCTTCGTCCGGCGAATCGTGGAAGTGCTCGCTGAACGGCGGGATGCCGCGCAGGTACTTCAGCGACGGCACCGCGCGAAAGCCGGTACGGTGCATGTCGTCGCCGCCTAGCTGCACCGACAGCGCGTTCGGCGGCCCGAACGCATGCTCGGCGCTATGGCATGACGCACAAGCGAGCTTGCCGGACCCGGACAGCGACGGATCGAAGAACAGCTGCTTGCCGAGTGCCGTCATCTGCTTCACGCCCTCGAACACCTGCGCACGCGTCTGCGGCTGGCTGGCCGGCGCGACCGCCGGGGCGGCCGGAGCGGCCTGCGCCGCCGGTACGACGGACGCGGCCGACGCACTCGCGCCGGGCTGAGCATCGCAACCGGCCAGCGCCGCGAGCGCGCCGACCATCGCGAGCGTCGCCGCGGCCGGGATCAGCGATCGCGCGGACGCAAAGGATTTCAGAAGGGTGTGCATCGTTGTTCTGGTAGCGGTGGGCAATCGGCCGGAGCTTATGTCAGTTCCGTGACCGTTGGATGACGTTCAACCGACAGTCAATTGAAAGCGTCCCTACACCCGGCTGTCAAATCGGTTCCAGATAATGCGCGCAGCCGGGCGGTACCGCGAGGTTCGCGCGCCGGCCCTCCCGCCACCCGGTTCCCACACGCGACCAACGACGAATGAGAGAGAACATCGCATGAAGAAGCACGCCTGGATTCGCTACACGCCGATCGCCCTCGCGGCCGCGCTCAGCCTGACCGCCTGCGGCGGCGACGACGTCACGCAACAGGGCCTGTCGGCCGTCAAGAACGTCGTCGTGATCTACGCGGAAAACCGCAGCTTCGACAACCTGTACGGCAACTTCCCGGGCGCGAACGGTCTGCAGAACGCGACGGCCGCGAATTCGGTGCAGAAGGATCGCGACGGCTCGACGATGGCGACGCTGCCGAAGATCTGGGGCGGCCTCACCGCGACCGGCATCACGCCGGCGGTGACCGAGGCGATGACGGCGAACCTGCCGAACGCGCCGTTCGCGATCGACGATCCGAAAGGCTTCAACCAGTCGATGAGCATCGCGACGCGCGACATCGTGCACCGCTTCTATCAGGACCAGATGCAGATCAACGGCGGCAAGAACGACATGTACGCCGCCTGGACCGACGCGGGCGGCCTGACGATGGGCCACTACACGGCCGATCCGTCGAAGCTGCCGCTGTGGAAGATCGCGCAGCAGTACGTGCTCGCCGACAACTTCTTCATGGGCGCGTTCGGCGGTTCGTTCCTGAACCACCAGTACCTGATCTGCGCGTGCGCGCCGTACTACCCGAATGCCGACAAGAGCCCGGCGGCCGGCAAGATCGCCGTGCTGAACGCCGACGGCAAATCGCTGAAGGTCGCGACGAATTCGCCGGCCTCCGCGCTGAGCGGCCCGCCGAAGTTCGTCAACGACGGCGCGCTCACGCCCGACTTCTACGGCATCAACACGATGCAGCCGGCGTATCAGCCGAGCGGCAACAAGGCGGCCGCGGGCGGCGATCCGCTGCTCGCCGACCCCGCCAATCCGTCGACGATGCCGCCGCAGACGGCGACCAACATCGGCGACCTGATGACCAACGCGGGCGTCTCGTGGGCGTGGTATTCCGGCGCGTGGGGCCAGGCGCTGCAAGCGAGCCAGAACGGCACGTCGAACGTGATCTACGGCGCCGACCTGTCGACGCCGAACTTCCAGCCGCACCACCAGCCGTTCAACTACTTCGCGAACCAGGCGCCGGGCACCGCGAGCCGCGCGCAGCACCTGCTCGACGGCGGCGCGAACGGCGCCGAGTTCATCAAGGCGATCGACGCGGGCACGCTGCCGCAAGTCACGTTCTACAAGCCGCAAGGCAACCTCAACGAGCACCCGGGGTACACGGACGTCACGTCCGGCGACCAGCACATCGCCGACGTGATCGCGCACCTGCAGGCGAGCCCGCAGTGGAAGAACATGGTCGTGGTCGTCACGTACGACGAAAACGGCGGCTTCTGGGATCATGCGACGCCGCCGAACGCCGATCGCTGGGGCCCGGGCACGCGCATTCCGGCGCTGATCGTGTCGCCGTATGCGAAGAAGGGCTTCGTCGATCACACGCAGTACGACACCGGTTCGATCCTGCGCTTCATCACGCGCCGCTTCTCGCTGCCGCGCCTCGCGGGCCTGCAGCAGCGCGACGACGCGCTGAAGGCGAACGGCGCCCAGCCGATGGGCGACCTGACGAACGCGCTCGCGCTGTCGCCGAACCTGTAACGGCATCGCCATCACCGCGAACGGGCCGGCCACGCCGCCGGCCCGGACAAACGAAGGGCAGCCCCGCGGGGCTGCCCTTTTGCATGCGGCGTGCGGGTTGCCGCGTGCCGCCGTCGCCAGCCGTACTGCGCGCGATCGCGCAGGTGCAGGATGAACACGGGCGTATCGGGCGCGACTGCATTGAGTTCGCCGATCGTCGGCAGCCGCTTCGCCACGAACTGATGTCCGGTGAAGCCGCCGACCACGCGCACCCGCTGCGGCGCCGGCGTGATCGCGACCTGCTGCTCGAGCATCTCCATCGCGAGCGCAAGCGACGGCACGCCGTCCCAGCGCGAATGGAATCGATCCGATTCCTGAACGAATGCCCGTTCGGGGCCGCCCGCCCTTTTTTTCTTCATGCAAACCCGCTACGCTTTCAAGACTCTGACGGCGCCGTTCCGGCGCCGCTCGGCCATCACGAGGCGCACCACCATGAAACCGTATGTCCTCTCGCTGCTCGCCGGCATCCTCGCCGGTGTGATCTACGGCGCGATCGGCGTGAACTCGCCCGCACCGCCGATCATCGCGCTCACCGGCCTGCTCGGCATGCTGGCCGGCGAACAGATCCTGCCCGTCGCGCGCCGAATGCTGTCCGGCCATCGCCTGAACACCGCATGGCGCGACGCGAAGTGCAGCCAGCACATGTTCGGCGCGCTGCCGGGCGGCGCCGCGAACGACCGCAAGCCCTCTTGATCCGCCGCATCGCCGCCCGCCACGCATGACCAACGTCGAGCTGTTCCATTACCTGTTGCTGTTGATCTGCGGCGCGGGCGCCCTCACCTGGCTCGCCGAGCGCGTGTCGATTCCGCCGGCCGTCGTGCTGCTGCTCGGCGGCTGCGTGGTCGCCGTCGCCGGCAAGCGCGTGCCCGACATGGACCCGGCGCTGCTGCTCGCGGCCGTGCTGCCGCCGCTGCTGATGTCGAGCGGGTTCTACACCGCGTGGAAGGAATTCCGGCAGGAGCTCGCGTCGATCGCGTCGCTCGCGCTCGGGGCCGTGGCGTTCACGACCGTCGCGGTCGCGCTCGCCGTGCATGCGGCGAATCCCGCGTTGCCGTGGGCCGCGTGCTTCACGCTTGGCGCGATCGTGTCTCCGCCCGACGCCGTCGCCGCGAAGGCGATCCTGCAGCGCCACCCGCTGCCCGCGCGGCTCGTCGCGGTGCTCGAAGGCGAAAGCCTCGTCAACGATGCGTCGGGCCTGCTGCTGTACCAGATGGCCGTATCGGCCGCGCTCGCCGCCACGATCACGGCCGCGAGCGCGACCGGCCTGTTCTTCTCGCTCACGCTGATCGGCATCGCGGTCGGCCTCGCGTGCGGCCATGCGATGTGCTGGGTGCTGCAGCGCCTGCGCGAGCCGATGCTCGGCATCGTCGTGACGTTCGCGATGGCATGGGGCAGCTACGGGATCGCGGAAGCCGTCGACGGCTCGGGCGTGCTGTCGGTCGTCACCTGCGGCCTCGTGCTCGGCGTGCGCCAGCATCGCGTGTTCGGCGCCGACATGCGGATCAAGGCGAAGGCGACGTGGGAAGCGATCGTGTTCGTGCTCGACGCGCTCGTGTTCATCCTGATCGGCCTCGCGCTGCACGCGATCCTCGCCGGCGTGAACCACGAAGGCGCGGTGCTGATGGCCGGCCTGCGGGTCGCGCTGCCGGCGACGGCCGCCGCGATCGGCGCGCGCGTCGTATGGGTGTTCGTCGCGATGTGGCTACCCGGTCGCCTGCGCGCGCGGCGCGCGGGCCACGCGGCGTGGTCGTGGCGCGAAGCCGTCGTACTCGGCTGGTCGGGCATGCGCGGCGTCGTGAGCCTCGCGGCCGCGATCGCGCTCCCGGCCAACTTCCCCGGCCGCGACCTGATCCTGTTCAGCACGTTCCTGCTGATCATCGCGACGCTCGTCGTGCAGGGCGGCACGCTCGCGCCGCTGATCCGCGTGCTGAAACTGCGCCCGGCCGCGCGCCGCACGATGTCCGAACATGCGGTGCGCGCGCACACGTTCGGCGCGGCGCTCGCCGAGCTCGATGCGCGCGAGCAGCGCGGCGCGGGCCTCGAACGCGCGTCGCTCGACCGGCTGCTGACCGAATACCGGAGCCGCGTCGCGTTCAACGAGCACGCACATCGCGACGGCGCGGAACCCGCGGACGTGCGCGCGCGGATGCTGCGCGTCGAGCTCGAGCTGGTCGGCGTGTCGCGAGATGCGTTGCTCGACCTGCATCGCGACGGTCGGGTCGACGACGCGGTGCTGCACCGCATAGAATCGGAGCTCGATTTCGAGGAGCTGCGGCTGCAGCGCCTGCTCGAACCTTAACGTCTGGCCTGCCCAGCCCGTCCCCTTTCCCACCTGGAACCGCAATGAGCGAACTCACCGTCGAAGCGAGCATCGGCCCGGTCGATTACCTCGTCCACTTCACCGATGGCGTCCACCAGTGGCGCGCCGACGAACCCGCGTCGCTCGGCGGCGGCGATGCGGCGCCGACGCCCGTCGCGCTGCTGCTGTCGAGCCTCGGCGCATGCACCGCGATCACGCTGAAGATGTATGCGCAACGAAAAGGCTGGCCGCTCGACGAAGTGCACGTGAAGCTCGCGCACGAATCGGGCAGCGCGGGCAGCACGATCGTGCGCCGCATCTCGCTCGAGGGCGACCTGACCGACGAGCAGCGCGAACGCCTGCTGCAGATCGCGAATGCGTGCCCGGTTCACAAGATCCTCACGCATCCGATCACGATCGACACGGCAATCGCCTGAGCATTTCCCGCCACCGCCCGCCACCGCCACCGTCACGAGATTTCCGTTCATGTCCGCCTCGATCAAGACCCTGCTCACGCCGCGCGAAAGCGACATTGGCAACCTCGTCGTGCGCCGCGTGCTGCCCGCGCGCGCCGCGCGCCTCGTCGGCCCGTTCATCTTCTTCGACGAGATGGGGCCGGCCGTATTGCCGGCCGGCCGCGGCATCGACGTGCTGCCGCATCCGCACATCGGGCTCGCGACCGTCACCTACCTGTTCGACGGCTCGCTGATGCATCACGACAGCCTCGGCTTCCGGCAGAAGATCGTGCCGGGCGACGTGAACTGGATGACGGCCGGCCGCGGCATCGTGCATTCGGAGCGCTCGCCCGACGAGGATCGCCCGCGCGAGCAGCCGGTGCACGGCATCCAGACCTGGGTCGCGCTGCCGGTCGAGCATGAAGACACGACGCCGGCGTTCGTTCACCATGCGGCCGACACGCTGCCGTCGTTCACGCGCGACGGCGTGACCGTGCGCGTGATCGCGGGCACCGCGTTCGGGCTCGTGTCGCCGGTCGCCGTGTTCTCGCCGACGCTCTATGCGGTTGCGGAATTCGCGGCAGGCGGCACGTTGGCGCTCGATGCTGAACATGAGGAACGCGGTGTGTATCTCGTCGACGGCGACCTCAGCGTCGACGGCACGTCGCTCGCCCCCGCGACGATGGCCGTGCTCGAACCGGGCGCGAGCGTCGCGCTGGCGAGCGCGCACGGCGCCCGCGTGATGCTGCTCGGCGGCGCGCACCTGCCGGGCGAGCGGTTCATCGAATGGAATTTCGTATCGAGCGAGCGCGCGAAGATCGACGCGGCGCGTGCCGCATGGGCCGATCAGACGTTCGGCAAGGTGCCGGGCGAAGAAAACGAATGGACGCGCCAGCCGGCACGCAAGGCTTAACGCAACGCGCAACGGGCGACCGAGGCCGCCCGGCGATGCAAGCTCAGCACGGCACGCGGCCCACGACTCCGCCACCCGACTGCGTACACCAGCGCTGTTCCTGCTGAGGCTGGCCCTGCGCTTGCGGCGGCGAGTACGGCACGGCCCTCGCCATGGCAAGCGCCTTGGCCAACTCCTTGGCCTCGACCTGCCGCTGTTGCTCGATCGACGTACGCTGCGCGTCGTCCGCCTGCTTCGTCAGCGCAACCAGCCTCGCATACCGGGAATCCCGCGCGTCCTGGAATGGCGGCAGCGGCGGCGGCATCGGCACGGCAGGCGCGGTGCCGCGGTAGCGGGGGATCGACATCTTCGAGGTCTTCCCCCAGATCGCCGCCTCGCCGATATCCCACATCGCCACCCGCATCTCGATCGCGTGTTCATAGCCGCGATCGATCTCGGCCGTCGTGGGCGTGCCCGTCGGCGCGGGAAGCGGCTGCAGGGACGCCGGCAAGGGCTGCAGCGCCGGATGGACGAGCCGCACCCAGCTCACGGCAGCCACCGAGTACTGATACAGGACGCGCTGGTAAGCGTCGAGTATTCTGGCGCGACTGTCAGGCGTGGAGGCCTGGGCGTTCGACACCAGCGCGATGAACGACGTCAGCGTCTGGGTATAGCGGGCGCCTTCTTCCTTCTGCGCCGCCACGCGTTCCGGCTGCGGACCGGACGATGCGGTCAGCATCCCTGCGCACCCTGACAGCGCGGCGACCACGGCCGTGCACACCCCTACCGTTCGAAACGCGATCCGAATGTGATACGACATGGCAGCCCCCCGACACAAGACAAACGCCCAATGAATCAATGCGGTGTCCGCCGCCGGCAGCCGCGCCGCTGGACCCCGAGCGATGGCGCCGGTCAACGGACAGGCAGCCCGACCTTCAGGTTCGAGAGAACGGGCCCGCCTTGGTCGCGGCTGCCCCTTCCGGTTGCAAACCGGCAGGTTCGTCATGCCGAAAGACAGCAGATTGTCTGCCCTCGATCGTGCACGCAAACTCGTTGCCGTCCCTGGCTTTCAGGTTGACGAAGGTATGCGCCCTTCAGTACGGCGGTGGTTTTCCAAATAAAACCGATGCACCGCTCGCGGGGACTATCCGACGGAATAGCCGGAATCGCCAGAAGCCTATGCCCGACGGGGCTGCGCCAAATGATATAGACCGGTCTAGTTTCATGTCAACCGCGCCTGATTAAAATCCGGCATCCCCTGCCCGGCCGCCGTTCCTTCAGGCCTTCAATCCCATCAGCTTCGCGAGCGTCGGCCAGCGATCAAGCGACGCGTCGAACGCGCGGCGCGCCTGTTCGTCGACGTAGCGCTCGGGGTCGAGCGCAGGCAGATGCCGCGCGAGGCCGATCACGTCGTTCGGTTGCGACAGGCGATCGTCGTCGCCTTCGCCAGCTATCGTCACTGTTCGTCGATCCATACACCGTCCGGCGTTTTCACCGCGTAACCCGCGGCCGTCTGCATCGTCACCGTGCCCTCGTTCTCGCCGATCATCCGCGTGCGCGGCAAATCGGCCGCGTATTGCGCGAGCGTCGCACCCGGCTTGAACGGGCTGTTCGACACGAGATTCGACAGCAACTGCGCGAGCGCGAGGAAACTGGTCGGCTGCTCGATCACGGTCGTCGCGCCGTGGTTGCCGGCGAAGCCGACGAGCCGCACGCCGACCGGCCCGTGCACGATGCGCGGCGTCGGAATCTCGCGCAGCCCCGCGATCTGGTTCTTGTCGCCGCGCAACGCGGCGCCGTGCTCGGGCACGAACACGATCACGGCGCGGCGGCCCGATTGCGCGATCAGATCGGCGAGACGGTCGAAGTCGGTCATCATTTTCGTCGCGCGCTGCGGATACGAGTCGATGCTCGTCAGCGCGCTGCCGACGACGCGGTTGCCGTCGTGCAGGCTGATCGTGTTGTAGTACAGCGCGACCGGCCCCGGCACCGACGCGCGCTGCGCGTACCAGTTCGCGAGCGTCGCATAGTCGTCCTTGATCGCCGAGCCGTCGAACGCGTGCATCGCGACCGGCGCGGCCGCGTTCGAGATCATCGGCGCATCGGCCACGCCGATGTTGTCGTGGATCACCTGCAGGAAATTGTCGAAATGGCCGTCGTGGTTCAGAAGCGACTGCACCGTGTAGCCGGCGCCCGCCAGTTGCGAGAACAAGTGGCACTGCTGCGGTGCGCTCTTGTACAGGTCCGCATGCGCCTCCTGCCCGCAGCTCGCGCGCAGCACGCGGATCGCGGCCGGCCCGCTGTAGCTCGCGGCCGTGCTGAAGTTCGTGAACAGGTAGTCGAAGTGGCTCAGCATCGGGTGATTGCGCACCTTCGCCGCATCGAGGTCGTCCCACGACAGCGAGCAGATGTGCAGCACGATGACGTCGAACTGCGCGGCCGGATCGCTGCCGAGATGGCCGAACGCGACCTGCCGCTGCGACTCCTGCGCGCGGAACGTCGCGAGCGCCGCGTTGTGATCCTCGGGCTGGTCGACGCGCGTGGCGCCCGCCACGTTCGCCTGCGGCTGGGCCGGCGCGACGACGCGCGCCATCAGCCCGCTGCCGGCCTGCCACAGCGGCATCACCACCAGCACGGCCACCACGAACGTTGCGACGCGCAGCCAGCGATTGACGATGAAATAGACGATCAGCACGCCGACGATCGTCAGCGCCAGCACGGGCGGCAGCAGGCGCGGCAGCAGCTCCATCCAGTAGTCGAGGCGGAACGTGCTGACTTCGCGCGCGGCCTCCGCGAGACGGGCGAGCGACGGCGCATGCAGCTCGCGCGCGAGCAACGGCACCGCGATCGCGATCGCCACGACCTGCCGGACGATGCGCCATGCGCGCGACCGGATCGGCGCACTCGCCACGAGCGCCACCGCGAACGCGAGGTTCGCGAGCCAGAACGGCTGCAGGCGCCCGGTCGCGAACAGCGCGAACTTCAGGATGAAATACAGATTCCAGAACGTCATCTAACCCACTCCATGATGCGCGCCGCGTCAGTCGCGCGCGCGATCGAGTTTCGGCGCGAGCATCGCCTGCACGCCGCGCGCCGCACCCTTCCACATTCGTACATAGCCGTCCAGCCCGATCCGCAACACTTCCTTGAGCCCGCCAAGCGGCGTGTCGGGCCGCGCGCCTTCGTGCCAGTCGAGCCACGCGTCCGCGCGGCCGAACGTGCATTGCACGAGCTGACGTTCCTGTTCGAGCGTCAATGCCTCGAAGCTGACGCCGACATGAGTCGGCGTCACCCGCGTCACGCGCACCGGGAACGGGAACGCCCGGTCACCGCGCGTCACGCACACCGTCAGCGTGTCGCCTACGGCGAGCGGCAGCCCCGGCACCGCTTCGAGCCCGAGGCCGCCGGTCGAGTAGTCGCTCGTGAAGCATGCGGCGGTCGAGCCGTCGGCGAGCAGCAGCATCGCCGGCACGCGCATCGCGATCCGGTGCGTGACGCGCACCTGCTTGGTCTCGCGCGCAACCGCCAGCGCCGCGCCGAGCATCGCGAGGTTGTACACGGTCCAGCCGAGCGTGATCAGGATGGTCGACGCCTCGTCGCCCTGGTCGGCCACGAGCCGCCACAGGCCGGCGACGATCGCGAGCACGTTCAGCGCGAACAGCACCAGATACGGCTTCGACGTCGACCAGTCGACGTAGCCTTCGTCGATCTTGCCGCCCTTGTCGGTCACGTTGAACTTGCCGTGCTTCGGGCTGAAGAACGCGACGGTGGTCGGCAGCGCGATGTACCACGCGAGCACCGATTCGTAGACCTCGGCCCAGAACGAATGCCGGTAGCGCCCCTGCATCCGCGAGTTCGCGACGTTCGCGAGCACCAGATACGGGATCACGTAGCTCGCGAGCGCGAGCGATGACGCGTTGATGAAGTACAGGTGGAAGAACAGGTATGCGAGCGGGATCGTCAGGAAGATCAGCCGCGGAATCCCGTAGAAGAAATGCAGCATCGCGTTGCCGTAGCAGATCCGCTGGATCAGGCCGAGCCCGCGCCCGAGGAACGGGTTGTCGATGCGGAAGATCTGCGCCATCCCGCGCGCCCAGCGCGTGCGCTGCTTCACGTGGCCCGCGAGGCTTTCGGTCGCGAGGCCGGCGGCCTGCACGGTCGGCAGGTACGCCGACGTATAGCCGCGCCGATGCAGCTTGAGCGCCGTGTGCGCGTCCTCGGTCACGGTCTCGACCGCGACGCCGCCGACCTCCTCCAGCGCACTGCGCTTGAGCACCGCGCACGAGCCGCAGAAGAACGTCGCGTTCCACAGGTCGTTGCCCGACTGCACGAGGCCGTAGAACAGGTTGCCCTCGTTCGGGATCTCGCGGAACGTGCCGAGGTTGCGCTCGAACGGATCGGGCGAGAAGAAATGGTGCGGCGTCTGCACCAGCGCGCACTTCGGGTCGCGCAGGAACACGCCCATCGTCGTCTGCAGGAACGAGCGCGTCGGCACGTGATCGCAGTCGAAGATCGCGATGTACTCGCCGTGCGTCTTCGGCAACGCGCGGTTGATGTTGCCGGCCTTCGCGTGGCGGTTGTCGTCGCGCGTCAGGTAGTCGATGCCGGCCTCGGCCGCGAATGCCGCGAACTCCGGGCGCCGGCCGTCGTCGAGCAGGTACACGCGCAGCTTCGCGCTCGGCCAGTCGATGCTCTGCGCGGCGAACACGGTCGGCTTCACGACCGACAGCGGCTCGTTGTAGGTCGGGATATAGACGTCGACGGTCGGCCAGGTGTCCGGATCGCCGGGCAGCGGCACGATGGGCCGGTCGAGCGGCCACGCGGTCTGCACGAAGCCGAGCAGCAGGATCATCCACGTATAGGCTTCGGCGCCGTACAGCAGGTAGCCGGCGACGGCTTCGACCGGGCTGCGGAAGTCGAGCGTCTGAGTCGTGCGCCACCACACGTAACGCACCGTCGCGAGCAATGCGAGCGACGCGAGCGCGAGGGTCGGCAGATGGCCCGGCAGGCGGCGCAACGCGAGCGCGAGCACCGCGACGATCGCGAAGAACGCGAACTGCGCGCCGGGCATCAGCGGCGACATCCCGGCCGCGGCCCACAGCACCGCGCCGGCCACGAGCAGCAGCGGCGCGAGCCAGCGGCGCCGGCCGACGCCGTTCGCGCGCGCATCGAGCCAGCCGCCCCAGCGCGTCCACGGCAGGCGCTCGAGCATCGCGTTGATGCGCCGGCCGACCGCACGCCCGGCCACGTAGACGGGCACCACGAATTTGTCGAACCACGCGAGCGGATCGCGCGCGGGCCGGCCGTCGGCCGGGTGCGGCGCGCGCACGATCGCGCGCCACAGCCATTCGCGCACGCTGAGCGGCTGCAGCACGCCCCAGTCGTGCGCGAGCCGCAGGAACGAGACGCGCACCCAAAGGCGTACATGATCGGGCCGGCCGGGCGGCGGTGCGTGGAAGAACAGCCGCACGAGCCAGTCCACCCGCGTGCGTTGCGCCGGCAGCCCGATGCCGCGCGCGCACCAGTCGGCCACGCGACGGCCGAACGCGCGCAGTCGCGCCCCGAGCGCGGCCTTCATCGCGCCGCTCCGGTACGGCCGGCAACGGCTGCCGTCAGCCACGTATCGACCCAGTTCGCGACGCCGTTCAGGTCGTGCGACGCCTGCGAATACGGCGCGTCGTCGAAGATCCAGCTGCCGCGTGCGAGCGCTTCTGGCACGGCCGCATCGACGTGGATGCGCTGTTCGAGCATCGATGCCGGCCCCGCGACCGCGCGCAGCATCGCCAGCGCGTCGCGCTGCATGTCACGCGCCGGATTCAGCCGGTTCACGACGATCTGCAGTTCGCCGCCGCCGGCCCGCAGCGCGCCGAGCCGCGCGGCCGTCGTCGCGCAGGCGACCGGCTCCGGCGGCACGACGACGAGCGTCAGATCCGCGCAATGGATCGCCTGCCCGGCCTGCGGTGACGGATAGCGGGCGGTGTCGACCAGCACGACGCCATCGGCCGGCAGCGCGATCTCGTCGAGCGCGCGCGACAGCCACGCCGGATCGGCCACGAGCCGCGCATCGCACGCGGCGGCGCCGGCGGCATCGACTTGCCCGTACGGCACGAACAGCACGCCGTCGGCGTTGCGCCACGTATGCGCGTGCCACGGTTCGGCGCTGCCCAGCAGGCTATGCGCCAGACCGTGCTCGGCCAGCGTATCGAGGCCGAGCGTCGCGCCCATCAGGTTCTGTGCATCGAATTCGACGGCGACGACCGGCCGGCCGCGGCGCGCGAGCAGCACCGCGAGCGCGGCGGCGAGCGTCGTGCGGCCCGCGCCGCCCGTCGTCGACGTGAGGGCGATCGTCTTCATCGTGCCGCCTTGCTGTTGCGAGTGTCGGCTTCGTCGGCGCCGACGCCCGGCAGCAGGCGGCCGCGCAGCGCGACCGGCACGAGCTCGCACGGTACCGCGTCGCGCCGGTCGATGCCGCGCGGCGCATGGAAGCCGCGGCCAATGCCGAGGTGTTGCGCGAGGATCCACACCGGTACCGCAATCACGATACCGACGATGAAGCCGATGACGAGTTCGGCGATCATGCGTCCTCCTGCTTGCGCAACGGCATCGCGCTGCGGACGGCGCCGCGCGCACGCGCGGCGGAAATGACGGGCTCCGGCGGCGACGCGTCGACGGCGATGGGCACGGACGCCTGCGGCACACCGATCGCGTCGAGCGCGACGACGGTATCGATCGCGTCGATCGCGTCGCTCACCTCGCCCGCATCGGGCAATGCCGCGCCGGGCTCGACGGGCGCGGCTGCTGCGCGGGCGGCGCCCGCCGGCCGCGTCGCCGCGAACAGGTCGCTGTAATCGGCGATCGGCGCGCGCCGGTTCTCGGCCTTCAGCGCGTCGAGCTCGGTGTCGATGCTGCCCTGCCCGAGGCACACGACGCGGTCGGACAGCGTATCGACCGGCACCTCGAAGATCCGCGCGAGCGCGTCCTCGGCGTCGACCGGCTCGCAGGCGAACAGGAACACGAACAGGTGCCCGGCATCGGCCGTCACGACGTCGCCCGCGCGGCGCGGCCGGCAGTGCCGCAGCGCGTCGACGTGCGATACGCCCGGCAACAGCGTGAGCTTCGCGAGCGTATGCGGCAGCGCGAGCACCGCGCCGCGATCGAGCACCGCGCGAATCCGCTGGCAGAACGCGCCGACCGGCAGATAACCGAGCACCGAATCGCCGAGCGCGGCCGCGAGCGCCGCGCGGTAGTCGGCCGCGACGGGCCGCGCGTAGAGCTGGCCGTGCAGCGCGTGCACGGCGGCCTGCATCCGCGAGACGGGCAGGTCGCGCGCGACGACCCGGTTCGCGCCGACGCTCAGCACGAGCATCTCGAACTGCTGGCGCAGCACCTCGCCCCGCTCGACGACCGCGATCTTCAGCGCGCCGCCGCACTGACGGCGCAGCGCGTGCACGTCCGCGCACAGCGCTTCGAGCTGCGCGTGCGAGCGGAACACGAGCACCGCGGTCGCGGCCTGCGCGCTCGCGCACGCGGCGACGACGGCCGCGTTGTCGTCGACGATCTCCCAGCCGTCCGGCACGCGGCTCGCGCCGTCGAGCACCGCGCGGCTGACCACCACGCGATCCTCGTCGCTCGCGAGCTTCATCCGGCGTGCCGATTCGGTCGCGCCGCCATCGACGCTCGCCGACAGCCGGCCGCCCGGTGCGAAGCGCAGCGGCCGCACCTCGCCGGCCGCGAGCGTCTCGCCCGCGCGCCAGAAATCGACCACCCACAGCAGTTCGCCATGCGTGCGCTGCAACTGCGCGACGCCCGAACAGATTCCGTGGAAGCCGCTGCGCGGCGTGCGATCGGCATCGCGCACGAGCGGCGCATCGTCGGCGCGCGCGTCGCCGCCCGCGCGGGTCGCTTCAGGGTCGAGCAGCAGCACGAGCGCGATCCGGCGCGTACGGCACCAGTCGGCCAGTGCGTGTGCTTCGTCCGCGAGCGCGACCGGATCGTCCCAGCTGAACCAGCGCTGGGCGCCTTCGACGAAATACAGCGAACGCGCGTGAAATCCATAGCGCTTCATCGCGCGCAAGCCGCCGGCCAGCCGCGCGAACGGGCCCGGCGCCGCGCGGCGCGGTGCGTTGCCGGCTGCGCCGGCGTCGGCACCATCGTCGACCGGCTCGACCGCCGCCGGCATCGCCAGCACGTTCAGGTTGCGCGGCCAGCCGGCCGGCTGCACGCCACCCGCGAAGCCGAGCGATGCCATCTGCGCGGCGACGCGCGCCGGATCGCGCGCCAGCACGATCGTGACGTCGCGCGTGCGCGCCTGGCGCGCGCTTTCCCAGACGAGCGCATCGCAGGCCGGCGTACCGCCGGCCGCGTAGATCGCGTAAAGGCCGCCGGCTTCCAGTTGCGTCCAGGTGTCGGGCAGGCCGTCGATCGCGAGCCGGCTCAAGGCGCCGGCACGGCCGCCCGCCGCCCCCATGCGCAGCAGCACGCGCAGGCGATCGGCCACGCCGGTGGCGCCGGGCATGGAGCGGGTGGCATCGAATTCCGTAGTCACGGCGTTCCCCTAGTAATCCGAATAAAGTCGCACGGGTGTCGGCGTGACGAGCCAGCTGCGCGACGCACGCGCGTCGAACGCATAACGCAGGTAGACGAGCGCCGAGCTCGGCGCATAGTCGTGCGACCGGTCGATCTGCAACTGCGCGCCGACGCTCAGGTGCGGGTTCACGCGATACTCGACGATGCCGTTCACGCCGTACGAGAACGACACGCCGCGCGTCGAACTGCCCGCATAGACGAACCCGGCCGCCACCTGCGCGGCCCGCTGGGCCGAAAACGTCGGGTAATACAGCGAATCCTTCTCGTAGCTGTTCGAGATCCCGCCCGTGACGGTCAGGTCCCACGACAGCGCATCGTGCCGCCCCGCCCATTCGATCGGCACGCCGAGCGACAGATAGCGCTGCGGACTGTAGTAACCGCCCTGCCCGTACGTGTAGTAGCGCAGGTTCTGCGCGTAGTGCCACGCATTGCCGACGAGCCCCGTGCTGACCTTCATCGCCGCGCGCTCGTACACGGGCACCGTGAAGCCGGTGCGCAGCGTGACTTCCGCGTTGCGTTCGACGTTACGCCCCGACAGCACGCCCGCGCCGAGCTCCGCGAACAGGTTCGTGCGGCCGACGTCGACCGACGCGCGCAGATTCACGCCGTCGCGGCGCACGCCGCCCCACACCGCGCCCGTCCACGGGTCGCGCATCCCCGCGTACGACAGCACGCTGCTCGTTTCCGGCCGTCGCGACGCATTCACGGAGAAGCTCGCCGGGCCCGCGTCGAAGCGATAGCGCACGCCGCCGACGAGGTAATGCACCGGGAAGCCGAGCGGCGACGTGCCGAGATCAACGCGCCAGGCGTCCGACAGATAGCCGGCGCCGAGCGCGACGCCCGTCGTCGACTGGTGCAGCGAGCCCGGCGGATTCGCGATCAGCGCGGCGGCCTGCGGATCCGGCTGCGCCCTGAGCGCCGCGTACGTGCCGAACGTCTTGAGCGAATACGCGCCCGGCACGCTCGTATCGAGCGTGCCCGGGTCGAGATGCACGGTGTCGATCTGCGCGAACACGTGCCCGTCGTAGCGGATCGGCATCTGCATGTAGATCGGCACCTGCTGCGCGCGATACGACGAGACGCCTTCGTCGCCCGACTTGTACGCGGGTATCCAGCCGGTCTCGATCTCGGGATTGCGCCGCTGCTGCAGATCCGCGAACGCGGCCTGCGCGGGCGTGAGCCCGTCGCGGCCCGGGCTCACGCCCGTCGCGCGTTCCTGCGACTGCGACAACCGGTACAGCGACGCCGCGTCGTCATAGCGGCCCTGCGCCTCGGCCACGCGCCCGGCCGCGACCGTCACGTCGGCGCGTGCCGGATACGCGGCCTGCAGCCGCTCGGTCACCTGCGCGGCTTCGTCCGGCCGACGCAGCGCGTTCAGGCGGCGCACGGCCGACAGTTGCGTGTCGACGTCGTCATCCGGCGTGCGCGCCAGCACGGCCTGCACGCGCTCGCGCGCGGCGGCACGGTTGCCGCTGTCCTCGTCGATCCGGGCGAGCGCGAGCTGCGTATCGGCGTCGTCCGGCGTGCGCGCGACGACCGGTGCGAGCGCCTCGCGCGCCGCGTCGTAATGGCCCTGCGCGCGTTCGAGGTCGGCGAGTTCGAGCGCATAACGCTTGTCCGCCCGGCCGGCCGGGCTCGCGCGATCGAGCAGCGTGCGCGCCTGGGCATAGTCCTGTCGCGCGATCGCGTCGTCGGTCTGCCGCAGCACGAGCCGCAGCGACTGATCCTCCAGTCGCGCCGTCTGCGCGGGCGTCAGCGCCGGATCGCGGCGCAGCGTGTCGAGCCACGCGGCGAGCGCATCGTCGCGCCCCGCGCGGCCGAGCAGATCGCCGTAGCGCAGCCGCACGTCAGCGTCGGCTTCGCGCGGATGCGCGGCGATCCAGTCGCGCAGCGGCGCGAGGCCGCGTTCCGGTTCGCCCGCGTCGATCCACTGCGCGCCGATCGCGGCCAGCATGTCGGGATCGTCCGGCGCGCTCGCCTGCGCGTGCGCGAGCGTGGCGGCGAAGGCCGCGCGGTCGCCGCGTGCGCGCGCGCCGCGCGCGTCGGCCAGCGCGCTTTCGGCATCGAGCTTGCGCGCCAGCGCCCGCATCCCGTCCGAACGGTGCGCATCGTCGACCGGCGCCAGCGCGGCTTGAGCGCCCGCGACATCGTCGAGCGAGTTGCGGTACAGCGCGTTCGCGTAACGCATCTCGGGCGTATCGCTCAGCGCGAGCCCGTCGTCCATCACCGTGCGGCCGAGCTGCGGCAACCCCATGTCGCGATAGAGGCGCGCGAGCGCGAAGCGCGTCCACGGTGCATCGGGCGCCGCGCGCACGGCCGCCTCGTAGCGTTGCGCGGCCGGCCCGCGCGCGCCCTTGTCGGCCAGCGCGCGCGCCTCGTTCGCGAGCACGTCGCCACGCAGGCCGTCGAGCGCACGGCGATCGTCGGCGCCCGTCACACGCCCTTGCAGCGCATCGAGCAGCGGGCCGATGCGGTCCGCGCGGCCGGTGTTTTCATACAGCGTGGCCGTGTCGCGCACGGCCGACAGGCTCGGCGAACGCGCGGCCAGCAAGCCGCGCAGCAACGGCTCCGCCTGCGCCCAGTCGCGCTGCGCGAGCAGCGCATCGGCGAGCTGCAGCTTCGCGTCCGGGTTGTCCGGCTGCATCGCGAGCGCCGCACGCGCGGCGCGCTCGGCATCGCGCGGGCGGCCCGCACTGGCCGCTTCGCGGCCTTGGGCGAGCAGCCCCCAGAACTGCGCGGTACGCGCGAGGCCTTGCCATTTGCCGCGCTGGTCGGTCGCACGCGCCGCGGCCCGCGCGAACAGCGCGCGCGCTTCGTCGTGCCGCCCTTCGCGCAGACGCAGCAGGCCGAGCCCGCCCAGCGCATCGGCGTCGTCCGGGCGCGCCCGCGCGGCACGCGCGAGCAGCGGGTCGGCGGCGGCCAGGTCGCCGCGCGCGAGCGCCTGCAACCCGCGCTGCTGCGCGATGTAGTCGGGATCGCGTTCGAGCCGGCGCTGCGCGTCGCGCTGCTGGTCGAGGCCGGCGGCGCGATCACGGAATTCGGTGTCGTCCGGCGCGAGCGCGAGATACGCGTGCAGCGCATCGAGATACGCGGGGTCGCTGCCGGCCGACTGCAGCACGCGCCGCCACAGCGCCATCGCTTCCGTATGATCCGCGTCGGCGCGCTTCGCGAGCGACCATGCGATCCGGTTCGCTTCCGCGCGCGTGTCGGCGCGCTGGTTCAACAGCCGCGCGAGCGCCATCGACGCGCTCGTGTCCCGCGGATCGGCGGCGACCGCGCGGCGCAGCGCGGCGATCGCCGGCTCGCGCCCGCCCGGCGCATTCGACACGATCTGGTAATACTCGGCGCCGAGCGCGCCCGATGGCGCGCCGTTCGGAAACAGCGCGACGATCCGCCGGGCCGCCTCGTCGGCGCGTCCGCTGCGCGCGAGCAGCCGGATCTGCGCCATCTCGCCGCGCCCGCTCGTCGCGACGCGGTATTCGTCGGCCACCCGCCGCGTGGCCGGCGCATTCGGCGACTGCGCCTGCAGTCGCGCCAGCGACGCCTGCGCGCCTTTCGCGTCGCCGAGCCGCAGCAGCACACGCACCTGTTCGGCCAGCAGTTCGGGATCGCCCGGCGCGATCAGCAAACCCTTGCGCAGCGCATCACGCGCGAGGTCGTCGCGATGCTTGATGCCCCACATCCGCGCGGTGTCGAGCTCGCGCCGCGCATCGGCGGCAGCCGAAGTCGCCGGTGTCGCCGGATTCGGGATCGCCACGCCGGAGGCCGCGCCTGGCGCCGCGGCGCACACCGACGACGCGAGCCACGCGAATCCCGCGACGTGCGGCGCGGCACACTTCAGCGGGCGGCGCACGAACGGCCTCCCCAGCGGGTGTCGAGCGTGCCGTCCGTCCCGAACCGGTAGCGGCCGTCGCGCCAGCCGAGGCCGAACAGCGTCAGCACGCTCGTGTAATAGCCGGGCGCCGACTGGCGCGCGAGCGTATCGACGCGGGTTGCCTGGGCATCCGCGAGCGCGTGCTGGCCGCGTGCGTCGAGGAACGGCACCGCGGCCGCGGAGAAGCCGCCGTTGCCGTCGTTCGGCCCCGCGACGCCCGTCGTCGTATCGACCTTCTCCGGCGGCGCGCCATGCACGGCAATATGGTCGGCGAACGGCGCGAACTTCGCGAGCAGCGGCGCGGCGAGCGGATCGGCGCGGTCGAGCATGCCGGCCCACAGGTACACGCGGATCGCGTTGTACGCGCTTTCCGCATGGGTCTGCGGATCGGGCCCGAAACCGTTGCCCGCGCGATACAGCGCCCAGTCGGGCGAAAAACCTTTCGGCGCGGTGTCGAGCAGCACGCGAGCAGTGCTGGACGCCAGCGCGGCCCAGCGACGGTCGTCGGGCAGCCGGGCGCCGAGCCCGCGAATCACCTGCGGCGGCGAATAGCTCGGATTCAAGCGCCATTGGCCGTTGGCCAGCTTGAACCCGGTCGGGCCTGGCAGCAGCGTAAGGCCGAGGCCCGGCACGGTCGCCGTCTCGGCGTCGAGCACGCGCTTCGCGAGCAGCGCGCCGCGCGCCGTATAGCTGCGCTCGTGCCACAGCCGCCCGGCCTCGACGAGCGCATACGCGATCCACAGGTCGGCGTCCGACGCCGGGTTCGCGTCGAGCACGCGCCACGCGCCGTCGGGCGCGCGGCCCCACAGCCACGCCGGCAGGTGCGCGCTCAGGTCGCCCTGCGCGAGGTTGTTCTCGGTCCATGCGAGGATCGTGTCGAACATGCGCCGGTCGTTCGCGACCAGCGCGAGGAAAAGTCCATACGCCTGCCCCTCCGATACCGTGCGCGAATCGGCCGAGCCGACGTCGATCACGCGGCCGTCGGCCGAGATGAAGTCACGCTTGAACGCGTCCCAGCGCGGCCACGCCACGCTGCATCCCGTGCTCGCCGCATCGGCTGCACTGGCCGCCGCCGCGTGCGTGCGCGTGGCCATGCCGGCCGCCGCGCACGTCACCGCGACCGCCAGCGCGAGCGTCGCGCCGACACGCCGCGCCGGCTGCGTTGCCCGTCGCTTCGTCATTGCCCGCGCCATCCGTTACATCCCCCGGCGACGCGCCGCGATTCGCTGCAGCACGCTGAACACGCCGAGCGCGAGCAGCAGCCCCGCGACGACGCCGACCGCGCCGAGCACGACCGGATGCCGCGCCGCCTCCGTCCACACACGCGCATACCACGGCACGAAGCCGACCACGTAAGGCTCGCCGACCCGCAGGCTGTCGACCTGCCCCGGCCGGACCAGCGCGAGGTCGCCCTGCAACTGCGACACGAGGCCGCCGTTCTCGAACACGTCGAGCAGATCGCCGAGGCGCGGCTGATCGGTCGCCGTCAGCGCGACGACGCTGCGGCCGCGGCTACCCGGCAGCTCGAACCCGGCGAGCGCCGCGAGCGGGCCCGTCTGTTCGATGTGCGCGCCGCCGTCGGCGAGGCCCACGCCGTTGCGCCAGCGCTCCTTCACCGTGAATGCGACGCGCGTCGCACCCGCGCCGCCGGCCCCGCCCTGCTCGCCGATCGCGAGCGGCAGCGCCGCGCGCCATTGCGCGAGCAGCGGCGACGCCGGCGAGCCGTCGATCACGAGCAGATCCTTGTGCCCCGACAATGCGGCGACGTCGCCGGGCCGCGCCACCTGCACGCGCAGCGCCGGAAAGCCGGTCCATTCACCCATGTGGCCGAGCATCGTCAGGTAGGCCTCGAGTTCCTGCGGCGACGGCCGGTCGGGCAGCACGACGGCCGTCTGCGACAGATCGGCGAAGCGCGTGAACGGGAAGCCGCTGTTCGCGAAGAACGCGAGATTCGGCAATTGCGCGTAATGGACGAAGTGCGAGAAGTCGATCGTCGAATCGGGATCGATCGCCGCGCGTTGCGGCTCGGTGGCCGTGCTCGAACACAGGCCCGTTTTCTGCGAATCGAGCGTGAAGCGGAACTGCAGCTGGTTGCCGCTGCCGACGCGGAACGCGGGAATGTCGACGTCGCTCGTCACGCGCCCTTCCGGCACCGCCAGCAGCGGCAGCTGCATGCGGCCGTGCGCATCTTCGGCATGGGCCGGCCCGAGCCGGTACGACTTCACGAGCTGATCGTTGATCTCGACCGCCAGCGTCGAATTGTCCTGCACGGTCGGCGCCGTGTAGCGGTAGCGCAGCGTGATCGGCACGCCCGCGCCGTTCCACGAATGCAGATCGGCCGGCACGCGCAGGTTCAGCCGGATCGCGTCGGGCGTCGTGCCACGCACTTCCAGCTGACGCGGATCGTTCACGAGTTCGCGGAACGCGATCGGCCGGTTCACCGGCAGCCAGCGCGGCGCGTCGTACGGCTTGCGCGGCGCGCCGAGATCGACGTGCGCGACCGTCGCCGCCTGACCCGACAGCGCCGCGCGGCCGAGCACGAGCGTCGCGACCGCGTCGTCGACCTCGGCCGCCGTGCGGCCCGTGACGACCAGCAGCTTGCGGCCCGGCGCGGACGGGTTGTCCGCGACCGCGAGCAGCGGGCCGTTGACTTGCGGCAGCGCGAGACCGGCCGGCAGCGTCGCGGCCGTGCCGACCACGACGGCCTGGTCGTCGGCCGGCAGCGCCGCCGACACCGGGAAGCGCGCATGCCGGTAGTCGGCCAGCGCGCCGAACCACGACGCGAGCACGCCCGCGCTGCGCAGGGTGGCCGAATCGGGCGTGGCGGGCAGCACGAACGGCAGCCGCAGGCGGCCGTTGTCGCGCCGGTCGAAAAACGGCGCGGGCAGCAGCGCGAGATCGTTCGGCAGGCGCACCGGCGATTCGTCGAGGATCAGTTCGCTCGTCGGGCTCACGTCGGCCCACAACGCCGAATTCGTCGGGTCCTCGCAGTGGTCGAGCGTGTAGTGCGCGATCAGGCGCAGGCCGATCTGGTTGAAATCCGAAAAATAGCGCGGATCGATCGGAATCTCTTGCGTCACCGTGCGGCCCGCACGCGCGGCATCGAACGGGACGGTCGCGATCACCTCGCCGTTCACCGACACCTTCAGGTGCGACAACGGAAAGACCAGCGACGGCGAATACGCGTAGGTCAGGCGCAGGCGCGCCCCCGTGATCACGCGGTCGAGCCGCACGCCGGCGTTGATCGTGCGCGCGTCGTCGGCGCCGCGCAGGCGCAGCGGATCGAACGCGCCGAGCGACGCGAACGGCATGCGCACGGTCGTCGCCGGCAGGCCGGCGGTCGGCGCGCTGGCCCCGGTCGGCGCGACCGGCGCGGTCGCGGACACCGCGGCTGGCGCTGCATCGGGCACCGCCGCGTGATCGGCGGCCGCCGTCGAAGCGGCGGCCGGCACCGGCGCGGCCGACAGCGCGGCCGTGTGGAAAGCGCCGGTCATCGCGGCAGCCAGGACGAACAGCGACACGGCCGGCTTCATGCGCCGCTCCGCTTCGTCACGATCGTCCGGTCATCCTGCGCGTCGAAACCGACGCGCGCAAAGCAGCTATGCCCGTGAGTGCACATCCCCTCTGCTTCCCCTCATTTATGGCCTGATTGCATTTATCGGAACGACGCGGCGGATCATTCAATGACCGGTTCGTCGCGCTGGGAGCCACCTGGCACCGGCGGCCGCCCATTTGTCACACTATCTCAAAAATAGAACAAAACTTACCGTGATTCGCGACTGAGAAGCGAAAAAAATCTCAATTCGGTTGGAAATGCCGCGCAGGAAGAGTGAATGGCAAGAATTGCGCCGTCGCCGCCGGATGGCTGGAACGGCATACTGCCGGCGCGGTTCGGCTGGCCGGACATCGGCCCCGTTCCGTGGCGAGCTGCCCGGAACGCGCTGCCGCGAGCGGCGCGTATGCTACCGCAATCGCGCGTCGCGCGACGTATTTTCTTGGTGAAAAACTGACCTGGATCAATTCGTCGGCAACGCCATCCGCGCTGGGGCTGGCAGCGGCGCGACGAGGGCCGAAATCGCGAAGTCCAAGCTGGAGCTTGGGACCACGCTGGCGCAGGGCCGATTTCCATCGATCGCGCGCTTGCACCGCCCTCGCCCAACCTCGGCCTCCGCGATGACGCGCATGCACGACGCATACGGCCCGCGCGCGGCAGGTCGGCGCATCGGCCGCATTCGACAGGGGCGCTGCGGCCGGCTATCCTCACCGGCAGCGTGAAACGGTCGGCCAACGACGCCCTTACGAAGAACGTACCGGCCGCGCATCCGAACCCGACACTGCAGGAAACCAACCGAACACGATCGCGGCGCACCGGCACCGCGCATCGCTAGCCGATCGGCGACACCGCGACCGCGATCCCGACGACGAGCCACTGCACGATCGCCACGAGCACGGCGGCCCGGCACAGCCCGACCGCGCCGCGCACGCGTGCGTCGAGCGTGCGCCCGGCCTTCGCCGCGTCGATCCAGCCCAGGTCGGCGAGCGCGCGGTCAAGCGCCGCGAGCGGGTCGTCGACCGCCCCATCGCCGTCCACCGCCCACGCGAGCGTGGCAAACAGTCGCCGGTCGATCGCGATGCGCACCGCGTACCACAGTGCCGCGATCCCCGACCCCGTGCTGACGACGGCCAGCAGCACACGGGCAAGCGTCGGCGCCGCCCAGCCCGCCGCGATCCACCCGCCTGCTCCGGCCGCGACCAGCGCTGCCGCGAGCGCCCATGCGCCCGCATCGAGCGCGCCGCGTGCGGCGGCAATCCTGAACGGAGCGGACGGATCGCGCATCACCGCTGCCCCGCGCCGCGCCGGCGATCGATCCACTGCTGCAGCACGGCCACGCCGTCATCCGACCACACCGCGCGTGGCCGGACCGCACGCACCGCGGCCAGCGCGTCGCGCGCATCGGTCAACCCGCGCCGCGCTGCGAGCCACGCGGCCGCGCACAGCACGCTGCGCCCGTAGCCGAGCGCACAGCAGACCAGCACGTCGCGCCCTTCGCCGTGCAGGCGTTCGAGCGCCTCGACGGCCTGCGCGAGCTGCACCGTCGTCGGTGCGACGAGATCGAGCTGCGGCACCGACGCATACGCGAGCGATGCGTCGGCCGCCGCCCAACGCGGCATCTCGGCGGTCAGGTCGACCAGCGCGGTGAAGCCGTGGCGCCGGATGTCGCGCGTGGTCGGCGTCCGGCCGATCGACACGCGCTCGTCGATCCGCACCGGCGCGGGCTGCCGGCGCGTCCACAACCGCGAATTGACGAATGCGCCGGCGATCGTCGGCGCGAGCAGCCAGCCGATGAAGACCGGAAGCCGCCCGTGCACATCCTTCTGAAATGCGCCGGGCGCGCCGCGCCGGTAGGCCCACGCAACGCAGGCGAGCGCCAGCGCGCCCCACCCAGCCGCCAGTGCCCAGCCCGGCGCGCGCGGCACGCACGCCAGCGCCACGAGTGCGACCAGCGCGGCGCCGAACGCATAGCGGCGCGCGAGCGCGCGAGCGGCCGCGGACGGCGACGCATCGGCGCCCGGCAGCCGGCCCGCGGCATCGCGCGGCGGAAACAGGAACAGCGCGAGACAGCCGACGGCCGCCCCGGTCGGCACGTCGATCGCGTGATGCTGGTAAGTCGTCAGCACCGACACGCCGATCGCCGCGAACCACAGATGCAGCACGACGCGCGCGAACGTGCCGCGCAGGTGCTTCGCATAGGCGGCCCACAGCACGACGAGCAACCCGATATGTAGCGACGGCGCCTGGTTGAACGGCTTGTCGAAGCCCATCAGCAGCGTGAACAGCGCACCGGCCATGCCGCCCGCATCGGGCCGCTCGAAGCCGAAGCGCAGCGGCCACGCGATGAAGCACGCAACCGACACCAGCTGCACGGTCAGCAGCCGCTTCACGTGATCGAGCAGATCATCGCGGCGCGTCCAGAAGAAGAACGACAGCGCATACAGCAGGTCGATCGACCAGTACGGCACGATCGTCCACGGCACGAAGGGGATCGCATGCTCCCAGCCGAACGCGAAGGTCGGCACCGCGGCGCGGCGCGCGGCGAGCCAGTTCGCGAAGCCGTACGTCGAGAAGAACACGGCGCCCATCGCCGCGAGCCAGCCCAGGCGCAACACGAACGACGCGTCGCGCGCGCCAGGCGCCGGTTCGGCCAGTCCGTCACTCGCCCCCGCGCCCGCGTCGCCGCCGAGCACGCTCATGACGCGTCGACCCGCTGCGCGAGGCTCACCGTGAAGATGCCCATCTCGTCGATCCGCTGGTCGAGCTTGCGGAACCCCGCGCGCGCGACGAGCTCGTCCATTTCGGCCTGCGAACGGCGACGCATCACCCAGGTCGACTCGCCGCGATGATTGTTCAGCGCGCGTGCGATGAATTCGAGCTGCGGATGCCACGGCTGCCCCGTATAGACGAGATAGCCGCCCGGCGGCACGGCCTGCGCGAGCCCGCGCAGCGAGCGCTCGATCAGCGCGTTCTCGCCGAACAGCTCGTACAGGCCCGACACGATCGCCAGCGTCGGCCGCGGCTCGAGCGTCGCGAGCGACGTCTCGTCGAACGCGTCGCCGCGCTCGAAGCGCGCGATCGGCTCGAGGCCGCGCTGCGCGATCAGCACGCGCCCGGCCTCGACGTTCGGCGGGCTGTAGTCGCGCAGCGTGATGTCGTCGGGCGCCGCGCCGTCGCGCTCGGCAGCCGTCGCGATCGCATCGAGCACGTAGCGCCCGTGGCCGGCGGCGATGTCGACGATCCGCACCGGCGTGCCGTTCCCGCGCAGGCGGCCGATCGCCGTGCCGATCAGTTCCTGCAGATGCACCTTGCGCTGGCGAATGCCGACCCAGCCCGGCGAATCGAGATACGTCCGGTCGATCAGTGCGCCGATGCCCAGCCGCCCCTGCGCGCGGTTGCGGTACACGTAGTCGAGCGTCGAGCCCGAATCGAAGCCGAGCCGCAACCCGAGCGCGATGCCGTCCGACAGCGCGCCGCCGGCTTTCAGGCCGGCGCGCGTAAGCGCCCAGTACGCTCGTGCGAACACGTTCGCCGGCGGCCGGGAGAGCGCCGCGTATTCGTCATGGAAAGCGCCGCGCCGGTCGGCATCGGCGAGCGACACGCGCGGGCTCGGCGCATCGAACTCGCGCAGCACGAACGCCCGCAGCGGCGCGAGCGCCTGCGCGCGGTCGCGCTCGCCGAGCGTGTCGTGATAGAAGCCCGGCAGCACGATGCGCTCCTTGCGCGCCGCGCCGAGCCGCTCGAAGAAGCGGTCCTGCGGGCCGCGATGCACGACCCAGTCGGCGCCCGAGATCAGCAACAGCGTCGGCACGGTGATCGCCGCCGCGTCGGCGACGATGCGCTGCGCGGTATCGTGCAGGTCGAGCAGCATGTTGACCGCGATCGGCCGCGTGATCAGCGGATCGGACGCGTAGCTCGCGATCCGTTCGGGATCGTGCGTGAGGAATTTCGGCTTCACGTAGCTGTTCACGTAGAACAGCCCGCGCAGTTTGTGCATCAGCCGCAGCCCGGGCCGCGCGAACGGCACGTAGAGCTTAATGTGGAATGCCGGCGACACGACGACGAGCGCGCGGATCGGCGGCGCGTAGTCATGCACCCAGGTCGCCGCGAGCACCGCGCCGACGCTCTGGCCGACTACCGCCAACTCCTCGATCGCGATGCCGTGCGTGTCGCGGATATGCTCGACGAAGGTCTGCAGGTCGCGCACCGATGCGGCCGCGCTCGGGCTGTAGCCGCGCGCGCCGGGCGAGCGGCCGTGACCGCGTGCGTCCCACGCAAAAAACGCGAAATCCGGCAGGTCGAGCTCGTCGACGAGGTGCGCGACGCGCGCCGAGTGTTCGTGCCCGCGATGCAGCAGCACGATGGCGCCGCGGCAGCGTGCACCCGTGGCGGGCCAGTGACGATAGAACAGCGTTTCGCCGTCGTGCGTGATGAAGTCGGCCTCGCGGGCCGTGCGTGCGCTCATGCGATCTCTCTCGTTTCGTTATACGTATCGTGTGGCGCCGCCCTCCGGCGCCCGGCCCGTCAGCCGCCCGCTTCGGTGATCCCGGCCCGGACGCGCCGCACCACCGTCACGATCGACAGCACGATCAGCAACCGCCACAGCCATGCGCCGACGCTGCCCACCGGCAGACCGAAGCCGATCCACAGCGCGAACGCGCCGAGGGCCAGCGCCCGGTCGCTCTTGCCGAACGGGCCGTCGTAGCGGCGGGTCGCGCCGACGAGCGGGCCGATCAGCCCCGCGCATTCGACGATCACCGCCGTCAGCGCGAACAGCCAGACATCCGCCGGAGCGAACGCGGGAATGGCGAGGAATGGCAGCACGAGCGCGACGTCGGACACGATGTCGCCCAGCTCGTTCAGGTACGCGCCGAGCGTGCTCTTCTGCCCATGCTCGCGCGCGAGCATTCCGTCGATCGCGTTGAGCGCCATGCGCGCGAACAGCCACAGCGGGATCAGCAGGAACAGGGCGCGGGCGAACACGCCGAGGCCTGCGAGCGCGCCGACGACGATCGAGCCGCCGGCCGCGAACAGCGTGACCTGGTTGGCCGTGACGCCGCGTTCGGCGAGCGAATTCGCGAACGGGCGCAGACGGTTCTGGAATTTGGGTTTGAGTGCGTAGAGGCTCATCGTTTCGTATTCGTATTATTCGCGCGGCACGGTCGGATACGTTCCCGCCGCCATGCCCCGGGCGGCGAAACGGCCTTCGTCGGCCTGGATTGAACGGCCCTCATCGTCGCCGAGCGGCCTCGATGCGTCAAGCATGCGGACCAGCCCGCCCGCGCGGCGCCAATCTGGCGTTTTTTGGCGAAACTCGCGATAATCCGCTGGCTCGATCGCGGCGAGATCCATTCGAACTGCAGACGGGCACTCGTGCAACAGCCGATTATCACGCCGCCGATCGGCGCATTCGCCGCGACGCATCCGCGTGCGACGGCGAATCGTCCGATTATCGCGGACCTGCGACAGGCAGCCACGAACTTGAAAAAATTTAAACAAGAGCCGTCCGGCGCGCATCCTGCCGCGCCGGCATTCCGGGGTTCCGCCCGCCGCGCATGCGCGGCGGGCCTGGCATGCATGCAGGAGGCAGCGCGCCGATGAACATCCTCAACGTCTGGCAGCGCGATTTCCTGCTGTCCATCGTGCGACTCGTCGCCGGCGCGTATCCCGTCTGGCATCAGGCGCCGCCGTCCCCGACGCAGAAGATCTATTTCTCGAACCATACGAGCCACATCGACACGCTCGCGATCCTCGCCGCGCTGCCGCGCGACGTGCGCGCGGTCGTGCGGCCGGTCGCCGCGCGCGACTACTGGGACAGCAGCGACCTGAAACGCCACATCGCGCAGAAGCTGCTGAACGTCGTGCTGATCGACCGTCATCGCGAAAACGGCGGCGATCCGCTGGAGCCGGTGCGCGATGCGCTGCGGCAGGGCCACTCGATCATCATCTTCCCGGAAGGCACGCGCGGCGCCGACGTGTTGCCGCAGCCGTTCAAGAGCGGGCTGTTCCATCTCGCGACCGAGTTCCCGGACGTCGCACTCGCGCCCGTCTACCTCGAGAACCTGCAGCGCATCATGCCGAAGGGCGCGATCTGGCCCGTGCCGCTGATCTGCAAGGTGCATTTCGGTGCGAACGACGCGCTCCGCGCCGACGAAGACAAGCCGACGTTCCTCGCCCGCATGCGCGACGCGGTCGTCGCGCTCGCGCCGCCGCAGCGGCCGGCCGGCTGAACGCGGCGCGCCCCCTTCTCCCTTTTCCGGAAACCAATCATGCGAACCCTCTTCTGGGAACTGGTCGCGGGCGTCACGGGCGTGCTCGTCGTCGCGACCGTGATCGGCGCGATCCTCGGCGCGCGCAGCGGCGGCACCAGCGCGACCATCGTCAACCTGAACCAACGCATCCGCGCATGGTGGGCGATGATCGCGATCATGGCCGTCGCGATCGGCCTCGGCAACAACGTCACGTATCTGGTGTTCGCGCTGCTGTCGTACCTGACGCTGCGCGAATTCATCACGCTCACGCCGACCACCGCAAGCGACCATACGACGCTCTTCATCGCGTTCTTCATCGCAATCCCCGTGCAGTACCTGCTGCTCGGGATCAACTGGTACGGGATGTATTCGATCTTCGTGCCCGTGCACCTGTTCTTCGCGATGTCGCTCGTGTCGGCGCTTACGCAGGACACGCGCGAATTCCTGAGCCGCAACGCGAAGATCAACTGGGCGCTGATGGTGTGCGTGTACGGGCTGAGCCACGCGCCGGCCGTGCTGATCCTCGACATTCCGCACTACGCCGGGCAGAACGCGCTGCTGCTGTTCTTCTTCCTGTTCGTCGTGCAGATCAGCGACGTGCTGCAATACGTGGTCGGCAAGCTGTTCGGACGCCGCAAGATCGCACCGCAGCTGTCGCCGTCGAAGACGGTCGAGGGCTTCGTCGGCGGCGGCCTGCTGGCCACGCTGTGCGGCGCGTCGCTGTATCGCGTGACGCCGTTCAGCTTCGGCGCAGCCTTCGGGATCTCGCTCGCGATCGTGATCGCGGGCTTCGTCGGCGGGCTCGTGCTGTCGGCCGTCAAGCGCTCGCTCGGCACGAAAGACTGGGGCTCGATGATTGCCGGCCACGGCGGGATGCTCGATCGCGTCGATTCGATCTGCTTCGCCGCACCGGTGTTCTTTCACCTGGTGCGCTATCTGTATGTGTGAGGCGCGGGCGGCGCTACGCCGCCCGTTCCTGCGCGCGACGGATCAATATCCGTCGCGCAGCGCCTTCGGCACGACGTAGCGGCCGCGCGCAGCGTCGAACTTCACCGTGTAGCGTACGTGGATGGCCTTGTCGCCGCGCGTGCCTGTTTCCGTGACGGTCAGCGGATAAACGTCGCCGATGCCGGTCGTGTCCGGCGCGATCTCGAAGCGGCGTTCCTCGCAGCGCGCCCGGGCATGCGCGCATTCCGTCGACTCCGCATTGTCGAGCGCCTCGTCGATGCGCGCCGCCGCATGCACCAGCGCATTGCCGTACGGCAGCCAGATCGAACGAAAGCGTTGCGTGTAGCCTTGCCGCGTATCGCTTTCGCCGATCACGAACCCGAACAGGTGCGGCCCGAGCCGCTCGATGCGCACCGCGCCAGGTTCGCCGCGCTGGCCCGAGGCGATCTCCGTTTTCTTCACGACCGGCTCCAGCGCGCTGCCGTCCGGCGAAGGCTTTAGCACGTACAGGTCGATCGTGCCCGGCGTCGCGTCCGAATCCATGCCCGGCATCCCGTTCTGCACCGCCGCCTCGGTCTCGCCGCACATCGCGAGCAGCGTGCGCGGGCCGTCCGCGGTCGCCACGCGCAGCACGCCGCACGGCGAATAGATGAAATCGTCCCCTTCCGCCTGCCAGCCCTTGCGGTCCGCACGCCAGTTGCCGTACGTGTCGTGGATGAAGGTTTGCAGTTGATGGTCGGGCTGCGGCGGCTCGGCGGCATGAACGGGCGACAGCGCGGCAAGCGCCATAAGTGCCGTGAGCGCGCCGAGGGCGGCGAGCGACTTCAGACGTCGGTTCCGGTTCTGGAGGGCCATGACGAGATCAGTTCGGATTGGTGTGTGGCGGATTGTTGCAGAATCGCCGGATCAAGGTTGCCGGGGCGCGACGCCCGTGCCGTCCGGCTTCAGCCGCGCAGTGCGCACCCACCCTTCGGCGATGCCGCGTGTACGCGGATTCAGGTAGACGACCGACGTGAAGCGACCGTACTCGGTCCGCGCATCGACGTGTTCGTGCTCGACGATGAAGAGCCCGTCGATCCTGCACGCGTCGTCCGGTGCGGAAAGGAACGGCAACCGCCCGTTGCCGATGACGACGCGCCCGGCGTCGCTGCCCATCACGTAATCGCCTTGCGCCTGCGCACGGCGGTTCAGCGCATCGCAATCGACGGCACTGTGTACCGGCGTCGCCGATACCACGCACGTCGACACGAAACGCGACAGCGCGCGCCGGTCTATCTTGAGCACGTCCGGCCGATCAGGATCGCGCGTGACGTCGAGCGCCCGCATCGCCTTCGTATCGAGCGTCACCCAGCCGACCGTCGCTTCACGATTCGGCGTGCCCGGATGGTCGGGGCTGGTGAACAGCCGGATCCGGTAGACGTCGCCGTTGCGCTCGTCCACGGCGGCATGGATGTCGCGCCGGGCGAACGCGGTCTGCGGCAGTGCAGGCACGATCAGTGCCGTCAGTCGTTCGTTGCACGGCGACGGCGACGGCGACGCCGGCGCGGCGACGGCGGCCTGTACGGCCAGCGCGCCGACACACGCGAGCGCGACGCGCACGGCGATGGCCGCGCATCGGCTGCGCCGCCCGGCCTCGCCATTCGCGCCGGTCGGCGTTACGATCTCATCCTTCACTCCAGGCTCCGTTCGACACACGCGGAAATCGACCCGCGAAGCCGTAGCGTACACGCACGGCGCGACGAGCCACCGCCACCGACACCACCCATGAAACTGAAACTCGACATCGTCCAGCTCGCCGGCCGCGACGGCGACACGCGCTACAACCTGCAACGCACGCTCGACGCGATCGCGGCCAGCGCGCCCGGCACTGACATCGTGATGTTTCCGGAGGCGCAGCTCACCGGCTTCCTCGATCCGTCGAATCTCGCCGACGTCGCCGAACCGCTCGACGGCCCGAGCGTCGGCGCGGTAGTCGCGGCCGCCCGGGCACGCGACGTCGCAATCGTAGTCGGGCTGATCGAGAACGATGGCGGCCGCTTTTACAACACCACCGTGTTCGTCACGCCGGACGGCATCGCGTTGCGCTATCGCAAGACGCACCTGTGGGTCAGCGAGCGCGACGTCGTGCAGCCCGGCGACCGCTACGCGACGGTCGAATGGCGCGGCGTGCGGATCGGCCTGCTGATCTGCTACGACAGCGAATTCCCGGAAAGCGGCCGGGCGCTGGCCGCGCTCGGCGCGCAACTGATCCTCGTGGCCGACGGCAACATGGAGCCGTACCGCAACGTCCACCGCACGTCGGTGTCGGCGCGCGCGATGGAGAACCAGGTGTTCGCGGCGGTTGCCAACCGTGTCGGCGTCGGCAGCGAAGACGTCGTGTTCGCGGGCGGCAGCCTCGCGGTCGATCCGTTCGGCGGCCTGATCTTCGAAGCCGGCAACGGCGAATCGCGCCACACGGTCGAACTCGATTTCGATCGGCTCGCCGCGTCGCGCGCGGTGTACGACTATCGCGCGGACCAACGCCTGCACGTCGCCGGCGAGCACATCGAGCACGCGGACGGACTGCGCGAACTACTGATCCCGTGAGCGCCCGGCCGCTTCCCGGCCCTTCCCAGCCGCGACGCCTGCGTCACGCCGGGTCCGGCACCTCGATCGCCAACAGCACCGAACTGACCGACTTGCCGTGCGCGTCGAGCGCAAGCGAGCGCGTCACCCCGCCGCCGAGCGCATCGCGCATCACGAAGTTGAACGCGCAGAGCGCCGGCAATTCGTAGCGCACGACGTCGCCGTGCACGATGCCGGCGAGCCGCGCCTTCACCGTTGCCGCATCCAGATGTGCACGCAAATGGTCATAATGACGCGGATCGCGGCAGATGACCGACACGTTCAGCGTATTACCCTTGTCGCCGGTGCGCGCATGCGCGAGTTCACGCAGTTGCATCAGGCCTCCACGAATGAAAACGACGGTGTCACGGCCGCACGCGGCAGCAGCACCGACTGCACCGCGATCACCTCGCGCGTCGACTTGAACGCGCCGCCGCCGCCGGCCGGCCCGTTCGTATAGAGCGTCTCGACTTCGTTGCCGATCCGCGCGGCTTCGGCGGCGTTCGCCGCGCGGCCGGCCACCCGCACGCGGACTTCACTCGGCTCGCCGCGTGCGGCCGGCGTCGCGTCGCCGTACAGTGCATCGACGCCGATCAGGTCGAAACGCAATTCGCTTGCCACGACGCCGGTCAGCGCGAGCCGCTCGCGAACGATGTCGAGCGCCAGACGCGCACGCGCGAGTGCGCCCGGGCCGCCGTACGAGATCTGGCCTTCGCCGATCCAGCCGTCCACGTAAGCCACCGACACCTTCAGCGTATCGGGCCGCGCGGTGCCACGCCCCCCCGTCACGCGCACGCGATCGGCCGCCTCCTCGGCGACCGTCACGCCCGTGAAATCGGCCACGACGTCGGGCTGCAGATAGCGCGCCGGGTCGTGAATCTCGTAGAGCAGCTGTTCCTTGCAGGTCGCCGCGCTCACGCGGCCGCCCGCATGCGGCACCTTCGTGATCACGATCGAGCCGTCGGCCGCGACCTCGCCGATCGGAAAGCCGAGCCGCGCGAGATTCGGCACATCCTTGTAGCCGGGATCGGCGAAATAGCCGCCCGTCACCTGCCCCGCGCATTCGAGCAGATGGCCGACGACGGTCGCCGCCCCCAGCGTGTCCCAGTCGTCCATCCGCCAGCCGAACGCGTGGATCAGCGGTGCGGCGAACAGCGACGGATCGGCGACGCGCCCGGTCAGCACGACGTCCGCGCCGGCCGCGAGCGCATCGACGATCGGCGCGGCGCCGAGATACGCGTTCGCGGACACGATGCGATCGCGATACGCGGCGACGTCGTCGCCCGATTCCTCGAAACGGAATGCACCGCGCAGCACGACGTCGAGCACGTCGTCGCCTTCGACCGCCGCGACTTTCAGCCCGGCGATGCCGAGCGACTGCGCGATCTGCGCGGTGCGCCGCGCGGCCGCGCGCGGGTTCGCCGCGCCCATGTTCGACACGATGCGCACGCGCTTCGCCGCCGCAATCGGCAACACCGCGTGCATCCGCGCGTCGAGCAGCGGATCGTAGCCGAGCGCCGGGTCCTTGCGCCGCGCCTGCTGCGCGATCGCGATCGTACGCTCGGCCAGGCATTCGAACACGAGATAATCGAGCTGCCCGTGTTCGGCCAGTTCGACCGCGGGCTCGATCCGGTCGCCCGAGTAGCCCGCGCCCGCGCCGATGCGCACGCGCCGTTCGTGTGATGGCTTTACAGTCATGTCCGTACCGTCATCCGGCGAGCGCATCGCCGGCAAAATTCAAAACACGCCGAGCACGACGCACGCGATCGTCATCACGATCGACGCGCCGAACAGCAGCGGAAACGTGAACTTCTGGTGCTCGGCCAGCTCGATCCCGCACAAGCCGACGACGAGGAACGTCGCCGGGGTGAGCGGACTGACCGGAAAGCCCGTCGTCATCTGGCCGAGCAGCGCCGCCTGCCCGACCTGCACGGCCGGCACGCCGAGCTGGCCGGCCACTTCGGCGATCACGGGCAGCACGCCGAAGTAGAACGAATCGGGATCGAACAGCATGCTGAGCGGCATCGACGCGAGACCGAGCGCCACCGGGATGTGGCCGGCCATCGAAGGCGGCACGAAGCCGACCGCCGCCTGCGCCATCGCCTTCAGCATCCCGCTGCCCTGCATGATCCCGGTGAACACGCCGGCCGCGAGCAGGATGCCGGCCATCATCAGCGCGGCACGCGCATGCGCGTCGATGCGCTTTCTCTGCATGTCGACGTCGGGGTAATTCACCATCAGCGCGATGCACAGCCCGACCATGAACATGATCGCGGGCGGAATCTTCTCGCCCATCACGACCATCGTGCCGAGCACGACGAGCGTCAGCACCAGGTTGAACCAGAACAGGTGCGGCCGGCGCAACGCCTGTTCGTCGGGCGTCAGCTCGCGTTTCGGCAGCGGAATCGACGCATCGTCGCGCGACAGGCCGAGCCGCTTCTCCTCGCGCCGCCCGAGCCAGTACGCGACGCCGAACACGAACACGAGTCCGATCGCCTGCACCGGAATCAGCGGATTGAACAGCGCCGACACCGGCAGGTGCAGCGAGGCCGACGCCCGGATCATCGGGCCCGTCCACGGCAGGAAGTTGATGCCCGCGGCCATCGACACCGCGGCGGCCAGCACGCGCCGGTCCATCTTCAGCCGGTCGTACAGCGGCAGCACGGCCGGAATCGTCACGAGAAAGCAGACGGCGCCCGAGCCGTCGAGGTGGATCAGCAGCGCGAGCAGCGTCGTGCCCATCACGATGCGCGTGGGGCGCGTGCCGACCGCGCGCAGGATCCGGTCGATGATCGGGTCGAGCGTGCCGGCGTCGGTGATCGTCCCGAAATAGAGGATCGCGAACACGAACATCCCGACGACGGGCGCGAGCCCCTTCAGCCCGTCGATGACGAACTTGCTGGTGTGCAACCCGAAGCCGCCGAGCAGCGACGCGGCGATCGGCACGATGATCAGCGCGACGAGCGGCGACATCCGCTTCGACAGAATCGCGGCCAGCAGCACGACGATCGTGCCCAGCCCGAGTAACGGCAGCATCCGTGTCTCCTACCTTGTCTTTTGTTGGAGACGAGCGTAAGGTCGGCGCAGCGATAGCACAATTGAAATGATTTGATTGCAGCAATCACGAATCGTTATGGATCTGAATCTTCGCGACATTCGCGCATTCGTCACCGTCGCGCACGCCGGCAACTTCACGCGCGCGGCCGCGCGGCTGCATCTGTCGCAGCCGGCACTGACCGTGCAGATCCGCCGGCTCGAGGACATCGTCGGCGCGCGCCTGTTCGACCGCAACAGCCGCAGCGTCGCGCTCACGCAGACCGGCCGTGAATTGCTGCCGCTGTTGCAGCGTTCGCTCGACGACATGGAACGCGTGCTGCGCGATGCGCGTGCGCTCGGCGAAGGCGCGAGCGGCACGGTCCGGCTCGCGTGCCTGCCGACCTTCGCATCGAGCGTGCTGCCGGAGCTGATCCAGTCGTTCCGGCGCGACGTGCCGCGCGCGGGCTTCGAGATCCGCGACGGCGTCGCGAGCCTCGTCACCACGCTCGTGCGCAACGAGGATGCCGATCTCGGGCTGACCGGCGGCGATACGTTCGATGCGTCGCTGGAGGTGCTGTATGCGGGCGCCGACCAGCTCGTCGCCGTGTGCCCGAAGGATCATCCGCTCGCGCGCAAGCGCCGTGTCGGCACCACCGACGTCGCCGGCGTGCCGCTCGTGCTCACCGCGCAAGGCACGAGCGTGCGCAGCGTCGTCGATGCCGCGCTGGAAGCGGCCGGCTGCACGCCCGACATCGCGTGCGAGCCGACCTACATGATGACGGCGGTCGCGATGGTGCGCGGCGGCCTCGGCGTGACGATCCTGCCCGCGACCGCGCGCGAGGTGCGCGCCGAGCCCGAACTCGTCGCGAAGCCGATCGACGATCCGGCGTTCGTGCGGCCGATCGCGCTCGTCGCGAAGCGCGGGCGCACGCTGCCGCGCGTCGCGCAGGCGTTCGCCGACCTCATGCTGGCGGAATTGAAAAAGCGCGCATGACGCGCGCTCTGGTGAGGAATGGCCGACCGTCCGACGCTTACTGCGGGTCCGGATCGACGTCGACATGGAGCGATTCGCCGATCGCATAGAAATTGCCGCCCGCGATGTAGTGCAGGCTGCGCAGCGCCGGGTCGGCCGATTCGAAATACCAGTGGCCGTCGCGGAACACGCGCGTGTCGGACCACGCGGCGACCACCTCGCCGATGAACAGGTCGTAGGTCTGCTGGTTGTGCGGCTCGGGAATCAGCCTGCACGCGAGCCAGCCCGAGCAGCCGGCGACGAACGGCAAATCGTGGCCGTCGACGTCGAACAGCGTGACGCCCGCTTCGCGCAGCTTGTCGGGCCGCTGCGCGAGGCTGTGACTGCCGACCGCATGCGTGAGCTGCAGTTGCGCGGCCGTCGGCACCTGGATCACGAACGTGCCGCTGCGCTCGACGAGCTCGCGCGTCTTCGCGGATTTGTCGAGCACGACCGTCAGCTTCGGCGGCAGAAAGTCGAGCGCGCACGCCCACGCGGCGGCCATCACGTTGTCCACGCCGTCGTGGCGGGCCGATACGAGCACGGTCGGGCCGTGATTGAGGAGACGGTAGGCCTTGTTCAGCGCCACCGGCGCGATGTGACTGTCCATACGGGTTCCCTGGAAAACGGCGCGCACGGACGGATGCCGTGCTGCGCGGCGCCGGCCGTCGCACCTGCGCGCGGCCGGGCTGAAGGCCGCATTCTCGCACCCAACGTCAATCGGCGCTGGCGCCGCTGCCGGTCACTTCGCGAACAGCTGGCCGATGTCGCGAAACGCCTTGAATTCGAGCGCATTGCCGCACGGATCGAACAGGAACATCGTCGCCTGTTCGCCGACCTGCCCCTGGAACCGCACGTACGGCTCGATCACGAAGGTCACGCCGAACCCGCGCAGCCGCTCGGCCAGCGCTTCCCAGCTCGCCCAATCGAGCACGATCCCGAAATGCGGCACCGGCACGTCGTGACCGTCGACCGCATTCGTATGCGCGCTTTCCTGCGATGCCGTTTTCGGATGCTCGTGGATCACGAGCTGATGCCCGTAAAAGTTGAAATCGACCCACTGCGTGCTCGAGCGCCCCTCTTCCAGCCCGAATACGCGGCCGTAAAAATCGCGCGCGGCCGGCAGGTCGTAGACGGGAATCGCCAGGTGAAACGGGGAAAGACTCATGATGGCCTCGTGAAGAAACACTCGCGTGGCGCGAGGACCGCACCATGGTAGACAACACCGATCAGAAATTAAATCAATATATATTTTTGCGATTCACAAACGGAATTGATGAATGATTCGCGAGCTGAAAACCCTCGTCGCCGTCGCACGGGAAGGCACCTTTGCCGCGGCCGGCAAGCGCATCGGGCTCACGCAGGCGGCCGTCAGCGCCCAGATGCAGCGTCTCGAAGCCGAGCTCGGCTTCGCGCTGTTCGACCGGCAACGCCGATCGGCTCGGCTCAACGAGCGAGGCCATCACGTGCTCGACCAGGCGCAGGCGCTGATCGGCCTGTACGAGAACCTGAGTTCAACCGCGCCCGGCTCGCCGCCCGCCGTGCGGGTGACGATCGGCGCGATCGCGTCGGTGCAGAGCGCGCTGCTGCCGGCCGCACTGGCCGATTTCCATCGCCGGCACCCCACGTGCCGAACGCGCGTGATACCCGGGCTGTCGATCGAGCTGGTCAACCGGGTCGACGCGGGCGAGATCGACATGGCCGCGATCATCCGCCCACCGTTCGCGCTGCAGAGCGACCTGCACTGGACGACGCTCGCGCGGGAGCCGTTCCGGCTGATCGTGCCGCGCGGCGTGAAGGGCAAGGACTGGGCCGCGCTGCTCGCGAACGCGCCGTTCGTGCGCTACGACCGCGCGTCGTTCGGCGGTCGGCAGGTCGACCGCTTCCTGCGCAAGATGCACATCGCGGTGCGCGACACCTGCGAACTCGACGAGCTCGACGCGATCGTCAAGCTGGTCGAGAACGGCGTCGGCGTCGCGATCGTGCCGCAGACCGCCGTGTATCGCCGCTGGCCGGCCGGCGTGCGCGCGATCGACCTCGGGCATCACACGTTCCACCGCGACATCGGGCTCGTGCATCGCGCGCGGCGCACGATGTCGGAGCCCGCGCAAACGCTGGCGCAACTGATCGAAGCGGCGTCGCGGCGGCGCGCGCCGCCGCCGGCCGCGTGATCGACGCGTGGCGGCTCAGCGCCGCCCGGCCGCCCAGTCCACCGCCGCGTCGAACAACGCGACGCCGGCCGGCGACAGGTTCGTGAACGTGTCGTTGTCGAGGAAGAACATCACGCGGCGCGCCGGCGCCAGCGTTTCGTAGTCCATCGTCGCGCCCTTCTCGTACGCGAAGATCGCGGCCTTGTCGGGTTGCCCGTAGACGGTCGCGATGGTGATCGCGCCGAGCCCCGGCTTGCCCCAGCTCATCGGCGCCTGCTTGCCGTACGCGTTCGTCGCGCCGGCCGGCAGCCCGGCCGCGATCGGATGCGGCGCGTTGACGAGCCACAGGTAGCGCTCCTTGCCCGTTTCGCCGAAGTCGACGTCGTGCCGCTTGCCCGTCATCGCGAGATCGTCGAGCAGGTCGTTTTCCCAGGTCACGAGCGGCTTGTCGAGCATGCGCCAGCCGGGCCGCACGTTCTTCGACGATACCGTCGACGAGATCACGACGAGATCGGCGTCGCGCGCCGCATCGGGCGTGGCCGACTCGTCGATCAGGCGCACCGCGTAGCCGTGTTCGCCGAGATGCTGGCCGATGCGTTCGTCCACCTTCAGGTTCGGGCCGTGCAGTTGCACGAGCATCGCGACGCGCGTGACGGCCGGCGATGCATCGGCGGCGAATACGGGCGCCGAGACGCCGGCGCCGAGGCCCGCGGACAGCGCGAGCGCCGAACCCGCGATCGCGCGCAACAGGCGGCGGCGCGCACCGCTCTTCATCTTCAGCTTCATCTGGATTCCTCTCCGAAGCCGCGCGCCGACGCAATGGCCGCGCGGCGATTGCATGGTCAGAACTGCAGTGTGGTCAGCAGCGACACCTGGCGCGCGTCGCCGACCGCGACGAAGTATCGGTTCGCGCTCGACGGGTAGTACGTGCGGTTGAACAGGTTCTTCACGTTGAGCTGGAACGACAGCTTCTGCTTGCCGATCCGTGTGTCGTAGGTCGCGAACGCATCGGCGAGCACGTACGACGGCAGCGTGAAGCTGTTCGCCGAATCGCCGGGCCGCGCGCCCACGTAACGCACGTCCGCTCCGATGCGCAGATCGTCGCCGCCCGCCACCGTGCCGAAATCGTAGACGGCCGCGAGCGACGCGGTGTGACGCGCGACGTTCCATAGCTGGTTGCCCGCGTACAGTGGGTCCTCCGTCGTCTTCGCGTCGATGTACGCGTAGCTCGCGATCACGTTCACGCGTTCGCCGAGCTTGCCGGATACGTCGAGCTCGACGCCGCGCGAACGCGCCTTGCCCGACGTGCGCCAGTCGGTCAGCTTCGTCGCGTCGTTGTACTGCGACACGAGCACGTTCTTCTTGTCGATGTTGAACAGCGCGAGCGTGCCGGTCATCCCGCCCGGCAGATCGAGCTTGCCGCCCACTTCCCATGCGGTCGCCTCCTCGGGCGGCGTCGCGCCGTCGATGATGTAGCCCGTCATCGGCGCGATCGACGACGATGGCTTCAGCGACTGCGAATAGCTGCCGTACAGCGAGAACGCATCGGTCCACTTGTAGACGACGCCCGCGCGCGGCAGCCACTTCGAGCCGCTGAGATCGGTGTTCGCGACGAATGGCCGGCCGCGCCCCGCGACCTGGTTGTACGTGATGTAGCGGAGGCCGCCCGACACGATCCACTTGTCGGTCAGGTGGACGGTGTCCTGGAAGAACGCGGACGCATCGTGCAGCGTGTCGGTCTGGTCGCTGTCGCTCGCGGACACGGTGCTCGACGGCGGCAGCAGCCCGTACACGGGGTCGATATAGTTGAACGGCGTCTTCACGGCCTGACGCAGCAGGTCCTTGCGATAGATGCGGCGGTATTCGGTATCGAAGCCGACCTGCACGTCGTGCCGCATCCCCGCGAGGGTCAGCTTGCCCGTCACGTAGCCGATCCCGTAGCTGTCGGTGCTGAGCGAGCCGTGCGTCGCATCGTTGCTGCGCGTCATCGTGCCCTTCACCGGGTCGACGCCGGTCGTACGCAACTGGTTCGCGTCGTAGGTCTCGCGGTTGTAGCTGTAGCCGAAATGCGCGCTCCAGTCCGCATTGAACTGGTGATCGACGCTCAGTTGCGCGAGCTGCGATTCGCCGTCCATGTTGTTGAACGGCTCGTCGATGCGCCGCCGTGCGGGGATGTCGAGCGGCGCATTGGTACGCGGATCGAGCGCGGTGCCGCGATCGAACGGCGAATGGAACTTGCGGTACTGGTACGACACCGCGACCTGCGTATCGCGGCCGTACCACGCGAGCGACGGCGCGACGAAGGTCTGCCGGTACTCGCCGAAGTTGCGCCAGTACTGTTCGTTCGACTGGTCGACGATCAGCCGGTACGCGAGCCGCGAATCGCCGATCGGCCCGGTCGAATCGAAGGTCGCGCTGCCGCCGTTCTTGCCGTGCCCGAACGTCGACGCGCCGAGCGAAATCGCGTTGTAGCGCACGAGCTGCGGCTGCTTGGTGACGACGTTGACGACGCCGCCCGGGTCCATCAGCCCGTACAGCAACGACGTCGGCCCCTTCAGCACCTCGACGCTGTCGGTCGCCGCATTGAACGCGCGGCCCTGCACGAGCGGCATGCCGTTCTGCATGATCGAGCCGTCGCGGTTGCCGCCGAAGCCGCGCTTCATGATCGTGTCCTGCGTGCCCGCGAGCGTGTTGCCCTGCGTGATGCCGCTCACGTTGCCGAGCGCATCGTCGAGATTGCGCGGCCGCTGATCGCGCAGCACCTGCGCGGGGACGATGTTGACGGCCTGCGCGGTGTCGAGCAACGGAATGTCGGAGCGCAGCACGCCGGCTTCCTTCGGCGCGCGATAGCTTTCGGCGCGCAAGGCGCTGGAGCGCACGTCGATCGTCGGCAACTCGGTGGCCGGCGCGACGCCGGCCGCCACGGGGCCGGCCGCCGAGCCGTCGGCGCGCATCAGCGTGTAACCGCCGCCCGGCTGGCGCAACGCGACCAGCCCGGTGCCGGTCAGCAGGCGGTCGAACGCACCGTCGACGTCGAACCGGCCGTGCACGCCGCCGCTCGCGAGACCGGCCGTCAACTCGGGCGGAAATGCGAGCAGGATGCCCGCGTCGCGGCCGAACCGGTTCAGCGTCGCTTCGAGCGGGCCGGCCGGAATGTCGAACGCGCGACGCGACGCGCGCTGCGTGGCGCGCGCCGCATCGGTGTCGGTGTCGGCCAGCGCGGGCAGCGGCAGCAGTGCCGACAGCAGGACGGCGCCGGCCAGCCGGCGGGCGAAACGGCCCAGCGCGGCCGGGCACGACGCGCGCGGCAGATGACGGGCGGGCGCCGGACGGCGCCGATACGTGAGACGGATGGAAGCCATGATCGGAGAGTCGGTGGACGATGGGCTAGGGCCTGTTCACGCTAATAACGGGCTTGCGCTGGCCCCCAGAAGGGCCGAGCGCAAGGATTGCGACGAAGCGAATACTCGACGTATTCGCGAGGAGCATGACGCGGCGATCGGCCCTTCTGGGGGCCAGCCCCACGAATGCATTTTTCCAAACAGGGGAACGTGCCTTTCCGCCCGCATTGCGGCGTCGTGCGTCGCTTGTTTGGCACGGCCAAACGGCGCTCCTTATTCCTTGCACTGCGGGCGGAAAGGCACGTTCGCAAGCCCGTTATTAGCGTGAACAGGCCCTAGGCTGCTTTCACTACCCATGTCACGCGAACATCGGAAAACAGCTCAGGTCGGCAAAAAAAATTTTCGGGGCGCTCACGAATGGGGCGAATAGGCCGGCACGACGGTCGCCCAGTAGCGCGTCAGGTAGTGGACATCGATCGGCAGCGTCGCCATCAGCGTATCGAGCACGCGCTGCGGATCGTCGAGCGGATAGGTGCCCGACACGCGCAGGTCGGCCACGGCCGGATCGCAGCGCAGGTTGCCACGGCGATAGCGGTCGAGCTCGGCGACGAGATCGGCCAGCCGCATGCGCGACGCGACGAGCATGCCGCTCGTCCACGCGGACGCATACGGATCGAGCGACGCAGGCGCGCCGATCGCGTCACGCGTGAAATCCGCGCCCTTCCCGGCCGCGATCACGCGCGTGCCGGCCGACGCATCGACCGGCCGCACCTGGACGGCGCCGGCGAACACCTCGACGCGCGTCGCGCCGTCGCGCTGCCGCACCGCAAAGCGCGTGCCGAGCGGCCGCAGCTCACCCTGCGCGGTCGCGACGACGAGCGGCCGCGCGGGCAGTCGATCGTCGTGACCGCTGGTGACCATGATCGTGCCGCGCAGCACGCGCAGCACGCGCAGGCGCCGCGCCGCGTCGTCGAAGCGCACGTCGAGCGCCGTGTCGGTATCGAGCACGACGACCGTGCCATCCGCAAGCGTCACCGTGCGCCGCTCGCCGACCGCCGTGCGCAGGTCCGCCGGCCAGATCGTCGCGCGCCGCGCGGGCTCGGCCATCCATGCGGCGCCGCCCGCGAACAGCAGTACGGCCAGCGTCTTCACGGCCGCGCGGCGGCCGGCCCGCTTCGGCAGCAGCGCCGCCTGTGCGGCCTGCGCGTCGAGCCCGGCCGCCAGCCGGCCGAACCGGCCCTGCATCGCTTCGATGTGACGCCACGCCGCGTCGTGCGCCGGATCTTCCGCGCGCCAGCGCGCAAGCGCGGCAGCGAACGCGTCGTCCGTGTGACCGGACTGCCGGTCGATCCACCACTCGACCGCGCGACGGGCGACGTGCGGCGGCACCGCCGGCGCTCCCGGGGCGGCCATCGGTCAGGCCGCCATCGAGAAGAAGCACTGCGTGCCGGCCTTCACGAGATGGCGCTTCACCGTCGCGAGCGACACGCCGAGTTCGCGCGCGATCTCGACCTGCGTGAGCCCGTCGAGCTGCGCGAGCAGGAACGCACGCTTCGCCGCGGGCGGCAGGCCGTCGAGCAGCCGGTCGATCTCGAGCAGCGTCTCGACCACGACGGCCCGCTCTTCCGGCGACGGGGCAACCGCTTCCGGGCGCTGCGCGAGCACGTCGAGATACGCGCGCTCGATCTGCTCGCGCCGCCAGTGGTTGCTCAGCACACGCTGCGCGACCGTCGTCAGGAACGCGCGCGGCTCGGCCGCACCGATCGGCTCGTCGCGTGCGAGCAGGCGCACGAACGTGTCGTGCGCCAGATCGGCCGCGCGGTGCGCGCACCCGAGCTTCCGGCTCAGCCAGCCGCGCAGCCACGCGTGGTGGCCGGCATAGAGGGCGTCGATTTCTCGATGGAGGGACAGCTTGTCAGCGGACATGGCCGGGTTCCGGGTGCGCGAGCGTCAACAATTCTGTAAATGAGAATGATTATTATATACAAAAGTAAACTTCTCTCCCGGATTTCGGCGCGCGGTGGCTACGACGCAACGACGGCTCCTGACGTTTCGAGACCACCCCCAGCCCGCGCGACGCGCATTTATCACAATCGTTTCAGTCCGGCCAATTCGATTCGTTAAAGAATGATTTGACGGATCGATAACAATATCGAGATCGCAGTCATTCACCCGAAAATCGCACTGGATTATCACGTCGCGCGCAAAAAGCAATGAAAAACCGGTGGAATGACAATCCATTGATACGCGCCCCTCAATAATGCAAATCCCTCAATGGTGTAATTCCAGGAACATCCCTGTCTGCATCAGGCCACATCGAAGAATTTCATTTTTGCCGTTTTATCGCGGCTCGGTAGTCTCCTGCCATTCCGGATCACGAACCCGCACCAAAGCGCCAAGGAGATGAAATGAAACGCACGACCCTCTCTCTGATTTCGCTCGCGTCGTTCGCGGCGATACCCGTCGCGCATGCGCAGTCGAGCGTCACGCTGTATGGCGTGATCGACACGTCGATCACCTATGTGAACCATGAACAAGGCAAGGACAACGCGTGGATGCTCGGCAACAGCAGCGCGGGCAACCTGGCCGGCAGCCGCTGGGGCGTGAAAGGTACCGAGGATCTCGGCGGCGGGCTGAAGGCGCTGTTCCAGCTGGAGAACGGCTTCGACCCGAGCAACGGCCGGCAGGGCCAGGGCGGCCGCCTGTTCGGCCGTCAGGCGTTCGTCGGCCTGACGAGCGACCGCTACGGCACGCTCACGTTCGGTCGCCAGTACGACCCGCTCGTCGACCTCGTGCAGGGCATCACCGCCGACAACTACCTGGGCAGCGTGTTCGCGACGCCGGGCGACGTCGACAACTACGACAACAGCTTCCGCGTCGACAACGCGGTGAAGTACACGTCGGCCGTCTATTCGGGCCTGCAGTTCGCGGCGATGTATTCGTTCGGCGGGATCGCCGGCAGCACCGGCGCAGCGCAGTCGTACTCGGCCGCCGTGTCGTACAACAACGGGCCGTTCAGCGTCGCGGGCGGCTACTTCCACGCGTCCAACAGCCCCGCATCGAACGGCGTGCGCAACGGCTGGACCAGCTCGTCGGACGGCACGTTCGACGGCCCGATCAACAGCGGCTATGCCAGCGCGCACTCGTTCGGCATCGCCCGCATCGCGGGCCAGTACGTCGCCGGCCCGTTCACGTTCGGCCTCGGCTACAGCAACGCGCAGTACCGCCGCGACGCGAGCTCGGTGTTCGGCTCGAATGAGCACTACAACACGGGACAAGGCTTCGTGAACTACCAGGCGACGAACGCGCTGCTCGTCGGCGTCGGCTACAGCTACACGCGCTCGGGCGGCGACACGTCGGCGACCTACCACCAGGTATCGGCCGGCGCCGACTACAGCCTGTCGAAGCGCACCGACGTCTACCTGAGCGCCGCGTATCAGCACGCGAGCGGCCAGACCGGCGACGGCAACGGCGGCTCGATGGCCGCGCAGGCATCGATCGGCTCGTACGGCTATGCGGGCACGAGTTCGCAGACGATGGTCAACCTCGGCCTGCGTCACCGCTTCTGATCGCGAATCGCGACACCGGGAGACGGCCGGTTGCGCTCCGCGCGGGCCGGCCGACTCCGCATTGCCCCCAAGGAGGCTTCGGCCGCCGATTTTTGTCGTGTCCTTTCGCGCCGCCAACGGCTGGCGCGCGATTTTCTCTTTCACTCGCTTGATTGCCGGTTTCACCCCGTGAATGACGTAATACGTCAGGTTCCGGTCGCCGCCATTGCATCGGCATTCGCGCCAATGCCGGCCATTCTTACCGATCCCGCACCGCCTCGGACCCGGATCCGGCGCGATAAAAATGCGCGTCGAACGCGCAGATAAATGCAAAGGAAAGTTTGACGCGAGCCATTTGCCCGGCTGCTATGGCACACTTCGCGTCTGCGTAATTTCCTTGCACCGGGCGCCCGGATTCCGCCCCATCCTGCCATGCCGCGTCATACCACTCGCCTGTTCGGCCGTCACTCGCTGATCCTCGCCTCGACGATCGCGCTTGGGTGCGCGCTCTGCGGCGTCGCGCGGGCCGATTGCCTGGACGACGCGGCCGCGTTCCAGCACGTGAGCGTCGCCCTGATGCGCGGCATCGCGCAAGTCGAATCGGGGATGAATCCGAACGCCGTCAACACGAATACCAACGGCACCGTCGACATCGGGCTGATGCAGATCAACAGCACGTGGCTGCCGACGCTCGCACGCGAAGGCATTACACGGGAAAGCCTGTTCGATGCGTGCACGAACGCGTACGTCGGGGCTTGGATCCTGTCGCAGAACATCCGCCAGCTCGGCCCCAACTGGAACGCGATCGGCGCGTACAACTCCGCGTCGCCCGACAAGCGCCTCGCCTATGCGCGCAAGGTCTATGATGCAATCCGGACCATGCCGGATTCGCCGGATACTCCCATGCCCATCCTTCCACCGTCCTTCACGCCGCCGCAACAGGCGCAGACGTACAACCCGTTCGCGAGCCTGAGCGTGTCGGCGCCGCCCGTCACGCGCGCACGCACGATCTCGCCGGCCTCGCCGCCGGCGCCGCCGCAGGGCGGCCCCGCCGGCCCGGCCGGTACGTACAACTTCGGATGGACGGTCACCGGCGCCGATCAGGCCAAGCCGACCCAGGTGTTCGACGACGGTGCGCGGGTCTACGTGCAGTTCAGCGACATGAAGCACGTGCCGGCGATCTTCACCGAGACGTCGGCCGGGCGCGTGCTGATGTCGTGGGAACTGCAGTTTCCCTATGCCGTCGTGACGCGTCCCGCGCAAACGTTGATCTTTCAGCTCGGGCCGTTCGAAGCGCGCGCGCAGCGCAGTTCGGCGGCGGCAGGCATGACCGCGCAGGCCGGGACGGCGGGCACGGCGACGGCCGGCGCATCGGCCCCGGCATCGAAGAAACCGGCCGGTGCGGCAGCGAATGCCGCGACGAACACGGCCGCCAACACGACAGCGAAACGCACGGCCTCGGCCGATGCGCTGTGGTACGTGAATACGCCGTCCACGTCGGGAACGGCGGCGGCCTCGCCTTCGACCGCGAATATTCCCGCCACGCTGCCGACGGCCATCACGTCGAATACGCCGCCACCCGCGCCGGCTCAAGCACCGGCCGCGGCCGTTCAGCCGTCGCGCGCCAGCGCCGACGCGCTGTGGTACATCTCGAAGTAACGCGTGTCCGATCGCACGCGTATCGCGGCGATCGTTTCCGTGCGGTCCGCGGCAGTTGGGACGCGCCGCGCTTCATGACATACCCGCGCAGATAGCGGGAGGTCGACGATTCCGGTGACGCAATCGTCACACGGCCGTCACCCGCGCCGCACCCAGATCACCTTGCCGTCTCGAATGCCGAGATTGCGGCGCTCCTGCCGGTAGTCCATCGTACCCGGCAACGACTTGCCGTCGCGCTCGAGCACGCGCCACAGGCAGCCGTCGAGCAGCGCGGTCGCATCGGCCTCGGTCTTGCCGACCAGCGCATCGTCCGGCGCGGCATCCGCCTTGCATGCCTGCGCGGCGCCCGTCTGCAGAGGGGGCCTGACCGTGCCGCCCGCGGTGGCGTTGGGGTGTTTCGTATCCATGTCCGCACATCCTGCAAAAGTTGCGCTCGCAACGAGTGCAACGAGCATCGCGATCGTGTTCTTCATCGGTTTCTCCCTGTCGCGGCCCGGCGGTCCATGTGCGGCACTCGTGCACGACCGGGCATCGCATGCGTGATCGATGCCGCGCGCTGCCGGCCGTTTCCTGACGGAGCCGGCCAGCGCATGGCGGCCTTTCGCGACCCGGCCGAGCCGCCTCGGCGCACCCGCGTCGCAGGCCCGGCCTGACGCCGAACCCGAGCGCATGTTACCGCACGCGGTTCGCGGCGATGGCGCGACACCGACGCATCGCATGGTCCCCCGCAATCCGTTCAGAACTTGTACGTCACGCCCGCGATGCCGTAGTAGTTGCTGCGCGACTGCACGATCGGGCTGTCGCCGGCGCGGCCGAGCAGCCGCGTCACGCCGCCGGTCGCGAGCACCGACCAGTGCCGCGACAGCGTCCAGTTCCACGCGACCGCCATCGATGCGCTGTCGATCCCGCCGCTCACCGAATACGGCCGGAACCGGCTCGTCATCGACTGCGTGTCGGTCACGCCGTAGAAGGTCTGCATGTAGCGTCCCGAGCCCGCATGCACGGTGCCCGTCACGATGATCTCGTGTTGCGACGTCTTGAGCACCGGTACCGCGAGATCCACGTGCCCCGACACGCCGCGCGACGTGTGCGTCACGGGGGTATCGATCGTGACGCTCAGCTCCGCCGCGTCGAAGAGCGTCACGCCGGCACGCACGCCGACCAGCACCGAACCCGGAATCCGCCCCATTCCCTTCAGGTAGTCGGAGCCCGGCAGGTCGAAGCGGTTCTCGTCCGCGCGGCCCGCGTCGTAGCTCACCGCCGCCGACACGAACGCCCCGTGCGGCAGGTCCAGCCGGTAGCCGGCACCCTCCGTGCTGTCGACGAAGAAGCCATTGCCGAACTTCGCGGAAAACGACGGCGCAACGACGCCGCGATACTGTTTGCTGCCCTGGTAGCGCGGTGCGAACCCGCCGCCGAGCGACAACGAATACTGGTTTTCCGCGTGAGCGGCGGCGGCGAGGGTCAGGCCGGCGAGCGGCATGCAATAGCGGTAGCGGCGAAGTAATGGGCGCACAATATTGAGATAAGGGTGACGAAGCCCGCAGTCTAGGTGCCGCCCCGCGCCGAGACTGTCCTGAATGTGCGGCGAATCTGTGCGCAATTGTGTTCGATTGTTCGAGATTGTCGCCCGGCTGCCCCGGCGGTCGATCGGCCGGATAGAATTCGCGTGCCGCGCCGCGTACCGGTCTGCCGGGTGGGAGATGGCGCGTGCATCCCGAGGAGTCCATGAACGAAGTTCCACTCAAATACCGTGTGCTGCTGATCGAGGACGACGATCGCCTCGCGCAGCTCGTCCGCGAATACCTCGACGGCTATGAATTCGCGGTGACGGTCGTGCGGCGCGGCGACCTCGCCGTCGCGGCGGTGCGCGAGCACCAGCCGGCCCTCGTGATACTCGACCTGATGCTGCCGAATCTCGACGGCATGGAAGTCTGCCGGCGCATCCGCGCGTTCACCAACGTCCCCGTGCTGATCCTGACCGCGCGGGCGGACGTGTACGACCAGGTCGCCGGGCTCGAGACGGGCGCCGACGACTACGTGACGAAGCCGATCGAGCCGCGCGTGCTCGTCGCGCGCGCCCGCGCGCTGTTGCGCCGCGCGCAGCCGGCCGCGGCGGAAGCGCCCGCGGTCGCGCCCGACGCGCTCGTCTTCGGCGAACTCGCCATTTCGCCGCCGAACCGCACCGTCACGTGGCGCGGCGAGCCGGTCGAGCTGAAGACCGCCGAATTCAACCTGCTGCTGATCCTCGCGCGCGCGGCCGGCACCGTGCTGAGCCGCGACGACATCCTGAAGCAGTTGCGCGGGATCGAATTCGACGGGCTCGACCGCTCGGTCGATTCCGGCATCTCGAAGCTGCGCCGCCGCTTCGAGGATGCGTCATCGGAGCCGCACAAGATCAAGACGATCTGGGGTCGCGGCTACCTGTTCAGCCCTTCTGCGTGGGACGAGTAAATGCTGCGCCCGTTGCTCCGGTTGTACCTCGTCGTGATCCTGTTCGTCGGCGCGTCGATCATCTTCATCCAGCTGTCGTTCGACCGGATCTTCTACGAGCGCGGCGCGCAGGCGCAGCGCGATTCGCTGACCACCTATTCGTTCGTGCTGAACGACTACCTCGAACGCCATCCGGGCGCGCAGCGCGAGCTCGCATTGCGCGAACTCGCGCTGCACGGCCGCGAAGGATTCGGCTTCATGTCGATGGCCGACGCGCGTGCGCAACTGAGCGGCGCGCCGTTGCGCGATCTCGATGCCGGCAGGATCGCGATCAGCTACAACGGCAAGGATTACTACATGCCGCTCGCGGACGGCTCGGTGCTGCATGCCCGCCCGATCGAGGCGCCCGACCTCGACATCCGGATTTATGCGTACATGCTGCTCGCGCTCGCGACGCTGTTCGCGGTGGTGCTGTGGATTCACTATCACTGGCGCGACATTCGCCGGCTGCAGGATGCCGCGCGCGCGTTCGGCGCCGGAATGCTGTCGACGCGCGTGAAGCTGTCCGGCAAGTCGAACATCTACGAGCTGTCGCAGCAGTTCAACGACATGGCCGCGCGTATCGAGGCATCGATCAAGCAGCAGCGCGAAATGATGCACGGCATCTCGCATGAACTGAAAACGCCGCTCGCCCGACTCGAATTCGGGCTCGCGCTGCTCGCCGACGCCGACGAGACGGGCCGGATGCGCGAGCGCCGCGACGCGCTGCGGCGCGACGTGCGCGAACTCGACGAGCTCGTCACCGAGCTGCTGACGATCGGCCGGCTCGAACAGGGGGCGAGCGAGCTGGCGCCGATGGAGGTGGTCGTCGATGCGCTGATCGACAGCGTCGCCGGGAACGTCGCGGACGACATCGCCGATCGCGGCATCGCGCTCGACGTGTCGACGCTCGACGCGCCCGCGACCCACGTCTGCGACCCGAAGCTCGTCGCCCGCGCGCTGCTGAACCTGATCCGCAACGGCGCCCGCTATGCGTCGCGCAAGGTCGTGCTGGCCGCGACCCGCGACCCGTCCGGCGCGCTCGTGCTGAGCGTCGACGACGATGGTCCCGGCATTCCGGCCGCCGAACGCGCCCGCGTGTTCGAGCCGTTCCAGCGGCTGGATTCGAGCCGCGACCGTCAGACCGGCGGCTTCGGGCTCGGCCTCGCGATCGTGCGGCGTGTCGCGCAGGTGCACGGCGGCGACGTCCGGCTCGAGGATTCGCCGCTCGGCGGCGCGCGCTTCGTGATCACGCTGCCCGTGCGCGCGCTGCCCGACAGCCTCTTCGACGTCGCGCAGCACGTGGAAAGCACGCATGCCGATGCGCGCCGCCGCAGCGGCACGGGCACGGTCGTCCCGCTTCGTTGAAACAGGCGGTGGGCACCGCCCCCCTCGCCTTCGCTCAACGCCGGCGCAGTAGCGCGACGAAGAACAGGCTGCCGAACAGTGCGGTCACGATGCCGATAGGCAGATCCTCCGGCGCCGCGAGCGTGCGCGCGGCGACATCGGCCCACACGAGCAGGATCGCGCCGGCCAGCGCGGCGACCGGCAGCAGCCGGCCGTGCTCCGCGCCGACCACGCGACGGCACAGATGCGGCGTCACGAGCCCGACGAAGCCGATCGCGCCGCTCACCGCGACCATCGCGCCCGTCGCGAACGACGCGACGACGAACACCTCGCGCCGCATCCGCGCGCTCGGCACGCCGAGCGACGCGGCGGCGACGTCGCCCGACATCAACGCATTCAGTTCGCGTCGGCGCGCATGGAGCGCGCCGCCGGCGAGCACCGCGCACACGGCCGGCACCGGCAGCAGGTCCCAGCGCGCGAGCCCGACGCCGCCGAGCATCCAGAACAGCACCGACGACGCAGCGCGCTGGTCGCCGAGATACAGCAGCAGGTTGCCGAACGCGGCCATCATGAACGACACCGACACGCCGGCGAGCAGCAGCCGGTCCGATTCGAGCCGGCCGCTCCGGTAAGCGAGCGCGACCACGCACGCGGTCGCCGCAAGCGCACCGGCAAACGCGGCGGCCGACAGCGTGAACGGGCCGAACGCCGCGCCGGCCACCACCGTGACCGCGATCGCGCCGAGCATCGCGCCCGCGCTCACGCCGAGCAGGTGCGGATCGGCCAGGCGGTTCGCGGTCGCCGCCTGCAACGCGACGCCGACCGTCGCCAGCGTCGCGCCGACGAGCGCGGCCAGCAGCGCACGCGGCATCCGGATCAGCCACACGATGCTGTCGTCGCCCGGTGCCGCCGCAAACGCATCGGCGCCGCCGAACGCCGACGCGACGTGCGCGGCGACGATCCGCACCGCGGCCGCCATCGCGATCGGCGCGGGACCGAACGCGGCCGACACGACGATCGACACGATCAGCAGCACGGCCAGCCCCGGCAGCACCACGCGCATGTCGAGCCGCGCCGCCTGCCCGCGCACGCTCATCGTGCCGCTCCGGCAAAGGCGGCCGGATACAGCGCGCGGGCCAGCGTCTCGACCGCCGCGACGTTCTCCGGGCCCGGCGTCGCGGCATCGTACGGAATCACGACGAAGCGCCGGTCGCGAATCGCGGCCACGCGCGCGAGCGCCGGCTGGCTCGACAGGAACTGCTGCTTCTGCGCGGCCGTGACCGCCGAATAGTCGACGATCACGATCACCTGCGGATCGCGCGCGACCACGCTTTCCCAGCTCACCTGCGTCCAGCTGCGCGGCAGGTCGTCCATCACGTTGCGCGCGCCCGCCGCCGCGAGCAACGCGGTCGGCATCGCGAGCCCGCCGGCCGTCATCGGCTTGTCCGTGCCGCTGTCGTACACGAACACGCGCAGCGGCGCCGGGCGCCCGATCGCGCGCGACACCGCCGCGAGCCGCGCGCGCATCCCGGCGACGACCTGCGCGGCGCGCGCATCGACACCGAAGATGCGACCGAGATTGGTCAGGTCGCGGAACACGTCGTCGAACGACGCGGCCGACTGCTTCATCACGTGCGAACACGATTCGGTCAACTCGTAGGTGCGGATGCCGAACGGCGCGAGCGTCGCCGGTGTCACCGGCCCGCCAACGTGCATCCCGTAGTTCCAGCCCGCGAGATAGAAGTCGGCGCGCGCGGCGGCCAGCACTTCCAGCGACGGATACTGGCTCGCCAGTTCGGGCACGCCGCGCAAGGCGTCGCGCACGCGCGCGGTGCCCGTCTTCCAGCCGCCGATGCCCGTATAGCCGACGAGCCGATCCTTCAGGCCGAGCGCGAGCATCATCTCGGTCAGGTTCACGTCGTTGCTCACCGCGCGCGTCGGCGCGCGCTCGAACGTCACGTCGCGATCGCAACTGCGCACGGTGACGGGATAGGCGAGCGCGTGCACGGCCGCGCCGCCGAGCGCGGCAACAGCGACCAGCCGGCGGGCGACGAAAGACAGGAGAGGAAACGGCATGGTGGTCATTCCGGATGAAGCGGCGTGATGCGCGGGCGGCCCGTGGCGGGATGGCGATCGACGAGCGCGGCGACGCCGAACACATCGCGCAGCAGCGCTTCGGTCAGCACGTCGTCCGGCATGCCGGATGCGACGACGCGGCCGTGCGCGAGCACATGGAGGCGGTCGCAATACGCGGCCGCGAGATTGAGGTCGTGAATCGTCGCGAGCGTCGCGATGCCGAGGCGGCGCACGCGCGCGAGCAGTTCAAGCTGGTGACGCAGATCGAGATGGTTGGTCGGTTCGTCGAGCAACAGCAATTCGGGCTGCTGCGCGAGTGCGCGGGCCAGCAGCGCGCGCTGCTTCTCGCCGCCCGACAGCGACGCGAAGCGCTGCGCGCGGCGTTCGACGAGGCCCACATCGTGCAGCGCGGATTCGACGATCCGGCGATCATCGGCCGACTCCGCATCGAACGCCCGCTTGTGCGGCGTGCGGCCCATGCCGACCAGCTCGTCGACCGTCAGCCCGAAATCGTCCGGCGTCTCCTGCTGCAGCACCGCGATGCGCTGTGCGACCGCGCGCGGCCGCATGCGCCACACGTCCTGCGCGTCGAGCGCGACGCGGCCCGCGTCGGGCCGCGCGTAGCGGAATACGCAGCGCAGCAGGCTCGTCTTGCCGCTGCCGTTCGGGCCGACCAGCCCGACGAACTCGCCTTCGGCCACCGTCAGCGTCACTGAATCGAGCACGTCGATCGCGCCGCCGGGAGACCAGCTCAAGCGCTCGATCTCGAGCATGTGTTTGACGGGACGCATGTCGTGCCGCCCTAGAAGCGCATCGTCGCGACGAGCTCCGCCGAGCGCGACGGGCCGAGCAGCCATTGCTCGCCGCCGTTCGACGTCGTCACCGCGTACATGCGGTTCGCGAGATTGCGCAGATACAGCGCGAGCTCGGTGCGCGACGTCGGCTGCCAGCGCAGCGACGCATCGAACACCGTATACGACGGCACCTGCACGCGATTCGCATCGTCGCCGTAGGTCGCGCCGACGTAACGCACGCCCGCATTCGCGTGCCAGCGCTCGGCGAATGCCCAGCCGAGCCACAGGTTCGCGGTCTGCTGCGGCACGTTGGACGGCACGTTGCCGGCCCGCGACACCGTCGCGCCGCCGACCGCCTGGTTGAATGCGTCGTAGCGCGCACGCAGCAGCGCGACGTTCGCATCGATCGTCCAGCCGTGCGACAGCCGCGCGCCGCCGGCCAACTCGACGCCGCGCGACGACTGCCGGCCGACCTGCTGGCGCAGCGCCGGATTGAACGGATCGGTGCTGAGCAGGTTGCGCTTCGTGATGTCGTACACCGCGACCGTCCAGTACGCGCGACCGTCGAGCAGCGTCTGCTTGAGCCCGGCTTCCCACTGTTCGCCGGTCGCGAGCCGTACGTTTATCTGCGACGCGGACAGCGTCACGAGCGAGCCGACGCCCTCCGCGCCCGTCGTGTACTGCGCATAGGCGGTAAACGTCGGCGCGATATCGAACACGAAACCGGTGCGCCAGCCGACGTTCGCGAACCGCTTGTCGAAGCCCGCGCCGGTCGCCGCCTGCTCGCGGCTGAATGCGATGTGGTCGTAGCGCAGGCCGCTCACCCACGCGAGCCGCGGCAGCACCTCGAGCCGGTTCTCCGCGAATACCGCCGCCTGCCGTGCGCGCGTGCTGAACTGCGGCACGGTCGGGTCCGGGCTCGTGAACACGCCGGGATCGAAGCCGTGCGCCGGTACCGTCGTTTCGCCGCCATACGGCGAATTGTTGGTACCGCTGAACGTGGTCTGGCTGAATTCCGTGCCGACGACGAAACGGTTCGCGCGACCGAACAGCATCCCGTCGAAACGCGCGCTCAGCCGATCGCCGATCTGCCGCTGATGGTGGCCGATGTCGAGATAGTCGCCGCGCGTGACGCGCGCGATCGCAGGATCGAGCACATACGACTCGGCGTTACGCCAGTGACGGTTCGATGTCAGGTAGTAGAGCTGGTTGTCGATCGTCACGCCGGGCGCGGGCCGGTAGCGGGCCGACAGGCGCGTCCACTGGTCGTAGTACGAAATCGTCGCATCGCCGACCGTGTAGTTCAGCTTGCGCAGCGACGGATCGGGCACGCCGTTCGGTGCCGGCACACCATAGTATGTCGCCGGCATCTGGCGCCCGTAGTCGTAGTCGAGCGTCAGCGTGAGCTGCGCGCTCACGTCGAATGTCAGCGCGCCGCCGATGGCCGTCGTATGGGTGTCGGCCCGCTCGGCGAGACCGTTCGCGCGTGCGTCGCTCGCATGGAAGCGGTACGACAGCCGCGGGCCGAGCGCGCCCGTCGTATCGAACGCGAAGCGCTTCGCGCCGTCGGGGCCGACGCCCACCTGCAGCGTCGTCTCGCGCGTGCGCCGCGGCCGCTTCGGCACCACGTTCACGACCCCGCCGATCGCCCCTTCGCCGTACAGCACCGATGCCGGCCCGCGCAGCACCTCGATGCGCGCGACCGACCACGTGTCGAACGGAAACGTGATCGTGCCGGCCGCCGGCATCAGCCGCACGCCGTCGAGCAGCGTCATCACCGATTCCTGCCCGCTGAAGCCGCGCACGCTCAGGGCGGTGCCGCCGGTGCCCGGTGCGATCGCGCTCGCAAAGCCGGCCGTGCGCGTGACCGCGTCGAGCACCGTGCGATCGCCGCGTGCGTCGATCGTATCGGCCGTGACGGTTTCGACGCTCGCAGGCGTGTCGAGACTGGCGAGCCCGAGCCGCGAGCCCGTTTCGAGCGGTTGCGTCAGCGGATCGGCCGGTGCGGATGAAGCAGACGATGCAGTGATGTTGATCGCCGGCAGCGCGTGCCGGTCGTCCTGCGTCGATGCGGCGGCTTCGGCTGCCAGCGCGCCGGTCGTGGCCATCGCGCAGCCCAGCAAGGTCGTGCAACTGCATGCCGCGCGCGTGCGCCAAGCGCCTGTGGTCCGGCGCGATGCGGCATGGCGCCGCTCCCCGCGCGCCGGGGTGTGTCCGGTTCTCGTCACGTCGTATCGATCTTCGTTGGATGTCGTCGCACGCGAGCGGCCCGGGCACCCGGCCGTCCGGCGACGAAAACGTCAGATGATACAATATATCAACTTGATCCGTCGGGATTTTGACAGCTTGAGTGGCCGCTCCGCGCGTCTACGGCGGGCAACCGAACTCCTCCCACGGATTGTCGGCTGCGGCTCGTTGCGTGCCATGAACGCATGAACGCCTGCAGCGCACGCGCGCTTGCCGCGCCTCATCGAAGCCGCGCACGACCGCACGCGCCGGGCCCGGCAACACGGCCGCAAGCCGGTTGCACGCCAGCCGCCACCCCGCTCACCCGCCGGTCTTGAACGCCGGCAACTGCTGCCCGAGCCGCGCGCCCATTTCAGCACCGAGCGCCTGCAACGCATTGAACGGCCGGATCATCACCTCGAATTCGACGATCCGGCCGTCGTCATCGAAGCGGATCATGTCGATCCCCTTCAGCGCCTTGTCGCCGATGGTCGCACCGAACTCCAGCACGACGCTCTTGCCGTCGTCGGTCGCGAACTGCCGGTGATACGTAAAGTTCTCGAGGATCGTGATCACCGTGCGCAGCGCCATCAGCAGCGCGGGCGCCGGCCCGTATGGCTTGAACGCCATCGGCGAACGGAACGTGGCGTCCGGATGGACGATCGATTCCAGCGCGCCGAAATCCTTGCGTTCGACCATCGCGTGCCATGCGTCGAGCGATTTCGCGACGGCGGGATGTACATTCAGCGGCGAGTGCGTCATCGCAGTCTCCAGTAACGTTGTTGGGTGGAACACAGAAACGAATCGGTATCAAAGGGTCGCGGCCAGCGTCGTGCCCTGGTGAATCGCGCGCTTCGCATCGAGTTCGGCGGCCTCGCATGCGCCGCCGATCAGATGCACGCGGCATCCGGCTGCCTGCAGTTGCTCCGCCAGTTCCCGCGACGGCTCCTGCCCCGCGCAGATCACCACGTTGTCCACCGGCAGCGTCTGCTCGACGCCGTCGATCGTCACGTGAAGACCTTCATCGTCGATGCGCCGGTACGTGACCGCCGACGACATCCCGACGCCGCGTGCCTTCAGCGCCGCGCGGTGAATCCAACCGGTGGTCTTGCCGAGCCCGTCGCCGACCTTCGACGCCTTGCGCTGCAGCAGATGCACGTGCCGCGCCGCCGGTTCGGGCCGCGCGTCGCCCAGCCCGCCGGCATTCGCATACGACCGGTCGACGCCCCATTCGCTGAAGAACCGGTTTGCGTCGACACGTTCGCCGCCGTCGCGGTGAACGAGATATTCGGCGACGTCGAAGCCGATGCCGCCCGCGCCAACGATCGCGACGCTGCGGCCGACGGCCTTGTCGTCGCGCAGCACGTCGAGATAGCCGAGCGCTTTCGGATGCCCGATACCGTCGATCGGCGGCGTGCGCGGCACGACGCCCGTCGCGATCACCACTTCGTCGAATTCGCCCTGCAGCAGCATCTCGGCGGTCGCGCGCGTGTTGACGTGCAGCGCGATGCCGCGCAATTCGATCTGCCGGCGGAAATAGCGCAGCGTCTCGTTGAACTCTTCCTTGCCGGGCACCTTCTTCGCGATGTTGAACTGGCCGCCGATCTCGGCGCCCGCTTCGTACAGCGTGACCGCATGACCGCGTTCGGCCGCCGTGACCGCGAAGCCGAGGCCGGCCGGCCCGGCGCCGACCACCGCGATCCGCTTGCGGCGCGGCGCGGGGTGGATCACGAGCTCGGTTTCATGGCACGCACGCGGATTCACGAGGCACGACGTGATCCTGCCGCTGAACGTATGGTCGAGGCACGCCTGGTTGCAGCCGATGCACGTGTTGATTTCGTCCGCGCGCCCTTCCCGCGCCTTGCGGACGAACTCGGCATCGGCGAGGAACGGCCGCGCCATCGACACCATGTCGCAATAGCCGTCGGCGAGCAGTTGCTCGGCGACTTCCGGCGTGTTGATCCGGTTGGTCGCGACGAGCGGGATGCCGACCTTGCCCATCAGTTGCCGCGTTACCCACGCATACGCGGCGCGCGGCACCTTGGTCGCGATGGTCGGAATGCGCGCCTCATGCCAGCCGATGCCGGTATTGAGGATCGTCGCGCCGGCCGCCTCGATCGCCTGCGCGAGCCGGATCACCTCGTCGAGCGTCGAGCCGCCTTCGACGAGATCGAGCATCGACAGCCGGTAGATGACGATGAAGTTCGTGCCGACACGCTCGCGCACACGCCGCACGATCTCTACCGCGAAGCGGATACGGTTCTCGTACGCGCCGCCCCATGCGTCGTCGCGATGGTTCGTGCGCGCGGCGATGAATTCGTTGATCAGGTAGCCCTCGGACCCCATGATCTCGACGCCGTCGTAGCCCGCATGCTGCGCGAGCGCCGCGCATCGCACGAAATCGGCGATCGTCTCGTCGACCTCGTCGCTCGTCAGCGCATGCGGCGTAAACCGGTTGATCGGCGCCTGCAGCGCACTGGGCGCCGCGAGCGCCGGGTGATACGCGTAGCGCCCGAAATGCAGGATCTGCAACGCGATCCTGCCGCCCTCCGCGTGCACCGCGCGCGTCACGACGCGATGGCGTTCGGCTTCCGCTTCGGTCGTCAGCATCGCGCCGCCGGGCGCCGGACGGCCGCGCTCGTTCGGCGCGAAACCGCCCGTGACGATCAGGCCGGCCTCGCCGCGCGCACGCTCCGCATAGAACGCGGCCATCCGCTCGAAACCGTTCGGCGCTTCCTCCAGGCCGACGTGCATCGACCCCATCAACACGCGGTTCCTGAGCGACGTGAACCCGAGTTCGAGCGGGGTCGTCAAATGCGGATAACGGGAAGCCATCGGGTGTCTCCATGTTTATGCAACAAGTTGCATTGATGGTAGCTCGTCAGCCTTGTTTATGCAACATGTTGCATAAAAGCACCCGCGTCGTTTGTGCTGCGGCCCCGATATGGCAAGATGCGGATCATTGCGCCGCCTCCTTCGATCCGACATGTCCCTGCCGCACGCGCTTCTCACCGCCCTCGCCGAACGCCCCGGTTCGGGGTCCGAGCTCGCCGATCGCTTCGATCGCTCGATCGGTTATTTCTGGCAGGCGACGCACCAGCAGATCTATCGCGAACTGGGGCGCCTGGAGGAAATGGGCTGGATCGAATCGCTGCCCGCCGAGTCCGGTCGCGGCCGCAAGCGTGCGTACCGAATCCTGCCGGCCGGCAAGAAGGAATTGCGACGCTGGATCGCCGAACCGGAAGATCCGACGCCGCTGCGCGAAGCGTTGATGGTGCGCCTGCGCGCGGAAGCCGTGCTCGGGCCGGCCGGCCTCGAGGACGAGATCCGGCGGCGCATCGCGCTGCATCAGGAGAAGCTGGATTTGTATCTGCAGATCGAGGCGCGTGACTTTGTGGCGGCCGGCGACCCGGCGGCCGGCGATTCACGCACGAAGCGCCTGCAGCATCTGGTGCTGCAGGCCGGCATCGCGAACGAGCGGTTCTGGGTCGAGTTTTCGCAGCATGCACTCGACACGCTGCGTTTGCCGAAGGATTGAATCGACTGACGAAGGCGGCGCGTTGTCCGTTTCACCGCCGATCGACATTGCGCGCCGGTGTAGTGAATCGCAACGCTCTACACCCGCTCGCGCGCCGCGCCCGCCGTCGTGAAAAACCCGCCGCCCGGCCTGCATCGAATCGCCGCGCGGCGAATCCGGATCACGCGTCCGGAAAAATCACCACCTTGCCCTTCACCTGCCGGTTCGCCATCCGCGCGATCGCGTCGGCCGCGCCGTCCAGCGACACGCGCTCGGTGATCGCGGGCCGCACCTTGCCGGCCGCGAACCATTCGGCGAGCAGCCGCATGTTCGCGGCATGCTGTGCCGGGTCGCGCCGCACCGCATCGCCCCAGAACACGCCGAGAATGTCGCGCTCCTTCAGCAGTGCAAGGTTCAACGCGATCTTCGGAATCTCGCCGGCCGCGAAACCGACCACGAGGAACCGGCCGCGCCACGCGGTCGCGCGCAGTGCCGCTTCGCTGTACGCGCCGCCCACCGGATCGTAGACGACGTCGGCGCCGCGCCCGCCGGTCAGTTCGTCCACGCGGCGGCGAAGGTCCTCGGTCGCGTAGTCGATCGTCTCGTCCGCGCCCGCTTCGCGGCACAGTGCGAGCTTGTCCGCGCTCGATGCCGCCGCGATCACGCGCGCGCCGAGCGCTTTCGCGATCTCGATCGCGGCGATCCCGACGCCGCCGGCCGCACCCAGCACGAGCAGCGTCTCGCCCGCCTGCAGGCGCGCACGCTGCTGCAACGCATGCAGCGACGTGCCGTACGCAAGCACGAGCGCCGCGCCCTGCTCGAACGTCATGCCCGGCGGCAGCGCGGCGAGCTGATGCACGTCGGCCACGCACTGCTCGGCGAACCCGCCGTGGCCCGTGAACGCCATCACCGAATCGCCGGGCCGCCACGCGGTGACGCCCGCACCGACCGCGTCGATCACGCCCGCAAACTCGGCGCCCGGCGAAAACGGCAGCGCCGGTTTCACCTGATACAAACCTTGAACGATCAGCGCGTCGGGAAAATTGAGCGACGCGGCCTTCACCTGGATCCGGACCTGCCCGGCGGCCGGTTCGGGAATCGCGACGTCCTCGATACGCAAGCGGTCGATCGGGCCGAATGCGGTACACAACAGGGCTTTCATGCGCTTCTCTCCTTGCGCGGCGTGGCCGTGCATCGGTACGGTGTGCGGGATATCCCCGCGCGGCCGGTTCACGATGAGCATACGATGGCCATCGGCCTCGGCAAGATCGTCGGTATTCCGGAATGTCGTTGAAGCCACGGTCAGAACCACGCGTCGCGCATGTCGAGCGTCGTCGTGTCGACGCTCGACAGCAGGTCGAGCTGCGCATCCACCTTCGGCAGTTCCCAGCGGAAGAAGTAACGGGCCGCCGCACGCTTGCCGTCATGGAAATCGCCGTCGTGCCCGTGCGCGGCGAGCGTCACGTCGAGCCACAGCCACGCGACGACGAGATGGCCGAACGCTTCGAGATACACGCTCGCGTTCGCGAGCCGTGTCTGCGGATCGCCGATCGCGCTCAACTGATGCGTCACATCGCACAGTCTCGCCCAACGCCGTGCCAACGCATCCGCCTGCTCGCACGCGCCGGCATCCAGTGCTCGCGCGCGCTCGACGGTCGCGCCGATCCCCGCATCGAGCGCGCGCAGCGACGCGCCGTCGTCCTGCGTCACCTTGCGGCCCAGCAGATCGAGCGCCTGGATGCCATGCGTGCCTTCGTGAATCGGATTCAGGCGGTTGTCGCGATAGAGCCGTTCGACCGCGTAGTCGCGCGTGTAGCCGTAGCCGCCATGCACCTGGATCGCGAGATCGTTCGCGGCAAGACACCACTGCGACGGCCAGCTCTTCGCGATCGGCGTCAGGATGTCGAGCAGGCGCGCGGCCTCGGCGCGCACCGCCGCATCGTCGTGCGCGCGCGCTTCGTCGACCAGCCTCGCGCAGTACAGGATCAACGCGAGCCCGCCTTCGACATAGGCCTTCTGCGCGAGCAGCATGCGCCGCACGTCCGGATGGTCGACGATTGGTGCCTGGGGCGCGGCCGCATCCTTGCCGGCCGGCCCGAGCGGGCGCCCTTGCGGACGGTTGCGCGCGTAGTCGAGCGCGTGCAGATAACCGGTGTAGCCGAGCGCCACCGCGCCCGCGCCGACCCCGATACGCGCCTCGTTCATCATATGGAACATGTGGGCGAGGCCATGATTCGGCCGGCCGACCAGATAACCGATCGCACCCGCGCGCCCTTCCGGCCGATAACGCGTGCCTTCGCCGAAATTCAGCAGGCAGTTGGTCGTGCCGCGATAGCCCATCTTGTGGTTCAGCCCGGCGAGCACGACGTCGTTGTGCTCGCCGTTCGCGTCGCCATCGGTACCGGTCAGGAACTTCGGCACGATGAACAACGAGATGCCGCGCGTGCCGGGCTGCAGCCGGCCATGTTCGTCGGGGATCTTCGCGAGCACGAGGTGAACGATGTTTTCCGCCAGCTCGTGCTCGCCGCCGGAAATCCACATCTTGTTGCCGGTCAGCCGGTAGCGCGGACCGAGCGGCGAATCGCCTTCGAAATCGGCGCGCGTCGCGATGTCGGACAGCGACGAGCCGGCTTGCGGTTCGGACAGGCACATCGTGCCGAGGAAGCGCCCTTCCAGCTCCGGGCGCGCGAACGCGTCGATCTGCGCGGCGCTGCCGTGCGCGACGAGCAGGTTCGCGTTGGCGACGGTCAGGAACGGATATGCGGCGGTCGCGATGTTCGCGGCCTGGAAGAACAGGAACGACGCGGCTTCGACCAGCTTCGGCAAGCGCATTCCGCCGAGCGCTTCGTCGTGACCCGCGGCGATCAGGCCGGCGTCCGCGAACGCGCGCACCGCCGGTTCGACTTCGGGAATCAGCGTCACGCGTTCGCCGTCGAACCGCGGCTCCTCGCGATCGCCGCGTGCCGCGTGCGGCGCGAACAGGTCTTCGGCGATCCGCTCGCTGGTGTCGAGCACCGCGTCGAAAGTCTCGCGACTGTGCTCCGCGTAGCGCGGCAGCGCGACGAGCGCTTCGGCGTCGAGCCAGTCATACAGCAGGAACGCGAGATCGCGTCGCGACATCAACAGACTCATCGTGCTGCCTCCCGGGGTGCCGGCCGTGTCAGCCGAATGATGGGTTGCGTGACTGCAAGCGCTGGCAGGAATTTAGCACGGTCGTTCGCAAACGACAACGACGCGCAAGCTAGTCCGCGTATCCGGGATTACGCCGATCGAGCCGGCGCAGCAATCCGGGCCAGACGAGCGCCCCGGCGCCCATCCCGCGCGTGACCGCGGCGATCTGCTGTTTGATGCCGTCGAGAATCGGCTGCGCGATCGGCAGCAGCGTCGAGCCGCCCGCCTGCGCGCGTACCTGGATCATGCAGGCCGTTTCGAAGAAGTACATCGCGACGAACGCATCGGCCGGCGTCGCACCGACGGTCAGCAACCCGTGGTTGCGCAACATCAGGTTCGTGTTGCCGCCGAGGTCGCGCACGAGGCGCGCCTTCTCGCCCTCGTTGAGCGCGATGCCCTCGTAGTCGTGATAACCGAGCGACGCCAGCACGCCGAGCGATTGCTGCGACAGCGGCAGCAAGCCCCCTTCCTGCGCCGAGACGGCCACGCCGTTGATCGAATGCGTGTGCATCACGCATTGCGCATCGTCTCGTGCCGCATGCACCGCGCTGTGGATCGTGAAGCCGGCCGGGTTGATCTCGTACGGCGATTCGGACACCTTGCGTCCGTCGAGATCCACCTTGACCAGCGACGACGCCGTGATCTCGTCGAACATCATCCCGTACGGGTTGATCAGGAAGTGGTGCTCGGGGCCCGGCACGCGCGCGGAAATATGAGTAAACACGAGATCGTCCCAGCCGAACAGCGCGGTGAGGCGGTACGCGGCCGCCAGGTTGACTCGTGTATCCCATTCGGCGGGAGAAATCGTCTGTTCCAGACTGACATCGGATGAGGTCACGTCATGCTCCTCGTTCAGGGCTCGAAGTGAGCCGGGCCACACGATGCGGCCCGGCGCGGGACAGATGCTGCGTCAACCGGCCTGCGATTTCGCGAGCTGATCGGCCACCGGCAGGCTGCGGATGCGCGTGCCGGTTGCCGCGAAGATCGCATTGGTCAGCGCCGGCGCGACGGGCGGCAGGCCCGGTTCGCCGACACCGCCAAGCGGCGTCGCGTAATCGTCCGGCGCGACGAGATGCACGCGGATTTCGCGCGGCGCCTCATTCATTCTCAGCACCTGGAAGCCGTTGAAGTTGCTCTGCTCCGGGCGGCCGTCCTTGAACGTGATCTCGCCGTGCAGCGCGATGCCGAGCCCCATCACCACCGCGCCCTCGAGCTGCGAACGCACGCGCTCCGGATTGACCTGCGGCCCGCAGTCGATCGCGATGTCGACGCGCGGCACCGAGATCTTCCCGTCCGCCTCGACCTGCACTTCACACACCGCGGCCGTGTACGACACGAAGCTGCGATGCGCGGCGATCCCGAGCCCGTGCCCCTTCGGCAGTTTGCGCCCCCACCCGGCTTCGCGCGCGACCGTCTCGACCACGCGCCGCAGTCGCCCCGTATCGACCGGATACAGCGCGGGGTCCTCGCCGTAGTTCACGTTTTTCACCGTGATGTGCGGCTCGAAACGCCGCGCGGGCCCGATCAGGTCGAGCAGGAAATCCTTCGGATCGCGGCCGGCCGCATGCGCGAGCTCCGACACGAAACTCTGGATGCCGAACGCATGCGGGATGTTGTACACCGAGCGGAACCAGCCGATCCGCGTGTGCGCTTGCGCGGCCGGATTCTCGATCCGCACGTTCGGAATCGCGAACGGCAGATCCGCGATGCCTTGCGCGAGCTCGCCCGGCTGCTCGTGCACGACGCCGGGCCGGAACGTCGACTGGATCGACGGCGCGACCGTGCGATGCTGCCACGCGACCACCTTCCCCGACGCATCGATTCCGGCGTCGAACGCTTCGAGCGACACGGCGTGGAAGTAGTCGTGCGCGATGTCGTCCTCGCGCGTGAAGGTCAGCTTCACGGGCGCGCCGGCCGCCTTCGACAGCAGCGCGGCTTCCACCACGTAGTCGGGCTTGGACTTGCGGCCGAACCCGCCGCCGAGCAGCGTCACGTTGACCGTCACGCGCTCCGTCGGCAAACCGAGCGCCTTCGCGATTTCGTCGCGCGTGGTCTGCGGCGCCTGCGTGCAGGTCCATACTTCGCAGCGGCCGTCGGCCACCCGCGCGACGGCCGCTGGCGGCTCCATCGTCGCGTGCGCGAGATGCGGAATGTAGTACGTCGCGCGCACGCGTTTCGCCGCGCCGGCGAGTGCCGCCGCCGCGTCGCCGTCGTTGCGGATCACGTCGCCCGGCTGCGCGGCGGCCGCTTCGAGCGCCTTGCGATATTCGGCCGAATCGTAGCCCGCGTTGGGTCCGTGCTTCCAGTCGATCTTCAACTGCGCGCGTGCCTGGATGGCCGTCCACGTATCGTGCGCAATCACGGCCACGCCGCCAAGCGGCTGGAAGCCGGAAGGCAGCGGCGTCGACGTCAGTTGCACGACCTTCACGACGCCCGGCAGCTTCTCGGCAGCCGATGCATCGAACGACGCCACCGTATCGCCGTAGACCGGCGGGCGCGCGACGACCGCGTACAGCATGCCGTCGAGCCGCGTATCGATCCCGTACTGCGCCCGGCCGCCGACGATGTCGCGTCCGTCGATCAGCGCCGTCTTGCCCTTGCCGATATAGCGGAATTCGGCCGGCGCCTTCAACGCCACGCTTTTCGTATCGGGCACCGGCAGCGCGGCGGCTTTCGTGGCCAGTTCGCCGAAGCCGAACTTGCGTCCGGTTTTCGTGTCGACGACCTCGTGCACCGTCGCCTTCACCTGTCGCACGTCGACACCCCACGTCGCTGCCGCGGCCTGCTCGAGCATCGTGCGCGCGGCCGCGCCCGCGCGGCGCAACGCGGCGAAGCTCTGGCGCAGGCTGCGCGAACCATCGGTGTTCTGGTTGCCGTAGCGAGGCTCGTCGCCCACCGCTTGCGCGACCTTCACGCGCGCCCAGTCCGCGCCGAGCTCGTCGGCCACCACGAGCGCCACGCTCGTGCGCACGCCTTGCCCCATCTCGGAGCGGATGCAGGTCACCGTGACGGTGCCGTCCGGTGCGATCGCCACGAACAGGTTCGGATCGTCGCGCAAGCCATGCGGCATCCCGGCGCCGCCATACTGCGGATTCGCACTGACGGGCGGCTGCACCGGCGCGGCCGCCTGTGCGAGCGACGGCACGCCGAACGCGAGCAACAGCCCGCCCGATGCGAAGCCCAGCAGCAGCGCGCGACGACTTGCGTTGTGCACGGAGAGGTCGGGCGCGCTCATGCGGCACCTCCGCGGCGCACGGCCAGCCGGATCGCCGCGCGAATGCGCGTATAGGTGCCGCAGCGGCAGATGTTGCCGGACATCGCATCGTCGATGTCGGCGTCGGTCGGATGGGGATTCGTCTTCAGCAGCGACGCGGCCTGCATGATCTGCCCGGACTGGCAGTAGCCGCATTGCGCGACGTTCAGTTCCTGCCACGCCTGCTGCAGCGGGTGCGTGAGGTCCGTCGACAAGCCTTCGATCGTCGTCACGCGCTTGCCGGCGGCGACGGCGACGGGCGTGATGCACGCGCGGATCGCCACGCCGTCGAGATGCACGGTGCACGCACCGCACAGCGCCATCCCGCAGCCGAACTTGGTGCCGGTGTGGCCGAGCACATCGCGCAGATACCAGAGCAACGGCATGTCGGGATTGCCGTCGAAGTGCTGCTCGCTACCGTTGACGGACAGCGTGATCATCGTTCACCTCCTGGTTGCGATACCCGCCGGGCAGGCATCGAGTGGGGATTCGAACGGCGCGGCGCATTCCGAACGATCAGGCAGGCGTGGCGCCGTTTCGTCGACCGTGTCGCATGCAGGCACGGCCGGGCTGATGCTGCGAACGATGCTGTCGGCCGGTTGCCCGCGCAACCTTTCAACGTCACGCCGGCCAGCCGCTCGTCCGCATGGATCGCCGTCCGCATTATCGAACCATTTCGGATTTGACGTCGGATCGACGCGATTCGGGAGTTTTAGGCAAACGGGGGAGAAAATATGGCGGGGAACGGGACGTGTCGACGGCGTGACTTTCGAATGCATCGGGACCGTGCGTTCCGGACCGCCCACGTGCAAACATCCGGCCGACCTCGCGGCCGGACCGGATGTTTGACGCCTGCGTCGAACGCGCCGGAAGGCGCTACCGCTCGCCCTTCTTCACGGCGAGCGCAGCGCCTGCAATCCGAGCGTGAGCGCGTTGAACGGCATTTCCGCGGCGCCCATCGAGAAACTCGTCGTCTTCGTGGGCACGCCGGGCGTGCGCATCAGCGCATGAACGATCCGCTCGCTCGCATGGCCGTCGCCGTACGGGTTGCTTGCGCGCGACATTTCCTCGTAAGCGCTCTCGCTGTCGAACAACCTCGACGCCTCCCACACGATCCGCTCCTGGTCGGTGCCGACGAGCCGCGCGGTGCCGGCCTGAATCGCTTCGGGCCGCTCGGTCGTCTCGCGCGTGACGAGCACCGGCTTGCCGAGCGCCGGCCCCTCTTCCTGAATGCCGCCCGAATCCGTGATGATGAAATACGCGCGCGACATCAGGAATACGAACGACAAATATTCCTGCGGCTCGATCAGATAGATGTTGGGGACGCCGCCGAGCCGTGCGCGTGCCGGCTCCCGCACGTTCGGGTTCAGATGCAGCGGATAGACGAATTGCGCATCGCGATAGCGGCTCGCCAGCGTGCACAGCGCGTCGCAGAAATGCCGGAACGGTTCGCCGAAACTCTCGCGGCGATGGCCTGTGATCAGCACGACGCGCCGCGACGGTTCAAGGAACGGGAAGTAGGCGGCGATCCTGGCCGACAGCTCGGTGGTGCGATCCAGCATGCGCTTGACCTCGTGCAACGCATCGATCACGGTATTGCCGGTCAGCGAAACCGCCCCGCCCGGCACGCCTTCGCTCAGCAGGTTGTCGCGCGCCTGCCCGGTGGGGGCGAAATGCCATGACGACACCGCATCGGTCACGCGGCGATTCAGTTCCTCCGGCCACGGCGACCAGATATCGCCGCTGCGCAAGCCGGCTTCCACGTGACCGACCGGCAGATAGCGATAGAACGCCGCCAGGCTCACCGCGAGCGTGGTAGTCGTATCGCCGTGCACCAGCACGATGTCCGGCCGCAATTCGTCGAAGACCATGCCGATCGCCTGCAGAATGCCGGTCGTCACGTCGGTCAGCGTCTGGCCTTGCCGCATCAGGTTGAGATCGTAGTCGGGCTTGATGTCGAACAGCGTCAGCACCTGATCGAGCATTTCGCGATGCTGCGCGGTCACGCACACCCGGGCGTCGACATCCGCCTGCGCCTTCAGCGCGCGCACCAGCGGCGCCATCTTGATGGCCTCCGGCCGAGTCCCGAACACAAGCAAGATCTTCTTCATCGTTATCCTCGTTTAGCCACTTCGCGCCTGGCGATCCGGCACGTGGCGCGAAGCATGTATTCGGGCGGCGCATCCCGTACTCGCACGCGATCAACACGCGGCGGTGTTGCGGGGCGAGCGCACCACCTCGTTCGCACGATCGAAGCCGCGCGAATCGTCGTACTACCGGCGTCCCGTCGTCCTGGATCGTTCACGTCATGAGCCGTTCCTCGCTGCGTCGAGCATCAGGTCCTCCCACTACAGCAATATTCAAACCAGCCGGCCCGCCTCCCGGCCCGCTTCGTTCCGCGGCCTTCGCGTGCAAACCTCACGTCGCGGAATGTTTCACAACTGCTACGGGCACGCGCATCGCCGGATCGGCGCGACAACGATAAACAGCCGGACGCGCGCACGATCCGTCTGACGACGTCGTCCGAGGAATCGTGCATGCATGTCGAGCGCACGCGACATGGCGAATGGCGTGCATCTTTCGACGCGCGTTGCGTCGTCTCGATTCGCCGCTTTCGTCTGTACAGCGTGCAGCGCGCACGCGACCGTCGTCCACCATCGCGCACACCGGATTTCCCTGGCACACGACGGTGCTTGCCTCACACGAATCGGTGCGCGGGAAATGTTGCGAATGTGTAACGCCACGCCCAAACCGGCAAATACATCGGACTCCCGTCCATTTGTCTCATGTGAAAGCGGCGTTCGTTCAGCGCGCCGGGCCGACGCGCACACGACGCACGACACACGACGGTCAGCCATGCCAAGCCGCACCGACAATGCGGCACGACAAGTTGGACCGCCCCGGTCGCCACGCAACATGTTCGAATGCGTGCGACCGCCCCCGCGGGGTCGAATGCGGCGCGCGCGCTGATTCGTCAGTGAATCAAAACACGCCGCCCGCGCGCCTTCCGCATTCGCCTGCGGCGCTCGCCCCCTTGTCGCGCGGGGCATGCCGGCAGATGGCGCACGCCTTGCTTAATGTCAGACAGGTGCGTCCCGAAGCACTCGCACGTCAGCAAACAGACGGGACGCCAAAGCAACGAAGCCGGGAGGCGACGCGACGCGTCCGTCCGGGGCACCGACAACCGCCCCTGTGCGACGAACGCGTCACCGCCTTCCATTGACAACCGCGCGATCCACGGAGCGCCTTCAGCTCTCATCGGTCGTCGTCGCGGGCACGGGGACCAGGACATGACGAAAACGCGGACGGCGTCACTCTGCGAGCAAGGCATCCTGCTGCTGATCGTGCTGACCTGCTCGCTGGTCGTGCGCGACACCGGATTGCGGGCGATTGCCGAACCGGCCCAATTCAGCGTGCCCGCCGCCAACACCGCGAACGCCGCGAACCTCGCGATCGCGATGGAGCGCACCGCGCTCGATAGCGTCACGCTTTCGCTCGCCGCACAGGCCTCGACCGACACGGACGCGTCGCTCGAACCGCCGCCCGCCACCGCGCCGGGCATCACGTTCGATCCCGAGCTGCTGCTGATGCCGTGCGTGGCGTACCTGTGGCTGTTCACGCTGCTGACGTGCGCGTATGCCGCGCGGCATTACGTATTCAGCCTCGACCGCCTGTTCAAGCCGCAACATGCGCCTTACCGGACGATGACCCACGGCGATTGGCCGCGGCTCACGGTATTCGTCGCCGCCCACAACGAGGAAACGGTCATCGTCGATTGCCTGATGGCGCTGCTGGCCACGACCTACCCGCGCGACCGGCTCACGATCATCCCGGTCAACGACCGCTCGACCGACAACACGCGTGCGCTGATCGACGAGGTCCGGGCACTCGCGCCCGAGCTGATCCAGCCGTTTCACCGCGAAACCGGCAAGCCGGGCAAGGCAGCCGCGCTGAAGGACGCGCTGCGGTTCATCCGCGGCGACATCATGGTGGTATTCGACGCCGACTACCTGCCTCGACCGGGGCTGCTGAAGGAACTCGTCGCGCCGTTCTTCGATCCGGAAGTCGGCGCGGTGATGGGCCGTGTCGTGCCGCAAAACGCCGACAGCAACCTGCTCGCGCGGCTGCTCGATCTCGAGCGCGCGGGCGGCTACCAGGTCAACCAGCAAGCCCGCAACAATCTCGACCTGGTGCCGCAGTACGGCGGCACGGTCGGCGGCATCCGCAAGGGTGCGCTCGATGCCGTGGGCGGCTGGTGCGACGACACGCTCGCCGAAGATACCGACATGACCTACCGCCTGCTGCTGAGCGACTGGCGTACGGTCTACCTCAACCACGCCGAATGTTATGAGGAAGTGCCGGAGCGCTGGGCCGTCCGCGCCCGGCAACTGACCCGCTGGGCGAAGGGCCACAACCAGACGATGCTGCGCTATCTGGTGCCGGTGCTGCGCAATCCGCTGATCTCGCGGCGCTGCCGGCTCGACGGCGCACTGCTGCTCGGCGTGTTCACGATGCCGGCGCTGCTCGCGATCGCGTGGAGCGCCGCGCTCGCGCTCTACCTGTTCAACGGCGTCAACTCGACCGCGCTCGGCCTGCTTCTGTCGCTGTTCGCGCTCTTCTCGTTCAGCACCTTCGGCAACTTCGGCGTGTTCTTCGAGATCGTCGTCGCCGCGCGGCTCGACGGCCGCGCGACACGCCTGCGGCTCGTGCCAATCAACGTCGTCGGCTTTTGCGTGACGATCGCGGCGGTCGTCTCCGCGCTCTGGGGACTCGCGCTCGATGCCGCGTTTCGCCGCGAACTGAAATGGGACAAGACCGAGCGTTTTCGCCGGCAGTTGAAACCGGAGCGATGAGCGATGACGACCTTCAATGTGATGGTGCCGGTGGCCGGCGTACTCGCCCTGCCGTTCCTGCCGATGCTGCATGAACTGATCCGGCGCAGCGACGTCGCGGCGCTACCGATCGGCGACGGGCCGTTCGTCGATCAGGCGCTGCTCGCCGCGCGCTGGCACGACGCGCTGCGCGCGCACGTGGCCGGCACGCCGCCGGCGGATGCGTCGGCCGCGCCGCCGTGGCAAACGCTCGGGCTGGCCGTGCAGCATGCGGACGCGATCCACGTCGCACGTGACGCGCATCGCGACGACGTGCTCTACGCCGATCGCACGATCACGCTCGACGAAGGTGCGCAGGCCGGGTACGCGTTCGCCGACGAGTACATCGACATCCATGCCGGTGCGACGATCGGCACGCTCGCGCATGCGCCGCTGATCGACGTCGACGACGCGGTACTGCGCGGCGTCGTGGTCGGCGACACGGTACGCCTGCGCGGCGCCGGCGGCTTCGCGTGCCTGTATGGCGAGCCGCTCGTCTTCGGCGCGGCGCCCGGCCCGCGACCCGCGGACACACCGGCCGCCCCGCGCCGCGCGATTTCGCTCACCCGCCACTTCGCATCGCTGCCGCATCGCTTCCTGCACGGCCGTTACCTGCTGCCGTGCGACGTTCGCCTGCCCGCGCACACGGTCGTGCAGGGCAACCTGATCGTCGAAGGCGCGCTCGTCCTCGGCGAAGGCTGCGTGCTGCGCGGCAGCGTCAAGGCGCATCGCGTCGAACTCGAACGTCATGCGTTGCTGCACGGCGCGGTATTCGCGCGCGACGACGTGTTGCTCGCCCACGCGAGCTGCATCGACGGCGTCGTGTCGGCCGGCGGTCTGCTGCGACTGACGGGGGCGCGCATCGGCGTCGCCGGTCATCCGGTCAGTGCGTGCGCGCGCGACGTCTCGGTCGTCAATCATGCCTGCGTGCATGGCGACCTCGTGGCGTGGCGCAGCGGCTGGTTCCATACATCCCGTTAAGGAGCGCCTCATGTCCGATCGCCCCAGCCATCGCGGCTCGCGCGTGCCGGTTGCCACCCTCGCGATGCTGTGCGGCGTCGCCTTCGGCGCGCCCGCGGCGCTGGCGGAGCAGCCTGACGATGCCGCCGCCACGCCGGCCGTGCAGCCTCCGGACCCCGCGACCGTCATCACGCCACGGATGCGCGACGAGTCGATGTTCGTGCGCGTGGACGCCGAAGGCCTGCCGGACGGCGTGCCGCTCGCCGAGTTCACGCCCGAGGATACGAACCGGCCGCCGCTGCCCGATGCAGTCGTCACGCATGTGCAGGCGCCGCAGGAATCGCACACCGAATTGACGCTCGGCTATTCGAACGCACACCTGACGCACGGCTACGGCGACTGGTACGGCGTGCATCTGCGCGGCGTCTACCAGGATGGCGGCCGTACCGTGCTAGGCGAACTGGCGCAACTACACCGCTTCGGCGAGAACACGCAGCTCGGCGCGCTGACCTACGTGCAGGACCTCGGCCCCGACTGGTTCGGCGGGATCGGCTTTTCCGGCACCACATCGGGCACGATCCTGCCGAGTGCGCGCGTCGACGTGTCGATCAACCGCAAGCTATTGTCCGATCGTTCGCTGGTCGTGTCGCTCGGCGCCGGCTACGCATGGAACCGCAGCGGCCACCGCGATCAGCTGTATCACGCCGGCGTGATCTGGTATGCACTGCCGAAGTGGATTTTCGAGGCGGGCGCGAACTATACGGTCGATTCACCCGGATCGGTGAAGGCGCCGGCGTACTACGGCGCCGTCACCTACGGCGAAGTCGGCAAGAGCGTGATCGTGCTGCGCGGCGGCGTCGGCCGCGAGGCGTATCAGGTCACCGGGTCCGGCACGCAGATCGCGGATTTCCGCAGCCACGAGATCACCGCGAAATGGCGCTACTGGTTCACGCGCAAGTGGGGAACGCAGCTCGAATTCGACTATTACCACAACCCTTACTACTCACGAATCGGCGGCGAGCTCAGCGTCTTCTATCGCTGGTAACCGGGCGGGCGCCATGCAGACGCATCCCGTCCGTCCTCCCGTCGATCGTTCGCTGCGCACCCACGCGCATCCGCAACGCTGGCTGACGTCGATCGCGCTGCTAACGCCCGCGCTGTACGCGTCGCTGTGGTTCGGCTTGCCGCTGGCATGGCGCTACTGGCGCGCGGTCATGGCGTGGGGCGCGCACCAGCTCGATCCGGCGCTTCACGTGATCGTGATCGGTTACCCGTCCGACGCACCGCGCGTGCCGCTGCTGTCGATCGACGTCGCGGCCCGCATGCCGGGCGGCATGCTGCTGGCCGCCACCGCCGCGCTCTGCGCGACCGGCTTCGCCGCATCGTTCATCCGGCGGGCAAGCTGGTTGCCTGTTGCATATCTGTTACGTATCGCGAGCTTCACCCAGCTGCTGATCTGCGCGTACTTCTGGCTCGCGCCCGGCACGTTTCCGTATGTCCCGCAATTGCACCTGCGCGACATGTTCGTGCTGCACGGCGCGGCGATCGCACTGATCCCGCTGGTGATGGCCGCGCTGTACTACCCGCTCGATTTCTCGCTGCTGCAAAAAGCCGTCGCGTCGCTGCTCGTGCTCGGCTACTTCGTGTTCGCGCTGCCGTTCGTGATGCTGCTGCATGCGACGATCATTCATCACGGCTCGCTGCTGTTCTTGCCGTTCTGCTATTTCCTGCTCGGCGGGCCGCTGCTGATCGGCCTGCTGGTCACGCTCTATACCTACTGCGCAAGCTGGCCCGGCGCACTGACGCGCGATCGCGATTCCGTCTGCTGATAGCGCGTCCAAACGCGCCGTATCAGCGATGAAACGAATCCGCCGCGTTTCCGGCCCTGCCGCCCGGCCCGCATCGCAGGAAGCCAGCAGGACCGGGCCTCCTGCGCCAATGGCACGTTGTTCGCTTCTTTCGATACGTCGCATCGAGTCCTCTCATCGGCGAAGGCAGCGCGGCACCCCGGCGCCCTGGCGCAATCCGTCCGCCGTCGACATGCACCGCTCGATACCCGACGAACCGGACAGCCGCACACACCTACGGGGCTGGATTGGTCGACCTCGCGGCACGCGCGTTCCGGCTGCCGCACGCCCCCATTCCTTGAGCGAGGAGCACACCATGTTGGCAAAGTCAGGCAAGTTCTTGCGGATCCTGTTCGCGCTGTTCGCGCTCGCGTTCGCATTCAGTCCGGGCGGCGTTCAGGCGGCCACCAACCAGCTTCTCCTGTTGGTGCCCGATACGCTGACGCTGCCCGATTCGCGCGTGTCCGCATGGCTCGACAGCGCGCAGGAAGAAGGGCTGCAGATCACGGTGATGACCGACAGCCAGTTCATGGCGGCCGGCGCGTCGCTGTCGCAGTATCCGGGCCTGATCCTGCCCGACCAGGTGCATACGACAGCCGCCGACGCGCTCGTGACGGCGATCCAGAACTACGCACTGAACGGCGGCAAGGTGATGCTCGTCTACGATTTCGGTGTACTGAATTCGGCCGGCTTCTACGTCAGCCCGAAATCGCGTTTCAGCAGCATGGCCGGTGTGGACTATGTGCTGTATGACCAATACGGCGGCAACATGATCGGCCTCGGCAACGTGACCGGCATGAGCAGCTGGCTGCGCACGCTCCAGGTGCCTCCCGGCAAGTCGATGGCATGGACCACGGCTTCGTCGAGCACCACGACCGCGACCGCGCTCGCTTCGACGAGCACCTCCTCGGGCACGTCGACGAACGCGTCGTCGGGCAGCGCGCAGTTCCTGGCCGCCAGCCCGTCGAACCCGGGCGGCCTCGCCAATTACAACCACGACGCATGGTTCAAGTACACGACGCCGCCCACGGGCAGCGGCGTGCTGAACGAAACGGCCCCGAAGCTGACCGGCACCGTGACCGGCAAGCTGAAGAAGACCACGACGTATACCGCCAATTCGCTCCTGAGCACGTCGACCGGCAAGACGGCCAACACGCTCGCGTCGACGCTGGCCACCACCAGCGACACGCTCGAAGGCATCTCCGGCTACGTGTACGGCTTCCTCACCTATCCGAGCTTCGTCACGCAGGGGACGTACACCGGCACGACGATCCTGACCTCGCCGACCTTCGGGCTGGTGTCCGGCTACAACACGTACGGCAACGGCGGCGTGCTGTTCGTCAACCTGCCGCTCGCCTACCTCGACGGCCAGACCGACGGCATGCTGATTCACGGCTACCTGCATTATTTCGGTACGCAGATGCTGAACCTGCCGTCGCTGTCGCCGCTGCCGAAGGCAATGGCCGGGCTCGTGTTCAACTGGCACTTCTGCGCGGGCGACCAGATCCAGCCGGCGCTGCAACTGAAGAACCTCGGCGTATGGAACAACGGACCGTTCTCGCTCGTGATCACGGCCGGCCCCGATGAAGCGACCTTCGGCGACGGCAACGGCGTCAACCTCGCGAACAACCCGACCGCGCAAAATCTCGTCAAGTATTTCCTGACCAAGGGCCATCGCGTCGGCAGCCACGGCGGCTGGATTCACGATTACTGGGGGGCGAATGCGAGCGAAACGAACGCGAGCACGTTCACGCAGTACCTCGTGATGAACCATCAGGCCGTCCAGGCCGCGACCGGCCAGCCGGACGTCGAGTACGCGGCGCCGGAAGGCAACACGCCGACCTGGTCGGTCAACTGGCTCGAAAGCAACGGCTTCAACGGCTACTACTTCACCGGCCACACCGGCTCGGCACCGACCCGCGCATACCGCAACGGCGCGCTGCTGAACCCCGGCCTGTGGGCGTACCCCGTGATGCCGTTCGGCAAGTACGCGACGTTCGAGGAGTTCCAGCAATACGCGGTGCCGACCGCCGACGTGAACAACTGGTACGCATCCCTGATGAACTTCGTCGTCGCGAACCGCACGAGCCGGCTGATCTACGCGCATCCGCTGGGCGCGTCGTCCTACACGTCGACGTTGTCCGCGATCTTCTCGCAAGCCAATACGCTGAAACTGGCGGGTCAGTTCAAGTGGTACACGATGAGTGACATCACGACCTTCGATCGCGCACGCCTGAACGTCACGTGGTCAGCCACCGACACGGGCAGCGGCTGGACGTTCGCCGCCAGCCATCCGACCAGCCTCGCGAACATGACGTGGCTGCTGCCGAAGAAGGGCTTCGCGCTGCCGGTCATCACGCAAGGCTTCGGCAGCGTCGTCATCACCGACTCGACGTACTGGCTCGTGACCGCGAACAGCGGCACCAGTCTCAAGTTCACCAGCGCCAAGGTGCACTGAGCCGCGACATCGACACCCCCGCCGGCGCGCGACGCGGCCAACGCCGCGCCCGGCGGGATTTGCGCAGGACCATCGCGCAGGAGCCCCCCATCATGAACCGGCCCGCGCTTTTCCCGGCCGCACGCGCACGCGTGGCGGCCACCGCCCGGCTATGCCGCCTCTGGTGCGTCGCCTGCTGTGTCGCCGCGTGCGGCGTCGCGCTGCAGGCGAGCGCCGCCGAACTCCAGCTCAACGGACTCTACCAACGCCCCGACGGTGCGATCACCGTGCGCCTGAACGGCGCCGGCATCGATCCTTACTTCGCGGCGAAGGCGTTGCTCGGCGCCGCCGATGCGGGGCTCGACGCCCATCAGGCCGCACTCGCCTGGATCGCGTGGCTGCTGCCGCGCCAGCGCCCGGACGGCGGGTTCGATCGCTACTGCGTGAAGAGCGGCCAGTACAGCTCATGCGCCGAAGCCGACGCCGACGATGCGATGATGGCGACCTGGATCGAACTGCTCGCCCGCTTCGCGCCGCCCGAGGGCCTGCCCGCCGCATGGGAACTCAGCCTCGATCGCGCGGCCGCGCACCTGGACGCGCTGCTCAGCAAGCCCGCGGGCGTCTATCAGATCTCGTCGACGCTGCACGTCGCGCTGCTGATGGACAACGTCGAGGTCCACAGCGCGTTCCAGGCGCTCGCCGCGTATTACGTCCGGCATGGCGACGCCACGCGCGCCGGCCCGTGGAGCCAGCGCGCCGACCGGCTCGCGTCCGCGATCCTGAAGGTGTTCTGGCGCGGCACGCAGTCCGGCTTTCGCGCGAGCACGCAGCGCATCAGCGACACGACGTTCTATCCAGCGAAAGTCGCGCAGGTCTTTCCGCTTCTTTCCGGCATTCAGGTTCCCCAGCAATCGAACGAGACGATCTACGCGCAGTGGATGCAGAAGTACGGCAAGACCTGGCTGCAACTCGCCAGCTCCGACTATCCGTGGGGCTTGATCGCACTGGTCGCATTCAAGATGAACGACATGAACACGGTCGCGTGCTGGCATGCACGATCGGGGCCGTACCGGCACGGCGCGCACTGGAATGTACTCGAGGAGGCGCTTTACCTGGCATTCGAAAGTCGGATGGCCGACCCGGTCGCACCCGCTCAATGCGGCTTCACGACGGCGGCGACAACGGAGACCGCGTCACGCTGATCCACGCGTGCGCACGGTCCGGGGAAATCTACAGGCAAGGAGACGTGTCATGTGTGGCATCGTCGGCGCGGTCGCGCAACGGGATATCGTCCCGATTCTGATCGAAGGTTTGCGCCGCCTCGAATATCGCGGCTACGATTCATGCGGGGTGGCGACCGTCGTCGACGGCCAGGCACGCCGCGAGCGCAGCATGTCGCGCGTCGCCGATCTCGACGCCCACGTGCGCAGTGCCGGCCTCGCCGGCAGCACCGGCATCGCGCACACGCGCTGGGCAACCCACGGCGCGCCCGCGACGTGCAACGCGCATCCGATCTTCTCGCGCGACGAAATCGCGCTGGTGCACAACGGCATCATCGAGAACCATGAAACGTTGCGCAAGCAACTTTCCGAAGAGCACTACGAATTCGACGGCCAGACCGACACCGAGGTGGTCGCGCATCTGATCCACAGCAAGTATCGCGGCGACCTGCTCGCCGCCGTGCGCGATGCGACCTCGCAACTGCACGGCGCCTACGCGATCGCGGTGTTCAGCAAGCACGAGCCGCAGCGGCTGATCGGCGCGCGGGCCGGCTCGCCGCTCGTCGTCGGCGTGAAGGACGGCGAATGCTTTCTCGCGTCCGACGCGCTCGCGCTCGCCGGCATCACCGACCGCTTCATCTTTCTCGAGGAAGGCGACATCGTCGAGTTGACGCCGGGCGGCGTGCGGGTACTCGATCGCACCGGCGCGCCGATCGAACGCGCGATACAAACCATTTCGTCCGCGCAGGATGTGGTCGAGCTCGGCCCCTACCGGCACTTCATGCAGAAGGAAATTTTCGAGCAGCCGCAGGCCGTGGCCGCGACGATCCCCGATGCCGGGCTGTTCGATCCCGCCGTATTCGGCCCGGACGCCGCGCGCGCGTTCGAGCAGATCGACAACGTGCTGATCCTCGCGTGCGGCACGAGCCACTACTCCGGCCTGACGGCACGCCGCTGGCTCGAGACGATCGCACGCATCCCCGCGCAGGTCGAGATTGCGAGCGAATACCGCTACAGCGACGCGCTCGCGACGCCGAATACGCTGGTGGTCAGCGTGTCGCAATCCGGCGAGACCGCCGACACGCTCGCCGCGCTCAAGTACGCGCAGGCGCTCGGCCACATCGACACGCTGGCGATCTGCAACGTCCCGACCAGCGCGATGATACGCCAGACCGGCCTGCGCTTCCTGACGCGGGCCGGCCCGGAAATCGGCGTCGCGTCGACCAAGGCGTTCACGACGCAACTCGTCGCGCTGTTCATTCTCGCGGTGACGCTCGGGCGGCTGCGCGGCTACGTCGACGACGCGCAACTCGCGCGCTATACGACGCAGTTGCGGCGCCTGCCCGGCGCGCTCGAAGACGTGCTGGGGCTGGAGTCGCAGATCGCGCGCTGGGCGGCGGAATTCTCGCGGCATGAAAACGCGCTGTTTCTCGGGCGCGGGCTGCACTACCCGATCGCGCTCGAAGGCGCGTTGAAGCTGAAGGAGATTTCGTATATCCACGCGGAAGCGTATCCGGCGGGCGAGCTGAAACACGGGCCGCTCGCGCTCGTCACGCACACGATGCCCGTTGCCACGATCGCGCCGAACGATGCGCTGCTCGAAAAGCTCAAGTCGAACATGCAGGAGGTGCGGGCACGCGGCGGGCAGCTTTACGTGTTCGCGGATGCCGATACGCGGATCGACAACGGCGAAGGCGTGTCGGTGCTGCGAATGCCGGATTACTACGGGTTGTTGTCGCCGATTCTGCACGTCGTGCCGTTGCAGTTGCTCGCGTATCACGCGGCGTGCTTGCGGGGCGCGGATATCGACAAGCCGAGGAATCTGGCGAAATCGGTGACAGTGGAGTGACGTGTCTGCGTAACCGGACGCAGCGGGCGTCGCGACCGTCGTATTCCGGGACGCCTTGATCAGCGCATCGAAGGCGCGTCCTTCTTCGGGAGTGTGTCGACACAGCGGCCGTTTCAACGTCGACGCAGTCGAATCGATCCGCCACGGACCGGCGTCGCGACGTCGCCGGGCCGGCCCGCGTCGTGCCTGGCTCAACTCGCCGCGAGATATCGCTGCGGCGATTCGCCCGTGATCCGTCGGAACATGACGATGAACGCGCTCGCGCTGCGATACCCGAGATCTTTCGCGACCCGCGCGACCGACTGGCCGAGCGCGAGCCGTGTCATCGCTTCCGCGACACGCATCTGCTGCCGCCAGGCCACGAACGTCAGCCCCGTCTCGGCATGCAGCCGGCGCGCGAGCGTACGGCCGCTCGCGCCGAATTGCTCACCCCAGAAGTCGAGCGTGAGATCGCTCGCGGGGTCGTTCATCATGTGCTCGCACAGCTTGAGCAGGCGCTCGTCGCGCGGCAGGGGCACACCCGGCTCGGCAAGGCTCGGCGTTTCCGCAAGCACTTTCATCAGCAACGACGCGGCGAGCCCGGCACGGCTCGTGGCCGTATAGGTATCGGCCCCGTCGACCACCGTGAGCGCGAGCTCCCGCAACAACGCCGACACGGCGATGACCGCCGGTTCTTCCCATGGCCACGGAAACACTTCGGGCTCCATATAGACGCTGCATAGCGCTGTGTCGCCCACCGCGTGCAGTTCGTGATCGACGTCCGACGGCAGCCACACCGCCCGCGACGGCGGGAGCGTCCAGGTGCGGGCCGGCGTGAGCACGCGAACGACGCCCTTGGCTGCAAAGACGAGCTGGCCATGGCGATGCTGATGCCAGGTCACGCGTTCGCCTTGACGGTAATTCACGAGGGTCGCGGCCACCTGGCGCGGCAACGGCACCCGCGCCAGCGGATAGCGCTTGAGCAGAAAGGCCTTCATCGGAGACGGTCGAAAGGAAGTGCGCCATGATATTTCAAATTCACCAAATTTTGTCAAAAAATCGATATCACGTGTCTACCTTTCGGCTGCCGGAGGCATTAATCTCCTTATCCATCAACGGACACGGCCGAATCCCGCCCTCTTTGTTTAATACGTCTCATTCTTATTCATGAGACACAGCATGTGCAGCCAGCACGTCCGCACGACCCTCGACGACTTATGCCTCTGATTGCCTCATTGATCCGCTACTCACGCTGGCTGCTGCCGGTCGCGCTGCTCGCGAGTCTCGCGAGCGGCTTCGCGAACGCGGCGCTCGTGGCACTCATCAATCAGGCGTTGCGGGCGTCGGGCGCACAACTGATGCATCTGGGCGCGCGCTTCGTGCTGCTCGCGGCGCTGGTGCTCGTGACGCGCATCGGCTCGCAGGCGCTGTTCATGTATCTCGGGCAGCGCGTGAAGGCGCACCTGCGCATGCAGACGATCGGACGCATTACCGCCGCGTCGTTCCGCGATCTGGAACGGTGCGGCGCCGCCCGCGCGATGGGCGCGCTGACCCAGGATCTCGACAGCATCGTCGTGTTCTTCGTGAACCTGCCCTCCATTGCGATGCAGGGCGCCGTGATCGTCGGTTGTCTCGCATACCTCGGCATGCTGTCGCTGCCGATCCTCGCCGTCGCGCTGGGCGTGCTCGGGGCAGGCACGCTCGGCACGCACCTGGTGAGCGCCCGCGCGCTGCGTCATCTGCGGGCATCGCGTGACCGCGAGGACAAACTGCTGAACCAGTTTCGTGCGTTGTTCGACGGCGCCAAGGAACTCAAGCTGCATCGCGCGCGCGCGGATGCGTTCGTCGGCGGCCAGCTCGCGCCGCACGTGGAAGCGGTGCGCGTGCAGCGCACGCGCGGCTATGTGCTGCACGCGCTCGCGGCAAGCTGGGGCAATTTGCTGCTGTTCGGCTTCGTCGGCCTGACGACTTTCGTGCTCGCGCATCTGTTCGGCGCCGACGCACACGTCATGTCGGGCTACGCGCTCGTGTTCCTGTATCTGATCATGCCGGTCGAAGGACTGCTCGCGGCGCTGCCGTCGCTCAGCGCCGCACGCGTTGCGTTCGAACGCATCGGCGCGCTCGAAGCGGCACTGCCTGCCGAACAAGGCAATCATGCCGATTCCGATACCGCCGCCACCGCCGCCGGTGGATTCTCGCGCGTCGCGTTCGAAGGCGTCGAACATCGCTACGTGCGCGAAAGCGACGACAGCCTGTTCACGCTCGGGCCCATCGACCTCACGTTCGACGCGGGCGAACTCGTGTATCTCGTCGGCGGCAACGGCAGCGGCAAGACCACGCTCGCGAAGCTGCTCGTCGGCCTGTACGCACCCGAGCGTGGGCGTGTGCTCGTCGACGGCGTCGCCGTGGACGACGCGACACGCGCCGCGTATCGGCAGCGTTTCTCGGTGGTCTTCAGCGATTTTCATCTGTTCGATTCGCTGCTCGGCCTGACCGGCGAACGCGAAGGGATCGCGCAGGCGCTGCTCGTCGCGCTGCAACTCGACCACAAGGTGCGCATCGAGCACGGCGCGTTCTCCACGCTCGCCCTCTCCCAAGGTCAGCGCAAACGCCTCGCGCTGCTGGTCGCGTTCCTGGAGGATCGGCCGTTCTATGTCTTCGACGAATGGGCAGCCGATCAGGACCCGACCTTCAAGGACGTGTTCTATCGCACGCTTTTGCCCGCGCTGAAGGCGAACGGCAAGACCGTGCTGGTCATCACGCACGACGATCGCTACTTCGATCTCGCCGACCGCCTCGTCAAGCTCGAGAACGGGCGAATCGCCGCGATTACCGCGAACACGGCCGGCGCGGACGATGCGCGGCGTACGGGCGGCGACGACATGGCGAGCGCCGCATGAGCGAAATCGTGCGCGACGACGCGGCCCGCGCCACCTGCGTCGATACCGGCAATGCCGCGACGTTCTCGCTCGAACGCGTGTCGTACGTCGCCAGCGGCCGTCCCCTGCTGCAATCGATCGATCTCGCGATCGAACCCGCATGCGTGACCGGGCTCGTCGGGCACAACGGTTCGGGCAAATCCACGCTCGTCAAATTGCTCGCCCGTCAGCTCACCCCCACTGCCGGCACGATTCGCTACGCGGGCCAGCCGCTCGCCGGCTGGGGCGCACGCCAGTTCGCGCGTCAGGTCGCATACTTGCCGCAGCAGACGCCGCCCACCGACGGCATGACCGTGCACGAACTGGTCGCCCTCGGGCGTTATCCGTGGCATGGCGCGCTCGGCCGCTTCGGGGAAGAAGACGCCGCGCACGTCGAGCGCGCGATGCGTGCCGCGGATGTGCTCCGTCACGCCGATCGTCCCGTCGACGTACTGTCGGGCGGCGAACGCCAGCGTGCATGGCTGGCGATGCTGGTCGCGCAGGACTGCCGCTGCATGCTGCTCGACGAACCGACGTCGGCGCTCGACCTCAATCATCAGCTCTCCGTGCTCGAACTCGTGCGCACGCTGTGCGCGACGACGGCGATGAGCGCCATCGTCGTTCTGCACGACGTGAACATGGCCGCGCGGTTCTGCGACCGTATCGTCGCGCTGCGCGAGGGCCGTCTGCTGATGCGCGAGCGCGCCGCCGACATCATGGATCCGGTGCGCCTCGAATCGATCTACGGCGTGCCGATGCGCGTGAGCGCCGATCCGGTCAGCGGGCGGCGTCTAGGGTTTCCAGCATGAGCCTGCGCGCTGCGAATCCGCGCCGGCGGCAACTGCTCGTCGCGCTCACTGCGCTCGCCGGCCTGGGCCCGCAGTTCTCCGCGCCCTGCGCCGCCGCGGTCGCACGGTCCCCGCACCGCATCGTGGTGCTCAACTGGGAACTGACGGAAACGCTGCTTGCGCTCGGGCGCGCGCCTGTCGGCATTCCGTTGCCCGACTGGTATGCGAGCGGCATCGTGACGCCGCCGTTGCCGCCCGGCGTCGCCGATGTCGGCCTGCTCTATCAGCCGAATTTCGAAGTGCTGCTCGCGCTCGCGCCCGATCTGATCATCGTCACGCCGGCGCATGCGGCATTGATGACGCCGCTACGACGCATCGCGCCGACGCTCACGCTAGGCGCGTACATGAGCGCCGCACGGCCTCTCGAGGTGCTCTGCGACGAGACGTCCGCGATGGCGCGCGCGATCGATGCGCCGCTACACGCCACCGAACTGATCGCCGCCACGCAACGGGAATTCGCGTCGGCGGCCGCGCGGATCGCGGATATCGGGCCTCACGCGGTGCGGGCCGTGATCGTCACCGAAGCACTCGACGAACGACATCTTCGCGTCTATGGCACCGGTAGCCTGTTCGACGACGTGCTCGCGCGCATCGGTGTCGCCAATGCGGCCCATCCTCGCGGCGCGGCGAGCCGCGCGGTCTCCGCGCCATGGCGTACCTCCGTAACCGGTTCCGCCACCGTCGCGCTGGAACGCCTGTTCGATGTTCCGCACGCGGACATTCTGCTAATCGGTCCGCTGCGCGCGGACGTGCGTGCCGCGCTGAACCAGAGCCCGTTGTGGCGTGCGCTGCCTGCCGTGCGCGAGAAACGCGTCGCAGTACTGCCGGTGATCGCGGCCTTTGGCGGACTCGTGTCGATGCGCCGCTTCGCCGCGGCCGTCTCGAGCGCCCTCGCCACACTGGAGCACGGCGGAGGCGGCCTTGCGTAACCTCGTGCTGACCGCACGCGCCGTGCGGACGAGCGATCGGCGCCTCGCACTGATCGGCGCCTTGGCCGTACTCGCCGCGTGCCTCACCGCCGTGGACGTGTATCGCGCGCTGGCGGGCGCATCCTTCTGGCGCGCGCTCGCGGCCAACGCCGACACGCAGGACGTGGGGGTCTTGCTCGTCCACTACAGCCTGCTGCCGCGCGTCGCGATGACGCTGCTGTGCGGCGCCGCACTCGGTCTCGCGGGCGCGCTGATGCAACAGGTGCTGCGCAATCCCCTCGCGGAACCCATGACGCTCGGGGTATTCCCCGGCGCGTATCTCACGCTGTCTGTCGCGACGATCTGGATGCCCGGCTGGTTGGCCATGGGTCGAAGCACGCTGGCGCTCGCGGGCGGCGCGGCCGCGATGCTCGTCGTGTTCGCGCTGGCATGGGCGCAACGTATGTCGCCGCTCGGCGTGATCCTCGGCGGCATGGTGGTGAACCTGTACTGCGGCGCAATCAGTCTCGCGATCTCGGTGGTGCATTTCGACAGGCTTGCCGGCTTGCAGATCTGGGGCGGCGGCGCGCTCGACCAGAGCGGCTGGCAACCGACGCTGCATCTGGGCATGCAGCTCGCCGCCTGCGCGGGCGGCGCCGCACTGCTCTATCGTCCGCTGAGCCTGTTCGATGCAGGCGACACGACGGCGCGCCATCTCGGTGTCGCGGTCGGATGGGTGCGCGGCGCCGCGTTGTTCGTCGCGGTCGCGCTCACGGCGTTCGTGGTCGCCGAGGTGGGCGTCATCGGCTTCATCGGCCTGGCCGCGCCGTTGCTGGCCCGCCTGGCCGGCGCGCGGCAGCTGCGCGCGCGGCTCGTGTGGTCCCCGCTCACCGGTGCGGCGCTGCTGTGGCTCACCGATGAAATCGTGCGCACGGCCACGCGGGCCGACCTGTTTTCCGCGCACGTGATCGCGACCGGAAGCGCGACCGTGATCGTCGGCGTGCCGCTGCTCGTCGCGTTGCTGCCGCGTTTGCGCACGCGGCCCGATGCGCATGCTGCGGCAGGGCCCCGGCATGATCGTCGCGCGCCGCGTGCGATGGCGCCGGCATGGGCCATGCTGCTACCGCTCGCATGCCTGCTGTCGCTGGCGGTCTCCCGCGGCCCCACCGGCGCGAGCGTCGCAACGCTCACGCAAATCGACGGCCTGCTGTTCTGGCGCGTCCCGCACCTCGTCGCGGCGCTGGCGGCGGGCGCTCTGCTCGCAGTCGCGGGAACACTGCTGCAACGCATGAGCGCGAATCCGATGGCGAGTCCCGACGTGCTCGGTGTAGGCGCCGGCGGCATGTTCGGCATGGTCGCCGTGCTGTTCACGAGTCACCGCCTCGTCCCCGCCGCGCTGGCGGCAGGCTGCGTGGCCGGCACGTTCGCGACGTTGGTGCTGCTCGTCTGGTTCGGACGGCGCGCGCGATTCGCGCCCGAGCGCCTGCTGCTCGTCGGGCTGTCGATCAGCGCGCTATTCAACGCGGTAGTCGGTGCGCTGATGTCGAGCGGCGACCCGCGCGCGGGCGTACTCGTCGATCTGCTGATCGGCTCCACCTACTACGTCGCGCCCGGCATCGCATGGAGCGCCGCGGCACTGGCGCTGCTCGCGCTCGCCGTTGCGCCGTTGACCGGACGCTGGCTTGCCGCTCTCGCGCTCGGTACGGACGTCGCCGCGAGCGTCGGCGTGCCCGTGGGTCGCGCGCGCTTCGCGTTGCTGCTGCTGGCGGCCATGTCGACGGCGGCGGCTACCGTGATTGTCGGGCCGTTGTCGTTCGTCGGGTTGATCGCGCCGCATATCGCACGGTTTTCCGGCGCGCGCCGCCCCGTGCCGCAGCTGTATCTGGCCGCAACGCTCGGCGCGCTGCTGATGGTCACGGCGGACTGGCTCGGGCGGCAGATCGCCTTTCCGCAGGAAATCGCGACCGGTCTCGTCGCCACGTTGCTCGGCGGCCCGTGGCTCATCGCGCTCGTGATGCTGCGCGGGTTGCGACGGTAATCGCATCACGGGTCGCCGGATCCGGCACGAGATCGGTCCGGCGGTGATTCGGCAGTGCATTGATTCAAAGATGGACGAGGCCGTCAGATGCCCGTCGACAACGATCGTCCCCCCCATTTTTCAACCCGCCGCTGGCGGGAGGAAGCAGTTCGACGTTTTTCAACATCGGGATGATCAACCATGACAACGAGAATAGACCACCCGCGCGCGCGGCGCGCGGCGACGGGACGATGCAGCGGTGCCCCGCTCGCCTTTTCGGCACTGTGCCTCGCCTCCTCGTGGGCGAACGCGCAAGGCACGCCCGCTCCGGTCGGCGACATGCTCCCCGTCTTGACGGTGGTGGGCACGCGGGACGCCGATGCGACCACCGAAGGCAGCGGCAACTACGCGTCGAAGTGGGCCACCATCGGCGGAAAAGTCGCGCAATCGATCAAGGAGACGCCGAACTCGGTCTCGGTGCTCACGCGCGAGCGGATGGACGATCAGAACATCACGACCATCCAGCAGGCGTTGCGCTCCGTGACCGGCGTCAGTTCGATCGACTACGGCGACGGTACCGCGTACTTCCGCGCGCGCGGTTCGCAGCTCGGCATCGAATTCGACGGGGTCCCGACGCTGAGCGGCCTGCAGTACCAGTTGCAATTCGATCTGGCGATGTACGACCGCGTCGAAATCCTGCGCGGCCCGGCAGGCTCGATCGATGGCATGGGCGAGCCGGGCGGCGTCGTCAATCTCGTGCGCAAGCGCCCTCAGGATCAGTTCCACGTCGCCACGGAAACGCAGGTCGATTCGTTCGGCAGCGTGCGCCAGATGATCGACGTCACCGGGCCGCTGAACAAGGACGGCACGCTGCGCGGACGCGCCGTTCTCGTGGGCAGCACCGGCACGCAATCGATAGAGCGCACACGCAGCAAGGAGGTGATGGCCTATGGTGCGCTCGATTGGGACCTCGCGCCGCGCACGACGCTGTCGCTGTCGGGCGGCTATCAGGTCTCGCCGATTTCCGGCATCGACTACGGTGCGGGCGGCGTGCTGAACAGCACGCGTACCGCGCTCACCGGGCGCGTGCCGAGCGACTATACGCGGAACTTCAGCCCGAGCTGGAACTACGCGTACACCTCGTTGCAAGAGGTCGACGCCAACCTCGTGCACCGGTTCGACAGCGCGTGGCAAGCCTCGACCACGCTGTTCTACCGCCACGAACTCTCCAAGGCCTACTACGCGTACTCCGGCCCCGGCGCGACCGCAAATGGCCTCGCGCGCTTCGGAGACCAGCGGCAGCGCACGAGCTACGACTGGTTCGGCGCGGACACCAACGTATCCGGCCCGGTCCGACTCTGGGGGCAAACGCATACGCTGACCATCGGCGCGAACTACGCCGTGATGACATCGGGCGCGCAATCGGGTTACCGCGCGTTGAGCGGCCCGTACGGCGGCGCCTACGGTCTCTACGATCCCAATGCGGTGCCCGCCGTGGACGTACCGTACACGTTCGGCACCAATCACCGCACCGTGCAATACGGCGTCTATGCGCAGGCGCGGATCAAGCTCGCCACGCCGCTGACGCTCGTGCTCGGCGGCCGCGAGGCGTTCCTGCAGGATCGCACGCAGTCGACGTTGCCGAGCGTCGCGGACTGGACGACCAACGCGCAGATCAATCATCGCTTCCTGCCGTCCGCCGGCCTGCTGTGGGACATCGTGCCGTCGCTGACGGCCTATGCCAACTATGCGCGTTTCCTCGATGCGCAAACGCAAGGCACGTACTCGGGGCCGGGCCTGCCGCCCCGCTCGGGAGAGCAGTACGAAGTGGGCATAAAAAGCAGCCTGCTCGATGGCCGCCTGAACGCAAACGCTGCGTTGTTCCGCATCAACGACGACAACCGCGCCGTTGCCGATCCCGCCCATCAGTTCTATTACGTATCCGCAGGCAAGGCCCGCAATCAGGGGATCGAGCTCGAACTCACCGGCCAGCCGACGCCGGACTGGAACCTCTATGCTGGCTACACGTATCTGAACGCGCACTACGAGAACGACTCGCCCGATCTCACCGACGGCACGGATCCGAAGCATCTGTTCAAGCTTTGGACCCGATATACGCTCTCGCAGGGTCCGTTGCGCGGATTCTCGATCGGCGGCGGCATGCTCGCGCAAACGCGTATCTCGCGCGGCGTCGAACAGGGTGGCTATGCGGTGTTCGACGCACAAGCGGGATATCGTTTCAACAAGCACGTGATGGCGTCGTTGCAGTTGAATAACGTGTTCAATCGCAGGTACTACATTCGCCCGCCCAGCACCTATTACAGCGTATTCGGCGACGCGCGCAACGTGATGTTGACGGTGCGCTCGGACTTCTAGGTGCCGCCGCGCGACGAATACGTCGCGCGTGTCGGCAGTCGCGGTGCTCGGCGAGACCATGTCGGCGGGACCGCTTTCTCGAATCCAACGCGCCCTATTTCCTCGGACTGCGTCGGTCCGCCCGACGGCTCGCGGATGCAGTTGCATGTCAGCATGGGTCCGATCGGACGATAATTCAGAAGCTCTATCGGTAAAGCCTGACCTGTGGACAGCTCGTCGGGTATTCTGCTGCGCCCCCGCGCAACGGCCGCGACAGAAGGAACCCGCCACCATGGGCGGCGTCGGCATACAGGTATGCCCTACTTGCGTTGTTGAAGTGTGGCGGCAGCGACGATAGACTCCGTTCCACGTTACCAGCACAAACAGGAGAACGGCCGTGGGGTCGATTTCATCAGAGCAGCTGCGGGTGGTTGTACTAGGTGGCTCCGCCGGCAGCCTGGACTCGCTGCGCGCGATCGTCGCGACGCTGCCCCGCGACCCCGGATTCGCCGCACTCGTGATCACGCACCTGGATCCGAGCGAGGAAAGTCGGCTGGCCGATATCCTGCAGGCGGATGCGCACATGCCGGTCGAAAGACTCGTCCACCTTCGGAAAATCGAACACGACCGCATATACGTACTACCCGAGAACGCCGGCGTGATCGCCCTGGACGGCCATTTCCGGCTCACGCGCCGGCAGGCTGGACTGAATCTACCGATCGATACGTGCCTTGCTTCGCTCGCGCAGGACCCCGACGTGAACGGCGCGGTGGTGATTCTTTCCGGCACCGGGCAGGACGGCGCGGCCGGACTGGTTGACCTGAAGGCGTCCGGCGGTTTCGCGATTGCCCAGCAGCCGCAGACTGCCCGTCACAAGAGCATGCCCACGGCGGCAATCGACACCGGTCTGATCGACGAGGTGCTGCCGCCAGAAGAGATCGCCGCGTGTCTGACGCAGCGCTTCGGTGACCAATCCCGCAGCGACGAGACAAACGACTCGCAGACGTCCGAAAACGACGCGCTCGCTACCGCAATTTCCATTGTTCAGCAGAGAACGGGCATCAATCTCAGCTACGTCAAGGACGTCAATTTGCGCCGCCGGTTTCTACGCCGCGTACTCTTGCAGAAAGACCGGGACGTGGACGCCTATCTCCAACTGCTGCGTAGCGATGCGCGCGAAGCCGAGGCGCTGCGGGACGACATCCTCATCGGCGTGACCGCCTTCTTCCGCGATGCCGAGTTCGTCAACGTGCTGCGCCAGTCCGTCATCCCTGCGCTTCTGGAACTGAAGCGCGATCCCATCCGTATATGGGTGCCGGCCTGCTCGACAGGCGAGGAGGTCTACACCATTGCCACGCTGTTGAGGGAGGCACTCGATCGCGAGGCACCGCACCGCCGCGTACAGATCTTCGGCACCGACATCAACGAGACCTCGATCGAGATTGCGCGAGCCGGGCGCTACAGCCTGACGTCGATCGAGGACATGCCGGAGGCGTTTCGCGAGTCCACCTTCGCCGCCACTTCGGGCGGCTATGTCGTGCGCAAGTCGATACGCGACATGTGCGTGTTCGCCCGACACAACGTACTCACGCATGCGCCATTCTCCGGCATGGACCTGATCAGTTGCCGGAACCTGCTGATCTATCTGCGCAAGGAAGCCCAGCAGCACGTGCTGGAGGTGCTGCACTACGCGTGCCGACCGAATGGCTTTATGCTGCTCGGTCGCGCCGAAGCAGTCTCCGGGGCGGACGGCTTTGAACACGCCGGCGCTCCGCACCTGTACCGCAAGGTGCCGGCCGCCAAGCGCCAGCAAGGGGCATTTCCGATCGATGCATTGCGGCCGTGGGCGAGCCAAGGCACCGCGCCATCGGTACGCAGGGCGCAGCAACCGGACCCGATTCTGGAAGCAGCGAATCGCGCCGCGCTGGAGCGCTATTCGCCGCCCGGTTTCGTGGTCGACGACAAGGGCGACGTCGTGCATTTCCGGGGCGACGTCTCGGGCTTTGTCGCGCCTGCAAGCGGCGAAGCCTCGCTCGCTCTACCGCGGCTGTTGCAGCCCGAACTGAACGTGACGGTGCGCACTGCGCTGATCGAGGCCAAGCGGACGAACCAGCCCGTACGACGCGAACGGGTTGCGCTCGGCGACCAGCACTTCGCACTGGAAGTCTTGCCGCTCACAGCCGACGATCTGGTGCCGCATTTCCTGGTCACCATGGAGCGTTTGCCCGACCTTGCGCCCGGCCGGCATGGCGCGAGCACAGGCGCGGGCGCGACGGGCGCCAGGGTTCAGGAACTGGAGCGCACGGTGACCACCCTGTCGGACGAACTCGAAGCGACGCAGGCGCAGCTCAAGACCGTCGTTGCCGAATTTGAATCCGCCAACGAGGAGTTGCGCACTGCCAATGAGGAAATGCTCAGCACCAACGAGGAGTTGCAGAGCGCCAACGAGGAATTGATGTTGGCCAAGCAGGAACTCGAGTCGACCAACCAGGAGCTGGCTTCGCTGAATGACGAGCTGAATTCGCGCAATCAGCAATTGGATCGAGCCAACGACGACTTGAGCAACCTCGTCGAAGGGATCCCGCTGCCGGTCGTGGTACTCGATAGACAGTTGCGCTTGCGGCATTTTTCGCCGCAGGCTCAAACGCTGTTCGGGCTGTCGGACGACAGTGTCGGCCAGCCGATGGCGCAGCAAAACAGCCTTTTCTCCGCAGCCGATCTCGAGCGGGTGGTACAGTCCGCCGTCCAGGGGTTGGCCGATGTGGAGCACGAGTATCAGGACAGCGAGGGCCGCTGGTGGTTGGTCAACGTGCGTGCCTATCGGACCGCGGACGATCGCATCGACGGCGCCGTGCTCGCTTTCCAGGACATCGATGCGCTAAAGCGCGCGCTCGGGACCGCACAGTCCGCCAGGGACGAGGCCGAGCGAGCCAATACGGCCAAAGACAACTTCCTCGCCCTCGTGTCGCACGAACTACGCTCGCCACTGAACGTGATTTCGGGTTGGGCAGCGGTACTGATGACGGCACGCGAGCGCGGTGTGTCGACGGACGAGGAAATGAGCCAGCGCGCGGTGACGACCATCCTGCGTCACTGCCAGTTGCAGGCCGAATTGATCGACGACCTGCTGGATGTCTCGCGTATCTCCTCGGGTCGTTTTTCGCTCGACACCAAACCGGTCGATTTTGCCGCGGCCGTCCGTACGGTCGTGGAAAGCAATCGGCCTGCCGCGGAAAAAAAACAGATCACTCTGGTCAGCGCTGGTCTGCAAGGGCGAGCCATCGTCAGCGGCGATGCGCGTCGTCTCCAGCAGGTTGCGTCCAACCTGCTCGGCAACGCACTGAAGTTCACGCCGGACGGCGGCCGCGTCGAGGTCGCGTTGACGCAACTCGGCACGTTGGTCGAACTCTCGGTCACGGACAACGGCATCGGGGTGAAGGCCGAGCTGCTGCCGCGCCTGTTTGATCGCTTCATGCAGTCCGACATCACGCGCACCCGAAATTACGGCGGCCTCGGCCTTGGTCTGTCAATCGTCAAGCATCTGGTCTCGGCGCATGGTGGTACGGTGACCGCCAGCAGCGAAGGCGAAGGCCGCGGCACGCGCTTGACGGTGCGCCTGCCACTGATGCTCGAGACCGTCGTCGAACGAGACATCGTTGTGCCCGCATCAGGCGGTTCGGCGCGTATGGATGGCCTATCGGTTCTGCTGGTCGACGACGACGTGCCGGCTCAGGAGGCATTGGCACAGTTGCTGCGCGGTCTGGGCGCACAAGTGCAGACGGCCAACGGTGCGCAAGAAGCGCTCGCCTGTCTCGCGGCGGGTTCATTCGACATCCTGATAAGCGACCTGGCCATGCCTGGCGCAGATGGCCATGCACTGTTGCGCGGCGTTCGCGCGTGCGAAGGCGATCGACGACGCATCTACGCCCTCGCGCTGACGGGGCTCGCTTCGATACACGATCGAGACGCCGCGATCGAAGCGGGCTTTGACGACCATCTACCCAAGCCGGTAAACCTTCAGTTGCTGATCGAGAAACTGTCACTCGGGCGGGGTCGATAAGCGGACCGAGCAAGCCATGCAATTCGACATGTGCCAGCCGGCGCTGTCCACGCAACGCACCCGGTCTTCGACGAAAGATCTCGAAACCGAAGCGGAATGCTGGCAATGGTCATCAGCATCGGCATCATACCGGCTGCACCCAGACGCCCCATTTCCTCGAAGACTTGCTCGGCAACCGGCGAACCCTGGCGTAGAGCGGCGCCGAATGCGCGCTGCGTCCGACAGGAGGTGACCTGCCCCCGGCGTTAGTCCGAACTGCAGTTAGAGTCCGAGGTTAAAAACTGCTGCTTTGCATCGTGCGCCCGAGCGAACTGCACCGGCGTCAGATAGCCGAGTGAACTATGAGGCCGCTCGGTGTTGTACTCGATACGCCATTCCTCAATCAGCTGCTTGGCGTGGCGCATTGAGACGAACCAGTGCTCGTTCAGGCATTCATCGCGGAACCGCCCGTTGAAGCTCTCGATATAGGCATTTTCCACCGGCTTGCCAGGCCGAATGAACGACAGCGTGACGCCGGCTTCGTAGGCCCATGCATCCAGCACCTTACCAGCGAACTCCGGCCCGTTGTCGACCGTGATGGATGCGGGTAAGCCTCGCATCTCCTTGAGCCGCTCGAGCACTTGCTGCACGCGTAGGCCCGGTAATAAAGTATCGACCTCGATGGTCAAGCACTCGCGCGTGTAGTCGTCGACCACGTTCAGGCATCGAGACCGCCGACCATAGGCCAGCCCATCAGAAACGAAGTCCATCGACCAGCTCTGATTGGGGCCCGTTGGTAACGGCAGCGGCACACGATCGACAGCCGCAATACGCTTGCGTCGTCGCTTGCGCACGCTCAGTCCCGCCTTGCTGTACAGGCGCCAGATGCGCTTGTGGTTGGCAAAGCAGCCATCCCGCTGCAACAGCACGTGAATCCGGCGATAGCCATATCGGCGCTTCTGCGCGGCGATGGCCATCATCCGGCCAGTCAGCGCTTCGTCGTCAACTCGGCGACGTGATTCGTAGTGGAACAGCGAGCGCGAAATCCCTACCAGCCCCCAGGCCCGGGTAACACCCATGGCGCGTTCGGTCATCAAGATGCGGACCGCTTCGCGCTTGGCCTGCGGGCTTGCTACTTTCGGGCCAACAGGTCCTTCAGCGCGGCGTTGTCGAGCATTGATTCGGCCAATAGGCGCTTGAGCTTGTTGTTCTCCTGCTCCAGTTCCTTCAAGCGCTGCGCTTCGCAGACCGTCATCCCGCCGAACTTCGCTTTCCAGTTGTAGTAGGTCGCTTCCGATATGCCGTACTTGCAGCACAGCTCCGCCGGCTTCAGGCCAGCCTCGGCTTCCTTCAAGATGCCGATGATTTGCTCTTCGGTGAATCGCTTTTTCATTGCCGTTCCTCTCTGGAACGGACTCTACACCGTCACCGTACTAAACGCCGGGAGCAGGTCACTTGTATTCACAATCCCATTCAAATGTCCTTTCGACTCCTTCCTCATATCTCGAGACGATGCCCTTGAGCCCTCATCCCAAGCTGTCATCCGCTGGACATTAGCCAAACGCTATGCAGGTAATATTCACATGGCCGAACACTTCCTCGCTGGTGTCGCGGTGACCGGTTCGTCCAAGCCTTCTTTGTCGATGTGACGTATTGCCGTCCGACATGTACGACGCTCATAGTCTAGGAAAACATCATAGTCTTGCCCGGCCACTGGTGAAAACGTCACTGGGGGCGCATTGCAATAGGTCGTCCCACCGTACTGTCCCATGTACGTGCTCATCGACAGCAATAACGTAACCGGCTTTCCAGCGGGCACCACATATTCCCTGATGAGATCTTTCGAGAAGAGGCCGTCAACGCGCATGGATTCACGCGGACTCGGTGGCATTCCGATTACGACGCTACGCGACGAATATTTCCATGCTGAAATGAAGCCGTCATTTGCCTTCACTGCGCCTGGGTCGGATACTGAACCAGCGCAACTACCTTCCCAGAATGTCACACTTTTTTCCGGGCCGTTGGACGAAAGAACCCGCATCCTCGCTGACACTTCAGGATCGTACGCGGGCGTCTCCACATCGACATAGTGATGCGGCGGTATGATGTAAGCGCACGCACTCAGGAACACAGCGCTGGGTATCGCGAGAACTACGCCTCGCATCATCGATTTATGCATGATCATCTAATTAAGTAAGCCATCACCATGTAGTGCATGCTTTCCACGGCCCCCGGTCTAGCGCGTCCTCGCCCACACTCTGCTCCCTCGCTCGTGCCCTACGTTTAGCCCGCGCCCCGTCTCGCATCTCGCTTTCCCTTAAAACTGCGCTGTCACCTGAAAGCCAACCGTCACACGTGCGGTCGGAAATCCAGACGGCTTGTAGACCGGTGTACCGGTAAATAAGTCGTAACCGTATCCACCAAACCGCGTCGCAACGCTACCCTTCACGCCGATCACTGCACCGGCCAACTGCGTTCCGACCAATACAACCGGCTGCGGTCCCCATACACGGCCGTAATCCAGTCCGGCATAAATCGCTTGTCCGGTCTGCCCGATAGGCATTTGCAGTTCGTTGCGCCAATAGAGGCCACGCGCCGCCGCCAACATCGTTTCACCATCGAACCCGCGTACCGTGTAGCGGCTGCCAATGGTCAGGTCATCGATGTAATACAGCGTATTACCCGTGTACTGACCATGAACGCTGGTCACGTATCGGAACGACTGCTTGGCGATCACGAACGGCACCGACAGATTCGCATCCAGTACCGCCATTCTGTAGCGGTAGGTCGGGCCACCATCGGCCGCGAGTATGTCGTCACGCGCGCCGAGACCGCCTACGCCCTGACGATAGGCGAGCGTGCCGTCGAACTGCGCCCCGTCGAAGTAGTAACGATCGGTCAGGCCGAATTCGATAACCGTGTTGTTGCGACGCTGCTGCGTGATTTCCGTATCTTCGATGAAGCTTTCGCCAAAGCGGCGCGACAGGCGCACGTACCCCCCAAACACGTCGTTCTGACTGCGCAACAGCACGCGCGCCAGTTTGAAATCAAGCGTCTTCGAATTGCCGCTCGCAACAAACGTCTGATTCACGCCGGCAATCTGTTGATAGTACGTGTTCGTGTACGCCGCGATCGTTGCGGTCCAGTAGCCCCACGGAATCGAGTAGAAACCATTCCAACCGTGTGACCCGAGGCGCTTGTCGCCGAATTCAAGGTCTTGACTCACGCCGACGTTAAACACGTCATTCAGGCCAAGCGGGTTGTCGATGCCAATCGACAGATTGCCCTGGAGTCTGCCCGTCGCGCGCGTGCCCGAATTGTCGATCGACGCTACGACGGTCCACGGCTTGCCGCGCTTCACATCTAGCACTACGTCGCTCTCGCCCGGCTGATCAGCGGGAACAATTTGCATCGATACGTCCTGACTGGTAACGCGCTTCATCTGCTCCAGACCTTGCTCAAGGTCGCGCAGATTCAGCACTTCGCCGTCGCCGGTCGGGAACGCTGTTTTCCACGTGCCGCGTAATTTTTCGTCAGCGAAGCGCACGTGTCGAATCACGCCCGGAATCAGGGCGAGCTTCAGCGTGCCGGTCTTTAAGTCTTGTTCCGGCAGCAATACGCGCGTCGTGATGTAACCTCGTGCCAAGATTTCCCGAGACAAGCCTTTAACGATCATATCGACGCCTTGCTTACCGACACACTGGCCCGCGTAGTGAGCGAGCCATTCGCGCGCGAACGCAAAGCGATCCATCGGCAGCCCTGAGGCGCCGGCCGACTTCGCAGTGTCGGCCAACGAATCCGGGACGTCGAGAGCGAAACGGTCGATACGAAAACACGGCTGTTCGCTCGGCAACTGCGGGTACGTTTCGGCGCGCGGCACTTCCGACCGCACGGAAGGGGACCGCACCGCCGCGTCACGTTGCTGCGCGTCGCGTTGCTGCTGCGCTTGCCGGTCTTGTTCCGCGTTCGCGCGCGCTGCGGCAGCTTGGTCGGCAGATGTTGGGGCCTGCTGCGCGTGAACCCCGAGCGATAGCAAGGCTGTGATCGGAAAGGCAGCCAACCCCGTATATATTTTCATTGTCGATCGAGTGTCGCGTTGCGTTCTATTTAGATAAATTCAGATAATCCATACGGGGCACCGTATTCGACAATCGACTCCAAAATATTCGATCCAGCCTCGGAAATTATCTCTGACATATATTTCGATTTACCCGAATTTACGTATGCAATGTGCGCAACATGACCAATTATCATGGTCATAAATACAAGCGCATTCAGACCAACAGGGTCGCCCCTAAATATGGACTCCTGCATCCATGGATTCTCAGTTTCATCTGCATCAAGGTAGAACGCCAAGCTTTCCGGGGTGATGGGTTTGCCATCCAGCCAGTCTTTACAAGAAACCAAGGCACGCTCGCACACTTTAAAACTCTCCGGATGCGATGCCTTGATCGTCTCATTTGCGCGGTTTGCCATCGCAAGCAGTGAAAGAACTCGCTTCTTCCACGGCATAGCCATCAGCTTATTTACGATATCAGTTAACAATTTTTCCTCCGCGAATCACAATGGTTGTACGTCCTGGCATTGCATTTCCGCCAACCGCAGAAATCCTCACCGTCAAATCTGGATACCGATTACTAAATTGCTGAACCACACCACTCAAATCCGAAGACCCTGCCAATCCGGCAGTGCATTTATTGCAAACGCCGCTCATATTTGAAATCTGCACATCAAGGGTCTTTCCGGCCAAATCAGTGCCCTTCAATCCACTCGAATCAATTTGCTGTGCCACTCCATTAAAGAGATCTTCCTCAGCATGACGCGTAAACAGAGGGTTTTGATATGGGGACTTGATAGGACGGTCCGCACCGTAAACTTCATCCAAGCTTGGCAATCCGGCTTGAGAACGAATAGAAGGCGACAAGCCTTCAAGCACTTCGCCCTGCATTCCAGGAATATCTGTTCGCGCAACAGCCAGTGTATTACCTTCTGGAACCGAGTACTTAGCCCGAAGTGCATCAATGTCTGCGCTTGTCGCTTGGGGGAATGAGTTACTTCCCGCACCATTTGTACCTTGTGGATTGCTGGATGACGCGCTCTGACTCGATGCTTGACCTTGGTTCGAATCATCGGTCGATCCACCGCCATTCGACAGAATAGCGTTAGATGGCGCGCCGCGCGAGCCCGTCAGTGCGGCGTTTGCCGCCTGTTCCCCAGCTGAAGTAGCCAACGCGGTGCCTGGATTTATCGGCGGTTCTCCACCACCAGCCACACTTGTGACAACTGAGACACCTGCGTTAATGCCGTTCGCAATCTGCGCGGCGGGGGGCAACCCCATGATGTGCCTCGCATTGGCCTGCACCATTCCGACAATCTGGCCTACGCCAGAGCTAATGGCATTGCTACCCGTCTGACGCGCAGACTGGATGGCCTTGTATAGGTCAATCACCTGCTGCGCAAGGCTCGCTGATTCCTTGTTTGCCGCCTTGTTCTTCGTATCCAGCGCCTGGTTGTACAGGTCGACGTTCGACGCCATCGCCGCGCCCGATGAGCCACCGACCAACGCGCCGCCAACGCCCGCCAAAACATTACCCGCCACATTACCGACCAGCGTCGAGCCGGTTGCTCCGGCAATCGAATCGCTGACGGCCTCAGTCTGCGGTGCGAGCTTCGATGACAGGCCCGCACCGGCCGCGCCCCCGACCGTCGAAAACACGCTACCGCCGCCGAGCCCGCCAATCAACGCGCCGCCCGCCGTTTGCATCAGTGCGCGCGAATCCCCGCCTTCAGACCATGATTTCGCATCGGACAGCGCTTGCGACGCGGTGGCTGCATATGCCTCAGCGGTATCGGTGTCACCAGCCTGCATCGCAGCCTTCGCTGCCGCCGTCGCATCCTTCGCGGTGGAAAGGGCGGCGTCGCGTTTCATATCTGCATACGCGCCGATGCCTTGCGATACCACCTGGCCGGCCGCTTGCGCCGCGTTCATCGTGTCGGCTTGCTTATCCAACAGATTCTGTACGTCCGGCGTCTTCGATACCGCTCCGTTCAGATTCGACGTATCTCGGCTCAGGTTCGCTACATCCTGCGTCTGGCTCGCCGCATTCGTAATATTGATCGTGCCCGCACTGACGCCGCTACGGGTGGTAGCGTTCTCGCCGCCGCTGTCGGACTGTGAAATCATTGGCGTCACACCGCCCGAGCCACTGACCGATCCCGGCCCGATCGCCTTGCCGGTAACACCGACACCTACGCCCGCGCTGAAGCCGTTGCTGTCGGCCGCATAGTGCGAGTGATTTTCGATATCGCTGTAAGTCAGCGAACCCGTCGTCAAGGTGTTCTTAGCCGCATCGGCCGTACTGCCGATATACGCGCCCTTCAAATCGGTGTTGCCCTTGACGGTCACATCGAATCCGCCACTACCGGCTTGAATGCCAGCCTGTTCGTTCACGCCGGCATAGTTGCCGTCCGCATGCCCGTTCTGCGCGCTGAAACTCGCGCTTCCGCCACCCATCGTACTGACGCTGAGACCACCACCGGCGCTGCTTTGATGTGCCGTGCTATACGTTGTGTCCTGTACGCTCTGCACGTTCAGGTTGCCGCCCACGTCCGCTTTAACGGTGCCGCCGCTCACGTTCGAACCGATTACGTTCGTATCGCCGCCGCTGAGAAGCGTCACGTTGTTCGCGCCGGTGATATGCGAATTGTTCTGCATCGCGGCATCGCTGTTGCCGTCGCCATGCGCGCGCGACATCGCCGCAGACACCCCGATGCCGTTCGAACCAATCGATACGCCGACGCTCGCGCTTGATGACGAATTCGAGCTGCGCGTTGAATCGGTGTTCGTCGTGTTCTGAAGGTCAATCTGATTCTTCGCGACCAGCAGCACATCGTTGCCCGACACGTTCGAACCAGCCACCGTAATATTGCCGCTGCCCGGCGTGCCGTTGCCTGTCGCAATCAGGGAAGTGGTGCCGCCGGCCTTAACGTTCGATCCCCGCTGCGTTGTTTGGTTCTCAGACGTATCGAGTCGGCTATGGCTCGAACCGACGCTGACTTGAACGCCGATGCTCGGCGCACCGCCGCCCGCAAGTGCACCGCCGGTCAGCCCGGCTACACCCATCGCAGCATCGCCAGCCGCCGCAATCGCATGCAGGGCCGTCGCACGGCTGTCACCCGCACCGCTTTTTGCCGCCTGCGCCTGTTGATATGCACCGTTGATCGCATCGCCGATGCTGCCCGACAGGCCGAGCGTGACGCCGCTGCTGCTGGTTGTCTCGCTATGCGTCTTGTTGCTGGTATCCGTTGCAGAATCGATCACGACGTTCGCGGCGCTGCCCGTCAAGTTCTTTCCGGCAATCAGGTCGCTACCCGTCACATGCAGGGTATCACCGGCATTGACAGTCAGGTTGCCGTTGAGCGACCCCACCGTGCTCGCGTTGTTCGTGACGGACGAAGCGTGATCCGTATCGGTCTTCTTCTGCGTGCCGATACTCACGCTCAGGCCGCTTGTACCGATACCCGAATGCGTTTCGCGATAGTAGCTGTCCTGCGTAACCGTATCCTTGGACGTCGTGATATTGACGTTGTTCGTCGCGGCAAGGCTCACATCGTTCGTGCCGACGACCGTGCTGCCCTGAACGGTCAGGTCGCGGCCCGACTGAATGTTGACGGTATTGCCCGATACCGTGCTGCCGACGCCGACGTTCGCATGCGTTTCCGTCATCGCAGCGGTCTTCGTGCTGCTGACGAAGCTACCGCGACTGACCTGTACATCCTGATACTTGTCGTGTTCCTCGCGGGCTTCGTTCACCGTGATGTTGCCCGTTGCAACGATGCTCGCCGCACCGGTCGCGTTCTCAACACCATTCGTCATGCCAGCGGTCAGGGACGAGCCCGTGAGCGTCACATTACCTTTCGACGCATCGGTGCTCGCGGCCCCGAGCGCAGCATTGCCGCCCGCCGTGAATTGCGTACCGACGGCGTGTTCGTCGTAATTGTGGTCGACTTCCTTACGCGTCTTGCTGTCAGCCGCGACGTTATCGAGCTTCGCGGTATCCGTGACCGTCGTTGCCATCAGGTTGCCGCCTGCGAGCACCGACAGATCCTTACCGGCGATAACTGTCGCGCCCTTGAACGTCGTATCGTTACCGCTTTGCATCCCCAAGCTGCCGCCTGCGGTGACGCCGCTCGTTACGTTCGTCGTCTTCGATTCTTCCCAATGATGCTGATCGTTCAGATACATCGATTGGTTCGTCGTGGACTGAACCGTATCGACGTTGATATCCCGGCCAGCCGTGACCAGCGCATCGCCGCCGGCCGACAGATTCGCACCATGCAGCGTGAGGTCGCGACTAGCCTCAACGGACAAGTCGCCCGTTGCCGCGATCGTGCCTTGCTGGCCAATCAAACTGGTGCTGACCTTGCTCGCACCTGATGCGCCAGTCGCGCCCACGGTATCAACCAGCGTCGTGTTGACGATATCCCGCCCCGCCGACACCGCTACGCGGTTACCGGTGATCATGCCCGACGAATTCACGACATCGTTGGACGCAACGACCTGCGTCGTACCGTTCGTCGCGCTACTCGAAATCGTGCCACCCCGGTTCAGGATATCGGTCGCAGTGAGCACGGTCTTTGTGCCGCCCTTGATGACGCCCGAATTGGTCGTGCTGCCGACCGTATGAATTTCTACGTCATCGGCAGCGATCAAGGCACCGGTCGGTTGCAGGTCGTTCGCATGGGTTTGCGACATGTAGACCACCGGGGCCAGCACGTGTGTCGTGCTGCCATCGGGCAGGGTCACGGTCTGGTCAACGAGCCAAACGATATCGCTCGTCAGTGCGTCCATTTGCGCGGCGGTCAGCGCCATACCGGGCACTAAACCGAACGACTTCGCGTAGTTCGCGCCGTTCGTCATCAGCCCACGGTATTCATCTTCGGCGCTTGCGTAACCCGGTAGGAAAGTACGTCCCGTCAGCTGCGTAATCTGATTGCGCACCATCTGCTGCTCATACATGCCATCGCCCAGACGCTTCTCGATGCTCGTGGGGTTCAGATTCAACTGGCCGAGCATGTAGTCGCTCGAGATGAAATTCGTATAGCTCGTCAGGCGCGGATCGGTAACGACCAGATAGGGTTGGCCCGGCGCGGGATGAATCGAATACATGCCGCTGGTCGGCAACGTGATCGACAACGCACCGGTTGCACTGGCGACCGATTGCAAGGCCGGGACCATGGTCGATCCGCTGGCCGTGCCGACCTTGGTCAATTGGCCGCCCGATGCGCCCGCCACCGTAGCAGGCGTGCTGCCTGACACGCCGCCGTTGTTCTGGTTCGCGCCGAGCGTGCCGCCCGTTGCGCCAGTCGCGGAATTTTGCGCGGCGACGTTCTGGTTATTGACGTTCTGCGCGTCGATCGTCACCGACTGATTCGCGATGATCGTGCCGCCTGTACCGCCAATCGCGACCGGCGTATGGATAACCGGAGGCTCAACGATCGTGCCGCGATCCTGCGTCGTGTCTTCGTTCCACGCGTACATCGACACGATATTGTCGGTTTGGTACTGGTACAGCGTCCGACCAACGTTGTTCACAACCGTACCGCCGTAGCTACCGCTGCCAACGGACCCGTTCTGCTGAGTGCTGCCGATTTGAATCGACTTGCCGGCGGTGATTGCACTGTAATTGTTGTTGACGGTGCCGACGTTCGCCATCGTGATAGTGCCGCCCGCGACGAGCTGTGCCTGCGGCGCCTGGCTCGTTACCTTGTCTTGCTGGGTCGTCGACGTCGTATCGCGCCAGATTTCGACACGCTGATAGCCGTTGTGACCGTCGCTGCGCGTCGTGTATTCCGTATCCGGGACGTAGTTGACGTGCGGGTCGTATGCGTCCCAATAGTTGACCGTAACCGACCCGTCGGCGTTGGTCGTCAGAGTGTTGTAGTAAATCGTCTGCTGCTTGCCGTTCACGGTCACGACCAGCACCTTGTCGGTCGCGTTCGGTCCGGACGTTTCCGATACGATCTGCGAAGGGCTATAGCTTGAAGTGAGCGCCGTTTTATAGCCGTTTACCCACATCGCCTGTGAACAGCCGCCGTTCGGGTCCGCATTCATCGTCGCGCACACAATGTATTTCTGGCGCTTGGTTTGGTGCGATGTGGTCGTCCCGGTCGTTTCTGTCGTGACCGTCGGCGCGGGGCGCGAATTGGTGAACGTGCCGGCCGCAAGTTCGATGTTGCCTTGCGCTTCGATCGTGGATTGATCGTTCAGCACGTTTTGCGTCCGGTTCGCGAGCAAGCCGTTCGCGTCGCGCTGACCGTTCGCCGCGATATTGATATCGCCGACACTGAACAGGTTCGCGCCGCCCGTGTTCGACAGTTGATTCGATGCGTACAGATTCAACTGATTGGCGGCAGCAACGACAGCGGCGGCACCCGAATTGGTGATCGTCGCCGCATTCGCCGTGACGTTGCTGCCGATCACGGTCCCGGTGTTGTTCAGCGTCGTGCTGTTGGTCGTGACCGTATCGCCTTCAATGCGGCCGGCGTTATCGATCGTGCCGCCATTCGCGTTGACCGTCGTGCTGGCAGAGTTCAAATCCGCGCCGCTCTGGTTCTCGACGTTCGCAGCATTCACCGTGAGCGCACCATTCGCATCCATCACGCCTTGGTTCGTCAACTTGCCCGACGTGGTGAAACTCAGATCACCATTCGCGTGCAACTTGTTCGCGGCCGTCTGCGTGTAGTCGCCCGTAAGCGAAACCGAACCGTTGCGGCCGGCAACAATCGAACCGTCGCCCGTCAGCGTACCCGCTGTCAGCGACAAATCCTGATCGCTGCCGATCGCACCTCCCGAATTCGACAAAGTACCTGTTTGAATCGCAATGCTGCCGCCGCTGCCGGCGTCGTTGCCGATCTTGCCGGACGTGTCGTCAATCGATGCAGCGGCCAACGACAGGACGCCGTTTGCATGCACAGATCCGTTTTGGTTGGACAGCACCGCGTTCGCGCCGTTGAATGTCAGGTTGTTCGCCGCCGACAGCACGCCGCCGGCATTGTTCGCGTTGCCGGCAACGTTCAACGTCAAGTCGTGGCCGGCCAGTGTCTGACCGCCTTGCGCATTCGTGAGCGTTTGCGCGGTCAACGTCACATCGCCGTTGCCGCCGATCGTGCCGGCACCCGCTTTACCCGATGCATCGGTGTTCGTGATCGATGCGCCGCCGTCAATCGTCGTCGCGCCCGTGCCGATATTTGCAATCCGCCCGTCACTATTATCGATGCTCGATCCGGACAATTGGAGCGTCGCGGTTGCGCCGTTCGCTTCGATTTGCCCGCCGCTATTGAGCACCGCGTCAAGCGCTGCGACCTTGAGGTTACCGTTCGATTGAATCAGGCCGGCCGCATTTCCGAGCTGGCCGTTCGATTGCACCAACAGCGATTGTGCTGCCAGCAAAGAACCGTTTGAATTGTCGACCGTGCCGCCCGAAACCGACACGTCACCATTGCCACCGATCGTGCCGCCTGCCGTGTTGGTCAACGCGTTCGTCGTCGTGACGGACAGCGCATCCGTGCCGAGCGCCTTAACGGCACCGCCGTCGTTTGCCAAGCTGTCGGCCGAGATCGTCAGCGCGTGGTTCGACTCGATCGCACCGGTTTTGTTGTTGATCGCGCCTTGAGATTTGATCGTTATGCTGTCGGCCCCGATGTATCCAGCTGCGCTGTTATCGAGTGATTGCACACCAAGCGTGGCCTGCCGCTGCGCCGACAACGTACCCGCTTGGTTCGATAGAGCAGCGGCCGTTAGCGCGAGCGCGCCGTTGGTCGCGATGGAACCGTGATTGCTCGACAACGCGCCTGTTTTGATCGTCAGCGTGCCGTTGCCTGCGTGCGCGATCGTGCCTTGGTCGTTAGTGAGCGATCCGGACGTGATCGCCAAATCCGAGCCGTTGCTCTGCAATTTGCCGGACGTGTTATCAAGGGCATTCGTGACTGCAATCGTTGTTGCGCCCGTCCCGGTCTGCAAAACGGTGCCGCCATGATTGACAAAATCGGCTGCCGATACCGCCAGTTGATCCGCTTCAATTGCGCCGCCGCTGTTCTCGACCGTGCCGTGCGCATGCAAGTCAACGGTGGCGGCGTTCACTGTACCGCCGGAACGATTGTCCAGTGACTGTACGGTAAGCGAGGCTTGCCGCTGTGCGGCAATCGTTCCGGCCTGATTCGAAACGGCAGCGGCTTGCACATTCATCGCCCCGTTGGTCGCGATCGAACCGCCTTGGTTCGACAACGTACCGGTTCCGATTGTCAGCGTCCCGCTGCCAGCATGCGCGATTTTGCCGTGGTCGTTAATCAGCGTCGCGGGTGTCAGACTCAGATCAGCGCTGTTCGTCTGTACGGTTCCCAAACTGTTGTCGAGCGTGCCGGAAACCACGATCGTGGTCGGGTTCGTGCCGGTCTGCGTGATCGTGCCCGACTGGTTTTTCAGATCGGTTGCTGTCAGCGACAATTGGCTTCCCAATAGCGAACCGGAACTATTGTCCAGATTGGTGGCGCGAACGTTTGCTAACGCACCGGCAGAAATGCTGCCAGACGCGTTAGCCAGGTGCGCGCCCGCATCGATCAATGCGTTCTGACCGGCTGTCAGCGTGCCGCTGCCGTTGTCCACGGATTGCGCACCGACGGTCAAATCGGTTGCGGCGCTGATCGATCCTTGGTTTGCGATGCTGCCGGCCCGTACCGATACGTTGCCGTCACCGCCGATCACGCCGCCTTGCGCGCCGTTCGCGGTCGTCCCCGCTGCGTTCGTGAGCTGGCCGCTCGTCGTGATCGACTGACCGTCACTGTTCAGGGACGTCACGCGCCCGGCGGTATTCTGAAGGGAAGCGCCGACCACCTTCATTTGGCCTGCGCTCTGGATGATGCCTTGCTGATTGGCGATCGCTCCGCCTTCCAGGTCGACGGTGTTCTGCGAAACGAGCGTGCCGGCCTGATTCGAAATCGCACCGGACGTGTGCACCGTCAACGAGCCCTGTGACGACACCGTGCCGCCTTGGTTCGATACGCTGCCCGCCGTGAGCGTGGCCCCGCTCTGGCTGGAAAAGCTACCGTGGTCGTTGACGATCGCGCCTGCTGCGGTCACGCTCAATGCGCCCTTTGCGCTCGTCGCCGCGTTCGACAGATTGATATCGCCCGTGTCGGCGTTCAGCGTCACGCTACCGTTCGCCGCCGTCTTGCTGCCGGCCAAATTAACGCCGTAGCCGCGCAACGTCGCGTTACCGCCCGCGATGTTCTCGCCAATCGCAGTCAATTGGCCGGCCGTCGTAACTTGCAGGTTGCCTGCTTGTGTGACCGTGCCGTTGCTGTCCACGCCCGCGCCAATTCCGCCCGTCGAATTCAACGAGCCGGCATTGATGCCGACGTCATGCTGCGCGGCGAGCATACCGCTATTCGTCATGTCCGCGCCGGTACTCATCGACACGGATTGCTGGCTGTACGTCGTGCCGTTGTTGTCGATGCCGCCGCCGGCCGACACGGCGACGTTGCCAAGCGAACTGATCTTGCCCGACTGCACCAACCGCCCGTCGGTCGTCAACGTCATACCGGCCGCGTCCGCTGAAAGGGTGCCAGCATTCTGGACACCGACAGCGCTCCCCGAGCTCACAAGAAAAATGCGGTTGGCGTACATACCGCCGAGCTGGCCCACGTCGATCGCGACTGCCGGGGCCGCGCCATCGCCCTGAATCGGCGTCGCCGCGAGCGTGTCGTGATTAACTTGATTTGAACCCGCGATTACGTTCAGATTTTTCGCATAAATGGCTGCATTCGCCTGAACGGCGCGCGCGATGATGTCAACCTGATCTGTATTTGCCGCATTCAGGCCCGATCCGGATACCGTCACAAGGCCGCGATTCACGTTGAAACCGGCCACGGAACCGTCCGCGCCATAATACGGCACGCCGGTTGTCAGAACGGCGCGTGACGTATTAATGAAGCCGCCGCCGTCGATTTGCAATCCAGCCGGATTGCTGATGATTAGCTCAGCTTTTTGCCCAGCAATCTCAACAAAACCACGAATTGAGCTTGGATTATTGCTATTGACTTGGTTGACGATGATCCGTGCGGCGTCGTTCGGCCCGAAATTCGGGTTGCCGTTGATCATGCCCGCTTGCTGCGTGTTGACGATTGTAGGCGAGTTATTGAGTATCGCGCCGGGCTTTTGTACGTCGAATTGATTATAGGTATTTAAAGATACGCCAGCATTTCCGGGCTTATTAATATTAACTTGAGGCAATCCATTTTGCGTCTGAATCACAGAAGGTGCGTGGGCTCCGCCGCCCACGATCTGTGCATTCGCCCACATGGGCGTTGCACCGGCCGCGATCAGTACCGCAAATGCCGCATGGCGCAGCGCGAATCGTGCGAACACATGTGATACCCAAGCTGCTGACACAACTTCGCCTCGGCCCGCGTTGCCTGATGCGCTGGCAGTTTCTTCGACGGCAATCAGCATGCCCCGGACGCGACTGAATACCAGTCGGTAATTATTTTTGTTCATGGTTCTGGTCTACTCGCAAATCGCGCCACGGCGCACTACGGATCAACGGACCATCACATTGTCTCGCAGAAGCTGTCCGCCTCCTTCTCGACGCGAGTCAAAGACTGTCAAATTGTGGTGGCAGCGAGACGTTTGTTAAGCGGACCTGTCAACATTAACAGGTCAAATCGCAATATCTCGAAAACATATCGACCACCTCAGCGCCCTCTTACCCTGATCAAAACGCGAGAATCCGCACAACAGATGCCGGTCGGGTGTCAATCGCGCCCCTCCTCATCGTATCGTTCGCGTTCTCGCATCAATATAGATTTTCTCGGTTACATATGACCTATCTGAGCACGGCCCACTACAGCCGCTCCGCCGAGGCATTCCCGCCCCGACGCATCCCGCTCAGGAGGTTCCATGCATTCCACACTTGCCTTTGCCTTTGCCTTTGCCTTTGCCTTTGCCTTTGCCTTTGCCTTTGCCTTTGCCATTGGCAATGCCGTTGTGCTAATTCTCGCCAGCATCGGCGTCGTTCTGTTTTTGAAACGACATTCCATTTCGCCCCCCATCGATACGCCCCCCCGCCGCCGCTGCGGTTGCTTCCCCGGTCCAGTACGAGTTGATCGATCCGACACTCGACGAATGGGAAGCCCAAGCCCCTACCGTGACCATGCGCTGCGTGCAGTCCGACATGCACCGCCGGCATCCTCCCTGACCCTAGCCCACAAAACTGTCCCATTTGGAAGTGGAAAATTCCGGCATGACGTTGTCATCGAGACCAGGAGGTCATGTCGTGAAGAAGAGCAAGTTCACCGAGGAACAGATCGCCTACGCGTTGAAGCAGGCCGAGCTGGGCACGCCGGTCGCGGAGGTGTGCCGCAAGATGGGGATCAGCGACGCGACGTTCTACAATTGGCGGACGAAATACGGCGGGCTGTCGCCCTCGGAACTGCGCCGGCTGAAGCAGCTTGAGGAGGAGAACGCGAAGCTCAAGCGACTCGTAGCCGATCTGTCGCTGGACAAGGCCATGCTGCAGGATGTGCTGTCAAAAAAGCTCTGAAGCCTTCTCGGCGCCGTGAGCTTGTCACGGACTTGATGCAGCGTTTCGGCGCAAGCCAGCGGCAGACCTGCGCGTTGTTGCAGTTGTCCCGCACGGTCTACCGCTACGAGTCGGTCGCGCGGGATCAAAGCGCACTGGAAATGCGCATCAAGGAGATCACGGAAGTGCGAGTGCATTACGGTGCGCCCCGCGTGTACGTGATGCTTCGCCGGGAAGGCTGCGCATCGGCGGGATGAGCGGCATGCGGCGCGGCTCACGTCGCGCCCGGCAGTTCGCCATTGAACATGGATGACGCCCGGCGACCAATCCCGCTGGATAAATCGCGCACACCCACGCACGGGGGCGTACGCGTGCGGGCGCGCGGCGTAACTGCCCGCAGATAAGCGCATCAATTTTGGGTCGCCGGGTCCGGCACGATCGGATGCACTGGGGTGAAATGCGGCTCGGACCTATCCGTCATTTTGTGGGCGGGGCATATCATGAGGTGTAAAAGCCATGGATATGCCGATGAAGAAGAAAAGACAAACCGTAGCGC
>NZ_CADFDM010000014.1:0-161315 GCF_902832985.1 Burkholderia sp. BCC0097
GCTGCATTCGGCATAGCTGACCGTCTCCGTCAATCTAAACGCGACTATCATGCGCCAGCAAAATCAGCATCGGGAAACGGTCGGGCCGAGTCGCTTACGATCAAGCTGGGCGCGACGCGCCAGATCCGCGACGTCGGCAAATGGCCGCGCCGCGCGTGCGAGCTCGATCCGGCTCGCGACGTCCTCGCGCATGCCGCGCAGCAGCGAGAAGCCGAGGCGCACGGGCGCCGACGTTGTCGGCCCTTCGATCGCCGAATCCCATGTGCTGACGTTGACGTCGACGGGCAGCACTTCAACGCCGCGGCGCCGCGCGTCCTGCAGCAGCTGCGACGGCGTGTAAAAGCCCATCGGCTGGCTATTGAGCAGCGCAGCCAGGAACACGGCCGGTTCGTGTCGACGCAGCCATGCACTCGAGTAGACGAGCAGCGCGAAGCTGGCCGCGTGGCTTTCCGGGAAGCCGTATTCGCCAAAGCCTTTGATCTGGGCGAAGATCGACTCGGCGAACTCGCGATCGTAGCCGCGCTCGAGCATGCCGCTCACCAGACGCTCGTGGTACGGCTCCAGTCCACCCTTGCGCTTCCATGCCGCCATCGCGCGGCGCAGTTGGTCGGCCTCGCCGGCGGAGAAGCCGGCCGCGAGCATCGCGACCTGCATGACCTGCTCCTGGAAGATCGGCACGCCGAGTGTGCGCGCCAGTGCCTTCTCCATGCCTTCAGATGGAAACGTGACGGGCTCCAGCCCTTGGCGCCGGCGCAGAAACGGATGCACCATCCCGCCTTGCACGGGGCCCGGCCGTACGATCGCGACTTCGATCACCAGGTCGTAGAAACACTGCGGCCGCAGTCGCGGCAGCATCGACATCTGCGCGCGCGATTCGACCTGGAACACGCCCATGCTGTCGCCGTCGCACAGCATGTCGTAGGTCGCCTTGTCTTCGGCCGGAATGTCCTGCAACTCGAACGTCTCGCCGCGCTTCTCCGAGATCATGTCGAGCGCGCGGCGCACCATCGATAGCATGCCGAGCGCCAGGACGTCGATTTTGAGAATGCCGAGCGCCTCGATGTCGTCCTTGTCCCACTGGATGATCGAGCGATCCACCATCTTCGCGTTCTGGACTGGCACAAGGCGCGTGAGCTTGCCGCGGCTGATCACGAAGCCGCCCGAGTGCTGCGACAGGTGTCGTGGATAGCCGAGCAGCTGCGCGGCAAATGCGGCCCACTGCTGATTCAGCGGCGCGTCGGGGTCGAGGCCAGCCTCGGCAAACCGCTGCAGCAGATCCGCGCGCGAATCGAACCAGTGGTGCTGCTTCGCAACGCGTTCGACGATCGCCGGATCCACGCCGAGCGCCTTGCCGGCCTCCCGCAAAGCGCTGCGCGGCCGGTACGTCGTGACGGCGGCCGTCAGCGCTGCGCGATCGCGGCCGTACTTGCGGTAGATGTACTGCATGACCTCTTCGCGACGCTGATGTTCGAAATCGACGAATCGGCGAGGGGGACAAGGGAACGAACAGCGGCGTATCGCGTGCAGGCCCGCGGCGCTTCACGAACGTGACGTCGACGCCGTCGCGCTTGGGTGCCAGCGCGAGTCGCAATGGCGCCGGCGACGCGTCGCGCGCGGCGGCCGCCGGCCGGAAGAGGTAGAACAGCGCCTGGCCGCTCTGCGCGGCCAGATTGAGCCGCCGCAATGCGTCCGCGCGCACGTGCGACTGCCAGAGCAGCACGGCGGCGCACGTGCCAGCACGCAGCGCCTGTTCGGCGGCCCACAGCGCGTCGGCCGAGCGCGGTGCCGGCAGCATCACGAAGCCGGACGGATCGATACCCCAATACGCGAGCGCCAGCGGTTGCAGCGCATGCGGCGGCTGGATCAGCATGACCGGCTTGCCGGCCGCGCGCGCGAGCACCGGCGCCAGCAGCCGGAGTTCGCCGATTCCAGGCTGCGGCGCGAGCAGTTCGATCAGCGCGCCGGGCGGCCATCCGCCGCCGGGCAGTTCGGCCGTCAACTCCGGATGGCCCGTGTCGACGCCGCGCACGCTCGAGCGCGCCAGTTGGCTGGCTCGCCATAAACTCGGATGGATTGCTTCTGGATGGGCGAGAGCGGGGTGCATGGGGTCGGTTCGCAAAATACTGTATGTTTGTACAGTATATGACAGAGATAACCGTCCCTCCAACCCCCGGGTTTACGCAGCGAGCTGGTGCTCGTAGTACGGCCGCTCGCGGTCGGCGAGGATGTCGCGCAACTGCGCGCGCCGGCTTGGATCCGGTGCGAGCCAGGCGTCGACGTTCGAGGATTTCAGCGGAATCACACACCTGTCGTGCCCTGCGGCCGCGACTTCGGGCGGCGGATCGTCGGTGATCGCCGCAAACGACCAGAGGTCGTCGGCACCGGGAATCTCGGTGCACGTCCATAAGCACGCGAGCTGCATCTGCTGCGGTGGTGTCGGATCGAAACGCAGGATGACGTCCTTCCCGTCTCGGTCGACGTGCTCGAAGAACGTGTCGGCGAGCACGATACCGTGCGTGAAGCCAAACACCTTGCGCCAGGCGGTGCCGAGCGAGTCGAAACGCGCGTTGTAGCTTCCCTGCTTCTGTTTTTCTTCCGCCTCGGTCCAGCCCGGAATACGGCAGCGGTACCGCATCGGCACGATCAGGCGCTTGCCGTCGAGTTCGATCAGCACGGGCGCATACCAGCCGGGGAAGATCCGCGAATCACGCTCCTGCAGGTCCTGCCGGCGAAGATCGTCGAGCCCGCGCGTTGCCGCATCGATCTTGTTCGTGGCGATTCGGACGTCCTCGCTGGCCTTCTTCGTGATCTTCGCGGCGAGCTTTTTCTCGGCCGCGGCCAGCCGCGCGCGTTGCTCGAACAGAGCGGTCTCCAGCTCGCGTGTTCGCTGGTTTCGATACGCGGCGATCGCGGTAGTGATCTCATCATCGACACCTGCGAACGCGGCGTCGACAGCTTTCGGGATCTTGATGTCAGCCCCGGATGCGCGCGCGAAGAAGATGCGCCGGAACGTCTCGATGTCCATGTCGGCGCCGTAACGTCGAACGTACTCTCGATAGTTCGCCTGGATCTTGGCCGAGTAGCACATCGTCGCCTCCCATAACCATTGCTCTTCCGACAGAGTATCGCGCTCAGGCACGGGCTGAACAGAATTGTGAGGATTCCACTCGGGTTGGGGGCGGCCCCGTTCTTGTAGACATGGGGGTGTGGAGCGGCAGGGAAAATTTTGGTGGGGGCGATCCATTTGACCGTTAGTTGCGTATTAAGATACCCCCCCTCTCTGAAAGCTAAGCTGCCGAGGATAGTCGATGGTGCTTGCGGGCAGTCGGGCGCGCACGCGCGCGCGCTGATTTCGGGGTGCGGCTTTGACGCGCCCCGAAATCTTTTGTCGCGCCGTTAGCGGTGCGGCGGCCAGCGGCCGCCGTAGCGCTTACGGCCTGCCGGTGGAAAGCGCATGCAGCCCGTGGGGGTTTCCTGCCAAGCGGGCGAAGCCCGCGTGACACCGCGGCATTGCCGCGGGTCGATATGGGGTATAGGTAGAGATAGGTTCTGACTAAGCCCCGACACTTAACGGCGAGCCGTCCCGACAGTTAAATGCACTTATCCACAGTTGCGAACGGCTAGGCGGCGACACGGCGTCAGAATCCAGGCCGAAAACCAGCGAATGAGACACCAAATACCGGCAGAAGACGGCACGACGGCGGATCCGCGCAAGCGCCATCCTCGCGGTAGCGATAGATAGGAGGAAACCGTTTGTACGCTAGGCGGGTGGGGCGAGCTGGTTATGCGCGACCCGGAAACACCGGTCGCGGTCCCAGTCCGGGTAGATATCTTTGAGTTCGCCGGCGCGGATCATGATCGCGCGCTCGAGATCGGCACGACGATCGTCGTCGGAGCGCGTGCTCCGAGCGACGGCCTTGGCCTGAGCAGCGGCCAGTTTGTCGGTGAGCAGCGTGCGCAGCTGGCCGGCACTGGCATGGGCCTTCCGCTCGGACTTGCGCGCGGCATTACGCCGGCGCTGCGCACGTAGGTGGGCGCGAGTGCGCTCATGGCGCAGCCACTTGCCCAGGCCGAATTGTTCGAATAGTGCAGGCGTCACGTAGCGAATGGCGGCAAGCCCACGATAGCGCGGCCCTTCGTCGCCGACCGCCACCTCGCACTGCGGCCGGCTTTTCACCAGCCGTGCGGTGACCAGGTCGCGCAGCGCGCGCTCGGCACGGCGCACCGAGAGACCCGCCTGCTCGGCCAGGTAGGGCAGGGTGAAATCCACCCAGCCGCTCTGCGCCGGCACTGCAATACGCAACGTCGAGACATCACAAAATTTGACGAGCGCTCGCACCAGTTGCACGCACGCTATACGGCGCTCGCTGCGCTGCTGGCGGCGGCTTCCATTGGCAGCGTTCAGGGCCGGCAACCAGGCCTGCGGCGTTTCGAGATATCGGCCGAGGCGCAACTTCAACTCGCGCAGCAGCCGGGGGCTGTTCGCCGGCGCCGGACACGGAATATCCGCCGGCCAAACGCGCTCGGGCAGCGACGCGCGTCGACGGGGGGCGTGCGTAGGCGCGGCCATCCAGTCGTCGCTGGCGGCCGGACAGGTCGGATTCATCGGGGCGTGCGCCAGATTCGGCGACGTACCGGGAATCAGCCGAGTCATGAGCTGGTTCAGTCCGTACCCGATACCCTCGAATTTTGGATATCCGGATCGCCGCCAGCCGCTACCACGGGGCGGAGCGGCAGCGCCGTTGCATCTGTTTTCAATGCCTCACCGACAATACGGCCAATGTTGTTCTGGATCATCATCTGATGTGCTGATTCGTTAAGTTGCTGTCACATAGATGACGCTTGACAGGGCACGCTTCTGTTCTAGAATCCGAACTTTCTGGTTTGACGCCTGCGACGCCGAAGGTCCCTGTCGTACGTCATCTTGGTCGCGCCCCGAGTGCAATCGGGGCGTTTTTTTTGACTGGCCTATCCAGTCCTCCGTATTCGTTAGCGCTACACAACATTCCAAAAGAATCGCTTTCAGTCCAGCGGAACTAGGCGATTCCATGACCAGTTGCACTCACAACCAATTCGCCGGTCGATCCTCATCGGTATAGGGCGGTTGATCATCGAACCTCGGGGGCGGCTCATCGACGACCGGTGGTTCGGCGAACAGCGGAGTCGGATCCGGTTCCGTTTCGGGCGCCTTAACCACCGTGCGCGTTCTGTTTTCGAGCTCGCGCGCAATCGCGGAGCCCGGTACCGCTAGGGCATTCGTGGCCGCTGCCGATGCGAGCGGCCGCGGTTGCCGTTGGGCCTTCCGCGCCGCGTCGAAGGCGGTCAGGGGAAGCGGGGGCATCACTTCGGTCCCCGGCCGCCAGATCCATGAATCCAGTTCCGACTCCGCGATAAGCGTGTCTAGCTCGGACTGGTAGCCGGACGACACGTCGGCCGGCACAACATAGAGCGCCGTACCGCGCTCGGCGTCAGTCAATAACGCCGTGGCGATTGGATGCTTAGCGGTCTGGTTGTAGCGCAGGCACTTCTGGTAACGACGGGTGGCCAAGGCCTTCAGAAGCGCGTTATCGGCGAGCGATTCGAACGGGATCCACGATTCGTTGGCCAGCATCATCGACACCTCCTGGACGGTGGCGATACCGGCCGCTGACAGGCTCGCGGTGGCGATGACCATGAGGTGGGTGCCTTCCGTTGCCGCCCAGATCTCGAGCTCGGACGCGAAGACCTTCTCGATCCGCTTCTTGGTCTTCTCGTCGACCATCAGGCCATAGTCGGGTAGATGCTTGATGACCAGCTTGAAGCCAAAGCGAGCGGTCGCGATTTCCTTGAGCTCACCGATCACCAGCACGAAGTGCGGCTTCCCGGATTCGGAAACAGAAATCCGGGCGAGATGCTCGGTGCGTCGCTGGGCGATGCGGTCCTTCTGGTCGCCGACGAACATCTCAGGGACGTACAGCATGTCCTCGAGGCTCATCTTCTTCGCATTCTTGCCCGCGACGGCCAACAGCAGATATTTGCGGACCACAGACCAGTTCCGCTTGCCGGCCATGGCCGGCGACCAGCGATTCAGGCCGGCCTGTTCCCAGAGGTAGTGCAGCAAACCCCGCAAGGTCAGCTTCTTGCCATCCGTCTTGATGCTGTCAGGCTCATCGCCAGAGGGCTCCGGCATCTCCCGCGAGGCACCTTTCGCCAACGCGAAACCGAACTTGAGGGTGACCTCTCCGGATTCCGGATCCTCGACGATGGCCGACCCCTCTACATCGCCGTAACCGCTCAGGCCGGGCGGGGTTTCGTACGAGTCGCAGCCGAGCTTGTGCTTCGCGCCGGTACCGGGCATACGCTTGACCTGATACCGCCCCTCGAAACGTGCGATGTACATCGGAATCGGTGGGGTCGAGCACAGGCAGAGCGGACGTGTCTTTGCCTCGTGCGCAGCTGGCAGTTTCGCGAGGAAACTATTGCTTCCCGCCTCGTATTCCAACCCGTCTAATTCAAAGTTCTGCATGCCAGATCTCCTGGTTTAAACGGCGGCTGAGCGCTTGGCCGAGCCCCTCAAGGGCGCTTTGGCAGAGCGGGGATCGGCCTCTCGGACATCTAGGCCGCGCGCGCGGGCCTCAATCAGCAACTGGACGAGTTCCACGGCCTCGTCGGCCGTCATGTCGCCAGCGATCGCGGCCGACACGATGCTGTGTGCTGTCACGGGTTTGCCACTTCGAAACACCTGATCGGGCATGGGAAGCTCCGGTATGTGGATGGGGTAGCTCAATCGCTGTCAGGCGGGACGTCGCCGAATACGGTGCCGAGCGCAATCGCACCGAGCAGTTCACGGGCGTAGGTGACCGACGGTATGGCGTCTCCGAAATAGGCATCGACGCCATACGGATTCGTACACCACAGACCTTCGCCGCTGACGAAGTCGAAACAGTGCCCGTCGACGTCGACCGATTTGCCCGCGGCCAGCGCCTGCACGAAGGCGTCGGGCGTTGGGAGATCCAGCGCCGGCCAATCGCCGGCTTCGATTGCCGCCTTCGTGTTGGCACGTCGCTCGTCGGCCGCCTTCTCTCGCGCCAGCTCGTTCTCGGCTTCAGCCAAGGCCTCCGCCAGTTCAGCCTCGGCGTTGGCCTGGTCGACCTGCGCCCAGTCGACGGCACTTTCGAATGCGTCTCGCAACACGGGCACGTCGGCGAGCAACGGCGAACAACTGAGATCGTCGGCACCGACCAGGACAAGATCTCGGCCGAGATCGCTCGCCCCATAGCGTGCCCGTTTCAGGAGTGCGTTCCGCGCTTCGGATCCCTCATCGGTCGTGCAGATCGCCATCGCGTAGTCGACGCGAGCCTGCAGCGCGCGCTCGAAAGCAATCGGCACCTCAGGATTGCGCAGACCGATGCCTGTCACCACGTCCGGTCCAGCAGGAAGTTTCGAATTCATGGTGATCTCCTTGGTTACCAGACGAATCCCGCACCTACACCGGCGGCCACGGTGCCGCGCGTATCGGTCGAGCCGTTCGCCTTCAGAATCCAGTGGCCGGCATACGTTGAAATGCCGAGCGCCATGGCGGACTGCCCGCCGTACGTCCCGCCCCCGATGGCCACCATGCTCTTTCCCGGCGCCGGCGCCTGGGGCAGACTGGCGATCGCGACAGCCGCGGCGATGCCGCCATTGGCGTCACGTCGGTCGTGTTCGATGCGGTTGCTCAGGTTCGTCACCGTGTCGTTCAGCTGCTGGACGTTGACGGCATCGGTCGGGGCCGTTCCGGCCGAGACATTGGTCAGTGTTCGCGTCGTACCGGTCGCCGAGTTGCCGATCGACACCGAATCGTCGCGATCGGCCACTGAACCGGCGCCCAGCGCCACGGCATTGGCGCCAGTTGTGCTCGCACCGCTGCCGACCGCGATCGAGCCGCTGCCTTGGGCAACGGCACCCACGCCGAGTGCAACACTGCGATCGCCGGTGGCCACCGCATTGCTGCCGATAGCCGTCGCATCCGTGCCGGTTGCAACTGAACCGGCGCCGGTGCTGTTGAACGCAGCATATTTGAGGCTGCCCTGGCCGGGCTCGGGGAGGCTCTGGCTGAACCTCGACGGAAGGATCGCGCCAAGTCGGGCAGAAAGTACATCGATCGCGCTGGTATTGGCGGCGACGTTCGCATTCGTGGCAAAGAGCTGAGCCCCGTTGACCGCATCCGCGCTGGTTGCTGATAACGCGCCGGGCGCCAGGTTATGGATGGTGACGGCCACCCCGGCTCCGAGCCCTCCAAGCGTCACGCTGAGCTTCGTGAGATCGTCGTAAGACAGTGCGTTACCGGCGATCGTATTGACCGTACCGATAACCTGGTTCAACTGGCCGACATTGACCGCGTCGGTGACGTTCACACCCGCTGCCACACCAGAGACGCGGCGCGCGCCAGCCAGGCCGCTGACGTCGATGTTGGTGCCGCCTGTGCCGGCACCGATCGTAATCGCGCCGGCACTCGAGCCGCCGCGTTGTTGCACGAGTCCGACGGTACCCGTAGCGAGCTGGCCAGCCAGGGCGGAGACGCTCTGGTTCGTCGCATAGAGTTGACGTCCCGAGACCGCGTCGGTGCTGTTCGCCGTCAAGGCCGCATCAGCGACGTTGGTTAGGGCGACGGGCGCGCCTGCCGTGCCGAATGTGACCCGCGTATGCGAGGCGTCGTCGTAGGCGACCGCGCTCGCGCCGAGCGCGCTGGCCTGAGATGCCACGCCCTGCAGCTGCTGGAGGTTGACCGCATCGGTGGCGTCAGTGCCGGCAGCTACGCCCTTGACCTGGCGCGCGCCGGCAGTGCCGGCGATGTCAAACGCCGTACCGCCGGTGCTGGCGCCGACCGTGATCGTGCCCGTGCTGGAACCGCTGGCTTGCTGCACCAGGCCAATCGTACCGGCCGCCAGTCCCGATTGCAGCGCGGCCAGCGTCGCCCCGCCGTTGGCGACGCCGGTGGACAACGACGACACGGCGAGGCCAGTCGACGTCGACAGCATTGCGATCGAGACCGCGTTGGCGCTGATCGCCTGGTTGGCGGTGTAAAGCTGCCGACCAGACACGGCGTCCGTGCTGGTGGCCGTCAGTGCCGCGTCTGCGACGTTGGTGAGCACGACGGGCGATCCGACGCCGGGGGCGCCGAGCGTGACGCGCGAATGCGTCGAGTCATCATAGGAGACTGCGCCGTCGCCGACGGCGCCCACAGCCGCCGTTACGCCCTGCAGTTGCTGCAGGTTGACCGCGTCGGTGGCGTTTGTGCCGGCGGCTACGCCCTTGATCTGGCGCGCGCCCGCAGTTCCGCCGACGTCGAGCGCGATGCCGCCGGTGCCGGCGCCGACCGTAATCGTGCCGGTGCTGGCGCCGCCGGACTGCTGCACCAGCCCGACAGTCCCGACCGCAAGACTGGACGCGAGGGCTGATATGCCGGCGTTGGCCGAGGACAAGCCGGTCGACAGCGACGCCAGGCCATGGGAGACGCCGGTCGAGAGAGAAGAAAGCGCCGTGGTCGTGCTGGTCGACAGGCTCGCGATCGAGACGACGTTGCTGGCGATGCCCGTGGAAAGCGAGGACGCTGCCGCCAGCGTTGACGTGGACAGGGCAGCGATCGCGCCGACGTTTGCGTTCGTCGCCTGCTGGGCAGCATAGAGCTGCCGACCCGTGACAGCGTCGGTGCTGCTCGCGTTCAACGAGGCGTCCGCGAGGTTGGTCAGGGTCACAGGCGACCCTGATGCACCGAGCGTGACGCGGGTATGCGACGCGCCGTCATAGCTAACTGCGCTCGCGCCGATTGCGCCCGTCTGGCCTGCCACGCTCTGCAGCTGCTGCAGGTTGACCGCATCGGTGCCGTCGATGCCCGCGGCAACGCCCTCGACCTGACGCGGTCCAGATGTGCCGGCCACGTCGAGGGCCGTACCGCCGGTGTTGGCCCCGACCATGATCCGGCCACTGCCGGTCCCGCCGGTCTGCTGGACCAACCCGACGGTTCCGGCCACCAGGCTCGACGTGAGAGACGACACACTTTCGTTGGTCGCGGACAAGCCAGTCGACAGGAGCGAGAAAGTGGCAGCCGTGCTGGATGAAAAGCTTCCGAACAAGGCCGCACTATTAACCGCGCCCGTCGAAAGCGACGACGTGACCGCCTGCGTTGAAGTAGACAGTGCGGCGATCGCACCACTGTTGGCATTCGTCGCCTGCTGCGCGGCATAGAGTTGCCGGCCGTTGACCGCGTCCGTGCTGCCGGCGTTCACGGAGCCGTCCGCGAGGTTGGTCAAAGTGACTGGCACACCCACCGCACCAAAGGTGATGCTCGTGTGGGACACATCGTCGTAGACGACCGCGCTCGAGCCGATTGCGCCTGTCTGAGCCGCCACGCTCTGCAGCTGCTGCAGGTCGACCGCATCGGTAGCGTCTGTGCCTGCGGCCACACCCTTGACCTGCCGCGCGCCCGCGTTGCCGGCGACGTTGAGCACCGTACCGCCGGTACTGGCGCCGATTGTGATCGCGCCCGTGCCGGCACCGCCTGCTTGCTGAACCAGACCAACGGTCCCTGCAGCCAAAGCGGACTGCATTGCCGAGAGTGTCGCGCCGTCGCCGGCCAGGCCAGTCGAAAGAGACGAGATCGATCGGCTTGTCGTAGTCGACAACGTCGCAATCGCGCTGGCCGTGCTCGTCGACAGACTTCCGATCGTTTGTGCGGTCGACGTCGAGAGCGACACGAACCCTGCAGCCGTGCCCGTCGACAAGCTCGCGACCGTCGTGCCGACGTCGGACAGCCCAGTTGAGAGCGAACCAAAGCCTGATGCCGTACTGCTCGACAGACTCGTGATGTTGGCCGTGTTGCTGGCGAAGCCCGTCGACAGCGACGTGACAGCCTGTGCGGTCCCGGTCGATAACGAACCGATCGCACTGGCCGCGCCGGTTGACAGGCTGCTGACCGTTTGAGCGGTCGACGTCGACAGTGACGAGAACCCTGCAACCGTGCTCGTCGACAAGCTCGCGACCGTCGTGCCGACGTCGGACAGCCCAGTTGAGAGCGAACCAAAGCCTGATGCCGTACTGCTCGACAGACTCGTGATGCTGGCCGTGTTGCTTGCCAGGCCCGTTGACAGCGACGTGGCTGACTGCGCAATACCGGTCGACAAGCTGGCCAACGCCGTACCGGCGCCGGCCACGCTGGTTGAGAGCGAACCTACGCTTGAGGCTGCACTGCTCGACAGGCTCGTGACGTTGGCCGTGTTGCTCGAGAGCCCTGTCGATAGCGACGACAAAGATTGTGAGGCGGTGGTTGACAGCGTAGCGAGTCCGGAAGAGACGGCGGCAACTCCCGTGGCATTGTTGGCGGTCGCAGTCGACAGCGACGTCACGGACTGACTCGTCGACGTTGAGAGACTCCCAACTGCCTGTCCCATGTGATAGAGCTCGGATCCGTTGACGGCGTCGAGACTTGTTGCACTAACGGCGCCGGCGGCAACATTAGTCAGTTGCCTCGGACTTTGCGGCGCACCGAAACTCACCACCCCGTTGGACGTTGATCCCGCCACCGAGTAGTTCTCACCAGCAATAACGAAGCTACTAAGCGGGTGCGCGGCGCCGGTCGTGGATCCCGATCCGATTGCGACATCCTGCGAATTGTTCGCGACGGCGCCGGTTCCGATCGCGACGGAACCATTGCCCGCGGCAGTGGCGGCGGAACCCATTGCCGTTGCATTCGTACCGGCCGCCGTCGTATTGCCGACCGCTACCGCATTCGTCTGCGCGGTGCTGGACGTCCCGAGCACGATCGAATCGGCTCCGGCCGCCGTCGACGCGTAACCAAAGCTCAACGAGCGCGGCCCGGCAGAGGTAACCGCCGTGCCGATCGCAACGGAATAATCGCCAGAGGCAACGGCACCATTCCCATCTGAAAGCGCACCGTCTCCGGACGTCTGAGCATGCACTGGACCAGCCATCGATGCGATCGCCGCGGCGATCGCGATCGATAAACCGCTTGGTGTAGGGCGTTTCGAAAATTTCATTACAATCCCCGCTTAACAACGAGTGCCCGGTCTACGGGACGTTTACGCCTGCGCTCGCGCAGGACCTGGAGCCCTCTGTTCCTGTCCTCCGCCAAGATTCCGGGAACAGAGGGGGTTTCTTTCGGCAACATCGCCATCGATCTGACGGCGCTGCCTTTGGTGAATCTCAAGCACGGCACCCTCGAAGGCGTCGCGCAGCATCGGGATATCGGCAGTCAGGGGCGGGAATTCCCCATCGTGGATGCCGACGCATGCGCGAGCGGGTGCTATCGCGTGGTGCCGAGCGGCATGGAGGTGGCTGAACCACTTTGGCGAACCGGGGTCTGTCGTACAGACCGCATAGGCGTACTGGGCACGCGAGAAGGGAGAAAGGACGGCCGTCATCGCGACGCCTCCGACTGCGACAGCAGTGCAGCAGCAATCACCGGAAAGGTCCGCTGCATCGGCGGATAGCAGATCTGGTTGATTGCACAGCCTTGATAGGTCACCGTGAGGCCGAACATCTCGCGAGCATTGACCGGCACACGCAACGTCACTTCTCGCTCGAACACCTCAACCGGACGCCCAGCACTCGGATCAGCGACGACCTTGCCGGCGCGGTGCTGAATTGAACCGAGGTGCGCGCGGCCGTCATCACTCGCGACCCGGAAGCGGTCGCCGTAAAGTCGGTAACCGTCAGCGATCGCAAAATGGAGGACGACAGCGCCACGTTCTTCGGTCATGCGAACGCGGAACGCTTGCTCGGGCGACAGAAACTCCTGCGCGTGTGCCTGGCGAGCGAGGACACCGCCAACGATCCACGCAAGCAACGCCAGCGACACGGCCACGACTAAACGGTGCAGAACGCGAGTTCGAGCGGTCATCGCGCACCTCGCTGCTTCCACGCCGATTCAGTGCGGGCGAGAATATATAAGACCGGCAGCGCCAGTAGGCTCCAGAAGTACAACGTTGCGCCGGCAACCATTCCGTCGAAACACAAGTCGAAAGCCGATTCCGCCAACCCGGCCGCCGACGAATCGAAGTTCCCGACGATCACGATCATCAACAGCATGCAAATGAAATAGACACACATGCCGAAACGGTGCAAACCGCGTTGCGCACGACGTAGTGCGCTCCACGTTCCACGTCGAGTGCACGTCGAACGTACAGCCGCCAAGAACAGTAGCGCCGTAACAAACGCGGCGATGAACACGGGCTCCGTGCTATTCCAGAATCCGAGCGCATCAAGGTAAGCAATAGGCGCAATCAGTAACCAGGTAACGAGCGCCAACACGCCAAGCATGATTCGCACATGTCGACGATGAACGGGGGGGTGAAGGGGACGCGTATGCATACGGCTTTCTCCTTTACATGCCGCGTATTTGTCCAATTCCATCGTGGTGTTCAGTTCGCAGACCCACTGACCAGATAGCGCAGGGCGTCCTGACCGCCTGCCGCCGCGGCTCGACGCATGAGTTGCATGCCGATTTCCTGATCCGAATCGGTCGCCGCCGTGGTGTGGCCGAAACCCGCGTGCTTTTGCAGGTGCATGCGAGCAACCAGGTACATCGCTGTCGGTTCGCCAGCGTCTGACTCGGCCTGGAGCAAGCCCGGATAGTCGCGATTGAAATGAACGGCAAGCCATGTACCGGCGGAACGACTTCCGGCTTTCAGGGCGGCCTCCATCGCAGGTCGCATGTCGAAGTGCTCGCGCGAGCGAGCCCAGGACTGCAAGGGCCCGTTTGTGCAAGTGATGGAAAACAGGCAAGCCGCCGCCGCAAGCGCGACCGCCGCGCCCTTCAGCGTGCGTTGGGCAGAGGGATCCGTGTTGGTCAGGATCAACGTGCCTTTTGGCCAGGCGATCGAGGCTGCAGCTCGCCGGCGCTCGATGGAAGATGCGCGATATCGATTCATTGCGGGTGCCTCTACAGAAACGCGAGATCGGGGAAAAAGACCAGCCGGCAAGCCGGCTGGCGTCAAAGGGAAGGCGCAAGGTAAGGAACAGCACCTTCCCGCCACTAAATTGCGATCAGGCAGGCGCTACTGGCCGATGCCTCCCTTGGCCACGTCGGTGGTCTCGGCAAACGTGTATTTCTTGACGACCCCGCTGTCGTCGAACAGCACTGTCAACGTCTTCTTCCGCACGTCAGCGCCATGTGCAAACGCACCGACGATCGGGACGAAGTTGATAGCGTGCGGCGTGGCGTGCGCCAGCTCGTATGTCCAGATCTCGAGACCCGAATCGGTGAATGTGGTCTTGTTCGGTGAACCGAAAGCATCCTGAACGTCCTGCTTCGTGCTCTTGCCCTGCTGGATTTGGGCCTGAACGCTTGATTGCGTCGCGGATTCGAGGTGCTCGTTGCCAGTGGTGGCGCAACCGGCAAGTAACGCAGTGGCCGACAACGCGACGATCAGGAGCGTGTTCTTCGTGAATTTCATGGTCTTCCCCTTGGTGTGATCAACAGTCAAAAATGGCGGTGATTCGTTGCTGGCCTAATACAGGCGGCCGGATCGCGCCGCTTCACATACAGTGCGATACCAGTCGTCCATGTGGCGCCTGACCTGCAGCTCGACGTAGCTGATGTACGGTCGCCACCACGCGTAGAAAAGCGAAGCGACGAGGCCGGCGAACACGTACATCGGCAGCGAAGCGCGCGGCTCGACGACGATCGGGTAGTCGAGGTGGAATCCGTTGGAGATCAGCCGCCACCAGAGCAACAACGCCGGTGCCCATGCCAACCAGCACAGTGCGAGCCACTGCACGACGTAACGCGTCGCCCAATCGGCTTCGATACGCAGCAGTCTCGGACTGGTCCACAGCCGACGGCGAATGTGTCGACGTTCGGCCAGATAGAGCCGCGTAAAATGCGGAACGGGACGCACACGTCGGGGGCGATTGAAAATAGACATGGCGGCCCCTATCGCTCGATAGAAAGCTGGTGGTCGTGTGATCGGTCTGCGCGTTCCGCTTCGTGATCGCGCTCCCTGACCTGGTGCAGCGCGCTGTCCGGCGAATACTGAATCGCGATCTGCTCGCCGACCTCGACATCGCGGGACAGACGATCGCGCGGATAGACGATGCCAACGGTCTGACCGATCTTGACCAGCGAGTGGTGCGTCGAGTTGGCGAGCACCTCACCGCGGTAGTGGCGCTCCAACTGCTGCGCATCGCGCAGAATCAGGTTGTGGTAATCGCCGGCCAGGCCGATCGCCCGGCGCGAAACATCGTCCGGCACGTCACCCTCGGGTAGCTGGCCCCGATGGATCTGTTCGGACAGGTTGGCGCGTTCGATTTCGCTGTGGGGAACCGTGCTGATCGAGGTCCGCGTTTCGAGGTGGTGGTAGGCCGCGTCGAGCTCGGGGAAGAGGGCGAGCGCCTGGTCACGGCCCAGCGTGTCGAACGCGCGGCCGCGCTCCGCGTCGCGCGCGTGGTCAACGGTACGCCGGCGCGGCGCGCGCGCCGTATCGACTTCGACCTCCGTCTTTGGCTGATCCGGTTGGCGTGCAGACGGCAGAATGGCCCGTTCGCGTACCGGCTCTATGCCACCCGGATCGACGACGACCACACGACCGTCCACGATGCCCAGATTGTCGACGCCCTGATCGCTCCAGTGGTATCCGCGCTGACGAAGCGCGTCGGCCGTGCGCGCGACGTCGGCCGATGTCACGCCTCGCATATCGGCGCGGGGCATGATTTCGTATCGCAGATTGCCTTCGGTGCCGCTCGCCACCGGCTGCAAGACCTCGGGAATTTTTGGCCGAACGGCAAGATCGCCGGTTCCGAGCCGCACCACATGCTTGTCGTCGGCCGCCAGCACGACCGACGACGCGCCGGCGTCCAGCGGTGTCAGGTGAGTCATCCCGTGCGAGCGAAGCCTGGCCTCGAGGGCGGGCAGATGGCGCGACGCAGCGATTTCCTCGGCGACCGGATCGGGGAAGTGGCCACCGACGTTCGGCACGTCACGCGTCATCGACCGGAGGACGTCGCGCAAGCCGCGCTCCGGTGCCGGCCGCGCATCCGCAGACGCTCCGTTGACCCGTGCTTGCGCATCCCTCTCCGGGACGCGTAGCGCCTGCTCACGACGCAGCGAGATGTCGGCAATCTCCGGCGCCGGCGCGCCTCGGCCTGTACGAGCGTCACGAATGTCATCGAGCATTTGAACGTGATGGGCTATCTCGTCGCGGGTCATCGGACGCTCGCGCTCATGCACGATCGACGCCGCGGCCGCTTGCGGCTCGCGCCATTCACCCTGATGCAGTTCGTTGCGGTATATCTCGCGGTGATGCCGATCGACGATCAGGATTCGATCCACTGCCTTCTCACGCTCGAGCAATGCGACCGTTTCCACCATGCCGGCATACGCCTGGTCGTGCTGCTCGCGATTGACCACCCGTCCCACGCCCGTCGTCGCGATTTCGCGCTCGGTACGCATCTGCGCACGCGTAAGCGACACGTCCGCTGGCATGGCCACGCCCCGAACCTCCAGCGTGTAACCGCGGTCCTTGAGCCGCCGCGCCAGATTGCGCAGGCTATCGGGGTTACGCATCGTGCCGTCGACCACAAGATCACGGCGCACGTCGGATGCGGCCGTGGTTAGCCGGCCCGCCCACCGGCCAGCATCGGCATGCGTCAGGTCGGCTGCATGTTGCGGATCCTCGCGAAGAAGCCGGCTGTACTGCGGCAGGTTCTCCCTCATGCGATCGGCGTCGATCAAAACGGCACCACCGCGCTCGTTGAGTTCGCCCATCGCCTGACGCGCAATGGCCGTCTTGCCGGCACCGGGTTGGCCACCGATGAGGATCGCCTTCGGCTCGGCTTGCTCGCGGCTGCCGTCAATCGCCTCGCGCTCCACTCGCGCATACGCGCGCTGCATCACGACATCCGGAATAGTGTCCATGATGGGCTCCGGAATCAGGCGTGACCGATGTTCAAGCGACGGACACGCAGGCCGTAGATGTCCAGCGCACGAGCGATCGCAGCCGCATCATCCGGATGCAGCGCATCGCGAGCGGCAACCAGAGTCTTGCGTTCCGCGTCGGCTATAGCGATGCACTCCGCATCCGGCTCGCTGCGCGACTCCTCTTCAGCGATGACGGCGACATAGTGGGCGATCAGCTGCCCGATCGTCTGGCAGGCGACTTCGAAATCGACATGAGGCATCGTGTTCTCCATTAAAAAGTTCGGCTTACGCGCGTGATTGCCGGGTCAAACACCTGGGTAAGGCTTCGATTCATTCCATAGGCGCGCCCACGCGGCGCGCACGGCTGCGGCGACCGTGGCGTGATGCCAGATGACGAGGACGTTTTCAGCGTTGTGATTGGCACCGGCCTGCGTGTAGTTCATCGAGCCTGTCTGGGTCGTATCGCTATCAGCGACGATGAACTTGTCGTGCATGAGCGGTACGGCCATGTCGATGCGAACCGGTATTCCGGCCGCGACGAGATCCGCGAGCTTCGAGCCGCGGCCGTCAAGCTGGGAGCGGTCGAGGACGACACGGACCTGGACACCAGCGCGGGCGCGCTCGATCAGATGGGTAACGATGCGACGATTGGTGAGCTCGTAAGCGGCGACGTCGAGCTCCGACTGCGCGCTGTCGATCACGCTCAGCACGAGCGCCTCGGCCTGGCCGTCGGGTGAAGTCGCGAATTGGACGGAGGCGTGGTCGCCAGAGCCTGCGCTTTCAGAATGTGAGGCGTTGTCGGCTGGGTGCTTCAGAGAGCTCGCAAAATGCCCAACGGACGACGACAAATTGCCGAGATCCGGCGTCGGCCCGTCATGCAGCACGTAGTAGCCGACACCGGCCGTGATCGCGAGGAAGAGGAGAAACTTCATGCCGACCTCCCGACGTGGGAGGCGTGGCCATCCGCTGAATAGGAGCGGGCGCAGGCGTCGTAGCTGTGCACCGAGGCGCAAGCAGCAAGAAGCAGGGCAGAAAACGTGAGCGCGACCAGACGCACTCGACTCACCGTCGAGATCGCGCTAATTAAAGACGCAAATGAATTGACACCACGACGAATTACGTCATCAAGGATTAACTTGCCAGTACGAGAAATCAGGCGTAACGTCGATACTAATTGCGTACGGGGGCGCTCATCATGGACTATGTGCTTGCGAATTTCATGGCGATAATGGCAGCAGCGATTTTCTCGGTTTTCACATCGTTTATCGCCTCGCGCAGTGGCCGATTGATTTACCGGAAAATCATGTGGGGCTATCTGACCACGCTCCTGGTTGCGGCCATCGTGATTACGGTAATGCAGCTGCCCTTTACCATTTTGGCTTTTGGCGCTCTCTTTTCCTGCATCTTCGGCGTGTTCGCCCAATTGGGCGTTGCAGTCAAGCTGGGCCATCTCATCATGACCGGCGCGCACTATGATGACGGCTGGAACACCGCTCGTTCGAGCAACAATGCAAGCAGCGACCTCTCGAACGATTGGTTTTGGAGAGACCAAAGAAATCAGATGAGTCATAGCGATTGGCGTCATTGATTGGGGAATTACCGTCCGGGGCCGCAAGGCCCCTTTTTCATTGGTTGTCGGGATCATCGTTTGCAACGCCCGCGCTCGGGAGCGACTTGACTCCACGTGCGTCATCTGCAGAACCGCGTCCTAGTCGACTCGCCGAAGCCAAAACGCTCGGGGAAGTGGCCGCGCCGCTTACCGCCGAGTCGTCGTGCGGAGCAGATGCGTCGGCTCCGACGGTTGCGGCATCGAGGTATTGCGAGGGTGTCGATGGCAAGGCATCCCCTGCAGCAGATGACCCGCCTGGCGCGCGACCGATCTGCACCTTTCTGTCGACGCCACCGACTTCTGACCCGACGCTTGCGAGGCCGATGCCACCGGACGGCGAACTTCTCCGGCCAGCTGGTTCAGGCGCGATAGGCGCCGGCGTAGCCTGCTCCTGACCAGAGTTAGCTGGTTTGACGTTGTCGATTCGTGAACCAGGGTTGCCAGCCGTCGTTCCAGGAGCCATGACTGAGACCCCGCCGCTACGCTTCATTGATGCGGTCGGCAAGCTACTTCCCCGACTTCCATCGTCAACCACCCGGCGACCCCGTATCGAGCCGACGGGCCGCGCTACAGCTTCTTGATCAGGGCTGGGTAGCTCCGGAGACGGCCGGCTGTATGTCCCGTCAGGAGCATCGGGCACTCGACGATCACTCTGCCGATGTGACATGTGATCATTGCCGGCCGGCAGAGTCACGATCCTGAAGTCAGATTCGGACAGACGCGGTTGAGTCGCGGGCGAGCCCGTGCCGGTTTCCGTCGCTCGAGCGGCTTCAAGAGTCGGGCCATTTCCCGTAGTTCGCGGATGTAGGAAGTTTTCAATTGGTGCCGAGGTGGACGTTGTTCCAGCCGGCCCGCTCGGCTGAATCGAGTTCACCCATGCCGACAGGGGCCCCTTGCTATCGGAAGCTGACGGCGCCGCGGGCGGAGAGGAAAGCAAGCGGCCCGGCGCCCGCTCGGGCGTCATGAGCGGCTTGTTGTCGGCCGACGGATCGACGTGGTCACGCACCTGCTTGATCGGCGCGGCGGACTCGCTCGCGACCCGTTGCTGCGTAACATCCACACGGTGCTGTGCGTCGGTCACGATTTGGGGCATCGGCGTCGCAACATCCAGGGGTGTCGTATCCACTGGTCCAACCGCACCTGCAAAACGCTGGAACGACGCGGGGGCACTTGCACCAACGCCGGACTGGTTGCGTTGGTCCTGGCGAACGACGTCGATGCCGCTCGCAGGGAGAGTAGACCCATCACGAGCCGTGGTCGGCAACGTCGAGTTGCGCGAAACGATGTCGCGCATCGCTGCATCTTGGGCGACCAGCTGAGCGATCTGCGGGGACGGCAACGTCATCAGCTGGCTGTATCGGATACCGTTGCGCGCAGCGACCGCCTGCAGGTTCTCAGGCGTCATCAGGTTGGTCGAGGTATCTACGCGCGAAACCACTTGCGTCGATCCGCGCTGGCGCACGTCTGCGCTGCGAGTGAGATCCGCTGCAACGCGAGAGCCGGACGAAACCTGGTCCGTCAGAGACGCCGACCGGTCGCGGCGAACGTGCTGCCCGGACTCCATTCCGGTGGAGTCATTGTGCATCTGCGAGCCTTCGTGAGAGACGTTATCGCTCTCGGTGTAGGCGGCCAAACTACTGTTTTGATCGACGAATTTTTGTGCGTCAGAATTCCGCCAAGACTTCGTATATCCACCTTCGCCCGAAACATCGAGACCAAACTTCAGACTCGACTGCCCTTTCCCCGTGCCACCGCCATTTGCATAATCCGCAGCCCGCACCTTCAATCGATACGCATCCCGAATCGCTTGAACTTCGTTCGGCGATTTTCCAAGTGACTCGGCCTTACGAGCGAGTTTGTCTTCTTCTGCTTGGTTAAAAAGAGGCGAGTTCGAGACCGGATTGCTGCTTCCTTGCCGACCATTGCCGGAAGGCCCACGCCCGCTACCACCGGCTGAGCCGCCGCCTCCACCGCCGGCGTTGCCGGACGGCGCCCCATCCTCGCCAAACGACTTGGCAAAGCCGCCACCAAGCATGATCGAACCTTTGGCTCCTGCAGAAGTTGTACCGTCGACGGAGTGCGACTGATCTATCGCATATTGCTGATCATGTGCGGTCCGCCGCTCACCTGTTTGGCTAGACGAGGCCCGCGTACCCGAACTGGAATCGTCGGACAGGCGCTGTGAGCTTCCACGCTCCTGGCTGCTCGAGACACTGTTCGTGCTGGACGCAAGCTGCTCCCGCCCAGCGAACGTGGAATTCGTGCGGTTTGCCGCGACACCCGTCGAGGTGTCGGTGCCGAGCGACCGCTCAAATGCGTCCTGGGACGTGGCCGAAACGCCGAGGCTGTTCTGAAACTCGGTGCGAGCGATCAGGCCATTGGCAAAGTTCGTGAAGGCCGAGCCGGTCCCGGTATCGACGTTCATCGACCCGGTGCGCGACTGCACAGTGTTGTCGTACTTGTTCGCCGAGGTCACGTTGCGCGACGCGTTATCGATCGACGACGAATCCATGTGCACGTTGCCGATGTTTTCGTCGCCTTGCGCCTGTTGACCACCGATCTGTTGAGCAGAGCCGGTCAACGCGCCGCTCAGTTGAGAGAACGCACCGACAACGCCGGCCGATGCGAAGTTCAGCAACAGCCACGCAAGGGGAGGCGTAATAATCACCATGTATCCAAGCAGCGCCTGCTCGTCGAGCAACGTCTGTCCGAACTTCGCCGCCATGCCGAACGGCACGCCGGCCTGCAGCGACATCGAGCGCATCTCATGGCTCAGGTGAATCAGCGACAGCCCGTTGATGACCGCGAAGAGCATCGGCCAGACAGACACCCATGCCACCGTCTTGGCGTACATCGCGAGGATTCGTTTGGCCCCATCCGCGCCGCTGATCAGGCAGAGCACCAGAATGAGCGGGAAAACCGCATAGATGATCGCTTCGGCATAGTTGCGAACGGTCGGCAGCGTGTTCTTGGCGAGAATCGCCATGGAGGCGAGTGAGCCGTTCGTCGCCACTGCAGCCTGGGCAGAACTCATCAACGCATTGACCTCGGCCACGCGCGCCGGATCGTTCAGCATCGCGGGCAGCTCCGCTCCCGCCTGGCGCCATACGTTGTTGAACATTGCCTGTCGTAGCGCCGACGACGCGTTCTGCGACGACTGGAGGATGAAGCCGTACGAATCTCCAATCGCGTTGACGAATTCCGCCTTCGCCATGGAGGGGTCGGCGATCTCCGGATACATCTCGCTGCCATACATCTGCTCGGCCGCTTGCTCAGCGTCCTGTACGCGCAGCAGCAACAAAGTGCCGGTCGCGGAACAGGTGTCCGTCGTAGGGTTCGCGGTGAGGGTGTTCGTCGTCACATATCGGGCAGGGCTCGTCGACGTGAACACGGTATTGAAGGGGTCGGTGCCGTTCATGATCGTCTTCGGATCAATCGCGCCGTCCTGGATGTCGTAGACCGTGCACTCCTTGAAGAACTGGATAAGGTCAGCGTGCAGCCCCGGATCGGTGATTTCAGCCTTGTTCACCTTCTGCAGCACGGAGATGCCGAAACCCACATCCCCCTTTTTCAGGGTCAGCGTATCCGGCACCGAAAAGATCGTTTCGTACGACTGTGTCAGCACGCGAGAGATGAGCGTGAAGCTCTGGGCAACCGCGGCGAGATAGGCGGGGACGTGATCCACCTCCCGAGTCGGCTGCACGTTGTTGACGTCCGTGATGAACACGTTCTCGACCGGTAGCAACAGCAGCTGCGTCATCAGCATCGCGGCGGCGAACCACCGGAAGATCTCATAGCCTTTCCGGCCGATCGCGACGATCGTCCAGATTACGACGCCGCTCAACAACGTGTAACGGATGAGACCTGTCCAGGTTCCGCTACCCATGAAAGACGCGATACCCTGCATGACGTAGTACAAGGTATCGACGTTCCCATAGGTGTCGATTTCCATGTTCATTGAGTCCCCCCGCCGTTCAACGTCTGGCCAAAGGCCAACGAGTTCCGAAGCGAGGACGACACATTCGCGTGCACGGCGCGCTCGATCGATTGGAGTTGCTCGACCAGTTGCCACGCGTTCGACGTCTGGCTGAAGGCTTGCATCACTGCGCTGCGTGCTTCCGATTCGACCGTGTCAATGTTGGTATTGAGCTTCGTGGCCTCGTCGAGCAGCGACGTGCTGGATTTCACGGTGCCGTAACGCGCGATTGCCCGGCGAAGATCTTCAGCGGATCCGTGGATATACGCTTCGGCGTACTTGGCAGCGATCAGCGACTGGTAGGTACTCAACAACTGGTCAGCCAGAGACGAATTGTTCAGACGCGTGCCGACCGCGATCATTTTGTAGACCGGCAGGTCCGTCATGCTCAGGAACCGAAACGTGTCCGCCGGGTTCGGGATCGCGGAGCGCGATGCGATCGCATCCGTGATTACCTGCAGCTTTTGCTGTACGAGCGTACGGAAGGGGGTGTATCCAATTTCCTGAACTGACGGATTCAGGCACTTCGTCGTCTCGTCACACACGTACACCTGAATCGTGGTGCCACTGTTCGCAGCAGGATCGTTACCGACCAACTCCTGCACCGTGAGGCTGCCGATTCGCGGCAGGAATACAGGATTCACCTCCGTGCCGCCCGAATCCGACGGGTCGGGAAAAATGACCGTCCCCACCAGCGACATGAGGAATTCGCGATCCGACGTGCTCAGGTCCGGCAGCTGCTGCAGCGCCTGCCACGTCACATTGCCGTACGGCTGCTTGGCCGCGAGATTGGAATCCGATGCAGTGGCCGTATTGATCGTCTGCGCCGCTTGCGCCGAGCTGTTTCCGGTATTTGTCCAGGCATCCGTCATATCCGAATACAGGTTCGTGAATGGCCCGAGCGTGTCGGCCAGGTTCGCCTGCTCTTTTTTCCATGCAACAGGCGTCACCGCATTGACGATGCCCTCAGCGGCCTGGCACGAGTCGATGTTCATCCGGTTGACGTCGCGGGCGATGGTCTGCAACGACTGCATGACGTTGTCGCAGGTCGGGCAGAGGTTCTGCAGGGCAAGCTTGAATGCGTAGCCCAAGGCGTTCGAGCCGATGTTGCGCAGCAGCGCAACAAACTGCTCCTTATTGATGAAGCTGAACCCGCCGGCAAACAGGTCAATCCCGCCGCAACCCGCACCCCATTCCGGGGCGGTGACGCTCGCGAGCTGGTAAGTCTTGTGTGGCGTGCGCATGAACACACTGCCGCCGCTGTACATATCCATCGTCTCGCCCTGCAACGCCCGAGGGCTCGATACGTTGCCCATGGCGTTGATTGAGTCGAAGACCTGCTGCATCGACATCGCCTGCGCACACACCGGGGCGATGGCAACCACTGCAGCCGTCAGTACGGCAAACCAGCGTGTCGGTTTCATCAGAAAAGCTCCCCGGGCTGCGAGGCAGTGAGAACGAAAATGCGGTCGATGATGTCCTGGAGGGACATCGTTCCCGAGCCGATCATTGCGTGGTCGCCGGTCTCTTTGGACGCAATGAAGAGGGCGGGCACCTGCTGCACACCCCAGACCGACGCCTGACCGTGGTCAGGCGTCGGGTTCGGAAACTCGCCAATACCCCGACCGTCCAGAGAGACCGGCAGCACGTCGATGCCATAGCGCTGCGCGAGCAGCACAATCGTCGGGGCCATCGCATGGCAGTACGGGCAGTCCGAGCGGAAGAAGAAAATCAGGCCGTGCTTCTGCGCGAGTGCACGCAGTTGCCCGTCCTGGTCGGAATCCCGGGTCCGGTCATAGGTATGGACAGCGACGTTGTTGGTCGGACGCTTGAGCGAGTAATCGAGGCTCGGGTTCTGCCATACGACTCGGCGCCATTGATCGGCGAAGACAGCGCTCTTTTGCTGGACGTACTCCCAAAGCTTGATGTACTCCTTGATGTGCTCGGGCGTCGGGTCCATGTTTGCGACGTCGAGTCGGTGCTTCAGTGCCTCGCGCATCTCGTCGGCCGACTTGATCTGATCGAAGTCGTCGGAATCGACCGGTTTGGCCGCGCTCGCACCCGCGGGCGCCGCGGGCTTGTCGTCATCGCAGTACCAGTTGAATTTCTCTTGCCCGTCGCAGCTCCAGGCGGACTTGTAGTCCAACCCGTCTGCGTCCGCAAACGGCGGCACCAGCAGCGCTGCAGGAAGCAGGACCGCTACCGCGAGCCGGAATCCACGGAATGCGCTCATGGCCGGCTCCGCTGCGCGTCGACTTCAAAGCCGGCGTCCTCGAGCAACACGGAAATGGCTTCGCGCGACGGCGCGGCGCCGTGCGTTACCCGGAAGGTCGCGCGGTCACTGGCGGCACCAGCAAAGAGATGGCTCGGCAAGTCGGGCGCCGGCGCGGCGCGCATACTGGTGATCGTAATCTGCAGTCTCACTTCACCTCTCCTTCGCGGATTGCACGACTAAGTTCGGCACGCGGCCGTCCGATCGAGTCGAGACGTCTGCGCAGTCCGATAGGCGAGGGCGGGGAAACGCCGAGATCCGTCGCAAGCATGACGACGACAGCAACGAGCCACGCGACGAACAAGCCGTGACCAACCTGAGGGGCGAGCGTCGTGATCGGCACGTCGTCAGTGCGCCAGTGCATACAAATGGCGGCCGACGGCGCGTGGCGAGCCGCCGTATCGGTGCATGTCCGCAGTCGGATCGTGTCCGGATTCGTACCGCTTCCAGCCGCCTGTTCGAGCACGGTCGTTGCCATACCCGTGAAAGACCCATGATTCAGTATTGCGAGCGCGACGACGGGGACGGCCGCCGGCACAATGACGAAAGCGAAGAGGAATCGCCGCACGTAGCAGGGCAGGCTGGCGAGTAGCGCATAGCGCCAGTTCGAGCGGACACGCGAAGGGGGAAACAGGCTTTCGATGGACATGATCAACGCTCCTGGGTAGTGAGGGTTTTGAAATCTGCAACCAGTGGGCGGCCCCGCGTCACGGTGTATCTCCTGCAGGTTGCGCCGGCGCCGCCGGCGCCAAGCCAATCGGCGGAATTCGATCGCGGCAGTAGTTCATCTTCACGTCCAGACGCCCGCTGGTTTCGCCCGCCTCGGTCTGGATGCCGCGGACGTCGAACAGCACATCCAGACGCTTGCAGCCAGGCCGCGGCAAGTCGCCGATCGAGCGAGCCGTGACGTAGACCGGACCGTTGGCGTGCAGCTTGGTGACGAGTGAACCCGCAACGGGTCCACGCAGCGCGCCAAACGCTGACCCGTGATCAATCGCGTCGATGAGAACTGCACTGAAGTCGTCGTAGCTGCCGGCGAAGGCGGCGGCCGGCAGCGCAAAAATCGCAGTAGTAAACGCTGCGGAGACGAGGCGCTTCATTGGGATACCCCTTTGCCGCTTCCGATCGATTGCCGCACGCGCTGCAGAATCGCGTCCTCGTCGACGGCTTTGGACTGGATCGAATTGACGAACTCGGTAAAGTCGATACTCGAAAAATCGATACGCTGCAGCTGGTCGGCCGTGAAGCCACCGCAGCCTGCGAACGGGATGCCGAGTTGCGCCTTGCCCTGCTGGTTGACGAGCTTCGCGATCAACGAATTGAAACAGCAGTAGCTCTTCTTTTCCTCGACGCAAACGCCGAGCACGCGCTTGGAGCAGCCCTGGTTGTACTGGACACAGAGGTTCTGGCCACGCTTCAGACTGAGCACCTGCTCGTCAGGGGAACAGGCGAGCCACATCTGGATCAGCTGCGCAGCGATCTCGGCCGCGAATACGTACGGATTGAAATCGGCAAGCTGAACACCATTGGTGAGGGAGAACGAAAAACTAAAGCCGTAGGCACCAAAGGTTCCGGAGGTAGACAACGCCCTGTCCGCCCATGCGCCCATCTGCAAGAGACCAGAGTTCACGATCGAGCTATCGACCGTTTCGTACAGCTGGTCAAAGACATACTTCGACCCTAACGCGATGCCCTGCTTCGCCGCCGTTCCGCCAACCGACAGTCCAGCGCTGACCGCGGCGCTTCCGATCGCGTTGTTCGAGTAAGCGGCACCGCCGCCGTTGCTGGTGCAGCAGCTCTTGATCTCGAGGCCGCCCAGCACCTTGATCGAGCAGCTGCTGTCGTAGCCTTTGAAAATGTTCACGTTACCGCCACCGACACCGTAGGCGCCGGCTTCGCGCCCGGTTTCCAGCCCTGCTACGACCTTGCCGAGCGCGCCGTCCGCACCACTACTTGACGAGAAGCATCCGGCACCCGGTGCGCACATCGTGTTCGTGCATTGGGTGACGGTCGTCGTGTGCGCCGGAGTATCGAGACACTGGTACGTGTACTGCATCGTGTCGCAGCTTCCCTGCACCGCGTCGTTGTATGACACACACTGCTGGTTCACTAGGCCGCAGCCTTGCTGCTGCAATGGCGCGCAGTCGTTAACGGTGGAAGCGGCTTGGCATTCGTAGGTATCCTGGTAGTTCCAGCAATCCTGGTAGAGCGGAATCCCGTTGATGATGCGTGTGCCGGCCGGCTCGATGCAGGTTGAACCAGTGCGTTGGCAGGTGGGCGCGGCATACGCTACCGGCGCGGCGAGCAGGGTGACGGTCATTACACTGCCGACGAGGGTGAACGCACGCGCGGCGAACATGAGAGCGCGGATATTCATTGTGCGGCCCGCTGTTCGAACGAGCTGCACTGGTCGATCCAGTTCGGCGTGCAAGTCGCGGTGCAGATCTGGTTCAGCGTGAGCTGAACTCGGGCCTGCCCGCCGCCCTGGAAACCGTACCCGCCTATCGCCGCTTGAATCTCGACGGTATTGACGCCCTCGTGCAAATACGCGCGGATGTCGGTGTTGGGCGCAATGGTCGACGGGTTCCCCTCGTACTCGCTACCGAAGGTAAAGAACGGTCGATACTCTGTGAGACCGCCATCTGCCGTAAAGGCAGTTTTATCCGAACACACGCTCCGAATGCCGTTGTAAATCAAATTGTGTGTGAAGGTCACACCAGGCGAAGACGCGGCAAGATAGCCGGTGGTCTGCCGTCCATCAATACCGCCGGCCGACGCCGGCAGCGTCGCCACTCCGCATTGGAGAATGCGCCCGCCGTCCGGCGCATCGGTGTAGACCGTGACGCCGTTAATGTCGACGCTGCGCAGCGTATTGTTTGCCGTGATCTGGCTGATGACTGCGGTACCGATCTGACCAAGGTTCTGGACGCTGAAACTCATCGAGCCGGACACGGTCAGTCCGTTGTAGCCTGAGTTGTCGTGATAGCCCGTGTCAGCGCCGAAGTTCCAGAGCGCAGAGTTCGATGCCAGGCGCGCGGCAAACCCGCCGGTGAAGCTTCCCTCGACGACCCCGCCAGCGGCGCAGCCTTGATAGGGTTCGGTGCAGACGGGGTCATTGATGCGGTTGCAGGTATAGGTTTGCGTACCCACGGCCTGTTCGCAGGTTTCCTTCCGGTAGGTCGCCGGCACCGTCGACGTCACGTTGTGGCAGTCCTGCGAACTCGTCGTAGACCCGGGGTTATTGATCGCGCCCTTGCTTCCGGTCACGATCGGATCGCTCGCGGTGATCGGCATGCGATTGGGAGGCTTCTTCGCGAGGTAATTCACGGCATCGCATTCCTGACGCCAGTAGGCACTCGGGTTCGCTGGCTGCGTTGAGCAATCCGCTTCCTTCCCTGACCCGGCCGGCCCGAGACTGCCCTGCCCACCGCCATACAGCGGCGTCAGCTCGCCGTCCTGGTTCGTGTAGTTCGGCACGTTCGAGCTACCGCCACTGATGCTTCCGTGAGCCGCGTTCATTCCTGACTTACCGAACGACTGGCCTTCAGTAAACGCAGTCCCGGTAGATGGGGCGTCCGCAGCAGCGCACACGGCGACCGCAGCCAGAGCGGTCGCGATGGCCAGTGGTGCGCTTCGGCGCAGGGTTGCCCGCATTCCGTTCATTCGACATCCCCCAGTGCACGGAGATATCGCTCGGCGATCCCCCCGTAGGTAGGGCTGTGATCGACGATCTGGCGCAGGGCATACGCGGGCGTCACGTCTCCCGACAAGGAGACGTACGACGCCGGCAGCGCACATCCGCTGCTGTCGACCTGACTGTTGGCGTCTCCACCGCGTGTGACGACATAGGCGGGCACACGGGCGATGCGATACTGCGTGAACGCCTTCGGGTTGACGACGATGCCGCCGGACGCAATCCCCAGCCGCTGCATTTCAGCGGCCGTCGCCTTCAGCGAGTCGTTCTTGAAGCCCCGGAACACCACAGTTCCCCCGGCCTGATTCATGGTCTTCACCAGGCGTACCAGCGAGGCAGCGGGCATCGAGAAGCTCGCGAACGCGACGAAGGAGTCGGTCACACGACGCTGCGTACGGCTTTCGTACCGTTTGGCGACGGCGAACGGATCTGCACCGGCGGCGGCTGGCGCCGGCGCCGGTAGGTTCGGGAACGCGTTGCCATCGTGAGCTGCCTTTGCTGCCGCCTGGGCCATCTGCCGATCGCGACTGCGCTGGATACGGCTCATCTCGGCATCAATCGCATCCGACGATGGCATCACGCCTCGGTAACGTGCGGTGCCGCTGGCTGCCTCATCGAAGATCGCTCGGCGCGTGGTATTGATCTGCTGCTGCTCACGCGCGAGCGCGTCATTCGACACGGTTTGTGCCGACACATGACCGGCCGCGAGGGCGATCGTGCCGGCGGCTATGATGGAGAAAGTGAGCCGACTCATTGGGGCAAGTCTCCGAGGTTCGCACCCATGCAGCAGTTGCGCTTGCGGAAAATCTCGTACGCGAAGTCCTCCCCCGTGTACGGGATCATCTTTCCGGCGCCCCAGAGCGCCGACGTGCGGCCATACGGCTGACAGCACTGACCGTTGATCTGGTCGGTTTGCGCAACGGGGTAGAGCATCGTGTACTTGTATTGGGTCTTGTCCATCACCGGCTGCAGGTAGTAGCCGCACATGGCCCCGTCACCTGTCGTGCCCCACATCAAACCCTCGCGATGCAGCTTTGCGGTCATGCGCTCGACCAGCAGTGACGACGCCTGGATCGCGGACACATGGGCCTGAACGTGGCCGTTGAATGGATAGATCGAGCCGTTGCAGCCCGCGCACCAGAAGAGCAGGTTGCTGCCGAAACCTAGGCTCGAGAGCACGCAGTCACCTGCGCAAGCGGCCTGGGCGATCGGACTGCCGAACAGGTAGGTCTCCGGCTCGAGGAGCATGGTGAGATCGTCGTCGCTCCACGTCGGATCGACTTCGGTCATGTACGCGACATCGAAGCTGCCCGTCTCCATACAGGGGTCGTCTAGCAGGATCTCGGTGTAGTACATGACCGGATCGGTGTACCAGTGCACCTGATAGAAGCTCTGCTTGGTGTCGTCCTTCTGCTCGCGCACCTCCCCCTCCGGGGCGTGGATGCCCGGGTTCAGCGAGATCCCGCCGAGCGACACGAAGCAGTAGGGCGAGCGCGTGACGTCGACGCGCCGGATCGGCTCCCAGAAGCTGAACTTGACGCCAAACGTGCCGCTACAGAAGCAGAGGAATCCGCCCGGGTTCGGGGTGTCGTCCTGGCCCATATTGAGGAACGTGACGCTACCGATGGCCATCGGGAAAGCGCATTCCCAGCAGATATCCGTGATCGGATTGGCGAATCGGCCGACACACTGACCCGCATCGGCCGGCGCCGAGAACGAGAAGCAGCTGGCAACCAGCGCGATCGCGAGAATCCAGCGGCGAAGGAGAGGGCGCATGCTCATGAAAGCAGCTCCCGCATCGCCGGATACACGTGGAAGACGAAGTCGATCAGGTATGCGCCGACGTGATGGCCAAGGCGATAGACGATCGGCAGGAGGATCACTGCAAGACCGCCGGTCGCCGCACCGGCAACGCCCCAAGCGGCGACCCATACCACACGTGACGTTACCGTGGCCAGGATGTCGAGCAGCTTCGCTCCAATCGAACGACGTGCGGACTCAACAACGCCGGAGACGGGAAGAGGCTCATCCAACTGGACCGTATGGGTCGATTCGACGCCGATACCGAGGGCGCCCTTCACCCCCTTCTCGATACGACCGATCAGCTCAACGGCTTCGACCTCGCTCAGATGCTCGGCGATGACCGCAGCAGGACGGTGGATATCATCTACAGCACCCACCACAACACGAAAGGTTTCCCCGCTGCTGTCTCCTACGATCTGGCGGTCAGGTTGAACGGATAGACGAGCGACCCTGCTGTCGTAGGGGCTCGCGCGCCAGTAGTAAGTCGCGAGCACACCCTTTCCTGAAACGACGACCTGATCATTGGTGACGTCTACGACATACCGGATCGGCTCGACTGTCGCATTGAAGTGCTGAAGAGCAGCAGCGCCGTCGTGGGGCGAGTTCTTCTCGACGACGTCGATAACGGCCGGGTCGGCAGTGAAGTCCAGACGGTCATAGTTGTTCATCGCGATTCCGATAAATTGGGAGGTGACAGGTGATTTGGTCGCCGGGTCAACGCAGTTGCTCCGCAGGTTCTTCCTCAAGAAGCAGTTGGTTGCCGCGCTGGCTGATGACGGCCGGCACGCGGGTGATCCCGAAACGCTGGCTAAGTCGACCCTGCTGATCGAAATACACTTGCCGTTTCCACGACTTCGTCAGGTCAAACCACGAACCAGCAGTCAGGATCGGTTTGATGGAATCGCCGGAGCGGGCCGCGAGCGCCTGCACCGCCTTGACCTGTCCCGCATCGCGGCCGTCGAAGAACACCAGGCGCTCGTGCAGCGTGACAATGTCGAGCGGATTGATACGCGTGCCGGCGGCGACGATCACGGCGCCCTCGTCGTTGGTGACGGGCTTGGAGTAGGTGACCGTCGGATCAATCAGGCGACTCGAGTACGCGCTGACGGTCGAAATGCCCGGCACCGGGGGCAGGGACGTGACGTCATGCAGCGCGCGCTGGCGCGCACGGCGCTCGATGGCCGCCAGCCCACCATTGGCTTGCAGTTCGAGCAGGCGGCGCTTCAGCATCGCAATCGCGTCGTGCTCCGCAATCGGATACGTCGGGCCAACCACGCCCAGGTCCTCCGCAATCGCTGAAATCGGGGATACCGCGACCGTCAGTGCCGCGATCCACAGGACTGCAGCTCGTCGGATAAGCTGTCGTAGCTGCCTCCAACCAACGAGCAAGCAGGCTGGACCTATCCCTGTGTCCACTATTTGGACGATAAAGAAATGTGGTGTACCAATGACATGCCTATAAACCAGGCCACCAGAAACCCCACACCAAGACAGAACACGATCACGCACATCCATACGGCCCATATGAACAAGCCAATTGCAAGCATCAGAAGCGTCATCTGAGCCTCCAGTTGAAGCGCCGGCCGGCGTGCTGAGGGCGCGGCAGCGGTTAAAAAATTTCATAGGCCTCCCCGACGATTGCGGTTTGAGGAACGGTGCCGGCGATCGAGTACCGCGAATCGAGGCTGTTCGGGTTCGGCGTGGCCACGAAGTAGTGTCCCGGCGGAATCACGCCGTCTTCGGTCGGAAACAGCGCCATCCCTGCAAGCGAGAGCGGCTTGGCGTAGCCGATATAGGTCTGATTGACCCAGACGTTGCGACCAACGACGTGCACGACATCGCCAGGCAAACCAGCCACGTGTTTGATGAAGGTCAGTCCTGCGGGGTAGGTCGCCCCACCGTGCCACCGAAATGCGATGGTGTCGCCGAGGCGCGGCCGACAGGGGCCCTTGCGGATGAAGTAGAGCGTCCCCGGCAGACTGGTCGACATGTTGAACGTCAGCCCATACCAAGGCGTGAGGCCCCATGCGACAGCCGCCACGACCGTCAGCGCGACCACGGTGCGAACAAACCGTCGATAGCGAGCCAGGCCGCTGGAGTAGGCGACGAGCGCGATCACTGCTCATCTCCGCGAAGGTCGGTTCTTGCAAAATTCGCGCCCCCCGATCGACGCAAGTCGAAATGCGTCGTTACGTTTGCAAGCGCCGCCGCACAAGTACTGGTCGAGGCGGCCAGATAATCACCAACGGCGGTCGGTGCAAATCGTCCGCCCACCATTTTTGTTCCAAGCGTGCGCGCAGAAAACTGGGAGAGGGCCGTCGATCGGAGACGAGTCATTTCGCGATCCTCTTGGCGATCAGGTCAGTGAGGTCGGGCGCATCACCTGCGAGCACGGCAGCTTTATTGACGACAACGCAGCCGCACTGTGTGCCGAGCTGGTCCAGCGCGGCCGACAGGCGCTTTGCGTAATCGCCGGCGTGTTGGGTCGCCTTATTCTTCGCGTCGTCCGTCATGTGGACGGGATCGCCATTATTGAAGGTCTTCAGCAGCGTTTCCTGCTCATCGCTGATGAGCTTCTGCACGTCAACCACGACGACCGGCGCAACTCTTTCGCGTTGCGTCCATAAGTAGACGAGCGGGGAGCCCAGCACCAACGAAGCGCCGATCGAGATAAGGCCGGTGAGTACGAGGTCGTGTCGCATGTTCACTTCCGTTTGGCTTGGATTAGGGCGCGGATCGCGTCTTCTGTGGACGTGCCGCCGGCACGCAAACGCTGCATGAATTCGTAGTCCGGCCCCTTCGTGGTCGCCATGGCCAGCGTGAATTCGTCAGGGATATGGCGCAGTAGGTGCGTGCCGCCGTTCGGATCGACGAGGACGAACTCGCTATAGCGACCGGGTACCGGGCGTAGCGACTTCAACATGCGTTTCAACCCCGGCGACAGATCCATCACGTCGCCCTTCTCGATCTTCTTGAGCGTGTCGTCGCTTTGCTTGAGGTGGAACTTCCATGCGGAGTTGTCGAACGCGGCCTGCGTTGCCTTGTTCATCCCGGCGTCGGTGATCCCCTGCGTCGCGAAAAAGAAGCTGCCTTCGTATTTGCGCGCACGCCGATAGCCTTCTTCCATGAAGTCGGCCGATTCCTGATCGTCACCGACGATCTGCCAGCCCTCGTCCTGCAGGAACAGCTTCGGTCGCGACCGGTCAAAGCGGTACATTTCGTTGGTGACCTGATTGGTCAGGCCGAGCATGATCACCGTGCGCAGTTGGGGATCGCTGTTGAGGTGCTCGAGCTCAAGTCCAACCACTTCATTGTCGAGTCGTACGTTGGTGCGCCCGTTGACGTAGTCGCCGTAAACACCCCCCTTGCAGAACGGTTCGAGACGCACGGCAAGTTCATACGCGATGCGCTCGGGTTGCCCATTCTGGTCCTTCAGGCTCAGCAGGGCGTCTCGCACCAACGTGGGACTACCTTCCTGGCCGTAGTCCTTCCATACGATGCGCACTGCGACATCGAGCAACGCGCCCTCGAACGGAGTGATAGGAGCGGTCGGCGATACCATGCGCGCGATGATCGGCCGGATGAATTTCACCTCGCTGTCGAGACCATTTTCGGTATCGATGCCAGCGGTCGAAAACGCATTGATGACGATTCGCGACCCAGGCTTGAAGTCGATGTACTGGCCGTCTCCCATGTCGATCTGCTTTTCGTACGAATAGCCCACGTCACAGATCCGGATGATTCCGCCGACCGAGCGGAACGCTCCGATGATGTCGTTCATGAGCACCGATTTACCGGCGCCGGAAGTACCATCGACAAAGCCGTTGTAGTTCGTTCCGCTCGAGTAAATGTCTACAAGCGCGGGTGTACCGCGACGGCCAAAAAAGAGCAGGCTTGCCCGTCCATTCGTACCCGACCACTCGCCGAGCACCGGTGCCATATCGGTCGCATTTACGGTGGTCTTGGTGGTGATCAACCGAAACTTCTTGAGGTCGTCCCGCATGTCGCTTGTCAGCATCATGGGCAGGGCCGACAGGAATGTCGTCAGCTGCTGGGTCAGCATCGGGAACAGCTTGAAGCGCTCCGAACGCCAGATGCCTTTCGCGGCCGCCACACACTGCTCCATCTTCTTGCGCGGCGCGAAGAGCGTGAGCGTGTGATAGAGCTCACACATCGAGCCCCCTTGCGTGAGCTGCATCGAGACGGCTTTCCAGTCCTGATTCTGCAGCGCCAGTTCGGGCTGCAGCTTCGCGATCTTCGATTCGGCGTTCTGCGTCGCGCGCGCACTACGCAAAGCGGCCCGTGTCTCGACGGCGGTCTGATCGAGAATCAGGACGCCGAGCGTGATCAGGTACGGGCAGGGGTATTGATGGACATCGTTGAAGAGCGAGCCGACGATGTTGTTCATCTCCCACAGCTCTTTGCTCTTCGGATACTGGTGCACGCCAAAGCTGCGCACAGCGATGCGTGCGTCGGGCTCGTCGGCATCCTCCGGCGGCACTCCGTAGAGCAAATGCTTTGCCTTCACCCGCATGTGGTGACCGAAAGCCGTCAGTTGGTCACGAATGGGCTTGTCGTCGCTATAAGTCTGATCGATCGTTTCAGCCCCATCGCCAAAGAACGCACCGGGGTTGAGGATCGGCCAGAGAAAACGCAACAGATCGTTGGGCTCCGCGCTACGGCTTGCCAGGCTTGCGGAACTCAACGTCGCACCGACGACGTCGCGAATATTCTGGATTTCTTCGATCAGCTTCAGATCGTCGAGCGAGCCCTTGCGCACGATCGACAGCAACAGCCGCTTGTCCGTGATCGAATAGTTTTGGCCAAGAAACAGCGGCTGGCCGAGTTTGCCGCGAATGAATGCGGCGCGGCGCTCGGCCTGTTCCAGATAGAACGAGGGCGCACGTCCCGCCTCGGCGTACTCGCGCCGAAGGTCGACGTAGGCGTTCAATGACTCCTCGATGATGGGGTCGCCCAACAGCATCCATTGGAGCCCATAGCCGGCCGGAACCGAGTCATATAGGCCGTGGAGACTGCGGGTCAACTCCGCGTCGGCGCCCGTCTGCGGTGCAACCGCAAGCACGAAGCCAACCGAATCCGTGTTGTAGTAGAGCTCGGTGGCGGGGTCGTACTGGTCATACGGAAGCAGGTTATGAAGTCCGACCGTCTCTATGCGTCGCTGGTCCGCGGCAACGGGCGCGGGCGGCCCGAGATCGTCCTCGGTGCCGAGAATTGCTTCGCTGATCGCAATTCGCGCGAGCGATTTCGCGTCATCGATCCAGGCCTGCAAGGTGCTCATCAATGACTCCTGGATCAATGGTCCGTCGCTGCGGGCATCGCAGCCGCTGCACGGTCGACTGCGCCGGCAGGCGTGAGAATGCCCTGCATGACCCGATCAGCACTCGATATCGCCCCCGACGTCGAATCGCTGTTGGAGCTGGAAGTAGCCGCCTTGCTACCGCTACTGCTAGCATCCCGCGCAGGAGTCGGCGGCATCACCGGCCGGAACGCGGCCTGGATGCGCTGCTGGTTGTGCGCGATCGACCAGTGGCCAGGATCGACGATCAGATAGACGTATTCCTGGTCATGCAAGTCGGAGTCCGCGTCCTGCCACGGCGCGAACCAGACACGCATTTCGCGCGAAGCCGTGTGAACCGGAGCGCCGCTATCGAGCGCTTTGGGGAGAATCTCGGCGGAGCCGACGACGGGTCGAGAACTGGCACTGACCGCAGCACCCGATGCGTTCGATGCCGGGCCGGGATCTCCGGCATAGCTGCCGAGTGCGATATTGGTCGTCGCGCCCGCGCCTGTATGAACGTGCTGATCAGGCAGGTTATGCGCCATCGCGTTGGCATAGATGCCGGACATGCTGCTGCAGAGCACACCTTCAGGCGCCTTGCAGGCGAATTGCGAGTTCGCGTCGTAGCCGCTGAAGCTGCAGCCGGTCAGACTGAGAAGCGCTGAAAGCGTGGCGAGCATGATCTTGTTTTTCATGGTCACTTCGCTCCAAGCCATTGATCGATTGCTTCGGCGCTGGCGGCGCCCGGCAGCACCCGCCCGTCCTCGCTCACGAGCGCAGGCGTGCCGGAAATTCCCATGCTTGCGGCCAGGGCTTCGTTCGCGTCGATGGGATTTGCGCACGACACGAGCTTCGGCTCGACGCGTGGCGGGGCAGGTGTCTTGGCAGCGACGCCAGTCGGAGTCGATCCCTGATCACGCATCCAGCGCGACAATGCGAGGGGCATCCACGCGTGCCAGGTGGCAAGCCTGTCCTCGGCGCACCAGATCGCTATGGAATGGGCGCGGGCACGCGGATGAATCGATTCGAGCGGGTACATGAAGCGGTAGATCGTGACGTCCTTGAGCTTGGAGAGGTCGTCCTCCAAGGCCAGGCAGTAGGGACAATCGGGATCGTCGAAGATTGCGAGCTTGCGGCGGCCGGTACCGTGAACCTCGACGAACGCGTCCTGAAGCCGATCCGCCGGGAACCGCACCTTCTGCAGCGCTTGCTCGAGCGGCACGGTCAGATCCTGCTGCGTCACCATGTCGAAGAGATGGCCAAACAGGAAGTACCGCCCGGTGACATCCGTATAGGCAACCTTGTTACCCATCACGACCTCATAGATGCCGACCGACGGCGTGGCGGCGACCTCGCGAAACTTGGTTGCCGGGTAGCGTGCATGGAGCGCCGCCTTGAGCGCAGCTACGCCGGGATCAAGGTTCGGGTCGGCAGGGTTTATCTGCGACGTCGCAGCCTGAGCGACGGACGCCGTGACACCGACTTCAGAGCTTGGCCCGGCGACGCGCGCCGGAACCGTGGATGGCACCGCGGATGTACCTTGGGTGGTGCAGCCCCACGCGATGCACGTCGTCATCAGAAGAGCGAAAGTGAATTTGGCGTGTTTCATTGGATCATTGAGCATGTTGAGGGCGAGGTGCCGGCGGCGAACGTGGGCGCCGACGCTGGAGGGACGGTCATTTGCCGAGATGGCTTCGAAAAAGCGTGATGCTTGACCCCATCGATCGTGCGGCCAGCCAGCTTCTTACCAACGCGCAGCATGCGGGCGTCGCCGTCGTCGTAGGCTGCTGAATCGATGCCGTCGTAGACCTGGCCAGTCCGTTTGGCCCACGCTCCAAACCACGTGCGGTCGCACCACTCGATCTTGCTGATCTCGGTCATCGCCGCACCATCATGCAAAGGTCCGCCCGGCGCTTGATCTCAGCCGCGTATACGGTCAAGTCGCCGGTCAACACAACATGCGTGCGCGGTGCGGCCGGCACACCGACATACTCTTCAACAGGGGAATCCGCGGTCTGCTTATCTCCGGCAATGCGGACGTTGTAGCCCCGCGAATTCGGAACATGCGCAATCGAGAGCGTGCCCTGCGAGACCATCGCTTCGAGCAGCGGGCGAATCCGTGCCGCGCTCAGGTGAAACTCGCTTGCCAACGCGTAGGCTGCATAGGCGACACGTGGGCGCATCGCAGCAAGTACATCGTTGGCAGTCGGCATATATTTGGCACGAGGCATGGTCAGTCCTCCAGGGGCTTGCGGCGTTGCACGAAGTCCCACAGCGCGGCCGGCAAGAACCGCGCCTCTGCACCTCGCTGGTCGAGCATCATCGCGACGTTGGCAACATCCACGGGATCGCCCATCGCGACGACCTCGATAAGCTCGCTCGCGAGCGTCATCGCCGAGACGGTCGCGGGGTCGCGCCGTCCGCGACGGCCTTCTTGACGCTTCTTGGCGAGCTTGCGTTTCATCCGTGCAGCGAAGAGGTCAACGGCGACATCGTCCGGATGTACTGAGCCAGCGCGTCGATTCCAGGCGGCTGCAGCGGCAGCGGCGTCGTTGAAGAGCAGCACCATCTGATAACCGGGGCACGCGGGTTCGACGCAACTCCCACCGAACATCGCTTCGGAAACACGCATGACCGCGTCAAGGTCGCAGTACGGACACGGGACAAGTTGATAATCGCGGGGAGAGTTCATTGAAGTTCTCCAGAGACGGCCGCGCGCGCAGCGACCCGCTCGAAATAGAAGACGACAGGCGCCCCGGTTTCCTCGATCAACCCGTAGCACTTCGCCAGGCGATCGATCGGGTGATACGCGTTGAGGGAGGCGACATGCTTCATGAGCGCTTGGCGCCACTGCTCAAGCGACATCTGCCCCTTGCTGATGTTGCAAGGCGGACAGGACGGCATGTAATTCGACTCGACGTCACGCTCCGGATGCCTCGACGGGACGCTCACAAGCTTCCATTGGCCATTCGCGGTTCGCTTGGTCTCGACCGCGCGTACAACCGGGTCTACATGGTCGCCATGCCACCGATCGGGCAATGGCATTCCACAGTACGCGCAGCGGCCGTCGTATTTGCGCCGGAGCCGATCGCGCTGTGCTTTCGTCAGCCGGCTCACGCTTTATGCTCCACGGCAGGTGTGGCAGCATCCTGGCAGGCGACTCCACGATCCGCGCCTGCGTCCAGCTTGACGGCGCCGGCGCGGCGCGCTTCGGCCGTGGAACGGATCACAATCTCCACCTGTTCCCAGAGCCAGGGCTTGCAGTCGCGCGCAAGTTCGTTCGGAAAGCCGGTAATGCCAATGGCACCGGCCGGCGTCCTGATGTCGAGTTGGCCGCCCATGACCGGACTGCTGGAAATCTTCGTGAGCTCGCCAGCGGCAACGATCGCGTCAGGCTGCGTGGGGGCAGACGCGACGGCCTCGTCCATGTACCAGTGCATCATGGCGAGCAGGCCGATATCGATGGGGTCGCCCTTGTCGACGTGCGAGCGCAACATAGTCGACAGATCACCCCGTTGTGCGCTCCACCACCCGGCACGCCCCTGGGCTCTACCCACTGCCATCTTTGCCTTCAACACGCGGTTGAACCCGTCGAGTGCTGCATCGTCGAACGCTGCCGCACTTGTCAGTGGATTCGCGTCGGTCACGTCGGTAACGGCTGACGAACCAAGCTCGTTGCTGGAGAGGTCGAGCAGATCCGCAGCTTGCTTAAGAAATTCAAGGAAGCCCGATTGAAACGCGGGATCACCGCGAAATCGATCGGCACCGATATCCGCGAATCCCCGCACCTGCTCGGCAATGAGCAAAGCAGCGCCGCACCAACCGGCAAGCGCCCGGCGCATTTCCGGTTGGTGGTAGTTGCCGTCTCCATCCTTCGTGAACGACGCTTCGTGAACCGCTTGGTCCGCACACCGCAGCATCGCGGCCTCGAACGCTGCGATGGTCACGCTCTTCGTTTCATCAATCATCGGTGTAGCCCCCATCGTTAGCACGGCCATCGTTGGCCAAGCCATCGTTGATGTTGCTGATATCGGAGAGGGCGCCGTCGTATTCGGCTCCCTTTGACACGGCGAACTCGACGATGCGACCACCGTCCGTCTCGATCACAGGGAAAAGCTTTTCGGCCGCTCGGATGTAGTACTGCTTAAGAGTGTCTGCACCCCCAGATACGCCGCTGCCGATGGCGGCACGGCCGACCTGGCTCGGGTTGATAATGGAGGTGGACCCGAGTGCGGTATTGCTGAGGGTGTTGGCTGATTCGTTGAACGCTTGCCCAATCCCGGAGGAGATACCGGCGAACACCGACATGGCCAGTGCCGATCCTGCCTTCGAGACTAGTCGACCTCGCACGCCTTCCTTGCCGTCCTCGCCCATGACGTTGCCCTTAATCGGCATTTCCACGGTTCGGCCGTTCTTCAGGATGCAGTCGAGCGTTTCACCGCGCATGTGAGTGCGCTCGCTGGAAACGTCGCCATACGCCTGCGTCAGGATGCGGCACTCCGTGATGTCGAGCTTGCGACTGTTCGGTAGATTGGCTGCGTCCAATACCTGGAGGAACACCGGAAGCGGATCGTGCTGGGCCTCGCCGCCCGTCGGAGCGTCGACGCCGTTCATCATGAATACGCGCACGAAGGAGGTGGCAGGGATGAAAGTGACTTTCTTCTTGCCGTTGGCCTTCAGGCAGTCCTGCTGTGCGCGTGTCGCCTGATCCAACGGCAACGACGAGTAGCGGGGGTCGACGCAGTCGACCCCGTTGCCGGTCGGCGCATTGAATTGAATGATGGCGAGCTTTGGAGGGGCGGCAGCCATATCGACACCGGGGTTGCCGGATTTGCCGAATGGCGGATTCAGGATTGCGCCCGTCTTGGCCGGGGCCCCGTTGAGGGGAATTGGCTTGTCCAGGGCCGCGCGGTCTGCCGTTGCTCCGGACGCGGCCGCGGGGGCGCTTGCCGGCGTGCTCTTCATCGCGTCGATCCGCTTGCTGAGCTCGTCCTGGGCTTTCGACAAGGCTTTCATCTGTGACACGGCATCGTCGGCGCGCGAATCTATACTCGACATCCTGCGCGTAAGCTCAGCGAGTTGCGCCTCCGAGTGAGCCCGCCAGGCATTGCGATCGTTCTGGTCGCCGAGGCTCGTAAACGGCACCTTCGTGGTGAACTGACGATTGGCCGGCCCGCTCTGCGTGAAGAACATACCAACGGTGAAGAGGCCAGCGAGGACGGCGAAGCAGGCCACGGTCAGGATCCGCTGGCGGCGCTTGGTTGCTTGATTGACATCACTCATGGTCGCCCCGCTCACGAACGACATAGACAATCGTGCTGGCGCCGGCCGGCAGGTTTGCGTTTTCGATCGCGATGGCGAGCACGCCCGGCGCGTAGAGTTCGCGCTCGTCGATGGCCATGTCGGTGTGCGAGGTATTCGAGAGCGTGTAGGTCTCGCCAATGAAATCGCCGTCGCTGTACTGACGGACCAGCGTCAATACAGCCTCCTTCCAGAGCGGCACGACAGTGTCGAGCGACGTGTACGACAGCTGCGGTGCCCCCCGACCACCGGCCATCGCCAGCATCATGAGTTTCACCCGTCGTTGAAAAGCCGACGCGTGGAGCGCTTGGGTCGAGCGCGCTGCAGGCGGTTCGATACGGATATCTTCGGCCGGTCGCGGACCGGGAACGAGCAATAATCGGTAGGTCGTGCCGGCGTCATCGATCACGAACACCGTGATCGACTCATTCAGCGCGGTCGGATTCGCGGGCATGAGCCAGAGCTTTCCGCCGTCTTGCGTCCACGAGATCGAGCCTGGTAGAGCTGGCACGATCTTCGAAAAGCTGCGCCCCCCGGACATTGACAGAACGTTGTATTCCGCCGCGGAGATCGAGACCTGCTGCGTTTGCCGATCCGCTCCCTTGACGACCTGGATCGCATGCGCACTAGTGGTAGTCAGGAACATCATGGCGGCAAACACGAGACGCGGCCTGAATGCCGTGCACAATTTCGGCGACTGTCGATTGAAGGCAAATTTCATGATGCGGGAGTCTCCGTTGTGACCAGCGGCTCGACGCCTTGTTTGCCGCGCGCGGCTTCTCGGATGTCGAGGAGGACTAAGCGGCCGAAGACGGTGATTCCGAAATAGACCTCGTAGGTCTTTTGTTCCGAGCTCGTGCGCTTGCCGGAGATGTAGGTGGTCAAGGTGCCGGTGACCTTCACAGCTTTGTTGCGGAAATCCACCTCGCCTACCCCCATCGGCTCGAAGACGTCCGTCACGCCGTCGTGCTTGATCTGGAGTGCGTCGGCCTCCCATGCCGTCTTGAGCGCGGCGCGTCGATCGTCGTCGACCATGGACAGGAGAATCCGTACGTTGTTGTCGACGGTGGTCGGCGTGACACTTTTGGAAAGGGAGAGCACGTACGCGGCCTGATCGGCGAGGTACTGGTCGTTTGCATACCGAGCCCCGACGACGTAGGTGCCGCGAACGGCTGGCGGCATGATGATGACGCGCTGCGTGACGACCAGCCATGCACAGGTGAGCGCGATGACCACACTGGTGGTGCCGTTTCCGAGCAGCACTTTCTTCAGAAAGCGGTTCTCGGCCTGCAGCTGTTCGCGTGATTGGGCGGCTTTACCGGGTGTCATCGAATCACCCGTTCAGTTCGCGAAGATCGGACGGCGGAAACTTCTTCGGCGCTGGCTGACCCAATACCCAGTACATGACGTGAGCCGACATACCGGGATGCTGGCCCGAGCTGAACTTCTGCCAAAGCGCCGCGATCGCAACGCCCGCGACTAGACCAAGCAGGGTGTGGTTAAGCAACACACCGCCGATCGTGCCAGTGAGCCCGATCGCTGCTACATCCTTGCGAAAGAACAGAAACTTCTCCGGGTCGTCAAGGCGACTGGGTACGTAGTGACTGAGATCATCCGACATCGCCGCTCCCGGTCAGATCGTCGCGGTATAGCTGGCGTCGATGATGCCGACGATTATCCCGGTCAGGATGCCGATTCCCGACGGGACAACGAAAGCACCGTAGTCCTTCACGAACATCGCGCGCACACTCCCGAACATCAAACCAGCGAGTGCGCAGCTTTTTCCGGGATTGCCTTTGACCCATCCCTCAAGGGTGGTCGACCCTTGCTGGAACTCCACGCCGTCCGTTCCAAATGCGTAACGGGCGACCATCATTAGCGTGACCGCGAGGATCACGGCAACGACGAAGTTCAGCGTTTCACGCACTTCGGATTTCTCCAGAAGCGCCTTCGCGCGATCCTCGAAAGCAACGAGGGCGCTCGCGGCTCGATATTCGAGCATCTCGAGCTGGTTGAATTGAGCGGTATTCATCTAGTCCTCATGTGGTAGCTAGCCAGCAGCGCGGGCCGGGGGTTGTGCTCGCGCCGCTATATGCAGCGCGAGCACGATTCAGGGGGAAAGTAGTTAAACGAACAATCGAAATTTCATTACGGATTACTTACTGTCGCGTTTCCTCCTTGGTCGAGTGGTGAATCGGTGAGCTGCGCGGACTAACGGCCCGCCAGGTGCTTCGACGCCGTCCCGACCGCGGCGCCCGCGGTGCAAAGCGTTCGATTCGCCACCTTCGCGACTCGGTGGACATGTCGGATTCGCGCTTGCAGGGATTGGTGGCGCTTGGCGATCGGCGTGGAAAGCGCTTGAACGGGCCGGGTTTCTGCGGCCGATACAGGGAGCGATAGATTCTCTTGAACGACAGGCGCCGGCGCCGCGAGGTGCTTGATCGTCGGTTCAGGGCACGAGTCGCCGGAACAGAACACGTAGCGGCCGGAGCCGGGTTCGCCGATCTGCGTGACGTCGTAGTCCGGAAGGCGGGAAGACGCAAAGCAGGCTTGCGTAAGGGTCCCGACAATCAGGCCAAGAAGAGGGACGAGGCGCATCATCGCGCGCCTCCTTCGGCGACCTTGCCGAGCGCCGACTGGGCGCGATAGCCCGCATATGCGCGCTGCACCAGCCGGACATAGCGCGCCTGGGCGGCGATGTTCGTGGAACCGGGCCCTGTGTTGTAGCAACCGACGGCGGCCCAGGTCGCGCCCTTGGCCTGGATGCAGTTGGCGAGCACCCACGCGCTGAGCTTAAGGTTCACGCACGGGTTCAGGAGGTCGCGTTGGGTGACGCCGTAGCTGACGAGTTCGGGAAGATGGACATCGTTGATTTGCGCGGCTCCCCACGCCCTGTGGCCGTCCGGCAAGCGCGGCCCAACGGCGCCGGGCACGCCACGGGATTCGACCCAGGTTATCGCCCGCAGGAGATCGGGATCGAGGTGATAGAGTGCTGCCGCCTCATTGAAGATATTGCCCTTGCAAACGTCCGCGGTCGCTGGCGGAGAAGCGAGCAGGGCGATCGTGGCAGCAACTGCCACGCAGAAGGTGCGCATCGCACACGATGAGTGGCGACGCACGGAATAAAAAACGTAGCGTATCGGGTTGCCCCGAAACGCTACGAGACCGCCTGCAGTCGAGGCACTGAGAGAAGAAAGCGACAGGCGGGATACGAGCGAAAGCTGCTCGTACCAAAAGAGCAACATGGAGCAAAAAGGGGGTCCGTCCGAAAAGATGCGTGACACCGAACCCGCAGGGCAAGACATGCCGCTGCGGAGGAGGTTTGACGCGGAACAGCGATCGAATGTCTTGCTCGCGCGTGATATTCCGGTGCGGTGGACAAGGCGTATCGCCGTCGCCTTAAAAAGGGACGCATCGAATGCGTCAATCCCGAAGGATTGACGTACAATATCTGTAGCCACGAGTGGTCTCTCTCAGCTTTCCCAGCTATTTGCTTGTGGTCAGGACATATGGGGTGTTGGCGCACCCTGTATGTCCGTCTTAATTAACTACAACTGCACAACACAGACATGAATGTTCGGAGACTTTCCGAATCTGCGGCGTGACGATATTCGAAGCGCCGCACATGTTTTTTTGTCCACTTCAAAACCCACGGCGGTCAATTGACCAAGATCGCGTATAGAACAGCTAGTCACACGTGGGCAGCGCTCAGAACTCATTACGCTTTCGCGCGAGCGGCTCAGAGGCCGGGCCGACTTCGCATCGGTAAACCTGGCGACTGCCGCTACCTGGAGCTACCAGGTTCGTACCGCTCATCCCTTTGGATTCCACTGCAGGGTGATCACGTTAACGTTCAGCTCGTGCTTCTCAAAGTACTTCATCATGCTATCCAGGCTTGCCCATGTCCTCGGTTCATTGCGGAACGTATACAACGTGTGCAAGCCCTCTTTCCAAGACAGTTCGACGACGAAGAGATAGCCCCTATCCGTGCGCAAAACCGATGCGTGCTTGATAGCGTTGTTCTTCGCGGCATCCCGAAATTCCGCCTCAGTAATCTTGCTCAACCCACCCTCCAATGTGCTCAACTGGAGGATAGTAAAGCGATAGCTACCGATTCGGATGGTTCGATTCAATTTCTACCAACATTACCTGTATTGCACTGCATTAGAACATGACTTGCATTGCAAAACAACATATTTTGCAGGGCGCAGCGGGAGACGACGATCTTGTCCTCTCACCCTGACCAGCGCCGATCGGTCGACCAGCAAATGACGTTACCAACTGTAACAGGATGTTGAAAATTTTCAACTCCTTCGTTGAACAAAAATTAGGGTCGGACAAAGCGCGTGAAGAAAAAGGAAGAACTTGCAAGTCTAGCGGCCACGTTTGTGGCAACAATCAAACACTTGCAGCAGGAGGCCGGGGTTAACGACTCGGAACTGTCGCGCGCGATCGATCTTGACCGGGGGACGCTCAGCCGCCTGTTATCGGGTGAAACTATCGATCCGAGACTGAGCACGATTTCAGCAATTGCCCGGTTTTTCGCCGTTCCGATGTCGTCCCTCTTCGGCGAAGAGAGCAGGGGGTTCGTGCCTGTCTATGAGCAGCGGAGTCTGCGCGACGCGCGAAAAGTATCCGCGGCGCCGCGCCACGGTCAGCTGTGGATCAGGGTATCGAACGCAAATTCGAGTCGATTTGCGATTGCACTCGCCCCCAAGAGCCGCACCGAACCGCTTCCGCACAATGCCATCCTTGTCATAGGAGATTATGCTTCTCTTGATTCAGGCGATTTTGCATTTGTCGAAGTAGATGAACAAACTTACACCTTCGTCAAGTTGACGGATGGCGAAAAACTCATCGGTTACGACATAGAATCAACCTCAAAGCGCCGGCCCATATTGATAAATGAGCAAGCGATCATCGGAAAAGTTGTGGAAATTATAATGGGCACTAGCTCCGAATGAAATTCACCTTATAGTCGTAATGATCGACACCATCACGCGACTTTATCCAGAGAACGATTCTGGAAAACAAGACAGAGAACGCCATTTCGTACAACATCTTTATCGTGATTTGTGCAAGCACGATCTTGAGAAGCACAGTCAACGGCACAACACCGTAAAACAATAGTGTCCCAAATAGAACGCTATCGACGACTGCTCCGACTGCATTGGCCGCAAGAAAACGAAGAATCAGGGCGCGGCCTCTTAGTGCGATCTTCAGCCTAGATACGACCAGCGAATTAGATAACTCGCCTGCGAAGTAGCCGACAGCCGACGCGCCCAGCGCCCTCATCATTTGATGGGACACTCCGAGAACGCTACCGCCCAGCCATCCCGCCTTCTCGAGCGACAGAATAATCAGAATAACCGGGATGTTCACTAAAAACGCACCCCATATCACATGGCGACTTACAACAAATCCATACGTCTCCGTTATGCAAGCCCCAAAGCAATACGTCAACGGAAAAACGACTAGCGCGGTCGGAAAGAGGACGCTGTACCCATGCAGGAACGGCAGGTTGATGGTGGTGATACTATCTCCAATTAAATTGGTAGTGACCAACATGACGCTGAAAAGTGCCGTAAGATAAATAATCCCGTAAGGGAAGTGCGGCACTCGCTCGGTGATGTTCTGGATATTGACGTCGTTAGCATTTACCGTAGCGAGCAATGCGACATCGTTGGCAGAGAATTTGCCAATCCAATCCGCCTCTAACAGTTCACCAACGGGCAGCTTCATCGAAATACCCGTATCATTCACGCGCACTCTCGCGACCGAAAATCGCTTTTCACCATCCTTCGGAAGAATCGCCTCTACCTGGCATCTCGGGATACTATTTGCCGTTACCATAATTGCGCCTGTTCAAAATCGATCCACCAAACAACCAAAAGCACCACCGGCCTACCTTGGAAAACCGAACACTTACGTCACTTGGGCAGATTCTGATACGCCATCTTCAATATGATATCTCGATATTGCGGATACTTTCCCAGCAACTCGGACTGAGTAAGAATTCTATAATCAGCATCGTCAAATCCCGGCACAACAGCGCAACTGACCAACGTGTAATCACCTGAATCGACCGACGCCCCGAAAATCCATCCTCCGCGCATAACTACAGAAAGTACCTCTCCATGTTCCACGTTCGGGCCGAGACGGACCGTCCGATATGCTCCCGTTTCATCGATGACGTGCATCATGAGCGGGTCGCCAGAGTGGTAGTACCATATTTCATCGGATATCATCTGATGGAAGTGCGACGGGCTATCATGGGTCACCATGAAATAGATTCCGCTATAATTTTTCCTTTCAGCGCCGCTCGCCGTCTTTCGATAAATGTCAGAACCAAATGCGTATCTAAAATAGCCTCCTTCCGGATGAGGCTCCAGACCAAGTTTCTCCATCCAGAATTCCCTGGATTCGCGAGGTCTGCTGCTATTTGAATTTGGCATAACGTTTCCCGCAGATATCATGAAAACTATTACAAAAATCGAAACGAAGGTTACTCGTTGAAGCACCGCCTTCGGCCCTCTACACATAAATTTATTGTTTTTCGCAAACATACGATGTGGTTTTAGTTGAAATTTCTAATACATCGCGAGACCGCAGGTGCACGGGGAAATAGTACCGCTGCTGATCCTACACGATGATATCGACATCGATTTGGAATTCTTTACCGCTTTGCAATACGGAGGTTCCCGCGCCGAACAGATGTCAACAAATCGAAAGGTATATTCGAGACTCCAACACAATTCTTTCGATTTGATTTAATTTGAACGCGCAGCGCGCCTGCGACCGAGCATCGCCCCTATAACCGTAGCGGCGAGGCGATGGAACAGCGTCCGTCGCGGGCGCGCGCCGCAACCTCAGTCCGGCTCGATCTGCATCTGTTGCGCAGCTTGTTGACGTCGCTGGCGCTGCGGCTGGGTATTCGCCTGCTCGGCCAGCTCATGTTCACGCAGCGTCTCGATGGCGCTTGACTTGTCCTGGTGGCGTGAGACGGCCGCTCGAGCGAGAATTGCGTCGGTCGTGAAAATCTGGAGATCCTCGACCGCCCGGGTGAGCCCGACATAGAAGCTCCGGTCGCCGAAGATCCTACGCACCGTCATCGCGACGTCTGACTGGCGCCGAGCATCTTCCGGATCACGCTCCATTTTGTGTGAAGGGATATGCAGCATGGCTTGCTCGCGGGTCGCGCCTTGGCCTGCGTGAACCGTCACCGCGTACGCGTGATCCCAATGACGCTGCGCGTCGAGATCCCAAGGAATTTCCTTGCCATCCGCGAGCCGCAGGACCGCCTGGTTCTCGTTGACAGAAACGACGGTCGCCTCGTGGCCATTCTTGACGAGCTCGTCGCCGCGGGTGAAGCGGATGACGTCACGCGCGGCGAGATTCCTCGTTTCCGAGAGATACACCTCCACCCGGTTGTACTTTTTCGGTTCCCATTCCATTAGAGACCCGTCGGACTTCCGCAGAACGACGATACCCTCGTCGGGTCGAGTGCCCACAACGCCCATGTATTCGCCGCGGGAGGCGAGTATTTTCTGATAGTCACGACCAAACCGGACGGTCATATCCTTGGTGTAGTACTGCGCCTCCTTCTGCTTGGCCCGGGTCAAATCGCCGTCGGACCGGAAGATGGTGTGTGCCGAGTCGTTGACATCGAGATCGCCACGCTCCTGCAGCTCCGCCCGAACCGCATTGTTGATTTCGACGCGGTCCTCGTTAAACGGGGTGATGATGATCGTCTGATTTCTTCGTGGTCCCCGGTCGACGTACTGGCGCGCCAACAGGTCGATCAGGTCTCGCGGATCCTCGTGTTCCGTCACGCGCCCAGCTCGCTCGAGAAAGTCGAAGGCGCGAGCGTTACGTGCGAGGTTCAGGTCGGTGAGGGGCTCATCCGGTGCAAGGTCGGCGGTGCCCACGGTGATCGCGACTGCCTGCTGCAACTCGGGATTCTTCTGGCGCTGGATCTGGGTCATCTGAGCGGTGGTCACGCCCTCGTCCTGCAGGATCTCAAACGGTTTGCCCGCCTCGATGGCCTGCAGCTGGAGGCGGTCGCCAAGGAGGATGACCTTCGCATCCGCTCGTTCCGCCATCTTAAATAGGCGAGCCATTTGCCGTTGGGCGAGGAACGATGACTCGTCGACGAGCCAGAGCTCGCGCTCTCGTGATAGGTCCGGCACATACTCGCGCAGGACCTTCAAATCATCCTGGCGCCGCTGCTCATGAATCTCGAACATCGTAACCGTATCGGCCTGGATACCGGAGTCGTTCTCGAGCTGCTTGGCAGCCTGCCCGGTTGCGGCCATCCCTCGTACAAGCCAACCCTGCTCGTGCGCGACCTGGACTGTTCCCTTGACCATCGTGGTTTTGCCCACGCCGGCGAGCCCCTGCACCGCGACGATCCGGTCTCTGCTCGTCAGCGCATGCTCGATCGCGCCTCGCTGGCCGGGGGTGTAGTCGAAGGTGGAATCGTTCCGCTCCGCACGCGCGGTGGCGATGGCCTGTTCGATTCTGGACCGGACTAATTCGGCAGGCGCGATCGCCGGCGTCGCATCTCGCTGCGCGAGCGCGTTCTCGACCGTCCAGCGCTCCGTGTTGAGCATCTTCTCGGTGGTAATGTTGCCGTCCGGAAGGTCGACGATCTTGCCTTGATGGACCAGCTTTTTGTAGGCATCGAGAATCTGATTCGGAGACGTTCGGCCGACCGCATGTTCGAGCGCGGTCTGGACGAGGTCATATTGGTTCAGCACGATTTCGCGCTCACCGAGGTGAGACGCAGCGAACCGTAGGGCTTCAATACCGGACAACTTGACGACCCGTGCATCCGTTCCCGCTTCCCGCGCCTCCCGTGCCTTCTGCTGGATGACGCTGTAGTCGAGGTCGACTGCTTGTGCGCGCTCACGCCATTGAACCGACAAGGCCTCATGGTCGACGCCGACCTTGCGTTCGCGGGTCGCGAGCACGGCACGCTCCTTCTCGGCGGCCGTGGCGTTTGCAGGATCGATTCCGTTGGCCCGCAGCCATCGATCGCGCGCTGCCGAGCGCTGGCTGAAGTGTTCAATTTGCTCCCGCGTGACGCCGACCAGTTCGAAATTCCCGTTCTCGTCGGGTGCCGTGATGGCATAGCCGCGCTTCTGCAACCCGCGCGCGAGCGAGGACGTGTAGATTGCCCCGATCACCTTCTGCTGCACGTACAACTCGTCATTGGTGAGCGATCGCCATTCGCCATCGGCGCGTTGGGTCGCGTTCATGACCAGGGCGTGGGTATGCGTATCGGGGTCGAGATCTCGGCTCGTGTTGTGTCGAAAGAGGGCGGCTACTACATTGCCGGTCGGCTCGACCAGCGTCTCGCCATCGACCGTTTTGCGGGCCTGCGCCACATACGCCTCGACGTACTCGAGCGCCTCCTTGACGGCTTCCTCGTGGGCGAGACGGACCTCGCGATCTTCGAAAACTTCGGCAGCGATACTGACGCTTTTCGGTGCCGAAAACGTCAAATCGATGCCGGGCCGATGCACGACCTCGGGCTCGCCATTCTCGTCCAAGACGACGCGACCGAGTTGCTGATCGCCGACCTGCCCAGACAGCAGTTTGAAAAACACGTTCCGATCGACTTGCCCGTTCAGACCGAGGGTGGCCGCCCCCTTGCCGAACCAGGCGGAATGTTCGAGTCCCTGATCGGTGGTGTAGTAGTTGTCTTTCGAAAAATAGTGGAGCGCTTGGCTGGCGCTGCCGACATTGTGCATGCTCATCATGGCGTGTCACCCCAACAGGTCACCGAGGCCGGCGCGGCCGGTGGGCCGTTCGCCGGCGCCTGGCTCGCGGGAAGCCGACGTATCGTGAACCTCGCCGGTGTCACCGTCGACGATTTCGCCGGTCGACAGCGAGATCACGTTGGACGGCTGTACTACGGAACGAGGAGTGTTCGGCGCGGAGGCACCGACAGCCGGGCCGGCCGCAGCGGCGTTGGTCGCCGAATCCTCGGCGGCCGTGGTCGGTGCGCCGGAAGGATTGGGTGACGGGGAGTGGGACAGGGACGGGTCGCTGCCGGATCTCTCCGGCGCAGCCGGACGGTCAGCTACAGCGCCTGCCGGAAGCCAGAGATCGTACGTTTGGCGCGGGATGAAGGGCGTCACCGTTTGGGGATGGGGGACGTATTCGTACTTGACCCGAGCAACCGGATAGTCGCTCGGTGTGACCAGATAGCCCTGCATGTCGGGCAGGTGCAGGATTTCGGATGAGAGGACGAGATCGCGGAGATTGCGTCGCGCAAAAACGCTCATGCCGTCGCGCCGCTCGTCGATGCCGAGATTCAGGCTTTCTTCCTTTTCGTCGAGGTCGGCCTGACCGATCGCGTTGGCCAATGCCTTGGCCGCGTCACCATCGGTCACGCGCAACAGGAGCTTGGTCTGGCATCCGGAGATGATCGTGCGCGCCAAGTGCTCGCCGTAGATCTGGAAGAGTTGGGAAAAGTCCTGGATGCCGAGCACGAAGCAACCGCCGTACTTCCGAATGTTGGTAACGGCGAGCTTCATGATCTCGAGCTTTTGCAGAGTGGGGAGCTCGTCATAGAAGTACCAGAGACGTTCGCGATGAATCGGCTTGAGTGTCAGCAGCGAGCGGATGGCGATATCACACCAGAGGCTGATCAGCGGAAGCAGGGCGGTTTTCTGCTCCTCGTTGACGGAAATGAACAGCCAGGAATCGTCGTCTTCATCCTCATTCTGGATCCATTCTCGGATCGAAAATGGCTCGCCTTCGTCGTGCAGGTAACGAAAGCAATCGAGCTGGTTCTGCACGGTCATCTTAAGGCTCATGCCCGTACGCTCAGTGACTGGATCGACGTAGGTCGCCGCGGACTCGTTCGCTAGGATCGCGTGCAATTCCTCGAGATTGCTATGGGCGATGGCCTTGTACAGCGCTGCGTTGGTTCGTTTGTTGTCGCCGCCAAGCGCACGAATCGCTCCCTTGAAAACCATGCGCCCCGCAATCGCGAAGAATGGGTCGGCGACATTCGGCGGAATCGGAATGAGCCCCTCAGCCAGCCCGTCGTAATGGATCTCGCTTTGGATTTCGCGCCAGGCATTCCAGTTCGGGCTACGCGCGTCGAGGGGATTCAGGATGACGTCCTTCCCTTCGCGATAATACGCAGCGGTGAATTCACCTGATGGGTCATAGACGATCGCCCGTTTTTTGCGGGCGCGCACCTGATCCATCAGCGCAAAAAACTGCTGGGACTTGCCACTGCCTTGGGCACCAGAAAAGAGTGTGCCGAGCACTTCGGCCTTCTTCCGCATCGGCACGCCGGCGATGCGATAGGGGCTCGCGTCGTCTCGAGCCTCCAGTTCCTTGATGAGCTCCTTTGCTTTGACGAGCTTGGCACCGCGCACCTGCTTGTCGGTAAGTTTTCCGCGGCCGTACTCCATCCAAAACAGGACGGAAAGGAACGTGACGGCAATCGCCGTTAGAACAGCGTACACGGCAGCATTGCGCGCATAGACGAAGAACTCGTCGGCCGCATCCTCGGTAAACGACCGCGCCGCAGCGGGCGGCAGTGCCGTGTCGTCGTTGCCGAGATGGAACGAGACGTTCGGATTCGCCATCGGAACGACGGTGAGGATTTCCGCCTCAAGGTGCTTGATCGTCAAATAGCGAGTTTCGGCCGACGTGACGAAGTACACGTATGCACCGCCGGCCAGCGCACCGACGAGAATTGCCGCGACGACAACCGCCACGATCGCACTGGTGAGAAGCTTTGCCTGTTGCCACCAGAGGGCAGTTCCTCGTGAAAAGGTGGCGAGTCCGCTGGGTGAGCGTTGATCAGCCATTGCTCTCTCCCAGCAGTTTCTTGGTAGCGGCTTCGGCGCGATCCTGTGCCTGGTGGAAGAACTGGATGTTTCTGTCGCTGATGATGCTGGTCAGGACTTCGCGGCTGAAGAACACGGCTTGAACCAGTTCGGACGGTAGCGTCTGGACGGATTTGCCGGGGCTGCCATCGGACGGCGTGTGCCCACTCAGTTGCTGAATGAGGGCCTTGAGACGCTGGTCGATGAGCGAGACATTTTCGGTGACGACGCCGAGCGCAAGCTGCTTGCGAATGTAGTCGGACAGCGACACACCGTTCTCCTGGGCCTTGCGCCGATAGAAGCGTTCCGACTCGGGATCGAGTTTGAAGGAGATGGGTTTGGACGCACCTTTCCCCGGCGTTTTGAGACGCGGCATGAAGACCTCGTAGCGAGAGATCCTTACCTTTTTGTGGCCGTGGTTATGTGCGGATTGCGCTGCCGATACGCGCTTCTGTCGTGTGAAGATGTTAGCACATGGTCACGCTGTTTCGTCATACGGCTATGTGTTTTTCTGGGAAGGGCGACAATCTTGTCGTTTCGCATTGTTTTCTCCATCAACATCCCCCTCGCGTCTTTAAAGCACTGATTTAATTATCGTTTGCTGTATATCTGGATCTTCATCGAATTTAGGTGTACTACCGTGACGCCAATGGTGTAATACGCATATAGCCGTTGTCACGCGCGCTTTCGATCTTAGGTCGAACGGTATTAAAAGGGTTTTACGGGCGTCATACCGGCATACGCTATATCCAGCTTTGAGTCTTGGCTCTACCTTATCGATATCGCGATTTTAGGCGTCGTACCGCTTAAAGGCTTGCGCAGCAAGGCTTTAAGCACCCGCAACGGAGTTGCGTGGTGTGTGACCGTCCGGTCGGGGGGTGGGGCTTGCCCCACGGGTCGCCCCTCGGACGGACGGACGGTATCTGGATGGTGATACCCGGACGGGTCCGGGTATCACCGGTTTTTCAGCAGGCGTGGCGATCGGCATCGCAGCCAGCAAGAGCGAGGATTTCGTTCCGTTGAGGCGTTCGCCTGGGTGGAGCACCGCGAAAATTTTGCAGAAAAGTGAAGGTTGAGTCACCGACACGAAAGAGAGAAAAACGAGGCGAGCGTCGATCCGTTCCGCACAGGGAAAAAACGGAATAGGGAGGTCGAACGGAGGCAGGGAGCGGACAGGGGGAAATTCGGAGCGACGAGGGTGGTTATGCCACGCAGGTTTTCCACATATCCACGGGTCCGAACCGACGCAGCGATGCGCCTACATCGCAAGAGCGTTGGCCGCGCGCCGTTTTCCACAACGGTGTTGGTTGTGGGAAACGGGAGAAGCGCGGGGACCGGTGGGTATGTGGAAAACCTGCCGGCGTGCGCGGATTACGGTCGTGGATAGATGGGGTGTCGAGCAACAGCCAGAGAGAAAACGCTGTGAGCACGATCGGTTTGGCGGTATTCGGCGGGCGCGACTTGGCGGCCGCCGATCACGGTCTGCGCAATTCAGGATTGCGCACTGAATGGGTGGTCCGCGCGGGGCGACGGCTGCGCAACGGCGCGGGCGACGCCCCGCGCGGCGACTGTGCGAAAAAAAGCGCGGGGCGGGCGCTCGCGCGCTGGCTTGGTCGGGTCGACGGCCGCGACGGTGGCGGCCGCCGCGCTCGAGCTACGCAATGCGTGCATTGCGTCTGGGTGGATGGTCCGCGCCGGGCGGCGGCTGCGGAATGGCGCGGGCGCCGCCCGGCGCGGCGACAGCATGAAAGTCGCGGGGCCGGGGGCTCGGCGAGCGGGTTGGTCGGGCCGGCGGTCGCGACGGTGGCGACCGCCGTGCTCGAGCTGCGCAATGCGAGCATTGCGCTCTGGCTAGGTGGTCCGCGCGGGGCGGTGGCCGCGGAATGGCGCGGGTGACGCCCCGCGCGGCGACAGCAGGAAAAATGCGGGGGCGCCGGATCAGCGCTCGGAGCGGTTGCGTCGGCGGCCGCGACGGTGCCGGCCGCTGCGCGCGAGTTGCGCAGCGGGCAATTGCGCCGCGACGGATGACGCGCGGGGCAGCGGTGCGACAGCGGGGTATCAGGCCTCAGTGCTTTACGTTGCGCGGCCGAATTCCGTTACACTTCGCGGCAAGGGGGAGGGACAAGATGGAGTGATAGAGGCCATGACAGCAGATGCAGGGAAGACAGCGCGCAAGCCGCGATCGATCGAAGACGAGATCGCGAGGGCGGCGGCGAAGCTGAAAAAGCTGCAGGACCAACAGCGCGAGATGATCCGCAGGGATCGCGAGCGGAATCATAAGGCGGTGCTCGAGCTGCTGCGCGCGGAAGGGCTGGACGAGATCCCGGCGGAACAGTGGAAAGAGCGGCTTGATGCGGTAAAAGTCGCACTCGCGAAACCGTGCGAGACCCCGGTGCCGGCGAAACCCGCCCAGGGCGTGCCGGCCGCCGCTGTCGCCGACGGCGCGTCGGTGTGATCGTTGGGGCAATCCGGCGACGCACGAAGTGTGCGCGGAGCGGGATTGCCCCGATTCGTTTGCGCAGCGCGCAAACTGGCTAACGCATTGGTCGCGGGCTGGCGGGTGGTCGCGGCGTAGCGGCGAGCGCCCGCCAGCCCGCGACGCCGCGAAAATCCCGGCTCAGGCGTGCTCGTGTACGGGCGTCGTCACGGTCAACGTGAGGCCGAGCGCGCGCACAACACGCAGGATCGTCGCGAATTCCGGGTTGCCGTGCTCGTCCAGCGCTTTGTAGAGGCTTTCGCGGCCGACGCCCGCGTCGCGCGCAATCTGCGTCATGCCACGCGCACGCGCCACGGTGCCGATGGCTTCCTGAATGTCGGCGGAATCGCCGGTCTCGAACGAAATCCGCAGATATTCGGCCTGCGCCTCGGGCGTGTCGAGGTATTCGGCCGCATCGAACGGCGTTGTCTTGATACCCATGTCAATCTCCCAATTGCGCCGAAAGCGCGATAGCACGCTCAATGTCGCGCTGCTGCGTTGACTTGTCGCCACCGCATAGCAGGACGACGAGCGTTGAGCCTCGTTGGACAAAGTAGACGCGATAGCCGGGGCCGACGTGCACGCGCATTTCGCTCACTCCGGCACCCACCGGCTTCATGTCCCCATATTGGCCGCGCGCGAGCCGTTGAATCCGCTTGGCGATCTGCGCGCGCGCGATGTGATCGCGTAGGCCGCGCAACCATTTCGCGAAGTCGTCTGTCTGCTCGATTCTCATATCCTATATAGTATCCCATAGGATACACGATTTCAAGATGCATTCTGGGTGCCGGCTGAACGCCCCGGCGACGCGAAATGCGCCCGTCGAAGGGGGTACGGTTTTCACGCGACGCGCTCGACTTCTACAAGCTGCGACCCAAAAGGCGCTTCCGCACGGCTCCAAGCCTCTTCGAAGCTGCTTGCGTCGATGATCTCGACGTCGAATCCAGTCTCTGTCTTGTAGGTGATCGCCCACTGTGCCTGCATGTCATTCTCCTTCGCGAACTCCGGCTAAATCGAATGCGGGTCGCGTCGATGACGCGTTATTTCGAAAACGCGCCGTCGAACGCGGCGCGTTGCGTGTCCGACAAGTGCGCCGCGTCGATCTGCGTCGCGCGGTTCACGATCATCAGCGCGTAGGGTTCGGCAAGAATCCGCGCTTCGCGGCACAGGATTGGATCACCGTCTACGCTCGGTTGGCGTGCGCGCCAAATGTTGATCGCGCGCTCGATCTGCTCGATATGCAAAACTGTTGTGCTGTTCATCGTTTTCGCTCCGTGGAGTGCGCCGTGTACACGGCGCACGCAGGTTAGTCGATACATTCGTCGAAGTGCCAGCGCGACTCCATTTCCTTGGCGGCACCGATCGCCTCCTGAAGCGTCTCGCGTGGATGGCCGGTGTTCGGCTCGCAATCGCCGCCACGATGAGACACTTCGAGGGCGGGGACATAGCCGTGCCGGGTCAGGCTCACGCTCGGGCGCGTTTCGTTCAATCCGTCCATGTCGCTGAACCATTCTCCAAACCAGACGACCCGACCGCATTCCTCGGCTTCGAAGCCGTCATCCCAATACGGAAGAAGAGTGGGCTCGTCCGCCAGCATCAGCGACATGTCGGACCCTTCGCGGCACGCGCGCACACCGCTCTCTCGGGCGCAGATAACGGCGTCAATCAAGTGCTGCTCCGCGTTCCACTGGTTTCCGGCAATCGCGGCGATGCCGTGCAGCGCAAGCTGTATGCGCGCTTCGAGGGCAAAATCGAAACTGTCGATGGGAGGGCGATCATTTTTCACAGCTCGCTCCGATCGGCGCGCCAGCTTCTGCGCGCCGGCAAGTGGGTCAATGGAAGATGCCGAGCGCTTCACGAACGACGCGTTGAGCGCTCGCGGCGCCGTAGCGCTCGCCGCGCGCGTACGCCTTTTCGTAGATCATGATCGCGACATTGATTTGCCACGCAGTCCAGTCGATCGTGGGCAGCGTAAATGCCAGTTCGCCATCGTCGCCATGATGTACCCCGATGGAGGACGCAGCACGTTCGGAACACGCAATTGCGAAAAATCCTTCGGTGATACCTTCGATCATCAGTTCGTCAGTCTCGTAGCTCATCGTGAGTCTCCGGGTTATTGCCAAACCGGCGACCACGCGCCGGACGAAAGGCGAAACAGGGTGATGCGCTGAGCGCAACCGTCGGTCCTCGTTTCGAGCCGCACAGCGCGCGCGTCGTCATCAGGGCGGGTCCAGCGGTACAAAACGCGAATGGGGGCATCGACCGGGCAGCCGAGCCAGTGCGCGGCGGTCGCGCGCAGGCGATTTTTCGTGTGTCGAATGCCTGCCTGGCGGTGAGCCTCGGGGGGTGCGGGGGGAACGCCCGCGCGTGTGTGCGTGATTCGGTCGGGGGTGGTTGTGCTCACGATTTCGTCCTTTTGTGTCGGGTTGTGGATCTGCCATTGGGAGCCGCCTCGACGCGGGTTTAGCGCGGGCGGGCACGGGTGCAAGGGCGCGCCCGGAGGCCGCATGCGGAGCGCAGGCGTAGCCGAGCACCGAACGGGTGAGGACGTGGGCGGAGCGAAGCGCAGGCTTTACCCTTGCGCCCGTGCCCGCCCGCGCTATGCGTCGAAAAGGGGCGGCTCCCAATGGCAGATCCACGCGCTTAACCCGGCGCAAAAGGATGGAGCGCAACCACGCGGTTTCCCCGACCGGATCGCGCACACGGCGCGGGGCAGCCGGCCCCGCGCCCCCTCGGCCGGCGTAGCCGGCCGCTAGACCTGCTGTCCGCCCGCGCGTAGCGGGCGCGTACTCCACGAGCAAGCGAAGCGCGCAGCGCCGGCACGGCGCGCAGACGTCAGGGATTGAAGCCCGTCAGGGGCGAGACACGCGCAGCGGGGCTCGACGCGCAGCGCGAAAGCCCGGCCCGGAGCGAAGCGGAGGGAGACGCCCCAGCAGCGAGTCAGGAAAGTGCCGCCAGCGCATGCGCCACAGCGACGGGCGCGCATGCGCAGCATCGGAAAGGTGATCCTTTACGGGAGCGGCAGAGAATCGAAAAGTGAGAACTTTCGGGAGTAGATCATCATGCTGCGGACGGCCCGCCGAAGGACACTGACCGGCACACTGCGCCAGCGGGCGTAACGCACCCGCTGGCGTCGATCCGGTCAATCTCGCGGCGGCATGCCTTTGCCTTCCGCTACAGCGGCATCGTCGCGCACGTCGTCGGCCGACACGGCCAGAGCACGGGCGTCGGGCTCCGCTTCCTCAGCGCTCGCCTCGGCATCCGACGCCTTCGCCGGAACGTCCCACAGCTTCACCCGCACGACTTCGGCCTTCGCGAAATGCTCAGGCAACCAGCCGCGCCCCCCGATCAGCCGTTCGGCCTCTGTCGCCGCGTCCCCCTTCTTGAGCTTCGCCACGCGCATCGCATCGGAAGGCGACACGGCCGCGCTCACGACGTCCACGATCCGATCCTTCGAAACATGGTCGAAATATCCCGCCTTCGTCGGTTGCCACGCATCCGCGAGATTCAGCCCGAGCGCCGGGATCAGCGCGTTGATCGCGTGCGGCCGCTCGTCCGGGCGCACGCTGTCCACGCTCGCCGCGACGTACTGCGCGAGGATCAGCTGCAGGCGCTCGTCGGTCTGCTCGATCAGCCAGCGCAGCAGCGCGTCGCTGTCGTGGGGGATTACGCCTCCCCAAACCCGGCGTTGCTCTCGGCGCATGGTGAACGCAAGGTCGTCGTCCAGTTCCGGCGCATGCTTCGTCAGGGTGTGGGAGTGGTCGCGGAACGTCACGTCCAGCGCGCTGCCTTCGGTACTGTGGCCGTACTCGCCCGCCAGCAGCCGGTGCACGAGCGCGGCGAGCGCGACGTGCGGCTGCTGCGCGAGGGCGGCGGCAACGGCCGCCGTGCGATGCGCGTTCAGACGCAGCGCCAGCCGTTCGGAGTGCGGCCCCTTCACGGGCTTCACAGCCGACACGGCGACGCGCGCGGGCTGACCATCTGACGAGTCGTCGTCATCGTCGTCACCATTCTCGCCACTTTCGGTCGTCGCGGCTGCAACCGGCTCACGCGTAACGAGTCCGCGCTCGATCACGGGCTCGCCGTCAGCATCGAGCGAGAGAAGCGCCCCAGCCTGCGCCATGTCGTCGGGATGGTAGACGAGCAGGGACTCTTCGATTTCGTCACGACGCACGGTCAACGCTTCTTCTTCCGCCTCGACGCGCTCGGCGACTTCGTCGTCTCTCTCGTCGGCATCCCAAAATTGGGCGAGTTCGGCCAGCCGCTGATCGATCGCTGTCAGTTCTTTCTCCACCTCATCGGTGGGTTCCGTTCGACGCGGCAGCACCGGGCGGAACTGCGACCGGGTGGCATGGTCGCGTTCCGGCATGGCTTTCACCCACGCCCAGCCTTCGGCCAGCACCGACGCGCCGAGCGCTTCCAGTTGCTCGGTCGCGAGGCGCAGCATCAGCGCATGATCGCGATACCACGCATCCTCGGCTGCGGAGAACAGGTCGCGTCGCACGGCACCGCCAGCCGCTTCGAACGCCTCGACGCCTACGAATTTCGCGACGCGGTTGCTCACGAACGACTGTTCGTCGCGCACGAAGCGGCGGCGGATCGCGTGCGCGTCGCGGTTGTACGGCTCGGCGTCGAACCACGCGGCCTCTTGCTCGTCGTGACTGTCCGACAGCGCGAGCGCCTGCATTTGATCGAGCTTGATTTCACCGGTGCGGAACAGGTCGACCAGCTTCGGAGAGACGCGTGCGAGCTTGAGGCGGCGCTGCACAGTTTTCGGATGCACGCCGTACAGGTCCGCGATTTCCTCGATCGATCGACCGGATTCGACCAGAATCCGGTAAGCGTCGCATGCGTCGGCCGGGTGCATCGGCTCGCGCATTTCGTTCTCGGTTGCCGACAGCAGCACTGCGTCCTCGACCGGCACGACCCGGCAGCGCACCGGGTGGTCGGCGGGGATGTAGTCGTGTTCGAACAGGTAGATGAGCGCGAGGCGGCGGCGTTCGCCAGCGGCCGCGCCGAACGTCTGCGCCCTCCGCGCGCCGACCTTCATTGGATGGACGATCAGGTTCTGGAGCAGACCGACTTTCCAGATATTGAGGGCGAGTTCCTTGATGCCGGTGGGCGGCACGCGCCGCACGTTGTAGGGGGACGCGACGAGCCGTTTAAGCGGAATGTCGCGCAGCTCGTCTGCCGTTCGGTGAGCCTCGGGGGGTGCGGGGGGAACGCCCGCATCGTGGGCGAGGGCCGGGATCTCGGTGGTCACTGCGTTCATAAAAGCCTCCTTTACGTCGGGGTGGAAAAAGCTGCCATTCGGAGCCGCCTCGACGCATGGGGAGTGCGGACGCGCAGGCACTGCAAGGGCGCGAGCAAGGCCGCAGCGCCGCGGCCGCCAGGCCCGGCGACCGGGCGCCGCGCGCGGCAACGCGAACCCTTGCGGTGACGGCGGGCCGCACTATGCGTCGGGATGAGGCGGCCCGATGGCAGCTGATGCGCCGACGGGAGAGGCTGGAACGCGGGGACGGCTGCCGAGACCCGGACATCGCCGGCGCGGGGCCGCACGCGCGGCCCGAGCGCGAACTCCGCGCGGCTCGCCGCGTGGCTGACGGGGCGGCCAGCGCCGGGGCCGGACGCCGGTGGCGGCCGAGCCCCAGGAGCGGACAGCCCGTTTCTCTGGCGCGCGGGTGCCTGCGGCTTGCGTGCCTGGCGCAGCCGGGCGCGCAAGGTGCCGCGCGCCGGCTGGATATTGGGAACGGTGAAGATCCACCGCGGCCAGCTGGGGCGAGCAGTCCCCGCCCGCGCCGGCCGCTCGATGCGGGCGGGGTGGGCCGCCCCGGATCAGTGGAACATCTCGCGGTACGGAATCGGCTTTCCGCGTTCCAGGCGCCGGCCGGGCCCGCGGGCCCACGCCGGCGGTGGAACATGGTCGAGCGGCGAACACCGCCGGCGCCAGGCGCGCGCCGGCCGCCGCGAGTCACTTCGAAGCGTTTCGGCGCCCGTCAATAACGCCAGCGTCGTACGCCGCGGTCAATGCGGCACGGATACACCAGACGGCACAATCGTGGAAATCCAGCCGGTCGCTGTAACGCGTTTCAAGCGTGTCGATGTTCAGATGGATACGCGCGATCGCAAACAGCAACATTTCGAATTCGCCTTTGTTCATGGGTTTCTCTGGAAAGGCCGGCCCCGGGCAAAGCCGGGGCCGGCGAGTGGATTTATCGCCGCGCGCACTGGCCGGCCTGGAACGCTTCCAGCATCGCGTAACGCAACGACGTCGGCAGGACTTCGATTTCCGTATCGGAATCCCATACGTCCGAGATCTCGGGACCGAAGGCGTTTGCAGCGATCGCGGCCAAAATTGCATCAATCAAATATCGGGGCATGCTGTTCTCCAGTTGCGCCGGCCGCAGCGCGCGGCCGGCGCTCGTGTGGTCAAGAAAGCTGCACAGCGCCGCAGTTCTCGGCCAGGCAGAAGGCGAAATACCAATTTCGGTACAGTTCGGCGAACAGGTGATCGCAATCGGCGTCGATTGCCCCAAGGAACTGACTGAAATCGTCGGCCAGCTTTGCGGAAGTCCGAGTGCCGATCGTTCCCGACGTGATCGAGAAATCGATCAGTTCCTTGAACGGGCCGTCCTTTGCCGCGATGGCGCCGTTCGTATGGCAGATCCGCGCGGCGCCGATCGAGATCGCCGGGTAATCGGCGAGCTCGGCCAGGCGCTCGCGGAAGATGTCGTGCATGACGTAGGTGCCGGCGCTGAACTCGAACGAATTCCGGTAGCGGTAGATACGCGCCATGTCCAGGTCGCTGGCGCGGTGCGGGAACCGCGCCGCGGCGTCGAGGCGGACGCAAAACACGTCGACAGGGTCGCCGTTTTCGTTCGTGCGGGGATGGTCGAGCTGCTCGAGACCGGAATAGGCTGAAACGATCAGTTGCATGATGAATGTCCTCTGTTCGGGTCTTAGGCGGCGGCCAACGCGGCGCCGGCGACGGGCGCCGTCAGGCGCGCCTTGGCGGCCGCAAAGTAGGTCGCGTCCAGTTCGATGCCGATATACCGGCGCCCGAGCTCGCGGGCGGCAACGCACGTCGAGCCGGAGCCGGCGAACGGATCCAGTACGACGTCGCCGGGCTGCGTAAAAGCGGAAATGAGTGTGCGCAGCGCGGCGACCGGCTTTTCGGTCGGATGGTGGCGATTGCCGCTGTACGGAAACGGCATGACGTCGGCGATCGGCGCCGCCGGCGCCACGGGCCGCCCCTTGGCGAGCAGGTAGGCGGATTCGTGTTGGTACTTCACCAGGCCGGCCTTGGACGCGTAGGATTTCGTGAAGACGAAGTGGCCGGCCACGCGAAAGCCGGCGGCCTTCCAGGCGTCGAAAAACAGGTCGACCTTGTTCCAGCCGTAGAACGAAATGCACACGGCATCGCGTTTCAGGACGCGGAACATTTCGGCGAACGCCGGCGCCAGCCAGTCGCCGTTCACGTCGTTCGCGATCGAGCGACCGCTCCGATCGCGGAAATTCACGAGGTAAGGCGGGTCCGTCACGATACAGTCGACGGATTCGGGGGCGAGTTTGGGCATGGCGACCAGGCAGTCGCCGTTGTACAAATAGCTCACGGTCAGCTCCATAGAGTTGAGATAGGGGCAGCCGGAGCACAGCCAGAACGATCTGGCTCGCAAACCGTGCTACCCGGAGCTGGCGAGCGCCCGCAGGGGAATGGCGGGCAAGGGGACCGTGGAATACCGGAGTGCGCGAAGCGCGCGAGGATATGCCGCGAAAGCCCCTTGCAGGAGCGGGGCGCCGTGCGACATTCGTCGCGCACGGCGCAGCGGTCCGTCCGCCAGGACACGGCGGGCGAACGTGGGCTCCGGGTTGAAAGGTCGACGGCTGTGGAATGCCGACGGAAGGGGATGGACCTGCAGGACGTAGCGGACCGACGGTGCTGCGTCCCGGTCATGAGCGCCGCGGCGATCTCCGATCGCGCGGCGCGATCGCGATTCCGTCAGCGCGGCCGCGAGAGCGGCCGCCGCGCAAACTTGCCCGTACGACGGCCGAGCAGGTTAAGGTACGGCAGCGTCAGAACAGCGCCAGTTGCTGCGCCTCGAGGCGCACATCTCGACGCTGCACGTCGACGTCGCTCGCGAGCAGCTCGATCGATGCACCATCCGGGTCTTCAACGCTCGCGTCGAGCCGAATGTCCGCACGTCGCGTGGCGTCGGCCGCACAGATGCGCTCGAATTCTGCACGCGTAGCGGCCAAAAGGGCACGCGTGGCATGCTCGGGCAGCACGCAGTCGGCCGACGCGTACTGGCCGTCAAAGAATCGTGTCACGCCATACCGTTCTCCGCCGCCGTGCCTCGGCTGGTATACGACCAGAGCGATACGATCGGCGTCGCGCAGGCCGTTGGACCAGCCCGCTGGCCCGCAAGGCGCTAGACCACATTCAGCGGCGATCGCCGCGCCGCGCGCAATCAGATCGGCGTGCGCACGGTCGATGACGCGATGCAGATTGGGCATCTTCAGGAAAAGTTGATTCATTGGGTCGTCCTGGTCGTGCTCGAGGCAGCCGAACCACGGCGGCTGGCTGCCCGCAAAATGTGAGATCGCGCACCATCCATCATCACCATGTGCGCGACGATCGGCGTCAGCTCATCGGGAACTGTCGGGACGCTCCCGCCACGCCTGCACCTCGTAAACTTTCATGAGCTCGAACGGGGTCTCGCCGTCTGGCTCGATGCCAGGGTTCTCCAGAATGACGTGCAATGCATCTGCGTCGCTCAGGGCGGCCAAGGCCGTCAGGAGCTGCTCGCGGCCAGCCTTGCGCGCACGAGCCCACTCGCTCCCGTCCTCGTCGTTCCAATCCGGTACGGTGCGCAGCTGAAGGCCATACGCGCGGGCCGCTTCAATTGCTGCAGTTTCGATCGCTGTCATGTTTCGCTCCTTGGTCACTCCGGTCAGTGGACATCGCGGCGCACGAATAGACGCGCGGCCGTGGCCGAACGGGGAAAGCCATGCACGTCGGACGTCTCGGCAAGCATTGCGGCGACGTCCATCTGCACGTTAGATCCCGAGCGAACGCTGCCCGCCCGATGCACGCCGATCACCTCGAGCAGCTGCAGGTCGCCCGCGCGATATCCGTCGACCGTCATCGAGGCGCGCACGTCCGGCGCCAGCCGATCGCCGTAGCGCGACGCGAGCCGCGTGAGCACACGCTCAACCGCGCGATCGCTGAATTGTCGCGACAGCGCGATCCGATCTGCGGCGAGGCGGACCGTCCGCCGGCCGCTGGACGTCAACATGAAGTGTTCGACCCGCTCGAGCCTGCCGCCGTCGGCCAGACGGGTGGCCTGCAGCGGCATCACAAGGCGCGCGACCTGGACGTCTCGCGGGCCATCGGTCCAGTCGATGGTCAGCTGCGTGCCGCGTTCGTTCTTTGCGACGCGCACTGCGAACGACGTCGCGGGGAAACCTTCACGCAACACGGTCTGCACCAACTGCGCGGTCTCGACAAGCGTCAGCACGTCGGCCAGCACCGCGGGCGCGGTTGCGGAATCCCGGCTGCCCCGCGCGCGGACGGACTCGGAGATTTGGGTACGGCGATCTGCAATGTGATGGAACATGTTGAACCTCGAATGATGGTGTACGGGACAACGTGAGGCGAGGGCGCCGGCGGCGGCCGCCGGCGCGTTCGGGTTAGCCCTTCAACTTGCGCATCTCTTCGGCGAGCACCCACATGGCGCGATTCAGGCGGAGATCCTGATCGATACCGGTCACACCGCGTGTCGACATCCGACGGCCGGTGGCCGAGCGACCACGCACCCCGCCCTTGATCACGTTCTCCTGCACGCGCTGGAACGTGGTCCAGAGGTCGGGGCGGTTGTCTTCGGTACGACGCGCGCGAAGCAGCTGATCCTCGGTGATCGGCGCGGGCGCTTCGGTCACGTCGTACCGGAGAGCCAGCACCGACCGCGCGAACGCCTGTTGCTCGCCTTCATCAAGCTGCGCGGCTTCCATCTCGCTCTTGCATTCGCGGATCAGGTCGAACCCGTCGAGCACCTCGTGCGCGCCGTCGACGACGTGGTCGACGACGTCGCCTTTGTGCGGCACCCGGATGTCGTGCGTCGTGTCGCCGAATACGAGACCGTTCTGGCAGACGAACCGGAAGTAACCGGCCAGCATCTGGTAGCTGCTCGACCCATCGTGGCTGTTGAGGAGGATGATTTCCGGGGTTTCCGGCGACGCGACCTGCGACGCGTGCCGCAGTCGGAGCATGTGCTTCGTATGCTCGCGCTTCGCGGCGACGCGCACGCGGGTCTGACAAACCATGAAGGGCTGGAACCCTTCTGCGCGAAGCTTCGTGAGGATCTCGATGGTCGGAATGTACGTGTATCGGTCCGACCGTGAGTCGTGCTTGTCCCCGGCGAAAATCGACGGCGCGACCTCACGAATCTGGTCATCGGAGAGCGGCGTGTTCGAGCGAAGGATCGGGGCGTTACTGCCAAACTTGGTTGCGAGTTGCATGGTTTTCTCCAGTGAAGATTCAGGTTCGATGCGAGTCGTTCAGGAATTCGCTGGCGTCCGTCAACACCAGACGACGTGGTCGTAAGCGACGGTGCGCCGGTAGTAGTTCCGTCCATCCCAGGGCGTGTACGTGTATTCCATGTACGCACAGTGCAGGACTCCTATCCAATGGTGCAATCGGTTCGTTTCCATCGTGACCTCCATCTGCGGTTGGTTTGCTCTTCAGGCCGACCGGGACCCAAGATTCCGAGTCCCCACGTAGGGGTTGTGCCGGTGCTGCCTGGACTTCGGCAGAACTGCTGCCGCCAGTCCCCTGAGTTCGTCGTCCCGCGACTGAAGGAGCCTGCCGGCGGGCGTGTTCAAGGGCGGTCGCAAAGCCGCACGCGGAGCGCAGCCCGAAGGGCGAGCACCGAACGGGTGCTGCGGCCGGCGGAGCGGACCCTTGAATGCGAACGACGGTGGGCTACGGTCGCGTTTGGGACGGCGAGCTCAGGGGACTGGCGGAATGCGGATAGTTGAGACGGCACCGGCTCGCCGCGCGGCGAGCGCCCCGTCTTGCGGCCGCGGCCGCAAGACTGGTGAGGTGTGTGCCGCGTGTCGCGGTCGTTCGCGACACGCGGTTGCGCTATCCTTCGGCGTGATCGTGTGAAATCTAAGACGAGTCGATGCTCATTCGAGAACAGGGAAACCTCATCAAGGTGCTGCGCGTCGAGCCTCCCAAGCAACCGCGTGCAAGGGGACGTCGGCGCGAACATGTGCTCGGCACGTTTCGCGCCGACGAGCCGATACCGCCCGAGCTGCTCGCGGCACTAACTCCCGACGAACGCGAAGGGCTCGCACGCTGGCTCTCGGTCTACCGGGAAGGCCAGGCGCGCACGGAGGCGCGTGCGATGCTGGCCTCGGCGCCTGCGCAACTGGAATCGCTCGTCGGTGCACTCGAAGTCGCGGCCGACACCATGTCGGCCGCCGAGGCAGACCGTGTCTGGGCGCAGCTGCAGGCGATCGCGCGTACACTGAAGCGTTCCGGCCATCCGCGGCCGCGCGCTGTGCGCCGGCCGCCGGCGCCGCTTCCCGGACAGCAAGATTTCTTCGGCGAATGCGACGAGCTCGAGCAGCTGGCCGAACAATGAACACGTTCCACGCGAGAATTCGACCCATGCGTCCACACCGTATCGTCAAAGACAGCGGGCGCACGCGAATCCCGACACGCCGGGCAGAAGCTCAGATCGCGCATTTGCCGGGATGGCGACGCTGGATCGCGCGGCTTGCCCGCGCCTTCAGTAAGACGACCAAGGTCCATTGAGGATCGAGCAGACGAGGTCGTCGCCGCGCTGATCACGTGGCACGGGGACCAGTTGGGCGCGAGCCGCTGGCGGTGTTCGTCGAGGCGCTCGAGCGACTTGAGCGGATGCGGGAGGGTCGATCGTACGGCCGGCCGCCCGCGCGGCACCTTGCCACCGGATCCAGGCTCGGCTGACACCGCTGCAATTTCGACCGGATGTTGCGCTCGCCCCAGCCCCCTGATGTATATACAGTGTTTCGGCGGCACCGGCCGCCGCGCGCGAGAAGGTGGGACGGACAATCTGATTCGAGTGATCGACGTTCGAGAGATCGCAGTGCGCTCCCTGGACGGTCTGGCTGCATCGGCGACTACAAGCTGGCCACCGCGCGCGGGAACCTAGTCCGCGTCCCTCGGAGTCAAGCATGATCGCCCCGCTAGGGCACCTGCTTGTAGGCGTCGAGGGTGCGCCCCGTCATCCGCACGAAACCCAGATGCAAGGCAACTGCCAGCCGGTAGAGATGCGAGCGGCGCCCATCGATCAGCGCTCGCTCGCGAGCGGAGAACGTGAAGAATATGTTGAGCTCGAACTCAGAGAGCTCTTGCGGGAAATGCCGCATGCCGAGATACGCCAACTGTCCGTGGTCCATCGCCCGCACTCCCGCGCGAAAAACGGACTGTGCAGCGTAGCGAGAAATTATTCGGCGGGCAATCGCAAACCGAAATATGACAATCGTGCAAGATGTTCAGAGAAGCGAACCTGAGCGAAGCGCAGCTCCATCGCTTCTTGTGATGGAGGTTCCCACGATCGGAAGGTCAAGAGTATTTATTGGGGGTTAGAGCACTTTCAACATGACCGTAGCAGATCCCGGACACACGCCCTGGAACTGGCTGGATGCCAGCAAGAGATGAGGCACGTCGTTGCGCGCGACGCGCATGAAACCTTCCTTTGCGAAGTAGTCCTCGGCCGTCGTCGTGAGCAAGGCAACCGCTTCGACTGCACGGCTGCGGCATTGCGCGAGCAATCGCGAAACAATCGCCTTTCCCACACCGGCTCCTCGCGCCTGTTCCGCGACCGCGATTGAACGGATCAGCGCGAAGTTGCCGTGGAATTCGATGCCGCCGCATGCGACAAGGCCCTGGGAATTCACCACCACAACGAAGTTCGTTAGGTGTTCCGCCGCGCCGGCGGTCGGCAAGTTGGACACGCGCAGGAGTGTCTCGATTGAGACCAGATCGGATACGGCGGCTGCACGAAGTTGCATGGTGTCGGTCCTCAGGTGGTGACGGCATCGGGTGTTCGGATGCGATTGACAATGCTTCGGGCTCTAACGACGTTCATGCGGCCGGCAAGCCGCGGCGAATTCCCGCGGTCACGGCATTTTGGCATGTCAGATACTGCGTTGATTCACGCGCTTAGACAGTTCCTCGGCGCTTTCCTTGCGTTCGCTGTACCGATCGACCAGGTAGGGACCGACGTCGCGCGTGAGCAAGGTTAATTTGACCAGTTCCTCCATCACGTCGACAACCCGATCGTAATACGCCGAAGGCTTCATCCGCCCAGCCTCGTCGAATTCAGCAAACGCCTTCGCGACCGACGACTGGTTCGGGATGGTCAGCATGCGCATCCAGCGGCCCAGCACGCGCATCTGATTCACCGCGTTGAACGACTGCGAGCCGCCGCTGACCTGCATCACCGCGAGCGTTTTGCCCTGCGTCGGCCGCACGGCGCCGACCGACAGCGGAATCCAGTCGATCTGCGACTTCATGATCCCGGTCATCGCGCCGTGCCGTTCCGGCGAGCACCAGACCATCCCTTCCGCCCACATCACCAGCTCGCGCAGCTCGACCACCTTCGGGTGGCTCTCGGGCGCATCATCGGGCAGCGGCAGGCCGCTCGGATTGAACACGTGGACCTCGGCACCCATCGCGGTGAGCAAGCGCTCGGCTTCCTCGACCAGCAGGCGGCTGAACGAACGCTCGCGAAACGAGCCGTATAAAAGCAAGAGCCGGGGCGGATGAGTCGACGGCGTCGCCGGCCGAAGTTGAGCGGCGTCCGGCACGCGAAACAGTGTAGCGTCGAGCTGCGGCAGGTCATTCAGATGCTCAGACACGCTTGCCCTCCGCATCGATCACGACCTCTCCGTCTTCCTTGGTGAACGGTCCCTTCTGCGGGTTCGGCAGAATGTCTAGGACGGCTTCCGACGGCCGGCAAAGCTTCGTGCCAATCGGCGTGACCACGATGGCCCGGTTCATCAAAATCGGATTCTGCCCGATGAAATCGAGCAACTCCTCATCGGTCCACTTCGGATCGCCAAGGCCGAGTTCCGCATAAGGCGTGCCCTTCTCGCGCAGCACCTCGCGCACGGTCAGGCCCGCGTCGGCCAGCAGCTTGATCAACGTTTCCCGCGACGGCGGCGTCTTGAGGTACTCGATCACGACGGGCTCCTCGCCGCTGTTGCGGATCAGGGCCAGCGTGTTACGCGACGTGCCGCAGTCGGGGTTGTGGTAAATCGTGATGTCGCTCATGTAGAGGTTCCTTTGTTTGATAGGTCGATGGCTTGCTGCCGGATTTGCGCGATCGCGAAGCGGAACAGAATCGCGCCCGCCGAGCCAATACCGGCCAAGGCCAATAGCGTGCCGGGATAGCCGTTCCCGGCGGCATACAGAAGTGACGCGACGAACGGGCCTGCTGCGATAGCGATCTGTACCGGGGTCGCCATTGCCCCGCTGATCGCCCCGTACGCAGCTCGCCCGTACAGTTCCGCCGGCAGCGCTCCGCGGACGATGGTCATGATGCCGTTGCTGATGCCATACAGTGCGGCGAATACGACGTACAACGGTAGCCAGTCACCCGATGCAAAGAGCAGGATCAACGACAACGGCAACAGGGAGATCGCTGCCATGCCGACGTGGCGCGTGCTGGCGCGTTTGCCGATCGTCGTCTCGAGCACGCGACCAAGAACCTGCATCGGCCCAACCAACGCACCCACCCATGCCGCGTTCGCGGCGGAAATGCCGTGTGCCTGCAAGACCGGGATCATGTGCAGCGACATCGCGGCGAACACCAGCGCATTGAGCGTGACCGCTGCCGTCACCAGATAGAAAGCCGGCTCGCGCAGGACAGCGATGAGGTTGGTAGCCGGATCTTCCGTGCGCGCCGCTGCAACCCCGTGCGTTGCCTTGCCGCGCTTCGGTAAGGTGGCGTGAATGGGTAGGCAGACCAGCAGGTTCGCCACGGCATAGAGAAGCCATGTCTCTCGCCACCCGGCATGCTGCAACAGGGTTTGCGTCAGCGGCCAGAAAACCGCGCTGGCGAAGCCGCCGAACAAGGTCAGATGCGTGATGGCCCGGCGATAGTTGGTGCCGAACGCCTGCGTAATGACCGCGAACGCGGGCTGATACAGCGTCGCGCTCATTGCGACGCCAATGCCGGCCCATGCGAGATACAGCCCTACAACGCCATGCACGCGTGACAGGCAAGCAAGCATGAGCGCCGCAAGTAGCGATCCGGTTGCCATCAGCAAGCGCCCACCCATGCGATCGATGATGGCGCCAGCCGACGTGGAGCACAGCCCGGAGATCAGTAGCGCCACCGAGTAAGCACCAACGACAATCGGTTTCGACAGCCCCAGCTCGTCCTGCATAGGCTGCATCAGGACGCCGTACGCGTAGAACATCGAACCCCACCCGATGATCTGCGTCAGCCCGAGCGAGGGCGTCAGCCAAGCGCGCGGACGGGGCGTCCTGTTGGACATGTCAGGTCCGGCACTCGTACCAGCCCTTCGACTGGTTCACGATGCGCACCACCAGAAGCATGACCGGTACTTCGATCAGCACACCGACGACGGTGGCCAGCGCCGCACCGGAATGGAAACCGAACAGGCTGATCGCGGCCGCGACCGCCAGCTCGAAGAAGTTCGACGCGCCGATCAGCGCCGACGGGCATGCAATGTTGTGCTTTTCGCCGATCGCACGATTGAGCCAGTACGCGAGCGCCGAATTGAAGAACACCTGAATCAGGATCGGCACAGCGAGCAGCGCGATCACCAGCGGTTGCTTCAGGATCGCTTCGCCCTGGAACGCGAACAGCAGCACCAGCGTGGCCAGCAGTGCGGAGATCGACCACGGGCCGATCTTCGCCATCGCGGCATCGAACGCCGCCTGTCCTTTCGCGAGCAACACCTTGCGCCAGACCTGCGCGAGGATCACCGGAATGACGATGTAGAGCACGACCGACGTAAGCAGCGTCGCCCACGGCACCGTGATCGCGGACATGCCGAGCAGCAGCCCTACCAGCGGCGCGAACGCGATCACCATGATGCTGTCGTTCAAAGCAACTTGGGACAGCGTGAACAGCGGATCACCGCCGGTCAGCCGGCTCCATACGAACACCATCGCCGTGCACGGCGCCGCAGCGAGCAGGATCAGGCCGGCGATGTAGCTGTCGAGCTGATCCGCCGGCAGCATCGGCGCGAACAGGTGGCGGATGAACAGCCAGCCGAGGAATGCCATCGAGAACGGCTTGACCAGCCAGTTTACGATGAGCGTGACGCCGATGCCTTTGACGTGCTGACGCACTTCGTGCAATGCGCCGAAGTCGACCTTGACCAGCATCGGGATGATCATCACCCAGATCAGCAGTCCGACCGGGAGGTTCACCTGCGCGTACTCCATCCGGCCGATCTGCTGGAACAGGCCGGGAAGCACCTGGCCGAGCGCGATGCCGGCGACGATACACAGCGCGACCCAGACGGTCAGGTACCGTTCGAAGAAGTTGATGGAGGGCTTTGCGACGGCCTTGCCGGGCGGGGCGATGTTGGACGTGTTCATTGGACAGGGTTCAGTCTCGAAGTCGTTGGCGGCCGCTAGTTTCGGCAGACCGCCGCGCGAATGATCAGGTTTGCGAGATCTCAGTCAACGCCGTCTGGAGTTCGGCATTGCTCATGCGGTCAAGCGGTAGCGCCAGCAACTGCAGCATGCGGTAGCCGATCGCCTGACGTGTGAGTTCGAACGCGAGGCGCTTGCCTTCGTCACCGCCCGTCGCATTCGACGGATCGGCGTAGCCCCAATGGACTTTGACCGGGCTGCCGGGCCAGTATGGGCAGGTTTCCGCCGCCGCGCTGTCGCACACGGTGATGACGACGCGCATTTCCGGTACGCCGTCGCCGACGAATTCGTCCCAGCTTTTGCTGCGATAGCCGTCGACGTCGACGCCGGCGTTCGTCAGCGCTTCCAGCGCGAACGGATTGAGGCGACCGCTCGGCGCGCTACCTGCGCTGTACGCGCGTACATCCTTGCCGAGCTTCGCGGCCCAATGATTGAGCATCCCTTCCGACAGCACGCTGCGCGCCGAGTTGTGGGTGCAGAGGATCAGTACGTTCGTAGTCATGTCAAAACATCCGGATTTACTGTTGGCCGATATCGCGCACCGATTTCTCCAGTGCGACGTTATCGAGTTTGGTGAGCGGCAATGACAGCAGCAGGTCGATCCGACGCTTCAGCGTCAGCGCGGCGTCGTGCATGGCCTGCTGCTTCTGTTCATCGGAGCCCTCGACATCGGCCGGGTCGGGCACGCCCCAATGTGCGGTAACCGGTTGACCGGGCCAGATCGGGCAGACTTCGCCGGCGGCCTTGTCGCACACAGTGAAAACGAAGTCGAGCGCGGGCGCGTCTGGCGCGGCGAATTCGTCCCAGCTCTTGCTTCGATACCCTTCGGTCGACAAGTGCCACCGTGCCAGCTCGCGCAGTGCGAACGGGTTCACCTCGCCTTTCGGATGACTGCCGGCGGAGTAGGCAACGAAACGCCCGTCGCCGAGCTGGTTCAGTAGCCCCTCCGACAGGATCGATCGTGCGGAATTGCCGGTGCAGATGAACAGCACGTTGTAGCGCTTGTCGCTCATGGTTGGACCTCAGCAGCAGGCAGATTTCACGGCCGCGCCGGTCGGATTGCCGCGCGCAGGAGTACAGCAAGCGGCAGTGTCGGCATTCGATTCGGCCGGCTGCGCATTACGGGATTCGCCATAGGTCGGGACGTTCCCGAGCGTCTGGTACGTCTCCCATGCAATGCCTTGCGGGTCCACCGTCCAGTACTTGTCGGAGCGCGCGTAGCAACACGTCGTACCCGTTTGTTCGTCGAGGGGCAGTGCGGCGTCGCTGAGACGCTCGTGCATTTCGGCCAGCTCGGCATCGTTTTCGACCTGTACGCCGAGGTGATCGAGGCCGGCCGCAGCGCCGCGCTGCGAGATCGCAAAGTTGACACGGGGATCGTCGAGCATCCACTTCGCATAGTCGGTCTTGACGACGGTCGGTTCGGCGGCGAACAGCGCCGAATAGAAATGGATGCTGTCAGCGAGATTCGGCACGCTGAGGTGCACGTGAAAGCGCTTCATGATTGTTGCTCCTTGGATGGAGAACATGCACCAACTGGCGAGCAGGGATTGCCGCCGCAACAGTTCTCCGTGAGATAGGCCAGCAGGCTGTTCATCGTGGCGAAGTTCGCGCAATAGAAAACGAAGCGACCTTCCTGCCGGCTGGTGACAAGCTGTGCATGCGCCAGCTCCTTCAGATGAAAGGAGAGCGACGACGGCGGCACGTCCAGCAGTGTTGCAATCTGCCCGGCCGGCATGCCTTCCGGCCCGGCCTGTACGAGGGCGCGGAAGACGGCGAGCCGGGACTCGTGGGCAAGCGCCGCAAGGGCGGCAATAGTTTGGTTCGTTTCCATGATTCCATATTAGTCGAAATATCGAATTAGAGGCAAGAATTTCGTCCGCTTGCTGATCTCCAGAGCCAGCGGCGCACCCAGAGTCGTGGACGGAGCCCTCTGGAGAATAGATGAAGCGACGATCAGGAAGCCCTTGAATTCGCTGAACATTATTTAAGGGCCTGGCCGCAGACCCTTACCAGGCCTACCGCGCGCAACACCGGTAAAGCGCACGAAAATCAAGGGGAGGCCTTCATCGGGAGCTCGTGGTCGAAGCCGACTCTAACGTAGCCGGCGTGGACATCGATAGGGCGGATTAGGGGGCGCTGGTGAGCGTCCGTCAGTAGTTGTGCGACGAACGGTACTGCAACTCTAGAGGCCAAGTCGCCTGCGTCTTAAGTCGGGGTAGCACGGTACGAATCGCCGTCACGGCGGATCTCGTACCACCTCGTTCCTCCGAATTCGGCCGCCGCGCTGTCCGGGCGTGCATAGAGGAGGCCCAGCATGCGGACGGACTCCCCCTGCCCGGGGAGACGATCGAGGTCACCTCGGAGGATCATGTTCCGACCATTGACAGCAACTGCGAGCGTGCGCCTCCTTGTCATTTGGAGCCCGTCTGGTTGCTCGCGCGTTGCCGGCGATTTCGAACTTCCCCCGGACGCGATTTCCCAAACAGCAAGGTCCGTGAGCGACGGCGTGTGGCGCAGCATCGCTCCCTCGAAAAACCATCCGGCTAGTAACGACATCGTCAGTGCTCCCTATTCAACGGCCGTCGGAAGCAAAAAGCGGTTGCTTGCTGCGTCCGGCGGGTAATACAGCATATTGGACGTTGCGCGATTCTCAACGTATCACTGTATGAAGTGCAGGATCAGTATCGCGCAGCCGCCGACCATACCGACAATCCCCGCAGTTACCCCCGCAGTCTTATTCAACCTTCCGAAAAGATAGATAAGTGCTGCGACAACGGCGATCCAAGCAATCCCGCATCCCAAGATCTCTAGCAGACCTGTTCCGGGCGCGAGAATGCTCCGAGGTTCCAATTCCATTGGCGCTCACCTTATTTGATAGCAATCCGAATGATTTTACATAACAGATACTAACGTCGACATTTTGCACATTTTAAGGTAACGCTCAAGCGCGTCGAGAACTTCGGCTTCAGTCCCGGAAACGTCCCATACTGTCGGCCACCCGCCATACTTATTCACCAGATCGCGCGCCAGATACCAACGACCGCCTGAAGGCGGCCGTTGCCTGGTGCGGGCTTTCGGCATGAAGTCGACGCTCCTGTACCTCGACGTCGGAATGCGTTCCGGCCACCTGCTCGATCATCTGCAGCGACATCAGCGTCAGGCGCGCCTCACCGCATTTCTCTATCGTCGCCTGCAGCTGCGACTTCAGCACCGGCGAACCGTCGCGCAGCGCAGCCGCGACCAAGTCGTCGCGCATCGTACGCAGCGCTGCGCGACGTCGGCCCGCTCATCCGCATCGCGATCGAAGGACAGCCGCTCGATCATCTCGATCGCCAGGCCTTGAACGCGCGCGCGCAAAGCTGTGAATTCGGTACGGCTGTAGCTGCGCAACGGCATCTGTGCCAGCTGCTGCAGGGAACGGTCGGCCATCGTTCAGGCAGTCGCCGGCTGCGTTGCCGCGCCAAAGGCCTCGGCTCGGGATTCGTCCGTGACGGCATCGCGCGTCACGATCGCCGTTGCGCACCGCTTCGAGAGTGGGCGCTTCGCTATTCTCTGAGCGCGCGATCGACGGCTCGTACTAATCTATCCGATGGTTTTCTACGTGCTCGCCCCAAAACTTAATCGGATCGCGACGAACGATTAGTTGCGATCACACTAATCACCAAGCCGCATCGCTACACCTTGGGGCCGCCCGAAAAGCGCGGATTTTACCGCCATCGACTATCAATCAGGCGAATCGATTCCACCAGTGATAGCATCCGCGGCCGCAGAGGCACGGCATCTCATCTGTACGATTGGAATATGCTGGTTTGTCCATCGCGACTCACCAACATGACGTTGTACGGCAAGTGGCGTCCGTTATATGCCGGCCCGTCCATACCAGGAGCCCCAATCGGCATGGAAGGTACAGCCAATCCGATTGCTTTCGGTCGCTCGCGCAGAAGGCGCTTGATTTCACGAGCCGGAACATGTCCTTCGATAGCATATCCCTGCACGATACCCGTATGGCACGAAGCGTAGCGATCAGGCATGCCTGCTTTACGTCTTGCCTCGACTGTATCGTCGACATTTTGCACGGCCACCTTGAAGCCGTTGTTCTTGAGATGTGATACCCAGTCTTCGCAGCAACCGCAGGTTGGTGTCTTCCATACTTGCACGACAGGCTTGCCAGCAGTCTCCTGCGAAAACGCTATGACGGGCAAAAGTGCCAACCCGGCCACGACTGATCGCCTTGCGTGTGAAATCGATCCGACCTTCAAAGGCTTTTTCATACAAACTCCTCCTTAATTGAATGGGTATATCGGCGGAAACTATCCAGTACCGGACATGATCAACTTGCCAAGTATTGAGCGTACTGTACTGTTGCATGGCATTAGCGGATATTACCAGTGTCCCCAAGGGAGTAGCGCCCAGGTTGGGTGTTGATCGCCTTGACGGTGTGGGCGACAATTGCTTCAACGCCGAGCTGCCCGAACTCCGAGCTTGCGTGACGCGGGTCGCCGCCATAGACTCCATCCGCAACCCCGGGTTTAGCCGCGTTGCGCAGTTCTTCGACACGCACCATTTGCGGAACAACCGCCAGTTGCAATGATGTGTCCGCGAGTCCGGCGTGCGTACCGATCTCGTCGCTTCGCACGCGACGCTCGCGCAAAATCTGCGCGTAGCCGTCAAAACTCGACGCATAATATTCTGATGGGACGAACGCACGCGCGCGTGACCCCGTCCAGGGCATGTCGTTATACACAACGTCCTCGTTGTTCGGCGACGGCGACGAAGCCCGTTTACTTTCAATGACATAGAGCGGCGCTTGTAAACTGTCGGCGGATCGCGTCTACTCTCCGCTTTTGAGCGGATGCCTTGGTCACCGAATCGACGCCCTGGACACAAACGGAATTCGAGCAACTGGACCTTGGCGACGCGCGCCTGAACAAGCGAGCGAGGCTTTTGATGGAAAGGATGGCGGCGGACCCGACGGCCAGCGTGCCGCAGGCATGTCACGGTTGGGGCGAAACGATAGCGGCGTACCGCTTCTTCGATAACGAGAAGGTCCAGTGGCATGCGATTCTGGAGCCGCATTGGCAGCAGACGCAAAAGCGGATGCAAACGCATCAGGTTGTGCTCTGTCTTCAAGACACCACCGAGCTTGATTTCAATGGTCAGGATGCGCTCGGATTGGGGCCGCTGACGTATGAGGCGCAGCGCGGGATGTTTGTTCATCCGACCTATGCGGTGACGCCGCAGCGCGAGCCGTTGGGCATCCTTGACGTATGGATGTGGGCCCGCGAGAAGAAGGACGACTCGGGCCGACGTGGTGGCCCGAAGGAAAGTTTGCGTTGGATCGAAGGCTACGAGCGCATCGCCGAGATGGCGCCGGATATGTCCTCGACCCGTCTGCTGTATGTGGCCGACCGCGAAGCGGATTTGATGGCGTTGATGGAGCGCGCCGACGCGTTGGGCAACCCGGCCGACTGGCTGGTACGTGCCGCGCATAACCGCAGCCTGCCCGAAGGCGATAAGTTGTGGGAGTACGCCACGCACGACGAAGCGGTGGGCGAAATCGCCTTCCCGATGGCCGCGCGCCAAGGTGTGAAAGCGCGCACGGTGCGCCAGCGCCTGTGGCTGCGGCGCGTGCAGTTGCCTGCGAGCAAGGGCAAAAGCGTCGCTGCAACGTGCCTGGTCGCGCGCGAGTTTGACGCACCAGCCGGTGTGAAGCCGATCGAATGGCGCTTGCTGACTAACCGTACGGCGACCACGCTGGATGAAGCGACGGAATTGATCGAGTGGTATCGGGCCAGATGGGAAATCGAAATCCTGTTCAACGTTCTGAAGAACGGCTGTCAGGTCGAAGAACTGCAGTTGGGCACGATTGAGCGACTTGAGCGTAAGCGCTCTTTGATTGACGCCATTGCACGGCGAGGCTGATTCACCGAGGCTACGTGTCCATGTTCAATGAGCGTGGACAGGTGTGCATGAACGAGCAACGCGGAGGTTTGCAGAGCCGATTGGTGGTCGATCGCAAGCGAGACGGACGGCGTAAGTACGACGAGGATGCAAAGCGCGAATTGATACAGGCGTGTCTGAAGCCCGGGGTGTCGATCGCGCGGACGGCCATGGAGCACGACGTCAATCCAAACCTCGTTCGGACGTGGATTTCCAAGTATCAGCGCGAACAAGCCGCGGGCGAGATAGTCAGCTCCGTGACGGAGCCGTCACGAGAGGCTCGCGTCGAGCTGCCGGCGGCTTCCGTGCATGAGGAATCAGCCTTTATGCAGGTCGTCACCTCCGCGGTTGCTCCCACTCCGACTAAATTGGCTGCGGCATTCTCACTGAATGTGCACCTGCCAAACGGCGTTTCCTTAGAATTGGGCCCGGCGAACTTCGATGAACTGACGGCCGTTGTGCAAATGCTCGGGAGGCTGCCATGTTCCGGTTCGACGAAGGGCTGAAGGTTTATCTGCATCGCGATCCAGTCGACTTCCGCATGGGCATCAACGGACTGTCGATCCTGGTCGAACAGGCGATGCGCCTGAACCCGATGACCTCGGCGCTGTTCGTCTTCGGCAACCGCCGGCGCGATCGAATCAAGATTCTCGGCTGGGGCGGCAACGGCTTCTGGTTGCTGCTCAAGCGACTCGAAGCCGATCGCTTCATCTGGCCGAACGGAGGCGACACAATCACGCTCAGCGCCGAGCAATTGCACTGGCTGCTCGACGGCATCGACCTGGCCGTGATCCAGAAGCATCCCCAGCGATATTACGCGCGGATGAGCTGAACACCGCGCGGGTGACATGGTCTAATCGGCCATGCCGAACAGCCCCGTCATGCCGAGTGTTGAGGAATACCAGGCACTGCTCGCCGAACGCGATGCGCTGCGCGGTGAGCTTCGACTCGTGACGGCCCAGCGCGATCTGGCCGAAGAGAAGCTGCGGGCCTACAAGCACGAACTGTTCGGTGCATCGAGCGAGGCGCGCCATGCCGACCAGCTCGGCCTGTTCAACGAAGCAGAGGCATTGGCGGCGACTGCCGACGCGCCCGCGCGTGAAGACGTGCCCGGCACCTCGGTCGCCGCCCACACGCGCGGCAAGCGCGGGCGCAAACCACTCAATCCGAGCCTGCCGCGCGAGGTCGTGCGGCACGAGTTGCCAGAAGCTGAACGATTCTGCGCGCACGACGGCCACGCCCTCGTCGAGATTGGCGTAGAAACGAGCGAACAGCTCGACGTGATTCCCGAGCAAGTGCGCGTCGTTCAGCACCAGCGGGTCAAGTACGCCTGCCCTTGCTGTGATCTCGGCATTAAGGTCACGCCAGCGCCGACGCGCATCATCCCTCGCGGGCTGCTCACGGAATCCGCGCTGGCGTGGATCATCACTGGCAAGTACCAATACGGCATGCCACTGTATCGCCAGGCCACGCTGCTGCGTCGCTTCGGCGGCGACATCTTGTCGAACACGCTGGCCGCTAGCGTGGTGCGAGTGGGGCTTGCTACGCAGCCGGTGATCAACCTGATGCGTGACGCGCTGCTCGAATCCGACCTGATCTACGGCGACGAGACAACGTTCCAGGTGCTGAAGGAACCGGGACGAAGGCCGCAGGCAAAGAGCTACCTGTGGGCGCAGGTCAACGGCTCAGGGCCGCCCGTGCGGATGTTCTCGTACTCGCCGGGACGTGGTGCCCAACATGCGCAGAAGCTCTATGCCGGCGTGCAGCCCGACACTGTGCTGATGACGGACGGGTACGAACTCTATAACGGCATCGCCCACGATCACCAGCTCGTGCATCTCGGATGCTGGGCGCATGTACGCCGCGGCTTCATCAAGGCCGAGGAGTCGGTGCCGAAAGCGGCACGCTCATCGGATCTGCTGGCCACGCGCTTCGTTAAGCTGATCGGCAAGCTGTTCACGGCCGAGGCGCGAAGCGCGAAGTGGACGCCTGAACGCCGGCAGCGATTGCGTACCCGATACAGCGCCCGAGTGCTCTCCCTCGTCGAACGCATGATGGTCGAGCATCTGCCCGCCGTCGTGCCGTCGAGTCTGCTCGGCAAGGCGCTGCAATACATGAGCGGGCAATGGCCCAAGCTGGTCCGCTACATCGAGAACGGCAACTGGCCACTCTCGAACAACCTGTGTGAAAACGCGATCAGACCGTTCGTCGTCGGCCGCAAAGGCTGGCTGTTCTCCGACACTGTCGCCGGCGCGCAGGCCAGCGCCAATCTGTACTCCCTCGTCGAGACGTACAAGGCGAACGGCATCGAACCGTATCGCTACCTCGTCTGGCTGTTCACGAAGCTGCCTCTCGCTGCAACCGCCGACGACTACGCGGCCCTCATGCCATGGAGCATGCCTGCCACTCCCAACCTCTGATGGGTGTCGTTAAAAGACCGCATACACTTGAGCGCGCGTTGGCGCTGTTCCTTGTGGTGGCTTGGCGCGTGACCTATCTGATGCGGCTGGGGCGCACCTGCCCTGATTTGGACGCGCGTCTGTTCTTCGATCCCGATGAAATTCGGGCTGCGTACCTGCTTACGAAAACGCCTCGATCTGCGCAACCCAAGCTCAACGAAGTGCTGCGCTTGGTCGCGCGTCTCGGTGGATTCCTCGCTCGCAAGAGCGACGGCGAACCCGGCGCTGAGACGATCTGGAAGGGACTCACGAAAGTTCATATCGCCGCGGAAACCATGCGCTTATTACGCGATGACGGTGACGCCGGCACTTCTGTATAACGACATGCGTCCAGGGCCTATTAAGTCGCGCTACCACGCATTTGATGTCGTCCTGATAGCCGCCATGGTCCCCGAGAAAAACGATATTCACGAAGCCGTGAATTTTGAAACTGTGAGCGGCGGACTCTAGGGTCCTTTCAAATACGTCGTCAGGCACCGTAATCGTACCGGGAAAGCGCATGTGGGACGTGGGTGGCGCATAGCCGCCCTCTGGAACGTAGGCAATCACGGGGGCGACGAGCGCGTTGCCGAGACCCTCCGCGATGCGCCGAGATAGCACCCCGACGCGCGCGTTGTGCTTGCCAAGCGCGACTACGGCCCGCTTTGCTCAGTTCCGCCGATGGGAACGACGATAGTGGTCTTGCCGGCGTGGATCTGATCACGCAGTTCGGTCCAGGTCAAGTCCTCTAGTTGAATCGTCTGAGACGTCTGCGCCAAGACAGAATGTGTCGCTGCCAAAGCGACAGTGGCGGCACAAGCGACTTGAAGGATGAATTGCATACCGGACTCACCAGGCAAATTGGAGAACTCGGCTCACGAGTCTACTCGCACTTTCTACCAAACGAACAGGCTTCGGCACGTCGCGAAGTACAAGTTGGCGTCCGCTCCACTAGCCCGCAATGATTCGCAAAAAAAAGTGCCCCGGACAATACTGCCCGGGGCATAAAAGGTGAGCCACACGGTTAGCGCCTTTCTCGCTTAGACGCTAGGGTGAGGACGACGTGGGATGGCTCACCTGCGTGGACGGTGAAGATCACGGATTGCGGTATAGCGAGCGGTCGTTGATCATGAACGATTCGGAAGCCGAGCGCACACCGCTTTGCGCGGCGCTCGTGGCGTCGTTGCCATAGCCGTCCTGCCCATATTCCTTCCGCACCGTGGCACCAGCTGCTTGTGCGTTGGCGCTCGCGGCTACGCTCGGCAATTGCGGATACTTGTGGTCCGCATCGGCGAATGCCGGTGCAGCGATCAAACTCGAAACGAGCGCGATGGTCAGGGCTACAAAAGCTGCTATCTCTTTCATTTCAATCTCCCAGGCAATTAACTTGAACGATCCGAGGGCCTTCCGTTCTGCATCAAAACCCGCGTGATCGCAATGGTCACAAGCATGCAGGAATTCACCCAATTGCAGCGTGGCAGCAGCATTACATCTTTGTCACATACAGCGCAACGCAAACACGATGGAACGCAGATGAGGCCGCAAAAAAGACCGCATAGAATCCAACCTCGCAAAATTTACCACATTCCTTGATATGTTTGGAGTAGACGAGCACACCCGATTCAAGACTGGAAAGGTTGGAGGGGCACGGAGAGAAGCAAGATCACGGCGCGGGATGGTCGGTCATATTATTTTTTCCTATAAACACCGACAGCATGTTTTGAAAATGTCGATTGAGTCCTATCCTGATGTGACCGCAGATAAGGATCTCGCGTCGATTCGGTCCTTACATGCTTTTGAAGTTCATTGTACTTGCTTTCCGGCATGCCATTCGCAAATGCGGCAGCCGAGATAGAAAGCACACCAAGCATAACTAGCAATCTTGAAGTCTTCATTTCTTCCACCATACCGATTCAAAAAATCTGTTCAGCGGCATCCCGGGACGTCACGTATCTGCCGAACATCATCAGCCCTATCCGGAGTTACCGAGGCGGGCAATTTCCGGTCTTGACGTGAAGATTTTGACAAGGGTACGATTTCGGCACCTGAATTTTCGAGCTCTCCTCGGCTTGGCTGACCTTTCCAGATTCGGCGGTCACACTCCTTGCTGCACAAGCGGAAAGCAGCAACGTGATGCAGCTCGCCAACAGCATGTACTTGTGGCGAAAAGTCTTCATATCTCCTCCAGGCCTTCAATTGCATCGCAAATCTCGTTTTGGGAGCCACCTGAGCGGAATAAAAGCAAATTCACTTCGATCGGCGTACTTGCAAGAGATGCCTTTTCGTATCACCACAATTCCCAAATAGCCATATGCAAGTACCACCGATCCACGGATTTACAGCATCATTTAGTTTGACGAAAAACGTCCCAACCGATAAAGCTCGCGATTTCTCTGGATAGTTGCTTCGCTCGGCGGATAATCCGATTTGCTACTCGGGATTAGACCGTCCTTTTGGGCCTGAATCAGCTCCGCGTATACTTCCGCCCTCGTTTTTCCGCGCACCGGGTTTCCCGATTGGCTATTCGCGGCACTCGAGTATCCGACACCGCTGTCTTGTGACATACCGGAATCAGCGAACGCAGGGTAAATCGTCGCAAAGCTGGCGACTGCGATCAAGATAGTTGCGATTTTCATACAATCCTCCATGTCAGGGAACTACAAATGAATACTACGCAACGCACCCGACGAATGCATGGCTGATAGATTAAGATTCTGAAATCTGAGCGCCATTGAGGATTGTTTCCATGGCCCCAATTCTTGAATGCGATTAACGGCGCTCATATATATGGACGCCGTTGTGTTTTAATTCGATTAAGGGGGCAAAATTTGAGCGAGCTCGCGAGCCTTCGCCCAATAGGAGGAAAACCTTATTGCGGACTTTGGAGGCCGAGTACAGAGACTAACAGGAGGATCGCCGTCGCCGCACCCGACTCGATCAACAAGCTCTTGCGCAAAGCAGCTATTGCACCAACATGATCTCCGATTCGCATTTTCTCTTCGAGACGTGGCGTCAAGTGAAAGCGATTCGCCCCAGCAAGCGCGAGCATCAAAGCGAAAAACCCCAGCTTAGTCAACAAGAGCTGGCCGTACAACGTCGATGTCAAACCACTAAGTGTGAGTCCGGAGATCATGCCGTAGTTGATCAGCCCGGTTGCGGTGAGCGTCAGAACGATCATTGTCCCAATCGCGGCAAAGCCGGCCAATGTCCTTTGCAAAAGCTCGAATTGTTGATTCGGTGATGCATGGTTTACGCGAAGCAGCAATACAAAGGCCGTCAAGGCGCCCACCCATCCGCCCGCGGCAGCAAGATGAAGAATGTCGGCCGACAGATGAAGCACACCTTTGCCACCGCTGTCCATTGCCCCATGACCACCCCAAGCCAAGGTGGCCAACGCGATCAATCCGGCACTGGCGGTGATCGCGAATCCGTACGTCGGGCGACGCACCAAAAGCGGCGTGACTACGAGGGCGACACTGAGTGCGACGAGTCGAAGGACCCATGCTGCGCCCAACGCCGTGCCAGACACAATCATCTCAAAAGCGTGCCGACTCACGCTGAAATAATCTTCCGCGCCCGTCATCATCTTTGCCAGTACGAGCATGCTGAGTAAGGACATCACAATCCCGACTACGGCCGCTCCGCCGAGGATGGCGGAAAATTGTCTCGTGATGTGCAGGGATCGACGCTCGTGATGCTGCAAGGCATACAGACCAAAAAGCGGGAGGCCAAAGAGCAGCATCAGGTCCATGTAAAGAATGAACCGAATTGCGATGTTTACCCAGCTGTCCATAATATTCACTTCACAATAAACGTGATCTTCCCGGTGATCGGGTGCGTGTCGGACGACACGGCGCGCCAGTCGACTCGATACGTACCGGCCGTGAGCGGTTGAGCAGGAGTAATCACCATCGTCTTGGGATCATCGCTTCCGGAAACCTTGGCTGCGATCTTCATGGCGGAATGGTCCGTCATCCCCGGCATGCTCGTCATCACAAGGCCCGCACCGGAGAACTGAGTCATCAGATTCTCCGAAAAGTGAAGTTCGATCTTCTGAGGTGCGGAGCCTTCAGTGTTGTCCTGCGGCGTCGACGAGAGCAGTTTCGGGTGAGCAAATGCAGCCGTTGCGACTACGAGGCCAGCAGCAGCGACGAAAGTTCTCGAAACAAAACGTTGGAGCGACATAGTAAATCTCCCTTTCAAGTAAATAGTGATAGTTATCTTGTTGCCCTACTTTCAATCACCGTACGGCAAGCAAGCTTCTGCGTTTCAGAACCACACACGTACGCCGGCCACGAACGACACCTCGTTCCGGCGCCCGCCCTCGTGCTCAACAAAGCGCGCGGTGTTGCCGTATGAACGATCCCAGGTAATGCCAATGTATGGCGCAAACTGACGATCGACCTCATATCGCAAACGCAAACCCAAGGAACTGTTCGCCAAACCAGCCCCCTGCTCTCTTGCTGCATCGCTTTTTCCATATATGTTGAGTTCCAGCGACGGCTGAAGAATCAGGCGATTTGTGATCAGGAAATCGTAGGTCCCTTCGAGGCGCATCGACGTTTGTCCACTCTGTCCGACGAACGCAGTGGCTTGCGTTTCGAAGTTGTAGAGCGCGAGTCCCTGAATACCAACAGCCGCCCACGTTTGCGACCTTCCCGGCTTGAAGTTATGGCGAACTCCTCCAACCACATCCCACCAAGGGCCGATCGAGTGCCCCCAAAGCGCTTGAACTTCGGCGTCTTCAAGTCCCTTCGTTGTCCGTTTCCCTTCCGACCGCAACCAGAGACGATCGACGTCACCTCCGACCCACCCGGTTCCATTCCAGTTCAGAACACCGCCATCGCTGCCGTTCTGCCACTCGAGGTTATCGAGCAGGAACAGATAGTTGATCTCCTTATCGCCCATATCATGCAAGTGGCCGCCGGTGAAGACCGCTTTACGGTCTTCATCCGTCAATGGCGGTACCGGCGATGGCACGCTTTTCGGCGAGGACTCCATCGGTTGCATGGTCGGCTCCCCCACTCCTGCCGATTGATTCGATCCTGAGGACTCGGCCATTGCCGATACGGGCGCCATGGTGACAAACATTACGGTCGCGGCCGTGGCGGCAAATTTCCCATATTGCTTTTTTTCGAACATGAGAGCCCTCACTCCTCTACAGCCACTTCGCGGAACATGCCAGTCTCCATGTGGAAAAGAAGGTGGCAATGGTAGGCCCAACGACCAAGCGCGTCGGCTGTGACGCGATAGCTACGCTTGGAGCCAGGCGCGATATCGATGGTGTGCTTGCGGACCATGAAACGACCTTGGTCGTCTTCGAGATCGCTCCACATACCGTGCAGATGTATCGGATGAGTCATCATCGTGTCGTTAACCAACACCAACCGGACCCGCTCACCATACTTGAGACGAATGGGCTGAGAATCTCCGAACTTGACGCCATTGAACGACCAGACAAATTTCTCCATATGGCCGGTCAAATGCAATTCGATCGTTCGAGCAGGTTCGCGGCCGTCTGGATCCGCAAACGTACTTCGCAGATCGGAGTATGTCAGCACCCGCCGACCATTGTTTCGCAAACCGATGCCAGGATCGTCAAGCCGCGGGGTTGGGCTCATTGCTTGCGCATCGACGAGCGGATTACCATTTTCCGTCGCAGGATGGGACTGCATTGCGCCCATGCCCTGCATTGAACCGTGATTCATGCCGGACATGGATGCGTGGCTCATTCCCTGCATATCGTCCATGCCCTTCGTTGCACCGCCATCCATTCCGGACATGCCGCTCATGCCTTGCATGGAGCCGTGGTCCATCCCGGACATGCTTTGCATCGAACCATGATCCATGCCGGACATATCACCCATGCCCTTCATTGCACCGCCATCCATTCCGGACATGCCGCTCATGCCTTGCATAGAACCGTGGTCCATCCCCGACATGCTACTCATACCCTGCATCGAGTCATCACTCATGCCTGACATTCCGGACATACCTTGCATCGACCCATGGTCCATTCCAGTCATGCCCCCCATGGAGCCATGGTCCATTCCTGCCATACCCCCCATCCCCATATCGTCCATCGTAACCAACGGACGAGGATCAAGCATCGGAACCGGCGCCGAGAGGCCCTGGCGCACAGCCAACGTCGCTCTCGCGTAGCCCGTCCGGTCCATCGATTGCGCGAAGATGGTGTACGCCGGTTCGGAGGTCGGCTCCACAATGACGTCATAGGTCTCGGCCACTGCGATACGAAACTCGTCGACGCTGACGGGTTTGACCGGTTGGCCGTCAGCGGCAACCACTGTCATTCGCAGCCCGGGGATACGGACATCGAAATAGGTCATCGCGGAAGCATTGATGAAACGAAGGCGCACTCGCTCGCCAGGACGGAAGATTCCCGTCCAGTTTCCATTCGGCGCAAGCCCATTGGCGAGATAGGTGTAGGTGTACGCGCTGACGTCGCCGAGGTCGGTAGGACTCATGCGCATTTCAGCCCACATCTTCCGGTCAGCGATGGTCGCGCTCAGACCGTCCTTCTTGACGTCTCGGATGAAATCCCCGAACGTTCGTTGATGGAAGTTGTAGTAATTCGATTGCTTCTTGAGCTTGGCTTTTACGCGCTTAGGGTTCTCGTCGGTCCAATCCGAGAGCATGACCACGTAGTCGCGATCGTACTTAAATGGCTCAGGATCCTTCGGATCGATCACGAGCGGACCATACACACCGGTTTGCTCTTGCAACGACGAGTGGCTGTGATACCAGTAAGTTCCGTGCTGCTTTACTTTGAAGCGATAGGTATAGGTCTCGCCGGGGTCGATTCCGTTGAAACTCAGTCCTGGCACGCCGTCCATGTTGGCAGGCACGATAATCCCGTGCCAGTGAATCGAAGTTTGATCGGACATACGATTCGCAACGCGTAAGGTAACGACGTCACCTTCCTTCCACCGCAGAACAGGACCGGGCAACGTCCCATTGATCATCGTGGCAGTTCGCGCCCGGCCGGTAATATTGATCGGCGCTTCGGAGATGGACAGATCGAAGTCGTTACCCGCCTGCACGCGAGGCTGGTCCGGGCTTGTCATCGCCCAGACCTGCGGGCGCCAGATCCCCAAACCGCCGACCAAGCCGGCTGCGCCTAGGCCTTTCACGAAGGTTCGTCTGCTGATATTCGATCGCATCTATCAGTATCCAGTTGATATTGGTTTGAGTTTCACCACTTGGCAGCCACGGATTCTAAATCAACAAGCGGCGAGCCCCACGTTCAGCGCTAGAGTCATAGCTGGCGTTTCGACCTGCGACCTCGCTCAACCATCTCAACGACGCCCATCGGATTGTGGCCCCTCGTCGGCACGCGCAGGACGGGCCTTGGGTTACGACGACACGCGACCTCGCGCACCGACCTTGAGAGTAGACAATTGCGCCGCCACTGCGCTCTGACGCTACCAAACCGTTGATGAGGAGACTACCCCCCTCATGTAGTCACACACATTGCCACCAGATGACCATTTTGTCATGAACGTAAGGTCTGGAAATTCCGCACGTTTGGCGATATCTTCTTTCGTCAAAGCGCGCCGGCCGACAGACATTTTTTCGACCGCCGCATTACGAGACGAGACAGCTCACCATCATGCGTATCCTTATTGTCGAAGACGAAGAGAAGATGCTTTCCTACCTCCGCAAAGGTCTCACGGAGGCAAGCTATGGCGTCTCGACCGCAACAAACGGGGAGGACGGCCTCTTCCTAGCATTGAATGAGCATTTTGACCTGCTCATCCTTGACGTCATGCTGCCATGTATGGATGGCTTCGAAGTGTTACGCCGGCTCCGGGAGACAAAGAAGACCCCTGTTCTGCTCCTGACCGCACGCGATAGTGTCGAGGACAAGGTTGCGGGCCTCGAACTTGGCGCCGACGATCACTTAGCGAAGCCGTTCGCTTACGCGGAATTGCTTGCGCGGATACGATCGTTGCTTCGTCGGACGCAGCAAGACGGGCGGGAGGTTTTGCAAATCGCCGACCTAGAGATTGATCTCATCAAACGGCGCGTCCGCAGAACTGGCACACGCATCGATCTCACGGCTCAGGAATTCGCTCTCCTCCAGCTGCTCGCTGAGCGCGAAGGCGAAATTCTGACCCGTGCGTTTATTACCTCTCAAGTGTGGGATATGAATTTTGATAGCGACACGAACGTCGTTGACGTGGCCATGCGGCGTCTAAGAGCAAAAGTTGACTGCTTCGAACCGAAGTTGCTCCACACCGTCCGGGGAATGGGCTACGTTCTGGAAAATAGATCGGAATGAGCCGCACCGCGCAATATTCTTTACTCAAGCGCCTGACTGCGGCGTTCGCAATCGTCGCAGCACTAATATTCTCAATGCTGGGCGCATATCTTTATCAGGCACTATCTTCCAAACTCAACCAACGTGACGATATTGAAATCGCTGGAAAACTAGATCAATTTACAAAATTTGCACGAGAATCCGGCTCACTGGACGGTGTACGGGAAAATTCACTCTTTTTTCACGAGACCCTTTTATCTCACCCCGGCTTGTTTGTCGGCGTATTCGGTCCCGATGGTGCCCCACTGATCCAACATTCCGACATCAAATCGGTGAGTCTGAGTTCGAAGCTGATCAACGGCCAGCAACCGAATAGGCCATTCGAATGCTTCCCACCTGGAATTGGCTTTTCGGAATGCATTTACGGAACCGCATCACTCAGCGACATCAAGGTGATTATTATCATCGCAAGGAGCGCAGATGATCGGCATTCCTTATTGCAAGACTACCGAATGGATGCGTTCATTGCATCAACAATTGGCGCCTTGGCTGTCGCCGTTTTGGGATATATCGTCACGAGGCGCGGACTTCGCCCGATCAAGAATATTGGACATCAAGCATCGAATATCGAAGCCCACCGATTGAGTGATCGATTAAACATCGATCGAGGTCCGATCGAGCTTGTTGAGATTTCATCGTCTATTAATAAAATGCTCGACCGACTGGAGCGAGCATTCACGCGCCTCTCGCAATTTTCGTCAGACTTATCGCACGATATGCGTACTCCGCTGGCCAATATCATCAGCTCCTCTCAAATCACGCTTTCACGCCCCCGCCGAAGCGAAGAATACGAGACACTGATTGAGTCGAATATTGAAGAATGCGAGCGACTACAGCGCATGATTGAAAATATGCTCTTTCTCGCCCGGACAGACAACGCTACTCAACACATCAATCTCGTTAAAATTAAAACAAACGAGGAACTCCCGAAAATCATATCTTACTTTCAGAACACGGCAGATGAGAAAGATGTGACACTGCAGAACAATGGGGCCGCGACGATTTCAGCCGATGCCATTCTCTTTCGTCGGGCAGTTGGGAATCTTCTGTCGAATGCGGTCGAACACGCATCGCCGAATTCCGTTATTTCAATTCGATCATACGAAACTTCGTCAACAGCTTCGATTTGCGTTGAAAACGTCGGGAAAGCGATCCCCCCAGAGCATATCGATTTCGTGTTTGAACGATTCTATCGTGCCGACCATGCAAGGCATGGCTCGGCAAAAAATGCTGGCCTCGGCCTTGCAATCGTAAAATCTATAATGAACCTCCACGACGGCGATGTTACTGTGGTCAGCAAAAATGGGAAAACGTCATTCACGCTAACCTTTAAGGCGCGGGGTACGAACGAATACTCCCCAACCTCTCGAACGTAACCAGAGTTTTGTACTCTGATTCAATAACGCACGACGATGGTGTCAGCGTCGGATAGATACTCCCCCCCTCCAAAGCACAGCCGTGCATTGCGCGGTTAAATCTTGGAATGACGCAGACGCAGCGCATTCATGATGACTGAAGCTGAACTCAAACTCATGGCAAGCGCGGCGATCATCGGTGATAGTAGCAACCCCGTAAAAGGATAAAGCACGCCGGCCGCCAAAGGCACGCCCAACGCGTTATATACGAACGCGAACGCCAGGTTTTGCTTCATGTTCGCGATGGCTGCATCGGACAATTCTCTGGCTCGCGCGATGCCACGCAGGTCCCCCTTTACTAGCGTGACCTGTGCGCTATTCATTGCCACATCCGTCCCCGTCCCCATGGCCACCCCAACATCCGCTTTTGCCAATGCTGGGGCGTCATTGATCCCATCCCCGGCCATCCCCACTACGTGCCCGTCTCGCTGAAGACGCGCCACCAGCGCGAGCTTATCGGCTGGCTTTACCTCGCCATGGAACTCCTCAATTCCAAGCTTTTCAGCGACGGTCTGGGCTGTTCTCAAGCCGTCCCCCGTCGCCATGACAACTCGGATACCGTCGGCCCTGAGGGTTGCAAGCGCTTCACGCGTCGTACTCTTAATCGGGTCTACCACCGACAAGAGCCCCGCCAAGCGACCGTCGATTGCCAGATACATGACGCTCGCACCCTGCGTGCGCAGTCGCTCTGCCTCAGCGGCAATAGGTAGAACAGAAATCGATTCGCTCTGCATTAACACGGTATTGCCCAGTGCAAGTCGATGCGCTCCAATCCTCCCTCTGACTCCCATACCCGTCGACGATTCGAAGTCTGCGGCGCGATCCAGGGCTAGACCTCTCGCACGAGCGGCGGCGACGATCGCGGACGCGAGTGGATGTTCGCTTCCCTGATCGATACTCGCAGCGAATCTCAAGACGTTTTCGTCTGTATACCCGTTCACGCCCAATGCGCACTCGAATGCAGGCCGCCCTTCGGTCAAGGTGCCAGTCTTGTCGACAATCAGCACGTCAACTTTACGCATGTTTTCGATCGCCGCGGCATCACGAAAGAGCACGCCATTCGAGGCGCCCTTGCCACTAGCCACCATGATTGACATCGGCGTCGCAAGACCCAAAGCGCATGGGCATGCGATGATGAGTACTGCGACCGCGTTGATCAGACCGAATACCCAGCTTGGCGCAGGACCGAACATGCCCCATGCGAGGAAGGTCAGCAGGGCGATACCGACGACCGCGACGACAAATGCGCCCGCGACTTTGTCCGCCATGCGCTGCATGGGGGCTCGAGACCGCTGCGCTTCTGCCACCATCTGGACAATTTGCGAAAGGACGGTTTGCGAGCCAACCCTCTCGGATCGGATGACAAGGCTGCCGGAAGTGTTCATGGTCGCGCCAATGACATGGTCACCCACGTGCTTCGTGACTGGAATGGGTTCCCCTGTAATCATCGACTCGTCAAGCGAGCTGGACCCATCGGTCACGACACCGTCTACCGGAACTTTTTCGCCAGGGCGAACCCGGAGTAGGTCTCCCACGTGCACATCAGACAGTGGCACGTCGTCTTCCATGCCGTCGGCACGAAGACGCCGCGCGGTCTTCGGGGCCAGTCCCAATATCGCCTTGATCGCAGCGGACGTTTGCGCACGCGCGCTAAGTTCGAGTATTTGGCCGAACAGAGTCAGCGAAATAATGACAGCTGCAGCCTCGAAATAGACGCCGATCCTGCCGTGGGCAGTGAACGTTGCTGGAAAGGCGCTCGGAAGAGCGGTTGCGATCACGCTGTAGATAAAGGCTGCGCCCGTCCCCAGGCCGATCAGCGTCCACATGTTCGGACTACGGTGGACAAGGGACTGGATACACCTCTCGAAAAACGGAAATCCCGCCCACAGCACGACGGGTGCCGACAGTGCAAGTTCGATCCACGATTGGATGGTCGCTGGCATCCAATCCAGACGATGGCCAAACATCGCCAACACGAACACAATGAGCGTCAGCGGAAGCGTCCACCAAAATCGGCGCCGGAAATCGCTCCTCTCAGGGTTTTCGCCTTCCTCAAGATTCGGGAGAACCGGTTCAAGCGTCATGCCGCATTTCGGGCATTGGCCTGGATGATCCTGCCGTATTTCCGGATGCATTGGGCAAGTGTAAAGTGTTCCACTTGGTGCCGCCGCCGTCGTGGGAGCAGACGGGACAACATATTTGGCCGGTGCCGCTTGAAATTTCGCCAGACAGAGCTCGCCACAAAAGCGGTAGAGGTGCCCCTTATAGCTGTCGCGAAACTGAGCGTCTTCAGTGACCGTCATCCCGCACACTGGGTCTCGAGACTCCACATGCTCATCCGCGCGAGCAGCATGTTCGTGCCCGTGGTGGTGCGTACGGGGATCATGTGTTTGGTCTGCGGCCTCGTGACTCGGAACGCTATTGATATCAGTCTGATGCGAATCCGATGTCGGTTTGTGAGGCGACCCAATTCCGCTGTGTTGATCTGTCACCGTGCGCTCCTCATTCCACTTGTATCGTTCCTTAGACGACCGACCGAATTGCCACCGGTTTCGCGTGGCGAAGCCAGACGAACATTAGTTCCGTCATGTGGTCGACGATTCTGGCCCGGCTCGCACAAAATGACAATCTTGTAATTTGCACGCCATCCAGCTGTCGCCACTAGGTCATCATGCTTACGTATTCATGTCTCGCTGGTGATTATGAATCAGATAGCCGCAATGCGAATGTTCACTCGAGTTGCCGAGACGCTCAACTTTGGCGTCGCGGCGCGGCAATTGGGTGTTTCAAGTGCGATGGTCACAAGAGGGGTCGCTGCCCTGGAGGCGCACTTAGAGGTGCGCCTATTGAACCGAACCACGCGACATGTTTCGCTGACTGATGCGGGACATGCATATTGGCAGGGCTGCAAGGACCTACTATATAGGTTAGATTGCCTCGAATCGACTGTCACGTCCGACGCCCGGGAAACAACCGGGACATTGAAAATCCTAGCGCCGGAAGCATTTGCCGCGAGCGCTCTTGCCGACCTCATTGCTGCCTTCAATCTCATAGAGCCTCGCATAAGCTTTGATGTCGAACTGGTCGAGCGCATTCCGGAGCTGATTACGAACGACTTTGACATCTGGTTCACATTCGATACTCAACTTAAAGATTCTTCTCTCATCTACCGCGCCCTCTCACCAGTTTATGACGTGGTTGTCGCATCCCCAATCTACCTGGCACAACACGGCACGCCGCGACATCCGAGCGATCTCGAGTCCCACCGAACACTCCTTGCAGCAGACAGCACCGAGCGCGTTTGGGAGTTTCAATTTGATGGTATCCCATATCGCTCGTCGCTCCGTCCTGCGTTGAGCGCGCCGAGCACTGTAATGGTTCGCCACGCGGCGATCGCAGGACTCGGCATCGCTTGCCTTCCACATGCGCTTGTCCACCGCGACCTTGAATCAGAGACCCTAAAGGCTGTCCTACCCCAATTCCGAGTCGTCACCGGTCAACGGAAACTGCAAATGCTGTACGCAAGCAACAAATACATGACCCGCAGCGTCCGCCGGTTCATCGACTTCGTGACGGACTTCATTCGCGATGGCACCAGCAAAGCGCAACATCGCCCCGACGACAACGGTAATGTAGGATAGCTACAACACGAATCTGTCACTACAGTATTTCAAAAACCGTAAATTTTTGCACTCTTATCCTTCGGATCTGGACGAAGGCGAAGCGTGCCTCATCCGCGGCTATCCGCCATACACATCCATTTGAAACACTTCAAGAAAAAGGGGGATGCATGAATAAAGTAATCCAGTCGAGCCTTGCCATTGGCATACTGGCTATTCCGTACATTTCGCACGCGCAGTCCAGCGTCACGCTGTACGGTTTGATCGACGAGGGGATCAACTACACGAACAATGTAGGCGGTCACAGCAACTTCGAGATGCAGAGCGGGTTCGCTCAAGGCAGCCGTTGGGGCCTCAAAGGAGTCGAAGATCTCGGCGGCGGCACAAAAGCGGTCTTCCAACTGGAAAATGGTTTCGACGTCAACTCTGGCGCTGCAGGCCAAGGGAAACGGATGTTCGGCAGACAGGCGTACGTCGGCTTGCAGAGTGATCGCTTGGGGACATTGACGTTTGGCCGTCAATACGATTCGGTAGTGGACTACTTGGCGCCGCTGACGGCAAACGGGAACTGGGGTGGCTATCTCCTTTCCCATCCATTCGATAACGACAACACCGACAATTCATTCCGGCTGAACAATTCGGTAAAATTTGCAAGCAACACGTATGGCGGCTTCTCGTTTGGGGGGCTGTACGGGTTCAGTAACCAAGCCTCTGGTTTTGCCAACAATCGCGCATACAGCGTCGGTGCCCAGTATGTAGGCGGCCCGCTTTCAATCGCCGCAGCATACATGCAGATCAACAACCCCGGCGGCACGTCGATTGGATCACTCGCAACGGACGACACCTCGTTCGTCGCCGGTCGCCAACGTGTCTGGGGTGCCGGCATCAATTATCAAATTACGAACGACGCGATGATCGGCTTCGTCTATTCACATACGGACCTCAAAAACACGTCGAGTTCGGTTTATGTCGGAAACTTCGATAACTTGGCAAATTCGCTGAAATTTGATAATTTTGAGATCAATGCGAAATATCAATTCACGAAAAATGCATATATCGGAGGAATGTACAACTATACTCGCGGACGTTTTAACAGCACCGCTGGAAATGTATCCCCGAAATGGCAGCAGGTCGGCCTGATGGTGGACTACCAGCTTTCCAAGCGAACTGACTTGTATGTCCAGGGCATGTATCAACATCTGTCCGGTGGCACCGATAGCATCGCTCCGCTGAATACTGCCTATATCACGGGGGCAGCGTCTTCTTCCTCGACGGCAAATCAAGTCCTTACTCGCGTTGCGATGCGGCACGTGTTTTGATTGGTCTGGGCCGGACATTTCAATATTGAGTCGAGCACAGCCCGCCTAAAAGCGCGACCGGATTCCCAGTGCATGATGCATCTGAGAATCCGCCGCGCACTGTCGACTAAGTGGTCGGCCCTGAACAAATCGTATTGTCGCGCAGATAGGCTCACGCCGGCGACAGCGTAGCAGTGTTGAAATTGAGCAAAGCGGGGAGAATCGGGGCGTAAAATAGCCGCAGCTTGCGCAGTATCATCCGCAGATTGTGGCAGACACGGCACAGCACTGCGTGAATCGCGTCGCCAAGCGCGCCTTTGAGCTAGTTTCGATCGAGCTTGCCGTCGGCCTTCATGGGCCCGATGGCTGGCTCAATCGCGCTTCGGCGCCGGATCATCGCCCGCAGGCCGCGCGTGATGCCTCGTCGCAAACCCGGGTGATAGATCTTCACGCCGTCAATGGCGACTCCCTTGTAGCCTCGGACGGCGACGGCGATCTCCGGTTGGACGTCGCTCAGGATTGCCGCCTGTTCCAGTGCTTCGGCCAGCGTATGTCCGTCGCACGGGTTACCTGGCATCGAGCGCGCCCACCACCAAACCTTCCTTGTGCGTGGTCGTGATCGACACCTTCACGCCGAACTCATACGGTTTGCGTGCCTTGCCCTTCGCCAAGCACTCAACTTCCGGGGGTATGCGCGATCGCCTTCTCCATCACTGTCGTGTCGACGATCACGCACTTCGGACTCGAGCTCTTGACGACTTGGGCCCGTTTGGCTACTCCGATCGTCTCGGCCAGCAGTTCTTCGACGCCGGCTTCGCCCAGCCGCTTGCGCCAGCGCTTCAAGCCCGACGGATCGATCGGCGGCTTCGTCTGCAAGTACATTGCGGATTTCGGTGACGATGATCAGCCGTTTCGGCGAACGTGATCAGTTTGGAAGGTGGTGTTTCGCGGTCAATGGATGGCGGATACCTACGGTGCCCGGCGCCGATATCACGCCGATGTTCGATCGGTCCTGATTACCTGTTCTTAGGGCTTCCGTGCGATGCCTTCGTAAAGGTAAGTAAAGCATCGAGGTCCTGGCGCATATCCGGTACCGATCCGCTCGATACCGAAACCTGCACGCTCGATTAGGGGCAATCGTCCTTTTCGTGCAAAATCTGGCGGTTTATCTAAAAATTCACCTAAAAATCATAAGCTTATGAAACCATCGATTTCGCGGAATTGCGCCCTTCAGGTGCAAAATCTGGCGCTTTAACGCGGCTCTCTGTGGCTCGCCGCTCATTTCCGCGGAGCAAAAGCCTGATCGAACTGCCGAGCCCGCTGCACTTCATCGCTGTGCAGATAGGTCGACGTTGTCGAGATCGACGCGTGGCGTAGATTGTCGCGCACCATGATCAGCTCGGCGCCCCGCGCCAGCGCGTGTGACGCGTGCGTGTGGCGCATCCAATGCGGGCTCGCGCGGCGCAACTTCTCCGCGGTCGCGGGCCGCTCGTCCTGGATCGCATCGGCGACCAGCACGAAGAACCGTCTCAACACCCGCCAAAGCCGCGTGCTTTCGATGCGTGCGCCGTCCTCGTCGAGACTCGCGACGAGCGGCGTCGCCGGGCTCCAGCGCGCGGGCGTGACCGGCAGGCTCCGCTGCACGAGATACTGGTCGAGCGCCGTCCGGGCCAGCGCCGGCAACGTCACCTTCCCACGTCTTCCGCCCTTACCGAGCACGTGCAGCCAGTGATCGCCGTGTTCGTCCCGGCGAATGTCGGCGAGCGTCGCGCCGACCAGTTCGCTCGCGCGCAAGCCGGTTGCGTAGCCGAAGTCCAGCAGGAACCGCAAGCGCTGAGCGGCCGGCACACTCCAGCCATACGACCATTCCAGGCCGTCGGCCAGCGTGCGGATCAGCAACCACTCGCCCTCGGAGAAGCCGCGCGACACGTCCAATCCGGCGCGCGGCGCATGGTTCTTGACCTTCACTCCCGCAAACGGATTCGCGAGCACGTAGCGCTGCTCGATCAGCCATCGAAACAGCGCCGACAGCACGTTCAGGGCGTATGCCGCTGATCGGGGCGCGAGCGCGCCGGTGAACGGTCGCCATTCGACACTGTGCCGCGGCCGCGACGGCCCGACCCACCGTTCGCGCGGTGTCGGGCGGCGCAGGAATGCCCGGTACGCAATCGCGTCGTCGGTGGTGAGCGACGACAGCGCGCGGCCGCGCTCGACAATCGCCCACAAGATCAGCCGCTCCGCTTCCTTGCGGTAAGCGCGCTGGGTGGCGGCCGATTCGTGTAGCGACAGCCAGGACTGGACTGCCTCGTAGTCGTTGGATGCATTGAGCAGGCAGGCGGCCCGCGGTGCGCGGAACTGTCCGTGCGAGCCGTCGACTTCGTGCGGCACACGCAACTGCTCCCACGGCACGATGTCCCCGGCCGGTGCCGCGACGATCAGCGCCCGCGCCCGTTCGGTCAGCGCCGGATGGGCAGCAAAGAACGCCTCCACTCGGCGCGCACTGGCGACGCCGAGACCTGCAATCGCGATCCACCAGCGGCGCCGGCGCGGAATCCGCACGGTCAGCTCGGCCAGCGTCCGGATGCCATGCGCCCGCAGCGCGGCCACCGCGCGCGGCGGCAACCATTGGTCAATCTCGTCGGCGATGTGCGGCACGGGTGCTGGCAGGCTGCGCAACGTCTCGATCGCGCGCGCAACGGTGTCGGCCGACGCGGCGGACCGCTCGCCGAAGGCTTCCGCCAGATCGACCCGGTGACGGCTCGTCGCGAACGCGACCAGCGCGCGCCGGATGCGGCCGAGTACGCCTCGCGCGGAGGCCCCTGGCGCCTTGCGGTCGCCCAGATAGCGGGCGACTGCCGCTCGAGCGCCGAGCCCGGCGTACCAGGCACGCAGCGCGGCCAGTTCGGCATCGTCAGGAAAGGCGATGGGTTCGGTCTCACGCGTTTTCATGCACGCCAGTTTAAGTCAAAAATGTCGCTGGACAGATAATGTTAATTATCGGCCCAAATCTGATATTGGATAGTTCATCAATTGAAATTCATCTACCTGCTGTGCCGCGCGCCGGGGCAGTCTGACACTCGGCATGAAAGGCGGCCGCGACGGCAGTGCGAAGTTCCACGACGTGCTGAATCCGTTCACGCAGCTCATCAACATCGACGATAGAAGTCGCTCGCGATGCTTCCAACCTCGATCGCGCACCGCGGGCTGTCGCCGGCCGAACTCGCGGACGCCGGCGTGAAAGAAGAAGCTGTGCGGCTATCGAACGGCATCGAGCATATCGACGACCTGCTCGGATCTCGACCAATTCCTCGCGCGGGTTTGACCAGAGCGGTCGCGCCGGCTTGCCGGTGCGACCGCATCAAACCGCTTGACCCTGAAGCGGCTTCAAGCTATTCAATCCCCGGTTCGTGCCGAGGCGACACCCGGCGCGTACGATTGTGCAACGCAGCTCCCGCTGCGGCACACCAACCGCTGAGAGGCCTCATGACATCGACCGCGAAGCTTGCGTTGCTCACGTTACCGCCCATCCTGGCGGCCTTTTTCGGCGCCCTCGCGGCCGCGTGGCGCGCGCCTGGGCCAAAAACGTCAAGCGTGATTCAGCATTTCACCGGCGGCATCGTGTTCGCGGCCGCAGCGCTCGAACTGCTGCCACAGGACCGCGAGCATGCGCTGTTTCCGGTCGTCGTCGGCTTCGTGCTCGGCCTTGCGCTGATGCTGGCGATCCACGCGCTGTCGGGCGCGATCGAGACGCGCTTCGAGGCAGCGCGGTTGCCGGTCAGCCTGATCATCGTCACCGCGATCGACCTCGTCGTCGACGGCCTGGTGCTCGGCATCGCTTTTTCCGCAAGCGACGAAAGCGGCATCATCCTGACCGTCGCGCTGACGCTCGAGGTGCTGTTCCTCGCGCTGTCGGTCAGCGCGGCGCTGGCCGCGGCCGACATCGGGCGCTTGCTGTCGATCGTCGTGCCGGTCGCGCTCGCGGCGCTGTTGAGCGTCGCGGCCGTTGCCGGCAATGTGGCGTTCGCCGGGCTGCCGGCGAATATCTATGCGGCGCTGCTGGGACTGGGCACGGTCGCGCTGTTGTACCTCGTCACCGAGGAACTGCTGGTCGAAGCCCACGAAGTGCCCGAAACACCGTTCGCGACGGCTTCGTTCTTCATCGGCTTCATCGTGTTCCTCCTGATCGAAGGATCGGTGAAAGCCGGATGAGCCGCACGCGACGGCGCGACGGCTACCAGGTCGTCGCGCCGGTCGGATAGGTATCGACGATCCGCGTGCCGTTGACCGGCGTGACACCCTCGTTGCGCAGCGCAGTCCACAGATCGATCGCATGCTCGCGCGACTTGCGACTGCCGTCGTCGGTCAGCACGTTCAGCGCGATCACTTCGTCGCGCGTGGTCAGCTGCAGCTGTTCCTTCAGCTTGCGTGACTGATGCGACGCGGTGCGAACGTCGCCGAGCACGATCCATTTCGCCGCGGCGGTCGACTCGTCGCCGACATCGGCAGGAACGAACGTCAGCCGACCGTTGTCGACTTCGCATTGCCCGCGCATGAACGTCGCGGTCCACGCACCGACCGGCACGGCCGCGAATTCGCAACGCATCCGCTCGTTAGCTCGCTGGTCGACGTCGTGTGCCGACGCATGCGACAGCGCACGCTCCGGCCAGCCGGCCGCCATCGCGGCCGTCGACATCAGACATGCCACAAGCACGATTCCTTTCGCGATATTGCGCATGACGCGCTCCTCTTCTTATGGGGTGCGGTGGCCGGCACCGCGGCGGTCGGCCGCGAACGAACGATCAGCGAACCGGAAAGCGGTTGTCGTGCGCATCGACCATCGGCGCCGCCTCGCCGCGATGCAGCGTTGCACGATGGATTTCCTGGTTGCGCGCGACGGTGGCCGGGCTCGCCGGGTAATCTTGTTTCGGGCTTGGGATCACGCCATCGTGGCGCGCGCGCACCGGTTCCTGGCGGACTTCTTGCCGGGTCTTCTGCTGCTCGGCCGCTGCTCGCGAAAAGGCCGCAATCGATAACGCGGCAGCGGCGATGACTATCATCGGTCGCGGCATGTTCAAGGCGTTCGCTCCTTGCTGGAAATCCGTGACTCGAGCCTTCACTTTGATCCGGTGGCGGTGCGGAAACGTGATCGCCGCATGACGGTTTCGTCACCGTTCCGGCATCTCCTGCATTGCACTGCGAATGAAATTCGTCGCATGTTTCGACGCTCATGAGGCGGCGATGACATTTTTCTCATTTGTCCCTCACCTCCACGATTCGAACGCTTTCCAGAATCGCCAGCGCGATCGCGATATTCCGGCCCGCCGCCGCAAAGCTCGGCACCGGGGTCGAACGATGCACGGAACGACCATCTTGAACTTCAGGGACACACCATGAAAACACCAGTTCGGCTTGTGACGATGTCGGCGGCGCTGCTGACGACAGCCCAAGTGGCCCATGCGACGGAAGTCACGCTCTACGGCCTGTTCGATACGTCGCTCACCTATGTATGGAACGCCAGTGCGGACGGCAAGAATCTCGTCGGTCTCGGCAACGGCAATCTGCTCGGCAACCGCTTCGGCGTGAAAGGCGCGGAGGATCTCGGCGGCGGGCTGAAGGCGATCTTCACGCTGGAAAACGGCTTCAACCCGAACACCGGCGCGCTCGGGCAAGGCAGCCGGATGTTCGGCCGGCAGGCGTTCGTCGGACTGGAAAGCTCGCGCTGGGGCACCCTGACGCTCGGCCGCCAGTACGACGCGCTTGCCGATGTCGCGTGGCCCGTGACCGGCGACTTCTATTTCGGCAGCGTGTATGCAACACCCGGCGACGTCGATAACTACGACACGTCGTCGCGAACCGACAACGCGGTGAAGTACACGTCGCCGACGATCGGCGGATTCCAATTCGTCGGCATGTATGCGCTCGGCGGCGTGGCTGGCAAGAGCGGTGCCGGGCAAACTTGGTCGGCCGGCCTTTCATACAGCAACGGCCCGGTCGATGTCGCGGGCGGCTACTACTACGCGGCCAACCGTTCGTCGCTCGCCAACGGCATCCGCACCGGCTGGAACGGCACTTCCGACGGCACGTTCGATGGGTCGCTGGTCAACGGCGGCTACATCTCGGCGAAATCGATCGGCATCGCGCGCGGCGCGCTGCGCTACAACTTCGCGCCCTTCGCGGTCGGTGTCGACTACAGCAATGCGCTGTACAAGGCTGATGCGATGTCGGTATTCCGAAGCACGCAGAAATACGACACCGCACGCGGGTTCTTCAACTACCAGGCAACGGCCAACCTGCTCGTCGGCGTCGGCTACAGCTACACGAAGGCCCGTGGAGATACGAGCGCGACCTACCATCAGGTATCGGCCGGCGCCGACTACGTGCTATCGAAGCGCACCGATCTCTACGCGGTCGGTGCCTGGCAACGTGCGAACGGGGAACAGCGCACGGTCGACGGCGGCACCCAAACGGCGCAGGCGTCGATCGGCTCGTACGGCTATGGCGGCACGCGCACGCAGGGCATCGTCAATCTCGGGTTGCGTCACCGGTTCTGAATCGCGGCGGCCAACCATGCGCGCCTCGTAACGGAAATTTCATGTTCGGATCAGGTCCACGATGCGTCGCGCCGCTACGATCGGAACGGTGACGGGCCACGCTCGTTCACACCCACGCAGCGGGTCGATGTCGTATGGCACGATCCCGCGTTAGGCCCGGACTCGTCGAGTGCCGGGCCATTTTCTCTTTACGCGTGTCCGACGATCACCGCACGGAATTGCGCTGCGGGAATAGGCATGGATGCGTTTTCACATACAGGTTCGGATTGCCGCAGCGATGCCCGGCATAGTCGACCTGCTCGCCAGCCGTCAGGTCGACCGGCGCGGGCTTGCGCGCGGCGGCAGGGGCGGTGGCCGTGGTGCCGGAACGTGTCGACGCGCAGCCCGCGAACAGCGAGACGATCAGGACTGCGATCAAGGCGAGGCGAATGGCGGGACGATGCAATTTTCGACCTGTAATGAAATCGAGGCAGGACCGCCCGCTTTCGATCCTGCTGCTTGCGAACGGCGCGAATGCCGTCCACGCCATCGGCAGGCGGCTGACTCGATGTTCCGCCTTCCGCGCATCGCATTCATGATGCGAACATGACAATTTCGTCATGCCGCACGCATATGCCGCAATTGCCGTGACGCCCCCGAATCTGACGCATTTTTCATCTTTCGATCACGGTAGCGCACGGCCGTCTTTGCATACTGGGCTCATGGTTCGCCACCCGGCGGCCTCGTTCAAATCAAGGAGTATTCACAATGAAGACCGCAAAATTGGCTACTCTGTTCCTCACCGCCACGATGTCGCTCGGCATGGCCGTGCAAGCTGCTCACGCACAGACGCAGGCGCAAGGCAAGACCCGCGCACAGGTCATAGAGGAGCTGAAGCAGGCGCAACATGAAGGCGTCGTACCGGTGGGCAAGACGCAATACCCGCCGACAAAGGACATGGTCTCGCGCAACAAGGAACTGCACGGAATCTCAGTGCATGCGGGTGAGAAAGCCCCGCAGGCCGACCAGCACGATAATCTGGCCCAGCGGTAATATCTCGCTAAGGACTGATCGAGGGTAACGTGGCAGGCGCTAGCGCTCTGGGACCCACGCGCGGCCCCACGTACTGGCGCCGCTATGCGCTAGCGGCCGGCGTCCGCTTCGACTTGGCCGGCCGTCGCGGAAAGCGCAGCCAGAAGGTCGTGCGGCGGCCCGGCTCGCTGTCGACGCCACATTCGCCGCCGTGGTTGTCCATGATCGACCGGACGATCGCGAGGCCGAGCCCCGTGCCCGATGCCGAATTGTGCCGCGACGGATCGACGCGATAGAAGCGCTCGAAAATCCGCCCGACATGCTCGGCGGCAATGCCGGGCCCCGTATCGGACACGGCGATCGTCGTCGCACCACCCTGCTCGACGCAATCGATCGTCACGACGCTGCCGCGCGGCGCATAGGTCAGCGCATTCGACAGCAGATTGCTCAACGCGCGCTGGTACAGCGTCAGATCCGCGTCGACCCACGCGTGGCCGTCGACCTTCACGGTCACGCCTTCATCTTCCGCCAGCGGCTCGTAGTATCCGGCCACCCGCTCCGCTTCCTCGGCCGCATTCAGCCGCCGCACGCTGATCGACGTGCCGGCCTGTTCCGAACGCGCGAGAAACAGCATGTCCTCGATCATCCGCGACAACCGCTGGTATTCGTCGATGCTCGACTCGATCACGCTCCGGTATTCGTCCGCGCTGCGCGGTTGCGACAGCACGACCTGCGCGGCCGCCTGCAGGTTCGTGAGCGGCGTGCGCATGTCGTGCGCGAGATTCGACGAGAACTGGCTCAGCCGCGTGAACGATTCGTTCAGCCGTTCGAGCATCCCGTTGAACGCATGCTCGAGCTCCTTCAGCTCGCCCGACGTATCGAGTTCCGGCAGCGGATGCGCGAGCTGGCTCGTCGACATCTGCTCGGCACGCGCGGCGAACCGCCGCAGCGGGCTCAGCCCGAGCGCGGCGATGCCGTACGCGATCGCGGCCGCGAGCACCACGCCGAACACCTCGATCACGACGATCGTATAAGCATGCGTGCGCAACAGCAGCACGTCGGCGCTGCGATCGTACTGCACGGCGACGCGCATCACGGGCGCACCCGCGCCGGCGAGCGGCACGGCCGTCAGCAGGTACTGGTGCCGTGCGCCCGGCGGCGCGACGCCGACGGGGACGCGCCCTGTGTTCATCGACAGCAGCGGCGCATACGGACGGAAGCCGGGTGTGCCGACGATGCGCGTCCCGGCGGCATCGAAGATCGCGAGGTCCATGTTCGGGTGACCGTGCAACTGGTCGATCCAGATATCGCTGTTGCGCGCGACGTCGGCCGTCGTGCGCGCTTCGGCCAGATGCGTGCCCAATGCGGCGGAAATGCCGGCCATCTGCTCGGCCGACGTCGTTTCGACGCGGTTGCTCAGCGCTTCGTAAAGCGCGACGCCGCTCGACGCGAGGATCACCGACGTCGACAGGACGATCAGCGCGGTCAGGCGTCCGCGCAGCGTGCGCGGCAGCAGGCGCGCGATCATGCGGCCGCGCCGCCGCGCGCTTCGAGCACGTAGCCCATCCCGCGCACGGTGTGGATCAGCTTCGGTTCGTATGCGTCGTCGATCTTCGAGCGCAGCCGCCGGATCGCCGAATCGACGACGTTCGTGTCGCTGTTGAAGTTCATGTCCCACACCTGCGATGCGATCGTCGCGCGCGGCAGGATCTCGCCCTCGCGGCGCATCAGCAGCCACAGCAGCGCGAATTCCTTCGCGGTCAGCAGGATCGTGTCGCCCTGCCGCGTGGCCTTGCGGCGCGTCAGGTCGAGTTCGAGATCGGCCACGCGCAGCGTGTTCGAATCGCGCGGCTGGCCGCGCCGCAGGATCGACTTGATGCGCGCGGTGAGTTCGACGAAGTCGAACGGCTTCGCGAGATAGTCGTCGGCGCCGAGTTCGAGGCCCTTCACGCGATCGCCGACGTCGTCGCGCGCAGTCAGGAATAGCACGGGCGTCGACTTGCTGCGCCGCAGGTTCTGCAGCAGCGTCCAGCCGTCCTGCCCCGGCAGCATCACGTCGAGTACGAGCAGGTCGTACTCCTCCGTTTCGGCCTGATGCTGGCCCGTGATGCCGTCCTCGACCCAGTCGACGACGTAGCCGGCCTCGGTCAACCCCTTGCGCAGATACGCGCCCGTCTTCGGTTCATCCTCGACAATCAGAATTCGCATCACGCATTACCCTTGAAGAAACGCAGCCGGCGCATCATGCCCGCGCCGAACCCGCCGCGCAACGCCGCGCGCCACGACACCGCGTGGCTGACACGGTACAGCACCGGCAGCACCAGCAGCGTCAGCGCGGTGGACGACAGGATACCGCCGATCACGACCGTCGCGAGCGGGCGCTGCACCTCGGCGCCGGTGCCGGTCGCGAACGCCATCGGCAGGAAGCCGAGCGACGCGACCAGCGCGGTCATCAGCACGGGCCGCAGCCGCGTGAGCGCGCCGTCGCGCACCGCGGCGTCGAGCGGCTCCCCTTCGTCGCGCAGGTTGCGGATGAACGAGATCATCACGAGACCGTTGAGCACGGCCACGCCGGACAACGCGATGAAGCCGACCGCCGCCGTGATCGACAGCGGAATCCCGCGCAGCCACAGCGACACGACCCCGCCGCTCAGCGCGAACGGAATGCCAGTGAATACGAGCAAGCCGTCCTTCACGTTGTTGAACATCACGAACAGCAGCACGAACACCATGAACAGCGCGAGCGGCACGACGAGCTTCAGGCGCTCGCTCGCGCTTTGCAACTGCTCGAACTGCCCGCCCCACGACACCCAGTAGCCGGCCGGCACGCGCACGTCCTGCTGCAACTGCTCGCGCGCATCGGCGACGAACGAGCCGACGTCGCGCCCGCGCACGTTCGCGCTGACGACCACTCGCCGCTTGCCGTCCTCGCGGCTGATCTGGTTCGGGCCGGGCGCCACGTCGATCGTCGCGAGCTCCGCGAGCGGCACGTACGGCGCCGCCGCGAGCGGTGCGCCGGCGCCGGCCGTCGGCGCGGGCAGCGCGATCGGCAGCCGCTTGATCGCCTCGATGTCGGTGCGCAGCTCGTCGGGCAACCGCACGACGATGTCGAAGCGGCGATCGCCCTGGAACAGCGTACCGGCCTTCTGCCCGCCGACGGCCGCGGCCACCGAATCCTGCAGGTCGGCGACGCTCACGCCGTAGCGCGCGAGCTTGTCGCGGTCGAGGTTGACGGTCAGCACCGGCAGGCCCGTGGTCTGCTCGACCTTCACCTCCGACGCACCCGGCACCTTCCGCAACGCGGCCGCGATCTGTTCGCCGGTCTGGTTCAGCACGGCCATGTCGTCGCCGAAGATCTTCACGGCGACGTCGCTGCGCACGCCCGAGATCAGTTCGTTGAAGCGCAGCTGGATCGGCTGCGAGAACTCGTAGGCGTTACCCGGCAGCTCGGCGAGCGCTTCCTCGATCTCGCTCACGAGCTGCTCGCGCGGCTTCTTCGGGTCGGGCCACGTGTCGGCCGGCTTCAGCATGATGTAGCCGTCCGACAGGTTCGGCGGCATCGGGTCGGCCGCGATCTCGGCCGTGCCGGTGCGCGCGAACACGCGCTCGATCTCGGGGAAGCGCGCCTTCAGCGTCTTCTCGATCGACTTCTGCATCTCGACCGACTGCGACAGGCTCGTGCCGGGAATTCGCAATGCGGCAACGGCCAGGTCGCCTTCGTTGAGGCTCGGGATGAACTCGCTGCCGAGCCGCGTGGCGAGTCCGAGCGTGGCGAGCACGATCGCGCCCGCCCCGATCATCACGCGTGCCGGGCGCGTCATGAACGCGGCGAGCACCGGTTCGTACGCACGCCGCGCCCAGCGCATCAGCCGGTTCTCCTTCTCCTCGACCCGCTCGCCGATGAATAGCGCGACGGCCGCCGGAATGAACGTGACGGTGAGCACCATCGCGGCAGCGAGCGCCATCACGACCGTGATCGCCATCGGGTGGAACATCTTGCCCTCGACGCCGGTCAGCGCAAAGATCGGCAGGTACACGACCATGATGATCAGTTGCCCGAAGATCAGCGCGCGGCGCGCCTCCTGCGATGCGCCGAACACTTCGGCGAAACGCTCGTCGCGCGTGAGCGGCCGCCCGGCCGCCGCCTGCGCATGCGCGAGCCGCCGCACGCAGTTCTCGACGATCACCACCGCGCCGTCGACGATGATCCCGAAGTCGAGCGCGCCGAGGCTCATCAGGTTCGCGCTCACCTTCGCGTTGACCATCCCCGTGAAGGTCATCAGCATCGACAGCGGAATCACGAGCGCGGTGATCAGCGCCGCGCGGATGTTGCCGAGGAACAGGAACAGCACGGCGATCACGAGCACCGCGCCCTCGAGCAGGTTCTTCTTCACGGTCGCGACGGCCTTCTCGACGAGCACCGTGCGGTCGTACACCGGAATCGCCTTCACGCCGGCCGGCAGCGTGCGGTTCACGTCCTCCATCTTCGCGGCGACGGCCTTCGACACCGTCCGGCTGTTCTCGCCCATCAACATGAACACCGTGCCGAGCACGACTTCCTCGCCGTTCGACGTCGCGGCGCCGGTGCGCAGTTCGCGGCCGACGTCGACCACGCCGACGTCCTTCATCCGCACCGGCACGCCGCCGACGTTGGTCAGCACGATGTTCGCGATGTCGTCGACAGTGCGCGCCTGGCCCGGCACGCGCACGAGATACTGCTCGCCGCGCTTTTCGATGTAGCCGGCGCCGACGTTGTCGTTGTTGCGCTCGAGCGCCCGCACGACGTCAGCGAGCGTCAGCCCGTACGACATCAGCTTCGCCGGATTCGGCGCGACGCGATACTCCTTCACGTAGCCGCCGATCGAGTTGACCTCGGTCACGCCGCGCACGTTGCGCAGTTGCGGCCGCACGACCCAGTCCTGCAGCTCGCGCAGGTCGGCCGCCGTGTAGCGCGTGCCGTCGGGCTTGCGCGCATTGGCGTCGGCTTCGACAGTCCACAGGTAGATCTCGCCGAGGCCCGTCGACGTCGGGCCCATCGCGGGCGCGACGCCGGCCGGCAGCTTGTCCTTCGCTTCCTGGATGCGCTCGTTGACGAGCTGACGCGCGAAGTAGATGTCGGTGCCGTCCTTGAAGATCACGGTGACCTGCGACAGCCCGTAGCGCGAGATCGAACGCGTTTGTTCCAGCCCCGGCAGCCCGGCCATCGCGGTCTCGACCGGATAGGTGATGCGCTGCTCGGCCTCGAGCGGCGAGTAGCCGGGCGCGGACGTGTTGATCTGCACCTGCACGTTCGTGATGTCGGGCACCGCGTCGATCGGCAGCCGCTGGTAGCTGAACACGCCCAGCGCGGCCACGGCCGCGATCGCGAGCATCACGAGCCAGCGGTGCGCAATCGCAAAGCGGATCAGGCGCTCAAACATGTCGGGATTCCTTGAAACGGGGTACGGTCGCCCGTACCGGGCGCGCCGCGCGGCCGGTCACCCGGCGGATCGGAAGGCGCGCCGCATAACGGGCTGCCAGTCGCGCCACGGCGCACGCGTATTGCTGCTCATTCATGTTCCGCGCTCCCCTTGCCGAGTTCGGCCTTCAGCACGAAGCTGTTCGTCGCCGCGTATTCCTGGCCCGGCTTAAGCCCCTTCAGCACTTCGGTCGCGCGTTCGTCGCGCCGCCCCGTTTCGACGGCCTGTGCGACGAAACCCTTCGGCGAACGCACGAACACCGACGGCGCGCCGTCGACGTCCTGCAGCGCGTCGCTCGCGACCGCGAGCGGCACGCCCTGCCGGCCCGCGTCGACCGACACGTTCACGAACATCCCCGGGCGCCACACGCCGTCGGGGTTCGGCAGCACGACGCGCGCCGGCGCGGTACGCGTCTGTTCGCCGAGCAGCGAACCGACGTACGCGATCGGGCCGCTCGAACGCGATTCGAACGCGGTCGCGCTGACGGTCGCATCGCGGCCCACGCGCACGTCGTTCAGCCGCTGCGCCGGCACGGCCATCTCGGCCCACACGGTCGACAGGTCGGAGATCACGAACATGCTCGCATCGGCGGCGATCGCCTCGCCGGGCGTCGCATGCTTCTCGACGATCGTGCCGGCGAACGGCGCACGCAGTTCATAACGGTTCAGCGCGCCCGCGCCCGCCGGCGCGTTCAGCGCGGCGAGCTTCTGTCGCGCGTTCTGCACGGCGATCTCGGCCTCGCGCAACTGCACCTGCGCCTGCTGATAATCCTGTTCGGCCGAGATGCGCTCCTGCCACAGCGTGCGTTCGCGCTCGTAGGTTGCGCGCGCACCCGACAACCGGCGCTCGGCCGTCAGCAGTTCGCTGCGGCGGTCCGCCAGATCGGTGCTCGCGATCACGGCGAGCACCTGCCCTTTCGCGACGTTCTGCCCGAGCGACACCGATACCTGTTCGACGATGCCGGCCACGCGCGGCACCACGTGCGCGGTGCGATCCTCGTTGAACTTGATCTCGCCCGGCAACTGGAACGGCGTCGCAATCTGCGCGGGGCCGGCCTTCGCGAGCGCGATCTTCGACGTCGCCAGTTGCGCGTCGGTCAGCGCGACCGCGCCGTCGGCGCGCGCGAACGGGAACGATGCGGCGTCGTTGCCGGCCTTCACGTCGATCGTCGCATCGAATACGTGCGGCTTCGCGACCGACTGTGCGGACACGAACTTCTGGCCGGCCGCGTCGAACCGCAACGGCTCGTGCGTGCGGTCGTACCGCACCAGCGTGCCGGACACGGTCACGCCGTTGGTCGCGGGCTTGCCGTCGACGAACGGATAGACGACGAGCCGCGCATCGCCGGGCTTTTCCGTCATCACGATCTCGACGGACAGCTTGCCGCGCTTCAGCACGACGCCGCCGTGCGCGCCGGCGCCCTCGGCCGGCTGGGCGGATTCGGCGGTCGTCGGCGCCGATGCGCCGCTCCCGCCCCGCGTGACGGCGAGCGCGCCGATCACGATTCCTGCGCCGCCGAGCACGGCCGCCGCAATGATGAAGATTCTGCTGCGTGACATGATGATCCTTCAGTTAAGAGGGGCGCTCATTGCGCGCCGGCCGCGAGCGGCGTGCCGACGAGCCGGCCGATATCGGCACGGGCCGTATGCGCGTCGGCAAGCGCACGGACGTATTGCGACTGCCCCTGGAACAGCGTGCGCTGCGCGTCGAGCACGTCGAGGAAGCTGAACTTCCCGAGTTCGTAGCCGCGCGACATCGCGTCCAGCGCGACGCGCGCGGCCGGCAGGATGTCGGACTTCAGCCGCTGCGCTTCCTGCTCGGCGGCCTCGAAATTGGCGTATGCCTGCGTCAGTTCAAGCCGCAGCCGCGTGCGTTCGCGGTCGAGATCGGCGTTCGCGCGCTCGGCCTTGTGCGTCGCCTCGAGCAGCGCGCCCTTGTTCGTGTTGAACAGCGGAATCGGGATCGACACACCGACCACCGCCTGGTTGTCGGGCACGCCGCCCGTGGTCACGCGCTTCACGCCGGCGCTGACCGTCACGTCCGGGATGCGGCGCGCGCGCTCCAACGACACGGCCGCGTTCGAGCGCAGCATTTCGGCACGCGCGATTCGCGCGAGCGGCGCATCATCGAGCCGCGCAGTCAGCGCGGACAGCGGCTCGACCGACGGTACGGCTTCGAGGTCGCCGAGCACCGCAAGCGGGTCGTTGCGCGCTTCGCCCATCACCGCGTTCAGCTTCTCGCGCGCAACGTCGACACGGCCACGCGCGGTCACGACTTCGATCTGCACGCCGGCCGCCGCCACCTGGGCCTTGGTCGCCTCGACCGGCGACACCTTGCCGGCCTGCGCGCGACGGGCTGCCAGATCCGCGGAGCGCGCGGCGATCGCGGCCGACTCCTCGGTCACCTGAAGCTGGCGCTGCGCGGCGAGCAGCCCGTAGAAGGCTGCGATCACGTCGGCGCGCACGACGGCGCCCTGCTCGTCGAGCGATGCGCTGGCCGATTCGCGGCCATACGACGCGACGTCGAGCCGCGCGCGACGCTTGCCGCCCAGTTCGATCGTCTGGTTGATCAGCGCGGTCGACGTGCGTTCCGCGCGGCTGAAGCCTTCCTGCAGAAACGACACTTCGGGATTCGGGCGCGCGCCTGCCTGCATCAGCGCGCCGGCCGATGCATCGACATCCGCGCGCGCGCCGCGCAGCGCCGGGTTGTTTCGGGCGGCGACCGCGAGCGCGTCGGCAAGCGTCAATGACGATGCAGGAAGTGCGTCGGACGGCGGTGCGCCGATCGGCGCGGCGGCGGCAGCCGGGGCCGGCCCCGGCGACAGCGATGGCTGCGCATGAGCCGTCGCGGCCATCGCGAAAACGATGGCCACGGCGAGGTTGAGCTTGAACATGTTCAGTTCTGCGGTAACGGTTTGCGACCGATGCTACGGACCGGCCGCAGTGCGAACATGAGGCGAAGATGACAATTCCGTCATGTCCGGCGCGACAGGTGTTGAGGTTGGTAGATCGGCGCGCGTCAATGTAGTTGCCGCCTGATTCATGCAGCCAGAGGCTGTTTGCTGCCGACGTGCGGGGCCATCGCAACGCAGCGTCGCGCCGTTATCGCCGTGCAGCACCAGGCTGTTTTTGTCGCTCGGCACGTTTGCCGTCCATGGACAAGCGGATGCCCGGTGCACATCGAACTGCTGCGCCAGTTCGGCTAGCGTCCGCTCACCTTGACCGCCGCCATCGCCACTTTCGCTTTTAACACGGCTGAGTGCGTCCGTCGGGTTCTCTTCGTCATCTTTCTGGTTCCTTTGTCGGCATTATCGCCGGCTCAGGCCCCGAGCGTTCCACTGATCCCACTGTCCGAATTTGCGCGGCCATCTCTTTCAGACGTCGTGATCGCAGCCGTTACGTTCAGCTAAGCGATAGTGCTCAACATCGGTAAGCACCCGGTAAAGGCACCGAGACTCGTGAGGTGCCGCTGATCAAGCCGCGGCGAGCGTCCAGCGATGCGGAAGCAGCGCCGCGATGTCGTCGGCACGATGCGTGGGCAGTCGGGTAAGCACCTCTTTCAGGTAGGCGTACGGATCATGGCCGTTAAGCTGCGCCGACCGGATCAGGCTCATGATCGCGGCTGCACGTTGCCCCGCGCGCAGTGAGCCGGCGAACAACGCGTGGCCGCCAACCGCGGATATGCTCAGCAATGCGGCGAGCACGACCGGTACGGCGAGCGTCCACAGCCTGCTTGTGCGCGCAACGTTGAGCGCGGCGCTCACCGACAGCGCGAGAAAAAGCACCTCGAGCGTGAGAGCTATCGTGAGGATGAGGCCCGTCTGTTCGCCCGCCGAAAATGCGATACCAAGTACCAGACCATCGACGATGAGGTCGATGGCCGTGACGATGATCAGACCTGTCGGCAGCGTTGCATCTTCCAACCACCTCTCCAGCCGGTCGCACATCTGCCGGATGCCAGCGTCAGCAACAGGCCCAGTACGGAGCCGATGACGACTGGGGTCGTCGTGTGCGTTCTGTCCTGGAGCAGTAACCCCAGGGACGCAGCTGCGAACACGATGCCGCCGGTGAAATGCTGGATGACACTGGTTGTGCGGGCACCGGGCGTCTTCACGGATACGACGAGCGCCCCGGCGCCTGCTGCGAGAAGGGGCGGAAGCGTAAGAAGCGCCAGTTTAACGGCGGGCGTCATCCAGTGACCGGACTGCCGCACTGGCTGCAGAACCTCGCGCCGGTCGCCAGCGCAACATTGCATTTTCCGCATACCACTGGACCCAGCGACGTGGCGCATTGACTGCAGAAACGTGCGCCCTGCGCATTGGCCGTCATGCATTTCGGACAGGTAACGGCGTCCGTGGCACGCTGCGGAGGTGCCGCCGTCCTTCCCCAAGCCTGGTCATGATGACCACCTGAGCCGTGGCCGCCACCATAGCCGTGGCCACCGCCGTGTGCGTCCCGTCCGCCCTCGTGGCTACCGCGGCCGCCATGATGACCACCAAGTATTCTTTCCAACCACCCCATCGCAACCTCCAGTAGAGTCGGGTCAGTTCTGGCACTGCCTGCCGTTCACTTGCGCAGCAGACGCAGGCCGTTGCCCACCACCAGTAGACTGGCTCCCACGTCGGCGAATACCGCCATCCACATGGTTCCGTACCCCGCCACCGTGAGTGTCAGGAAGACAGCCTTGATTCCAAGCGCCACGGTTATGTTCTGCACGAGGATGGAATGCGTCGCTCTGGACAGGCGGATGAAGGCAGGAATCTTTCGCAGGTCGTCATCCATTAGCGCGACGTCTGCCGTCTCGATCGCGGTGTCCGTTCCCATTGCGCCCATTGCGAAGCCAATATCGGCCCGCGCGAGCGCCGGCGCGTCATTGATGCCGTCACCGACCATGCCGACTGTCGCCCCGTCGGCCGCCAATGCATCGACGGCATTGAGCTTGTCTTCAGGCAACTGGTTTCCCTTCGCCTGGTCAATGCCGACCTGCCCGGCAATCGCTTCTGCCGTGTGCGGATTATCGCCGGTGAGCATCGCGGTGCGCACCCCCAGCCGATGCAATTCCGCGATGGCTGCGCGGCTGGTGTCCTTCACGGTGTCTGCGACCGCAAAGAGCGCCACGACGCGGTCATTATTGACCAGCATGACGACCGTCTTTCCCTGTCGCTCAAGGGTATCCAGACGGGCCTCCAGGTCCGGCGAACAACGTCCCATTTCTTCGACCAGCCGGTGGTTGCCGAGCGACCAGGACACGCCATCGATCGTGCCGCGCACGCCGCGGCCGGGAATTGCTTCGAAGTCATCGACCGGCAGACGCGGAAGATGCTGCACCTCCGCGGCGTTGGCGATCGCCAGTGAAACCGGATGATCGGAGCGACTTGCAAGACTCGCGGCCAACGCGCAGCAGTTCGCGAGGTCGACCTGCGCACGCAGTTCGAAATCAGTCTGCACCGGCTTGCCATGGGTGATCGTGCCTGTCTTGTCGAGAGCGAGCCAGGTCAGCTTTCGCCCCTGTTCAAGGTAGGTGCCGCCCTTGATCAGGATGCCACGGCGCGCTGCAGCGGCGAGGCCACTGACAATTGAGACCGGCGTCGAAATCACAAGGGCGCACGGGCACGCGATGACGAGCAGCACGAGCGCCTTGTAGATCCAGTCATGCCAGTTCCCGTTCATCACCAGCGCCGGGACGACCGCGACCGCCATGGCGATCGCGAACACGATTGGCGTGTAGACTCGTGCGAACTGGTCGACGAACCGTTGAGTTGGCGCCTTCGCGCCTTGCGCTTCCTCCACCGCGTGGATGATACGGGCGAGCGTCGTGCTGCCCGCCGCCGCGGTGACGCGATATTCGAACGAGCCCGCTTCGTTGATCGTCCCAGCGAACACCAGGTCACCTTCGGCTTTTTCGACCGGCAGGCTCTCGCCCGTGATCGGTGCCTGGTTGATGCTCGAGCGCCCCGCCACGATGTTGCCGTCGAGGCCGATACGCTCGCCCGGTTTCACGCGCACCACGGAGCCAACGATCACCGACCCCGCCTCGATTTCGGCCCACGAGCCGTCCGGTTGCCTGACGGTGGCCTTTTCAGGGGCAAGCCGCATGAGACCCTGAATCGCGTGGCGTGCGCGGTCGAGCGACTTCGCCTCAACCAGCTCGGCAATCGTGAACAGCACCATCACCATCGCGGCTTCCGGCCACTGGCCGAGCGCCAGTGCGCCGGTGACGGCGATGCTTATCAGCGCGTTGATGTTCAGATTGCCGTTGCGGAGTGCCACCCAGCCCTTTCGGTAAGTCGTGAGACCGCACGCCAGGACAGCAAGGATGGCCAGTGCGGCGCTCACCCATCCCGGCTGTCCCAACCAGCTCGCTGCTTCCGACGCAATCGCCGCCAAACCGGCTAGCGCGAGTGGCCACCACGGCTTCGCGGGCGCTTCCGGAACCGCTGCAAGCTGCCCACCGGCTTTGGCAACCTCAGGAGTAAAGTCCAGCGAGCGGATTGCGTCGAGCACCGGCGCGAGGGCGTCCGGCGCGTGGGTAACAGTCAGCACCCGCTGCATCAGATTGAACTCCATGCCCTTGACGGACGCCATTGCGCCGAGCTTGTTGCGAATCAAGGCTTCTTCCGTGGGGCAGTCCATCTGCAGAATGCGGATCGGCGTGCAGACGCTGTCACTGGCCACCGTCGGCGAGGCGAGCGCACCCAACGTTGCTGCGCCGGGAGTGCAGCAGCTGCCGTCGTGGTCGTGGTCGTGATCACGGCCATGATCATGGCTGTCGCTGTGTACGGGAGCGTGCTCATGCCAATGGGCGGTGCCACAGCAATGCTCCTGGTCGCGATCGTGAGCATGAGCGGAGCCGTCGGTTGCCGCGGCGAGCTGACCGCCATGGCTGTGAGCGGATTGATCCTGATGGCCAACCTGCTGGAGATTGGTGTTTCCGCCAGACGAAGGGGTCGTTTTGGACATTGCTGGATTCCTTAAGCGCGTTGTGGTCTAGTAAACACCTTGGAGCCGCTCCAAGGTCAAGCACAGCGCAAGGAAATTTTGTATGAAAATTAGCGAGCTGGCCATGCAGGCAGCTGCACGGCCGATACGGTCCGGTTCTACGAGAAGGAAGGCCTTTTTCCCGTTGCGGAACGGTCCGATACCAATTACCGGATCTACGGCGACACGCACCTTCAGAGGCTGCGTTTCCTTCGAAACTGCCGGGCCTGGGCATGAGTCACACCGAGATCCTGACGCTGCTGGATGCAAGCGAAGCCTCAGGCGTTGACTGTGCTGGCGTAAACGGGCTTGTCGATGAACATATTGGTCACGTTGCGGAACGGATTGACGAACTCAACGCGCTGAAAGGGCAATTGCTGTGCGCAGCCGGTGCGCCGCCAGGAATGCAGTCGAAGACTGCGGCATTATGCAGGAGCTTCGCACGACGGTGATGGCTGGTTCGCCCCCATCGCACAGCCACGTCTGAGCATTACCGCAAGTCGACATGGCGCGCGAGTGCAAGGCATCCACATTGCTATCGCGTTGGCATGACCATGAAGAACGTAGGAGCCAGGATGACACGCCCCAGCGGACACGACCATCATCACGACGACCACGGCGAGCACGCTCATCATCAGGATAGCCACGGGCATCACCACCACAATCACGCACCGCCCGCCGGGTTCGATAGCGCGTTCGCGATCGGCTCAGCGCTCAATGCCGGTTTCGTGGTGGCAGAGGTTGTATATGGTCTCGCGGCGCACTCCATCGCTTTGCTCGCAGACGCCGCACACAACCTTGGCGATGTCCTTGGACTCCTGCTGGCCTGGTTCGCGGCATGGCTTGGACGGCGAAAACCAACGCATAGTCGCACCTACGGATACAGCAGAAGCTCGATCCTCGCGTCGTTGACCAACGCGGTTGTACTGCTGGTCGGCGTTGGCGGCATTTCCGTGGAGGCGATCCGGCGACTGACTTCGGGGCTGGCTAACGACCAGGTCGGCGGCAGAACCGTCATGATCGTCGCTGCAATCGGCATCCTGATCAATGGCGCAACGGCGCTGTTATTTGCCCGCGGACGTGCGGGCGATCTGAACATCAAAGGAGCGTTCCTGCATATGGCTGCGGACGCCGCCGTCTCCGCCGGAGTCGTGATCTCGGGACTCGTCATCATGATGACCGGTTGGTCCCTGCTCGATCCGATTGTCAGCCTCGGCATCGCGGCGCTGATTCTGTTTTCAACATGGGGACTGCTGCGCGACAGCGTCAATCTGGCGCTCGATAAAGTACCGGAAGCGGTAGATGCAGCGAAGGTACAGGCCTTTCTCGCTTCTATGCCTGGCGTGCAGGACGTTCATGATCTCCACATCTGGCCGCTGAGCACGACAGAGACTGCGTTGACAGTACATCTGGTACGACCCGGGGGCGGCATCGATGATGCGTTTGTTCAGTCAGCCTGCGAGGAACTACGCACGCGCTTCTCCATCAATCACGCTACGTTTCAGATCGAGGCCGGTGATCCGTCGCATCCGTGCCTTCTGGCTCCCGCACACGTTGTGTAGCCGGGGAGTCAGTCTCAGTGTAAGCCTCCGGCGAAGTCATCTTGAAGGCGATCATCGAAAGCAAGGTCTGGGCACTCGACACGACGTACGTTCCGATGGCGCGCGGCTTCGTCTATCTGACGGCAGTCGTCGACTGGGCAAGCCGCCGTGTGCTCGCGCACCGGGTAGCCATCACGCTCGAAGCCGAGCATGCCGTCGCCGTGCTGGAAGAGGCGTTCGCGAGGTATGGGCAGCCGGAAATCGTCAATACCGATCAGGGTAGCCAATTCACCAGCGACGCGTTCACTGAGATGGTGCTCGGCAAAGGCGTCCGGCTGTCGATGGATGGCAAGGGCAGTTGGCGCGACAATGTGTTCGTCGAGCGGCTAGGACCTATCCGTCATTTTGTGGGCGGGGCATATCATGAGGTGTAAAAGCCATGGATATGCCGATGAAGAAGAAAAGACAAACCGTAGCGCGTCAGGCAGCGGCCCGCGGGCCGCTGCCTGAGTTGCCCAAGGAACTGCTGGACCAACTGGTCAAGGGGCCGATGACGCCGACCGAGGTCCAGGATCTGATGCTGGCGTTCAACAAAGCGATCATCGAACGCGCAATGGGCGCCGAGATGAATCTGCATTTGGGCTACCCGTCCGGCCAGTCCAAGCCTACCGGGCAAGCCAACGAGCGCAACGGCGCCAGCGGCAAGACGGTCATCACCGATCGTGGCCCGGTTCGGGTCGAAGTCCCCCGCGATCGCGACGGCAGCTTCGAGCCGATTCTGATTCCCAAGCACGAGCGCCGCTTCACCGGCTTCGACGAACGCATCATCGCGATGTACGCCCGCGGCATGAGTGTGCGCGAGATTCAAGGGTTTCTGGCCGAGCACTACGGCACCGAAGTGTCGCCCGACTTCATCAGCTCGGTCACCGACGAGGTGATGGCCGAGGCGCTGAGCTGGCAGAACCGCCCGCTCGAGCCAATGTACCCGGTGGTGTTCTTCGATGCGCTGCGGGTCAAGATCCGCGACGACGGCGTGGTCAGCAACAAGGCCGTCTATCTGGCCTTGGGCATCCAGGCCGACGGCCAGCGCGACGTGCTGGGCCTCTGGATCGAGCAGACCGAGGGCGCCAAGTTCTGGCTCAAGGTGTTCAACGAACTCAAGACGCGCGGCTGCCAGGACATCCTGATCGCCGTGGTCGATGGCCTGAAGGGGCTGACCGAGGCCATCAGTGCAGCCTATCCGCGGACAACCGTTCAGACCTGCATCGTGCATCTGATCCGCAACAGCCTCGAGTACGCCAGCTACAAGGACCGTAAGGCGCTCGCCACAGCCCTGCGCCCGATCTACGCAGCCGCTAGCGAAGAGGCGGCAAGGCAGGCGTTACAGGACTTCGCCGACGGCCCGTGGGGCGAGAAATATCCGACCATCGTGCAATCGTGGCAGCGCGCCTGGGAGCACGTCATACCGTTCTTCGTGTTTCCGCCGGAGATTCGACGGGTCGTGTACACAACGAATGCCATTGAAAGTCTGAACATGCAACTGCGCAAGATCATCAAGACCCGTGGTCACTTCCCCAATGACGAGGCGGCGATCAAGCTGCTCTGGCTGGCGCTGCGCAACGTGCTGGCCAAGACCGTGCGGGCCGCCTTCGACTGGAAATCAGCGATGAACCAGTTTGCTATCCTGTTCGGCGAGCGATTCACGCAGGCGCGTGGATAACCTGTTGTTCAACCGCCTCGCCCACAAAAATGCGGACAGGTTCAGCGGCTATGGCGGAGTGTGAAATATGAATAGGTATATTTAAAACCGTATGAATCGGTGAGCCAGGCCCGCGAGTCGATCGCCGCTTACATGACGTGGTACAACCGGCAACGGCCTCATTCCAGTCTGACCGACCGGACGCCGGACGAGGCTTACTTCGCGATGCTGCCTGCGATCAAAACGGCAGCTTAACGATCAGCGGCTTCCACTTTAAATCGCGAAACGACTGTCCGAACGTACGGAGCCACCTCTGCCTGCCTGATACAACGTCGCCGGGGCCGTGCGGCATCACGCGAGATGTCGCTCGACCCCGACCACGAAACCTTGGCCGGCCACGGAGCGAATCTTATGGAGGAGGCAGCCGATTCGCGGGTGCTGCGCGACGCGCCCTCCCGGTTACCACAGGGCCAGCGCGACGCGATCCGGACGCTCAAACTCGAGGAAATGTCGTTGAAGGAAGCGGCCGTCGCGAGCGGCATGACGGTTGCCGCCCTGGAGGTCGCGGTCCATCGAGGGGTCACGCTCGTGCTCACCGGTGTGCCGCTTTCGTTGACACTGCTGATCATGCTGCGCCATGCCGCACGTCTCGCGCCGGTGCCCGTGGTCATGGCGGGAAGCGTTGCCGTCTCCGCGATGACGGCGGTCGCGCTATCGCTCTATCATCCGCTCGACGCCACGATGATGATTCTCGCGTGGAACGTCGGGCTGATAATCGTCCTGTTGATCGCGAGCGCGTCGTACGGCGCGCGGCTGTTCCGTTGGGTCGGAGCGGGCGAGTGATTAGCGGATGGGATTTCGCTCTCCTTCTTGCGACGCCGCAATTGCCACGAACCTTCTTCGCAAGCACGCCAACGTCGAATCTCGACATAACAGGATGGTCGGACACGGTCTCAAGTGTTGGTCGACGCGGAGCGTGCCGGTACTTCGGCGACGAGCGGGTCTTGCAGCCGGTTCAAGCAGACGAAAGCGGCGGCAAGACGCTCGTGGCTGACGGGCGGCGGAGCTGCACGTCGTGCAGCCGTCGAAATGTGCCAGAAAATCGCGGTCGGCAGTACCAGCTAAATCTACAATCTGATACATGCGGCATCGTCACCGTCACGCATGGGCGCAAGGGACAGCGGCGAGCTGCAGGCGACCGCTCTGACGGTGTGCGGTTAAGAGAGGCGATCATGGCGATTCATCCGATCTGGCTACGCATCACGCACTGGGTGAACGCACTCGCCGCGATCGTGATGGTGCTGTCCGGCTGGCGCATCTATGATGCGTCGCCGATCTTCAAAGGATTCATGTTTTCGCCGGACATTACGCTGGGCGGGTGGCTCGCCGGCGCGCTGCAATGGCATTTCGCGGCGATGTGGGTATTGGTTTTCAACGGCATCGTCTATCTCGTGCTGAACCTCGTGACCGGGCGCCTCTTTCGTAAATTCTTTCCGCTGGCGCCGGTGGCCGTGCTGCGCGATCTCATGCGAGCGCTGGCTGGGAAGCTGCATCACGACGATTTGCACAACTACAACGCGGTGCAGAAACTCGCCTACCTGATTGCGATCATCGACTTGATCGTACTGGTGCTGTCCGGGATAGTGCTCTGGAAATCAGTGCAGTTCCCGCTGCTTCGGGAATTGATGGGCGGTTACGAGTCCGCGCGCATCGTCCATTTCTGCGCGATGGCCGTGCTGGTAGCGTTCGTCGTGGTGCATGTCGCGATGGTCGCCGTGGTGCCCCGCTCGCTGCTGACGATGATCCGCGGACGCTGAGGAGATTGCGATGTCCATTAGGCAGAAGATCAGTTTTCCTGTCAGCCCGTCGCTCGATCGCAAGTCGATCCTGAAAGACGCGCAACGCGAACTGGCGCTGCCGTCGCGGCGCCTCTTCACCCAGCGCGCGCTGACGCTCGGCGGCCTCGCGATGCTGACGGGCTGCAGCCTCACCGACGACCAATCGGTCAACGCCTTCCTGATGCGGGTGTCGCGGATGAACGACCGCGTGCAGGCGTGGCTGTTCGACCCGACCCGGCTGGCGCCGACTTACACCGAAGCGCAAATCACGCGGCCGTTTCCGTTCAATGCGTATTACGGAATAGACGAGGTGCCCGACGTGGACGGCTCGAACTACCGGCTGCAGATTGGCGGCCTTGTGACCGGAAAGCGCACTTGGACGCTACCGGAGCTGTACGCACTGCCGCATGCCGAACAGATCACGCGTCACATTTGCGTGGAAGGATGGAGCGCGATTGGCCGCTGGGGCGGGACGCCTTTCCGCGAATTCCTGCAGCGGATCGGTGCGGACACGTCGGCAAAGTATGTCGGCTTCAAATGTGCGGATGACTATTACGGAAGTATCGACATGGCGACGGCGCTGCACTCCCAGACACTGCTGACGTTTCAGTACGACGGCAAGACGCTGCCGCCCGAATACGGCTTTCCGATGAAGCTGCGGATGCCGACAAAGCTCGGCTACAAAAACCCGAAGCACATTATGGAGATGTTCGTCACAAATACGTACCCTGGCGGTTACTGGGAAGACCAAGGGTACAGTTGGTTCGGCGGCTCCTGAGGCGCGAAGGAACGCGTAGCGGGCGCCCTCGACGCAGCCGGCGATCCGTCGGAATCAAGTAATGAACAAGGAGCGCAAAATGAAGAACTTGATCATTGCTGCATGTTCCGCTGGCCTATTGATGGCGGGCGGTGCAACGTTTGCACAAGCGAGCGGCGTGATGAGTAACAATGCGATGTCGTCCGAAACGCTGGCTGCCAGCGGGACGATGGCCAAGACACCGATGAAGCATCAAAAGAAAATGATGAAAAAGCAAGACAGCGGGATGGGGAACCACGCCTCCGGCGCGAAGGGCTACTAGCCCTCTGAGCCAGAAGAGTCGCACTGCATAGTGCTGCAGGTGCCGGAGGCTCTTCGACCGGATGAGCGCGTGACGGAGGCGCAGTGGGATGCGATCCGGATCACTGGAAATGCGACGAAGCGTCGTTAGCATGGGAAGCTGCGGTGGCCAGCGGGATCCCGACGGCCACGCCGAAGGTCTGCGACACACCGGGCGCGGCACAATCAGCGTCAGCCGAGCGGAAAGCGGGGAGGCGAAGCATGACATCTACCCAGGATCTGATCGAATCGCTGGTCGCCGAGGCAAAACCGGTTCGACGCCTGCTGCCGCCTACGCTGCGGGCGGCATGCTGGCTGGCGTTTGCAGCCCTGATATTGACGCTGGTGGCACTCGAACACGGGGTGCGGCCGGACTTGATGAATAAGCTGGGTCAGCCCACTTTCGTCACCGGCGTGGCAGCAGCAACCACCGGCGTTCTCGCCGCGGTGGCCGCTTTCATCGTCAGCGTTCCGGGCCGCTCACGGCGGTGGTTGCTGCTTCCCGCGCCCGCACTCGCCGTGTGGATAGCTACCATCGGTTACGGGTGCCTCACCAATTGGATCAAAATTGGGCCGGACGGTATATCCGCCGGGGAAACCGCGCGCTGCTTCGCCACGCTGACCCTCACCGGCACGCCGCTGTCACTACTGATGCTTGCGATGCTGCGCCACGCAGCGCGCTTCGCGCCGGTGCCCGTAGCGATAATGGGCGGTCTCCGTTCGGCCGTGACAACGATAGCGCTGTCACTACTCCATCCGCTCGACGCAACGGTGATGGTTCTCCTGTGGAATTTCGGCGTTACAGCTCTCCTCCTCGTGCTCAGTGCCTGGTATGGGCCACGGCTGTTGGGGTGGCTCGCGCCGCAGCGATGACGAGCTACGCTTGTCATCGCCACTCCCGGGGCGCGAACGCGGACGTGGAGTCGTCGCCGCCACCCCACCTGACACGTCGATTCAGCGATCAGCTCGCGTGCCCCTGACGCGTGAAACCCATCCGGGACCGCCCGGGGCGACGCAGCCGCGTGCCGATACGCCGGCATCATGCGGAAATTGCTGCGATGCACTGCGCAAGCAGCGGTGGACGGATGATCGAACTTCGGCCGCCTTCTCACGCAACGTTCAATTCAATGTTGCCGATCAGCGCGAATACTTTGATATAGTCTTCGTCATGCTTGCGCCATTGCCGGGGCGTCCGTCCCCCCTTGTATGACCGCTGCAGTCCGCCTTCTCCTTTCGCTGTTCGTTTGTCTGGCCTTCCTGGGACAGGCGGGAGCGGCATTGTCAGCGTCGGGGGAATGCGCGGAAGGTTCGGCGATGGCAACGGGAACGGTGGCAGCCACCGCCGATTGCTTGCCAGCGGACGCCAGCCAGCATGCGTTGATGGGCAAGCCGTGCAAGGCTGCTACGGTGTGCAGTCCCACCATGCCGGTACTCCAAGCGGATTCCAGTCTCCCTGATTCTCAATATCAGCGGTTCCGCTATCCCCACCTCCCCTCGCATTTCATCCTGCAGGACTTCCCGCGGACGCTGCTGCGTCCTCCCAGTCTCGGCTGATTTTCCTTCGCGTCCGCAGCACGACGGTGTCGTTTCGTCGCACTGCGCGATTAGTCCGTTGGCCGATTGCCGCCTTCGACGACGCACCGCTCCGTCCGCCATACCACTGCGGAAAAGACGGATTTCGCCGCCTATCCCGCGTGTGGGATTGAAGCCTGCGCGCTGAATTGTGTCCCGTCCGTCGGCTGAGGGCCGGCGGGCGCGGTTGCGGTGCGGACGAACGGATTGACCGGAAATCGTCGGCAAACGGGAGTCGTTTGTCTTGGAGACTTCAATGAAACCCAAAAAAGACGGCAAGCGCAGAATCTTCGGACGGTGCAACTTGCCAGCACACGCGCTGAGCGTGGTTGTTGTCCTGTTCACTGGCTTGCTCGCGCTGCACGATGCCAGCGCGGATGCGCTGACGACGGCCGCGCGAAGCCCGATCGTCGCGCTCGGGATCGACGCGTCCCACCATGTGCTGCTGAAAGCTACCGTCGATGCGCTCTACCGGAGCGTCGACGACGGGCGGCATTGGAATCGAATCGCGCTGCCGCAAACGCATGGCCGCGTCTTGGCCATCGCGACGTCGGCGCGGCGACCGGGCCTGCTGTACGTCGGCGGGCCCGGTCTGGGCGTCCTTCGTAGCGACAACGACGGTCAAAGCTGGCAATCGACCAACGCGGGACTGCCCAGCCGTACCGTCGAGGCCCTTGCCACGCATGCCGATCAGGCCGATACGGTTTACGCCTATGTGGCCGGGCGTGGAATTTTCCGGAGCCAGAAGGACGGACGGGATTGGCGCCTGATGGATGCCGGACCGCGAGCCACGATCCTGCGTCTTGTTCACTCGAACATGCCCGGCAGCATGCAGACCGGCTGGCTGTTGGCCGCGACCTCGAACGGCGTCAGCCGGTCGATGGACTGCTTCTGCGGCTGGCGCAAGGCCGGCGGGCTGACCGGCAAAGTGGATGCGGTCACCTACGATCCACGCGAACCGCAGCAGATCTACGCGGCTTTGGGCAAGGAACTCCTGCTGAGCCGGGACGGCGGCGAGCAATGGACGCATCTGGCCGCGCCCGGCCCGGCGATCACCGCTCTGCTAGTCACCCCGGACGGGGTGCTGTACGCGGCTGGCGACGGCGCGCTCTTTCGCCGCGCAGATCACGCAGGAACATGGGAGCGCCTCGATGGCTAAGCCGACACCCGCCGCGTTCGCCGCGCTGCTCACGCTGGCGCCGCTCGCGCATGCCGGCGATACCTCGGCATCGCCGCACAGGTTCGACTTGCTTAAGGCCGGCCTGACGATATACCAGCAAAACTGCGCGTCGTGCCACGGGCCACACGGTGAAGGTGCACCGAACTGGCAGCAACCCGATGCATTGGGCGAGATGCCCGCGCCCCCGCACAACGCAAAGGGACACACGTGGAAGCACGCCGATGGCATGTTGTACAAGCTCGTCCACGACGGTTGGCGCGATCCGTTCAACAAGACCGAGCGGCTGACCATGCCGCCCTTTGGCGCCACGCTGACGCCGATCGAGATTCGCAGCGTGATCGAATATCTGAAGACGATGTGGACACCTGAACAACGCGCATTCCAGCGGTCCGAGAGTCGCGACGCATCGTTTCCGCCGGAGGCTCGGCAATGACACCGGCCTCCCGAACCTGTTCGCCCGCTGACGCAATCCGACAGCCGCCAGTCACGCGCCACCATAAAGGATCGTATATGCAGTTTCGCAAGCCCCCAGTGACCCATGCCAAGCCGTTGTGCACGGGCCGGCGTACCGCGTTGCGTTACCTGTCGCTCGTGCCCGCCGCGATGCTGCTGGTCGCGTGCAGTCGGACGCCCGACTTCAAGGGCTTGGACATCAGCGCATCGCCACTGACGATGACCGTCACAATGACCGACCATACGGGCCGGCGGCGGTCGCTGGCCGATTTCCGGGGAAAGGTCGTCGCGGTGTTCTTCGGGTACACACACTGCCCGGACGTATGTCCGACGACGATGGCGGAGCTTGGACGGGCGATGCAGCAACTCGGCAAGGACGCCGGTCAGGTGCAGGTACTGTTCGTGACTGTCGATCCCGAGCACGACACCTTGCCCGTGCTACGGCAGTGGGTATCCGCGTTCGATCCGCGCTTTCTCGGCTTGCGCGGCACGCCGGAGGAACTGAAGACCGCGACCAGCCAGATGAAGGTGTTTGGCGGCCGATCCGGAGAACCGAGCGATAACACCATTATGCATAACGGCAATGTCTTCCTGTTCCACACAAAGGGCGCCGTGCGCGTGCTGGAGCAGACCGGTGCCGATGCCACGACACTCGCGGCGGACATACGGCAATTGCTGGAATGAAATCATGAGGCCCGACATGACCGCGACGCGCAGATTCAGGCTTTCAATCGGCAAGGTCGCCGCCGCGCTGGTAACGGCCGCTCTTCTCGTATCCGCATACCTCGCACTGGCTCCGACGAAGTCCGTGCCGAAGGCGACCTTCGTCCTGCTGTCGGGCCAGAAGCTGACGACGGCCGACCTGCGCGGCAAGGTATATCTGGTCAATTTCTGGGCGACAAGTTGCGCGACCTGCATCAAGGAAATGCCACAGATGATTGACACGTACAACAAGTTCAAAGGGAAAGGATTCGACTTCATCGCGGTATCGATGAAGTACGACCCGCCAGTGTACGTCGTCAACTACACCCGTACGCACGGACTTCCTTTCAAAGTGGCAATGGACTCGGACGGCGGCCTCGCTCAGCAATTCGACAACGTGAACATGACGCCCACGACTTTCGTGGTCGACAAAAAGGGGGAGATCCTGAAACGAATTCTCGGCGAGCCCGACTTTCCCGCGCTGCATCATCTGATCGAGCAGGCGCTCGCGCAAGCTTCCTGATGAGTGTGCCGACATGCTGTCTCTGCTCTTCGTTCAGATTCCGCTCGCGTTCGGCGCCGGCGCCCTGCTCAATCTCACGCCGTGCGTGCTGCCAGCCATCCCCCTCAAGGTTCGCGCGATCCTGCGCGAAACCGGGCAACGGCTGAGCGCGCGCGCGATGTCGGCCGCGCTGTTTACCGCCGGATCGGTACTTTTTTTTGCGGCGCTGGGATTGGCTACGGCGCTGCTGCATTTGCATTGGGGCGTCCTGTTTCAATCGCGGATCGTGTTGACCATGTTGAGCGCGCTGCTGCTCGCGCTGGCGATCGCCAATTTCGGCTGGCGTGGGCTGCGCCTGCCCGCCGTGATCGCGTCGGCGCATGGCGTGAAGTTTCTCGAGCCTTTCGTTTCCGGCCTGGTGTGTGCGTTGCTGTCGACACCGTGCACGGGACCGTTGCTGGGCGGTGTCCTCGTATTCGCGCTCGCGCAGCCGGCACCGAATATCGTCGCGCTCTTCGTGTCAATCGGCGTCGGGCTCGCGTCGCCCTACGCTCTTCTGATTCTCCGGCCTGCGCTGCTCCTGCGTTTTCCGCGCGCCGGCGGCTGGTCCGACGTAGTGCGCCAGAGTTTCAGCTGGATCCTGTCCGGCGCGGCGATTTTCTTCGTTCGCAGTGTCTTGCCTGCGGCCTGGGAACCGCTGCTGTGGTTTGCATTTGGTCTCGGCGTGCTGGCATGGGCGTGCGCAGTCTTTGTACGCAGCAAAGACCGCGGTTCGCGCCGCGCGGTCGTCATCGTCGGCGTCGTAACAGCGGTGATGGTCAATGTCAGCACCGGTTTCGGATCATCCGCGGCGCGCAGCATCGCCTGGCAACCACTGCACGATCGCGACTTGGCAATGCTGCCGGTACTCGGGCGCCCCGCCATCGTGGAATTCACTGCGCAATGGTGCATCAACTGCAAGGTCCTTGAGCGCAGCGTGTACCAGGCCGATAACGTTGCCGAGGCCATTCACCGACGCGGCGTCGTGCCGTTTCAGGCCGACCTCACACGACCCGATCCCGCGCTCGAACGCCTGCTTGCTTTCTACGGCGGAGTGGGGCTGCCGTTCGTTGCGGTGCTCGATCGCGATGGGCGCGAGGTACAACACTTTTCCGGCCTGTTCACCGCCGGAAGCCTTGTGGACGCATTGAATGCGCTGAAGTAAATGGAGAATCCTTGATGAAGAAGAATGTCAACCGTGTGCTCGCCGCGTCGGCCGCCGTCGTCGTGCTGGCCGTCGCCGCGGCCTTCGTCTGGATCGAGGCTGGCCCGCGCGCTCACCTCCCCTCCGTCACCGACTCGCAAGCGATCGGCATGGCTGACTCGTCTCGATACGTGAGCGCCTCCGTCGCTGCACGTGACCACCACGCCGAGTTGACCTTGCATATCGCCACCGGCTGGCATGTGAACGCCAATCCCGCGTCGCTCGAATCGCTCATTCCGACGACCCTAACGCTTCAGGGCGAAGGCGCATCGCATGATGCGCAGGCCGTTTATCCGCCCGGTAGAAACAGCGGGATCGTGATCGACGGCAAGGACATTCAGGTGTACGAAGACGGTACGGTCATCCCGTTCACGGCTCCCTCGAACCTCAAGAGCTACCGTGTCGTGGTGCACGTGCAGGCCTGTAGCACCCAGGGCATCTGCCTGCCCCCGGCGAACGTCGTCGCTTCGATGGACACGACGTAACCAGCAGCATTCGTTTGTTTAGTCACTCACCTCACGACGAAGGAGTCCTGTCATGCGTTACCTCAAGATGTGCCTGCTGATGATCGCCGCGCTCGGCGTGCAATTGTCCGCGCTGGCGGCTGAAATTCCCGTGAAGATGTACAAGAACCCGAATTGCGGGTGCTGCGATGCATGGGCGAAAGACCTCGCGGCGAATGGCTTCAAGGTGGAGACAATCAATACGCCCAACCTGGTATCGATCAAGAAACAATACGGCGTGCCTGAAAGCCTGGAAGGGTGCCATACGGCGATCGTAGGCGGCTATGTCGTCGAAGGGCTCGTCCCTGCGAATCTCGTCAAGCGCCTGCTGAACGAGCATCCGGCGATCAAGGGGATCGCCCTGCCGGGCATGCCGGCCGGCGCGCCGGGGATGCCGGGGTCCCGTAAAGGGCCGCTGACCGTCTACGAATTGCAGCCAGGGCCAGCGCCCACAGTCTTTGCGAACTTCTGAGGGCTAGGATGGCGCAGCACCGACGTCCAGAAGCATGCGCGCATGCGTGAATGCCACGTCTTGCTGTCGGTGTCCCTGCTACTGCTGCGGCGCCGGGTCTAGGCGGTTGCCCGACAAGACGCACTGTGCAAGAGCGCCGCGGCGCAACGTCCACGCAGACGGTGCTGGCCGGAGAGTCGATTAGGGTGCTGTCCTGCCGTGATCGATTGTCAGGTCTCGACCGTCTTTTACGGGGCTCGCGCGTATCGCCGAGCCCCCTTTTTCACAAGGGAAAATTCAGCCCGGAACCGGCCCGGATCTCCAATCCGGCGTTTTCCGTGCTGCCCGTGACGCGCTCGCGATAAGGGAGCAGCATGGCATTGCGCGATCGCCCGATCGCAGTGCCGTGGCATGGTGGTGTGGCGTTAAAGACCCAAATCTCGATCTCCTCATGTGAGCGTGCGATTCGGGGGGGCCGCTCGCTCACGGCGTGGCCGGTAGATAACGCCGGATCAGTCGGAGCATTTGAGGATCGTCCCACGTGGCAGGCCCCAGCTTGCGGCCCACTTCGCGGCCGTTGCGGTCGATCAACAAGGTGAGCGGTATGCCCGTTGAGGCCAGAGCCGCGACATCGTGGAAGGTATCGAGATATGGGCGCAGGTGTTTAACGCCAATCTCGCGAAAGAACGCCTGCACCGCCGGCAAGCCGCCCGCGTCAAGAGAAACTGCGACGACTTCAAAACTCGGTCCGCCGAGCGCTGCCTGCAGACGATCCAGTGTCGGCATCTCATCACGGCACGGAAGGCACCAGGTAGCCCAGACGTTCAGCAGCACGACTCGGCCACGAAACGCGCTCAGGCTTGTCGCGGTGCCCTTGTCGTCTGCGAAACGCAGCGTTCCGAGCTCGCGTGGACGCGGATGAATGACAACGCCGTTTACAATATCATCCGAAAACCAGCTCCCGTAAGCAAAGCCAGCACCCGCCAGGCCCGTGACGCTCAGCATTGCAAGCCACGCTCGTCTCGACATGCGCCAGTTGCGCTCGCCGTCATGCCGCTCTGCGGTATCGCTTGGCGGGATGGGTTCGTCGGATCGGTCAGGGCGGCGTTGATTCATGTGCACTGCCTTCGAATAAATCCGGAGATTTCCTCCGGACGCGAAAAAATCACAGCGGCGCGGTCACCCCGCATGCCGGTGCCAACGAGTACGGGCGTACCCGGACGCGGGCCGTCGACGCTGCCGTCCGTTTTGAACCGCAGATTGAACTCCCAGAACGTATGTAGCTTTCCGTCGGCCGTCGACAGGCGGTACGTGTCGCCGCAGTAGTGGATGGCGGTCAGCTGCGAAGCCGCGCCTGCCGCCTTCAGGTTCGGCAGGCCCTGGTCCGGGACCGACACACGACCGCCGGAAACCGCCTCGAGATAAGCGAGCAGATCGGCCCGCGTGCGCGCGTCCGCAATGCCCGGAAAGTCCATCGCGTTGCCGGGAACCCGTGCCGCGGGGTCCTTGAGCCACGCATCCAGGTGCTCTTTGTCCCAAACCAGGCCCGACCGTTTCAGCGCATCCGAATAGCGCTGGAAACCAGCGGCTGTGCCCGCCTTGCGGCCCCATACGTTGGCGAGGCTCGGCCCCGTCATGTGTCGCCCCGGCGCGAACGAGTGGCAGGCCATGCACTCGCGGGCCGCCTGCGCGCCGCGCATGAGATCGCCTTCTGCTCGAACTGGACCGCCGAAGGCAAACGTGACCAGGGTAGCCAGAATCGTTGGGGGGCGAAGCGGCGAGATCATTGAACGGCTCCAGTTGGGTACCGGGTCAAATTGCGGCGACAGCACGCAAAACGGCGACGGGTGAAGCTCTGCCCGCGTCCTGCGGTTGTATCGTGCCCCCCATCCGTCTCGTCATCGTTCTATCCCGTGCGGCACTTTCCGCGTGAAATTCCAAGGTGTTCGATTACGACCTCCACTTGACGCGGCCGCGAACACAGCTGCGGGTCGAACGCATGCCAAAACTCGCCAACTGCCACAAATGGCGCAGTCAAATCGAAAGAATTTGGCAAGGCAATCGTTCGCGACCATGCGCCGCGGTCACGTCCGATATCGCGACGCCACGATCTCAGCATTTCCGCGCAACGCCCTCGTAGAAATACGTGAAACATCTGGGTCCCGGCGCGTAACCGGTACCGATTTGGTCGAACCCGAAACCTGCACGCTCGATTAGCGAGCGGATCGGACGGTTCAAGTGACAGCCGCCGCTGACGCAACACCAAGCGGGCGTCAGCCGATCTTGCCAGCGTCGCACACCGGGCTCCGGCGCAAGACCATGCTCGACGAACAGCAAGCGCCCCGAGGGCGTCAGCACCCGCCGGATTTCCTGCAACGCTCGATCGGCATCCGGAATCGAGCACAGCGTCCAGGTGCTGACCGCCGTGTCGATGCTCTGGTCCGGAAGCGGAATGCATTCCGCAGACGCCATCAGGAAATCGACCGGCGCGCCAGCTTGCATGACGTGACGGCTCGCCATCTTCAACAGTTCCGCCGACGGTTCCAGCGCGAATACGCCGCGTACATCTTCGCGATACAGCGGCAGATTCAGGCCCGAGCCCGAACCGACCTCGAGCACGCGTCCCGCTGCGCCTCCGACGACGCGCTCACGGTACGGGACCAGCATCGCCTGACCCATCGCCAGATCGCAGAGCCGAGGAAAAATATAGCGACTGTAGATTCCCATCAAATGCCCCTTTCGATGTCGCCGAACTCGGCGAAGGTACGCGACGGCGCTCACGTCTTACTCCCGTCGCACGATATGCGGCGCGGCCAGTCGCGCGGCGTTGTCGCCGGGCATGCCGCACGATGCCGACGCCTGTTGCGGTAGCGGCCCGGATACCTTCTTCCGCTCCAGCACGTCGGCCACATTCCGTTGCCACCCGCTCAACGACGAATAGTCCTGTCCCAGCACGAGCCGTGGCGACACCGTATGCCACGCTTGCTGGCGAAGATGCGTAAAGACCATCGACGTCATCGCATATTGGGACGTGAACCAGTACGAATTCGCTACCCGCGCGATCCGGAACACCAAGTCAGCCGATGCACCTTGCGACGCAGCCAACTCGATCATTCCAAGGAGAGCCGAGCCGTGATTGCAGTCCTGATAGAAAGTCGAGTTGTCGCAGCATGGCCGATAGGTGTTCGTCGCGACCTCGAGAGCGATTGCTTCTTGCGCAGGCGTCAGACGCATCGTGTCGATCCGGTCGAAATAGACGTAGCCGTTGCTTGCCTGACCGAGCGTCCAGCCGCCCGTGCTCGCAAATGATGGCAGCCGGACCGTTCGCATCGGGCTGTGCTCGTTGAAGCGGGCGCGTGTCGCCAAGCCGAGCGGCCAAAGCAAATGAAGCAGATACGGCGCATTCTCGGCGGAGAACACGATCGGCGACGACGACGGCCCGACGAATAGGTGCTCGACCCAATCCGGAAGGCGCGCCTTCGCACCAATCACTGCGCGGTATTTGTCGGGGACGATCACGCCCGCTGCCACCAGCCGATGAATCGCATCGCCAAAAGCGACTCTCGTGTCGACGCCCTGTCTTGGAACGACATCGTCGACGTAAATCTGATAACGCCCGTTCGATCGATCTTCGGACGCGCCGGCAGCCGGGCCGCCGTAGTATCCGGCCAGCGCTGCCAGTGCGCATAAGAAACGGCGTCGGGTGAAGCCATCGATCCCGTATGTTCGTTCCATCGTCGATCTCCCCGCTTCGCGTTTGCATTGTCTTGCGCATCGCCGTCGGGAAACGGCCATTCACGCGTGTCAAATTCTGACGCTTCTCAATCTCAACGCATTCGAGATTACCGACGCCGAGCTCAGGCTCATTGCCAGCGCCGCGATCATCGGCGACAGCAGCCAACCGGTCAGCGGATAAAGCACGCCGGCCGCCAGTGGCACGCCCAACGCGTTGTAGACGAATGCCCACGCCAGATTTTGCTTCATGTTGCGCACCGTGGCTTCGGACAACGCTCGCGCCCGCGCGATGCCGCGCAGATCACCCTTTACGAGGGTCACCTGAGCACTGTGCATCGCGACATCCGTCCCGGTTCCCATCGCGATGCCGACATCGGCTTTCGCAAGTGCCGGCGCATCATTGATGCCGTCCCCGGCCATGCCAACGACCGCGCCTTCGTTCTGCAGTCTCGACACCAGCGCCAATTTATCGGCCGGCTTACTTTCACCATGGTATTCACCGATCTTGAGACGTTCTGCGGTGGCCTTGACGGTCGCAGTCCCGTCACCGCTCGCGACGACAACCCGGATGCCGGCTTCCTGCAGCGTGCCAAGTGCCTCAGGCGTAGTCTCCTTGATCGGATCGGAGACAGCTACCAAGCCGGCGAGCGCACCGTCCACTGCGAGGTACATGACGCTCGATCCCTGCTCGCGCAACGTGTCAGCGCGCGTGGCAAGCGGCCCAATATCGGCACCGATCTCATGCATCAGCGCGGCGTTGCCAAGTGCAAGTGGCGTCCCTGCAACCGACCCGCGCACGCCAAGTCCAGCGAGCGCCGTGAAGTCCGTCGCCGATTCGAGCGCCAGCTTGCGCTCCACCGCAGCCGTGACGAGCGTGGCGGCCAGCGGGTGTTCGCTGCCCTGATCCAGACTCGCCGCCAAACGCAGCACCTCGTTGTCGGCAAAGCCGTTCGCGGCGAGCGCCTCCGAGAACGCCGGCCGCCCCATGGTCAGCGTCCCGGTTTTGTCGACGACGAGGGTATCCACCTTCCGCAGATGTTCGATTGCGGCCGCGTCACGGAACAGCACGCCGTTCAATGCCCCCTTGCCGTTCGCCACCATGATCGACATCGGTGTGGCGAGGCCCATCGCGCATGGGCACGCGATGATCAGCACCGCGACAGCGTTAATCAGTCCAAACACCCAGCCGGGCTGCGGCCCCCACAGTCCCCACGCGACGAACGTTGTCAGCGCAATCGCGATCACCGCCACCACGAACACACCGGCCACCTTGTCGGCCATGCGCTGCATGGGCGCCTTGGAACGCTGTGCGTGCGCGACAAGTTCGACGATTTGTGCCAGGACCGTTTGCGATCCCACTTTTTCCGCGCGGATGACGAAACTGCCTGACGTATTCAGCGTCGCGCCGATCACGTGATCGCCCAAATGCTTCGGCACTGGCATCGCCTCGCCGGTGATCATAGCCTCGTCGATTGTGCTGGCGCCAACTACGACGACGCCATCGACCGGGACTTTCTCACCGGGTCGCACCCGCAAGCAATCATCCGGACGAACATCGGTCAGCGGCACATCCTCTTCCGTTCCGTCCACCATGATTCGGCGAGCCGTCTTGGGTGCAAGTTCGAGCAATGATCGAATCGCGGCCGATGTCTGCGCGCGTGCCCGCAGTTCGAGAATCTGGCCGAGTAGCGTCAGCGACAGAATCACCGCCGCGGCCTCGAAATACACCCCCACCCTGCCGTCTACGACGAAAGTCTGCGGGAAGGCATCCGGCACGGCAGTCGCCACGACGCTGTAGATGAACGCCGCACCGGTGCCGAGTCCGATCAGCGTCCACATGTTCGGACTACGCTGGAGCAATGACTGCACGAAGCGCGCAAAGATCGGCAGGCCGGCCCACAGCACGACCGGCGCGGACAACGCCAGTTCCACCCAGTTCTGCATCAATGGAAATGCTCCGCCGATCCGGTGGCCGAACATGGCGATCAGGAAGGCAGCGACGGAAAACGGCAAGGTCCGCCAGAATCGACGGCGGAAATCGACCAGTTCCGGGTTTACTTCGTCGCTCGTGTCCGGTATCAGTGCCTCGAGTGCCATCCCGCACTTCGGGCAGTGGCCGGGATGATCCTGGCGGATTTCGGGATGCATCGGGCAGGTATAAACCGTGCCGTCCGGCGCTTTGCTCGGCATATCCTCTCCAGTCGAGTCGACGTATCGCGCCGGATTCGCTTTGAATTTCCGCAGGCACGATTCGCTGCAGAAACTGTATGCGTGGCCCATGTGACGAGTCTGGTACGGAGTATCCGCCGTTACGGTCATTCCGCACACTGGATCCTTCAGTGATGAAGTGTTCGCACCGTTTCGAGCGTCATCAACCCGTTTGGCTTGACCGGATGCGCTGGGTTCTGCGGTGCTGCGATGCACGCAAGAGGCGTGGTCGTCGTGCTGCTTGTCCATTCGATCTTGCTCCTTCAACGAATACGGTTGAACCGATTCGGCAACGCCTCGCGGGCACCATTGCCACGGCGCGGGATCAGCAGTTTGTCCGGTCCCGTTGTGGTGCGGCTTTAGTTACACGATCGACGTCGCCCCGGTGGGAAGGTCAAGCCGGTCGCCTGATACACACGTGCAGTTAAATCTCTTCGCAGTCGATTCACTACTTTCCCCGTCGCAGAAACTGCTCTCGCACGACTGGCGATTCCGTCGTCCGCCGTCGCGGCACAACAATTGTGTCGTCGATGAATCCCCATTTTGTCGGCGGAACCCTGCGCTAATGGGACGCCGGGATACTCTCTGGCGCCCCCGCGGATTCAGATCTAGCCAGGCTGCTTCACGTAACGAAGGTAAGGTTTCAGGGTTTTGAAACCCAGCGGATACTTCTTCTTCGCATCGTCGTCCGACACCGAGGTCGGGATGATGACGTCGTCGCCGGGCGTCCAGTTCACCGGCGTCGCGACCGTGTGCTTCGCGTTGAGTTGCAGCGCATCGAGCAGGCGCAGCACCTCGTCGAAATTACGGCCCGCGCTCATCGGGTAGACCAGCATCGCCTTCACTTTCTTGTCGGGCCCGATGATGAACACCGAGCGTACGGTCGCGTTGTCGACCGCGGTGCGCGGCCCGCCGCTCGCATTCGGGTGAATCATGTCGTACAGTTTTGCGACCACCAGATTGTCGTCGCCGATCATTGGATAGTTGATCGCGTGCCCTTGCGTCTCCTCGATGTCTTTCACCCATTTCTGGTGATCGCTGACGGGGTCGACGGAGAGCCCGATGATCTTCGTGTTGCGCTGATCGAATTCCGGCTTAAGCCCGGCCATGTAGCCGAGCTCCGTTGTGCATACCGGCGTGAAGTCCTTCGGATGGGAAAACAGGATTGCCCAGTGATCGCCGATCCACTCGTGAAAGCGGATCGTGCCCTCGGTACTCTCGGCGGTGAAATCGGGTGCTTCGTCTCCAATGCGAATAGCCATCTTGTGCCTCCATACGGAAAGTGAATCAAGAAACGACTGCCACGCTCACCGTGGCCGCCTTCGTACGCGTCAACATCGGCCACAGGTCTCGATCATTCGGGTTCGCACAGCCGACGCCTCCACGGGGCCAGCGCAAGCTTGTTACCACCTCAACGGATTCAGGAGTACGCTCCAATGGTCGAGGCGAGGAACGAACATCGGTACACGGCGCGCATACTCTTTCCAGACCGGACCGAACCGTCCAGACATTTCGCGCTCCTCCTTGCGAGCGAGACGCACATACGCGAACACGATCGCCGGAAACAGGGCGAGTGTCGCGACCGTCGGCCAGTGAACGACCTGACCGAACACGGCGAGCATGATGCCCACGTACTGAGGATGTCGTATTGCGCTGTACAGCCCGTCGTCCGCGAGTTGGTCATCGCGCCGCGCCAGATAGACCTCTCGCCAGCCAAAAGCGAGCATGGCCAGACCGAGCACAACGAAGACGCCCCCGATCAGCATTTCGAGTATCGCGCCCATTTCGCCATAGCCGAGCAGTGTTGCCCACAAGTGCCCCGTGAACGACGTACGCGGGATATCGAGACCGAAGAATCCAGACAGCAGATAGATCGTGAGCGGAAATCCGTACATCTCTGCGTACAGGGCGATGATGAAGGCTTGGACGAGTCCCGCGCCCGTCCATTCTCGCCAGCGTTTCGGTGCCGCGAATCGGTAGAGGATCCAGCTGGCTGCGACGATCATGATCGCAACCAGCCCCCAATGGCCGTAGTGCGCAGCGAAGCCAGCCTCATCATCCATGTCCTTTCTCCTTGCCATCGCCTCGACCCGGGTGCTTCACGGGACGCAATGCGCCGGCAAATACCATCCGTCACTACAATCGCCGTTCAAGTTCCCTACGGAGCAGCCTTTCCGATGGACGGCCATAGCAAACGGCGTCACCGTCGATCAACACACCCGGCGGAAAATAGATGCCGCCCTGGATGGCAAGTGCTTCGCCCTCCGCCGACTGGAAGGCAATTGTTTCGACGGCCAACGGATACTCGGCCGCGAGGCGGTCGAGTATCGCGATAGCATCGACGCAGAACACACAATCGTCCTGCGTCAGCACGGTGATTCGTAGCGTTCTCATCCGCACCTCATCCAGGGATTCGCATGCCTTGCCGCATGTCGGCGATCAGATTCGGGACCGGCAGGTACATCGTATAGTCGGGGGCGCCACCGTAATCCGCGCGCCACCGAATACGACCGTCAGGACCGACCAGAACGAACGAATGTCCGTCACGGCTTCGTCCCATCATGCCGTAGTCGTTCGCGTGATATGCCGACGACACTGCGAGATCAGGATCAGACAACACCGGATAGGACAGCGACATGTCCTTTGCCACGCGCCTCATCACGTCGACTGGATCCGACGCGATGGTGACGACGGAATCGACGCCGAGCGCGCGGAGCTGATCGGAATGGGTGGCGAGGTCTTTCGCCTGGTCCCAGCAAGGCTGACACGTCACGCCCTCCTGGAAATACAACAACACGGATTTGCCTCGCATGCCGCTCAGGTCGAAGACATTACCGTCGGTGCTCATCAATCGAATCGGCGGGGCGAGTTGACCCGGGCCCGGATCGCCTACCTGAAACCGGTACTTGCCCGCGAGCTGCCCGAATGCCCCCCCACGCCCCGCTTCCTGTTGTGCGTGGATCCAAAAGATCGCGGCCACCAATGCGACCAAAACAGCCAGGCCAGCCGACAGCACAAGCACGCGCCGTGAAGCTGCTTGCCCGTCAGAGAATGGTTGTATCTGCTTCATGATCTCCTCCATCTGCGTGATGCTTCGTTGACGGCGTGTTGTGTTGCTTTTCGGTGAGCGCCTGACCGTGCCACTGCGCGTGCGCGCGTACGGCCAGCGCGCCGACCGCGATGACGAGACCGAGTGCGGCGAGCCAGTTCGGTACCCAGGAAAGCGCGGTCGTGACGATCCGCCCCAGATGCTGCAACCTCACCGACAGCATCAGCGCCCAATGGCTCGGCGTGGGCATCGACTGATCCGCGAATGCGATCCACACCGTCGCTGCTCCCATCACGGCAAGAAGCAGCCCGCTTGCGAGCGCAGACGCCGATAACGTGCGTTGGATCGGGCCGAGCCGCCATGTGATCCGGCGTGCGCGAAACAACCCGCTCGATCGCCAGTCGACCCGGTCCCACAACAGCGACACAATGAATAACGGCGCTACCATGCCGAACACGTACGCGCTGCCGAGACCAATCGCGATCGCAATCGACGGCGCGACGCTCGACAGCGCGATCACCCCGGCGAGCACCGGCGCGCAGCATGAGCTGGCCACACCCGAAAACATCCCGAGCGAGTAGACGCCAAGCGGCCCGGCGGGCGTCGCCGCGCGCCGGCCTGGCATCGGCAGTTGCAGCTTTCCGCCCAGCAACGTGAATACCGCCATGCCGATCATCACGAGTCCGCCGGCGAGATACACGAACAGATGCCGAGTAACGAAGAGTTGCCGCAGCGCGACCGCGCCCATCACCAATGGCAGGATGATGGTCGCGATCCCAGCTGCGAACACGAAGCTCATTGCAACCAGCTTGCGGCGATTCTGAAACGAGCTTGCGAAATACGCGGGCAGCATCACCGAAATGCAGCACGGCGCAAACAGCGCGATCATGCCGGCAATGAAAGCCGCGATGACCGACCCGCCAAAGAAAATGCTGGTTTCCATCGTGTCGTCCTGTGGCCGGCTCGCGCCAGCGATACGTTGGATCGTTGCACCGCCTGCTTGTCATTCATCCGATAGGCGGTGCCCGCCACGGAAGCCGTGCTGCGATTGCATCAAGCGCGTATTTGCGACGCATGGCTTCCACCGTTCACACTCAGTGCTTTCCGTGCGATTCGTTCGACGACAGACGTTCCTTGTTCGCGTTGTCGGAAGACGCAGGCCGGTCGCTGTGCGAGTTCATGCCCTTCATCATGAAGAACATCGACAACGGACAGATCAGGAACAGGAGGAACGGTCCAGCGCTCACGACGAGCGCGCGAAACTGCGGCAACGCAAAATAGGCGGCTGCCAGGACGGCGAGCATGATGCCGCCGATGACCAGCATGTTCTTCGTGCATTTCATGATGTGACTCCTTGAGATTCAGAATTCGGGAAGCTTGGCGTCAGTCGGACGCGTTGCTATTTCGACGGTGAGGTTTGGACCTTGTCGGCGTACTTGAGCATGATGTCGCCCATCGCCTTCATCATTTCGCCGTGCATCTGCATCGCGAGTTTCTCGTTGCCCGGCGGCAATTGGCCCATCATCGGGCAACCTTGCATCATGGCGCCGCCTTTCATATGCCCGCCCATCATCGAGCCGCCCATCATGGATTGATCCATGGTCGATCGAGACGATGCCGACGAAGAATGCGAGTCGGCGGCGATGCTCAGACCGCTACCGGCGAGTAGCGTGATCACGAGCAACGGCATGACGAAAATGCGTTTGGTGTTCATGGTGTGTTCCTCCTGTCAAAGGCGTATTGGTGCACTCCTGACCAGCTCGCGATCCTTACGAAATTGGTCGAATCGACGAGGAATGGCGAGTGCGATCGAACCGCGACGGCGGTTTCCGATCAGGGAACAGCAGGAGTTAGAGTGCTTGCGGCGGGCGCTGAGGCAGTTCTGGAATGAACTGGGATGCCGACGGTACGTTACGGAGTGCGTACGTGGAGGAAGACGTCACAGGGACAGTGACGATCGTCGCCGACGGTATCGCCAGCATGGTACAGGATGCCGTGCCCGCGCTGGTTTGACAGACGGGTTGATGATGCTGACCGCCGTCCGGCGCCGTGGCATGCACGCTGGGCATCGCGTTCAACATGTGTGCCGTACCGGCCGGAGAAGTCGAGACGGGCGACGCGCTGTGCTGACAAAGCAGTGCCGGCGTGGAGAAGCCCGCAATGGGCAGCCACGCAATCAGGAACATCAGCACCAGTTTGACCATCCACCTCACGGTCGCCCCCTTGGGTCTTCGCCTAGCACGTAAAGATTCGTCCCAGCATCGTCAGCCCTGTGAATCCAAGCCGCCGATTGTTGCCGACGACGCTACAGATTGATGAGCGAGTCGGCGAATCTCCTGACCACTGTCAATCGACTCGAGAATCGGACAAGCGGGTCGGTCATCACCGGCGCAATGACTGGCCAGATGGTCGAGCGCGCTACGCATCTCGAGCAACTCCGCGATCCGCGTATCAAGCTCGGCGATCTGCAACGAAGCAATTTTCTTGACTTCGGCACTCGCGCGATCGCGCTCTTGCCAGAGCGCGAGCAAGTGCCGGATTTGCTCGATCGGAAAGCCCAGTGTGCGCGCTTGATGAATGAACCGCAGCACCTGGACATCGTCTGCACCATAGATTCGATACCCGCCAACCGTGCGCCCTGCCGCCGGCACCAGATTGATGCTCTCGTAGTAGCGGATCATTTTCGGGGTAACCCCCGACGCGCTCGCGGCTTGTCCGATATTCATGGTGTACCTCGATATCGCCGAATCTATGTTCCGCTACGCCGCGCGTGATCTTTGCAAACGGCCGCACGCAGGACCTCTCACATCTTGATTCGACTCTAGGCGATACAACGGCGGGAATGTCAAGGTTTTTTGAGGGGCGAGCGAAGAAAAATCCTCGGATAAATACTCTTGACATTCCGTTCGTGGCAATGCGCATAATTCGGGCCATCGCTTTCAACTGCCCGGCCCACCGTTCAGATACCATGCGCCGCCCTGTCAAACGAGCACTCGTCGCCATTGCCGTGATGTTCACGCTGATTTTCAGTCAGTTGTGGATTTCGGCGTACGCGTGTACGACAGTCACGGGTGACGCACGGGGCACATCGTCGATGGTTTCGGCGATCCCAGCCAACAGCCACGGCGATCTCCAGGATCATCACGTCGGTGTGACATGCCACGCGCACTGCGACAACAGCGCGCAACCGGATCACGCCGATCAACCTGTCCCGGCGCCACTCGTGTGGCTGCCCTTGATCTGGGGACACTCGAGCATTCTGACACTCGCGCTGCAGCCGGATCGGCCGGCGCATGTCGAGCCCCTCCTCGTGTCGGCGCCCCCGCCATCACGCATCCTCTTCCAGGTATTCCGCACTTAATCCCGGTCGACTGATCGTGGCCGTGCCCGCACATGCTGGCATGTGTCCGCGCTCGCACGCACCATCGCGCTTCCAGCCCTGCTAGCGCACGTGTTGACGCATGACGTCGATGCGCGGTGCGTTCGCGCGCCCGCGCTTCCGTCGTTCAATCGTTCCTCGGACGCAAGGGCTGTCGCAGCCGGAAGCGGCTTGCAGGTATCGGCGAGCGCTGAGCCCCTTTTTCGTGAATGTGCCATTGCACGTCACAGAATTTCGTCAATTTCAAGGAAGTTAATCATGAGCAAGTTTTCGCTGTTGAATCGCGCCACCATTGCCGTGGTGCTCGTTGCGCTGTCCGCCACCGCTTTTGCAGGTGGAGGCGGCGGCTCGCGTGGTCCGGGGCCGTATCCGTATGCGTCAACCGGAACAACCACCGCAACGCTAAGAGACGGTTTCAAAAAGGCCCCGTGGGGCTGTTAACTTTCGCGGTGAGCTGTTAACCTCAGGCATCGGAACAACCGAGACTGAGGAGATGGCCAAGCCGATCATCGACGATGAATTGTGGACACTGATCGAGCCGTTACTGCCGCCACCCAAGCCGCGGCGCGAGAAGAACCCGGGCCGCCTGCCTGTTTCGAATCGCGCCGCGCTGACCGGCATCCTGTTCGTTCTCAAGACCGGACTACGCTGGCGCGACCTGCCGGCCGAGATGGGATGCGGCTCGGGCGTGACATGTTGGCGCCGGCTGCGCGATTGGCAAGCAGCCGGTGTCTGGGATCGCTTGCACGAGCTACTGCTCGCAAAGCTGCGCGCAGCGGACCAGATCGACTTCTCACGAGCCGCCGTCGATTCATCATCGATTCGCGCCGTTGGGGCAGGCCAAAAACTGGGCCAAACCCCACCGATCGCGCGCGACCCGGTTCCAAGCACCACATCGTCACCGACGCCAACGGTACGCCGCTCGCCGCGATCCTGACCGGCGCGAACGTCAACGACGTCACGCAATTGCTGCCGCTGATCGACGCGATTCCGCCGATCCGCGGATTGCGTGGCCACCCATTGCAGCGGCCGCGTGTGGTCTACGCGGATCGCGGTTACGACTCCGAGCGACATCGGCGCGCGTTGCGCGATCGCGGTATCGAGCCAGTGATCGCCAAGCGCCGTACCGAACATGGCAGCGGCCTTGGCAAATATCGCTGGGTCGTCGAACGCACGCATGCCTGGCTGCATCACTTCCGTCGTCTCCGTATTCGTTTCGAGCGCCGTGCAGACATTCACGGCGCGTTCCTCAAACTCGGTTGCTGTCTGATCTGCTGGAATACCCTTCGGCGGGCCGATCAGTCTTTATGAAACCGTCTCTAACCCAATCGAGCACCGCTGATGCCGCTCCGAGTGCCCAAGGCAAGACCCGTGCGGACGTTCGCGGTGAATTGTTGCAGGCCGAAGAAGCAGGGATGCTCCCCGTGCTCAAAAACGATTATCCGATCAGTGCGACGGCGATCGAACGCAACCGTATCCGGTTTCAGCAGATCCAGCATGCGTGGGGGACGAGCGGGTTGACCACAGCGCAATAGTCGTGCCGCGATAGGTCGGGAAGCGGCCATCCGCTCCGGAGTATGACGCCGCCGGTACACCGGCGGCGCCATACAACTGAAATGATGACCAGATCCCTGACGGGCGTGCATGCGAAAACCATACCTCGATGTCGTCGTCCAAGGCGCTCGACATCGAACCAAGTTCCCAGGAGTTCAAGATGAACCGCTTTTCCTTCATCAATCGTGCCGCTTTTGCAGTCCTGATGGCATCCGTATCGGTATCTGTGATCGCTGGCGGCGGTGGGCCGCGTGGCCAGGACTATACGCAGCATCCGTCCAACGCGGTGACGATCGCATCGTCAGTTCCACTGGAGCAAGTTTCCACGACGGCCGTACGGACCGAGACCCGATTGCCACTCCCCGTCGGCATCAGCGCGCAGGGCAAGACGCGCACCGAGGTCTACGCAGAACTCGTGCAGGCTGAACGTGCCGGATTCGTCCCAAGCGGAAATGCCGACTACCCGCCCGGGCCGGTGACGATTGAACGCAACCTGATGCGATTCAAGATCGCAGAAAGCTGGTGGCAGTCAACGAATCAAGTCACCACGGCAGGAAAGTAAGCACCACGACGGCTTCGCCGCCCTCGCCACACGATAGCCGCCTTTGTGTGGCGAGCGATCGGCGCACCCGTTCAATGGCCAGCCGGTCGCGAGCAGTCACGATCAAGGTATTTGAGAACCGCAGGTTACCGACGCCACTCCAACTTGAGTCAGGCGCGGAATTACGGAGTGTGTGATGAACGACGAACAACTCGTCAGGGTCGATACGTCTCGCCGACGCTGGCTGGTCGCCACAACGACCGCGAGTGGAATCGGGATGGTGGCCGCCACCGTCCCCTTTCTGGAATCGCTGGCGCCGTCGGAAAAGACCAAAGGGCTGGGTGCACCGGTCGACGTCGACATCGCGGGGCTCAAGCCGGGAGAAAGCCTCACCGCCGCATGGCGCGGCAAGCCCGTGTTCGTCGTGAACCGAACGGATGGGATGCTGGCCACAGTTGTTTCGTCCGATTCCCAGGTCGCCGATCCTGCTACCCGGCATCCCTTTTCGATGCCTCTGCCGAGCTACTGCCGAAACGAATATCGTTCCAGAGCGGAGCGCAAGAATATCCTGGTGCTCATTGGCGTCTGTACGCACCTCGGGTGTACACCCACCGCACGATTTCAACCGGGCCCGCAGGCTAATTTGCCCAACGACTGGCCCGGCGGTTTCCTCTGCCCCTGTCACGGCTCGACTTACGACCTGGCCGGGCGCGTATTCAAGAACAAACCCGCACCCCAAAATCTCGACGTGCCGAAATTCATGTTTCCGTCGTCGATCCACCTCGTCATCGGTCGGGACGAAAGTGGCGACGCATGACGGCGCTGCCTCTGTCTGACAGCGCGTGGCGTTTGCCTCAGGGTTTTGTCGGCAGTTCGGGAGGGTTCGCCGAACATTTTCCTGAAGTCACCATCTGCCGCTCGCCACCGATCCCGTCCAGGATCGGGCACGTCGGCCGCTCGTCCCCCGCACAATGGCGCGCGAGGTGCGCAAGCTTATCTCGCATCTCGACTAATTCCGCGATGCGTGCATCGAGATCGGCGATATGTTGCACCGCGATAGCCTTGACCTCTGCACTTGCGCGCCCCCGATCCTGCCACAGCGAAAGCAGTTGCCGAATCTGTTCGATTGGGAAGCCGAGCGTGCGCGCCTGGTGGATGAAGCGCAGCACCTGGACGTCGTCTTCCCGATAGATACGGTATCCGCTGTCGGTACGCCCGGCGGTTCCAACAAGCCCGATACTCTCGTAATAGCGAATCATCTTCGCGGACACACCTGCAGCCGCCGCGGCTTGCCCAATGTTCATGACTCTCCCAACAAATCAAAGGAATACGAGGCGTCGTCCCGTTCCGCGATGACGCGGTGCATCCGACCCCGCGCACGTCCGAGATCATTCAGCTTACTATATGCCTTCCAACAAAAGGAAGGATGGCGCGAACAGTTTCCGGCGGTCAGTCCGTCGAAATTTGGCGCCGGTATGTCTACGATTCTTTCGAAACGGCCATGCCATGTCAGACCTTCCAATGGCATCCGAATAGGGTCCGCCCCGCAGTGACCGCGACGACTGACGTCGCCTATACTGGATTCCATGAAATTCCTGTCTCGCCTTGTCGCCATCGTGCTGATCGCATGGTTGCCGATTCTCGGCTACCCGGCGACGGGCTCGGCTTGCCCGGCCATGTTCCCGGTATCCGATATCCAGGCCCGACACGCGTGCAATGCGCAGCCATGCAAGATGGTGCATGACACGAAAACGCACATCGCAGACGCCAGCGCCGCATGTCGCACGACGATGGGCGGACTGTCCTGCGGAATAGTTTTCATGGCATCCGTGCCGCTGACGTTTCAACCCGTTGCCGCGCCCAGCCCCTACGCACCCAGGAACAGTGTACTGATCACCCAGTACGCGCCGGAGCCGCTCCAGCGCCCTCCTCGAGCAGCCTGATTCCTCGCGGTTCCATCCCGCCCCCCGGGTACGCTCGTCCATGTCGCCGTGAAAATGCCTTCTGTGCCGTAACGCGCGCGTTCAAGCGCAACTTGGCATGAGTTCGAGGCACAGGGCGCATTCGTCAGCATCCCAACTAGCTTGCCCAGTGCGGCTTGCATGAACCGAATTCAATGGTTGCGGTGTCGATGCCCGTCGCCCCAGCATGGCAACCCGTTGCAGCAGATACGCGATATGAAACGCAATCAACCTGATCGAACACCACCAACGCAGTCTCGCCGCAGCGCGACAAGCCGCATTGACCGCAATCGTCGGCGCATCCTGTTCTGGGTCGTGCCGACCTTCCTGGCGGCAGGCGCATCATCGATACTCTTCGAGGTCGTTACGTCGAGACGCCCGGGTGTTCGAGCCAGTGCGCCGGCTTCGACTTCGGCAACGCGTGAATCCAACTGGCGTGTCGGCATGTTAAGGCCCAACGGATTGCGCATTGTCCCGAGCGGGCGCCACGACGCGTCACGCGTGCTCGCGCCCGAGCAATTCGCGGATCCCGAAACGCGCCATGCGTATTGGGTGGCCACGCAAATCCCCGCGACCCTCAATCAACTGTATTGCTGGTGCGGTTGCGAAAACACCGGCGAACATCGCTCGAACCTCCAGTGCTTCGAGGACAAGATGGCCGTTTCCTGCCCGGTTTGCCGCGGCACGGCGGAGATTGCGTTCGACATGAAGCGCAAAGGGATCACCGACGCGGGACGCATCCAAGCGGCGGTCGATGCGAAATGGGCACCAAAGGGATAGTCGGAATGCCTCGCGCGCGGCCCACGACATGCCTGCGCGACCCGTACATTGATGCACGCATCCTGTCACGGAGATGAACGATGACGACGATCGACCGCATCACGCGCCGTACGCTATTGCGAGCGTCGCTCGCATCCACTGTGATTGCCGTCGGCCCCCGGCCGCTTGCGACGCTTCTACAGCCGAATGCGCGTGCCGCCGGCACGCCTTTCATCCCCGATGTGTCGATCGAACTGCATGCGCGGCCGGATCGGCTGAACCTGTTGCGCGGCCCCGCAACAGGCGTATGGCGTTATGACGGAAAAGTCACGCACGGCGATCCACACGCCTTGTGGTTCGTCTCCGACGGCTACGCGCCAGTTGTGCACGTACGCCGGACACAGAAAGTGCGAATCGAATTCGTCAATGACCTGCCTGAACCAACGATTGTCCACTGGCACGGCTTGCTCGTGCCCGCATCGATGGACGGGCACCCGCGCGATGCGATCGCCACGAAACAGCGCTACGTGTACGAATTCGACGTCCTGAATCGCGCAGGGACGTACTGGTTTCACGCACATCCGGATGGCCGCACCGGTGCGCAGATCTATCACGGCCAGGCGGGCCTTCTGATCGTCGATGACGAGGAAGATGCCGCCCTTCCCCTGCCCCGCGGCAGCTACGACGTGCCGTTGATGATTCAGGACCGCACATTTGACGACGACAACCAGCTTGTCTATCTGTCGCAGCAATCCGGTGGAATGATGGGTGGTCGCGGGATGATGGGCAACCGGGGCATGATGGGCGGTGGAATGATGGGCCGCGGCATGATGAACGGCGGGCAAGGCGGCATGGCCGACATGATGGTGCAGATGATGGGTTTCCTCGGCGACCGGATTCTCGTCAACGGCCGGCCCGACTACGTGCTACCGGTCGCCACACGGGCCTACCGGTTGCGTTTCCTGAACGCATCGAATAGCCGCATCTACAAACTCGCTTGGCACGACGGTTCTCCGCTGACCGTCATTGGAACCGATGGCGGCCTGCTCGACCGCCCGCTGCGGCGGTCCTATGTGACCCTGGCACCGGCCGAACGGCTTGACCTCTGGGTGGATTTCAGCGGCAAGCCGATCGGCACTGTCCTGACGCTGCAGAGCCAAACGTTCTCCGGCGACGTCGCCATGGGGGGAATGATGACGCGTACCCGGCTGCCGCTGGGTGCACGCTTTCCGGTCCTGACCGTCAAGGTTGTTCGCCGCGAACACACGAACGACGGCTTGCCCGCTACGCTGGCGCGAGTTCCCGTCGCTCACCCGCGTGACGCGATCAACTTCATGCAGCCGCGCGCGTTCGGCATCACGATGGGCATGATGACGTGGGGCATCGACGGCCGACGATTCGAGATGGACGGCGTAGCGCCGGCGGAAACCGTCAAGGCCGGCACGACCGAAATTTGGGAATTCCGCAACGACGAATCGATGATGCTGATGGCGCACGCGATGCACGTGCACGGCGTGCAGTTCCGCGTGCTCGACCGCGTGGTCGATGCGGAGTTCGCCGGCGCGCGCCACACGCTGTCGGATGGCTATGTCGATGACGGATGGAAGGACACCGTGTTCATGATGCCCGGCGAACGCGTGCGTCTGCTTGTTTATTTCGGAGAACGCACTGGCATGTACCTGTACCACTGCCACATGCTCGAGCACGAGGACTCGGGATTGATGCGCAACTATCTGGTCGAGCGATAGCGGAACGCTTCGCCTGCAGGGCTCGGCTCAAAGCAACGCCATAGGAGGTCAATCGTGAGGATCACCCGCCGCACATTCATTTCGGTCGCCGCCGGACTTGCCTCGGTGGCGACGTTCGGCCGGCACGCGCAGGCGGATGCCGGCGTCGTGCAGGAAAGCGACGCGAATGCCGTCGCGCTCGGCTACAAGACGGACGCGAGCAAGGTCGACAGGACGAAATTTCCAAAGTTTCAGGCTGGACAAGCGTGTGCGAGCTGCCAGTTCTTTCAGGGCAAGACCGGCGACACCGCGGCACCGTGCACGGTGTTTGGCGGCAAGCGGGTCAGCGCGAAAGGCTGGTGTAGCGCCTACATGAAGCGAGCCTGATCGCTCAAAACCACCGGGAGCAGACCATGGAAACACAATGCGTTGTCGCGATCGTTCGACCAGAAACGCTCGATGCGATCGAGAAAGAGATCCACTCGATTGATACACACGGCGTCACGATCACTAAAGTAAAGGGCTTCGGCGCACACCTGAATCCCTATGCCAAACATTGGGAAACCGAACACCTGAAAATCGAGATCTTCACGCGAGCATCGGACGCCGACGCGCTCATCGAGGCCATCATGCGAGTGACGCACGTCGGCGCGCCCGGCGACGGTGTCGTTGCGGTCATCCCGGTCACCGGTTTCTACAGCATCCATACGATGAAACCGGTGGTTCCTTGACCAGAAAGAGGTTGCAAACCATGGTCGATTTTTACCGCGACATCAGGACGTTATCCGCGACCATGCGCAGCACGTCGTCTCGTCGGCCGTGAAACTCCGGCTTCGGATCTCGACGCCGCGCCCTCACGGCGGTGAAAATCGTGCCGACGGGACGCCGGTTGCGACACGGGCGCCGGTCAGCGCCTGGAGCGGCTCATCGGTTCCATCGTCGCAGATGCGCGAGAAACGTATCGGCGCTGACGAATCCAACCAGTTGCGCGTCGGGCGCCAGCCGGCCTTCCTTGCCGTAGAAAATCAGTGCCGGCGGCCCGAACAATCCGAAGCGCCGCAGCATCGCAGTGTCTTCCGCGGTGTTGCGCGTCACGTCGATACGTAGCAGCGTCCAGTGCATGAATTCGTCGATCACGCGCGAATCACGTAAGCGGCTCGGCGCGACCAGTTCCATATTCGCGCGCGCATGGGGCATGATGTGAGAGCTTGGGGAGTTCCGTGAGGATCACGTGAGATCGTGCCCACGATCGTGGATCATGGGCACGATCTATCTGGATCTATGAAGCAGTCAGGCAGTGCCATGCGAGCTGACCGACGTCAGCTTGTCGACCACATTCCAAGGCAGCAGTTCGTCGACGCGGGTGATGACGTGATCAGCGATGTGGGTCAAGACGTATTCCAGATAGGCGCGCGGGTTGATGCCATTGAGTTTGCACGCACCAATCAAGCTGTACATCGCGGCGGCCCGCTCACCCCCGCTGTCGGAACCAGCGAACAGGAAGTTCTTTCTCCCGAGGCTCACGCAACGCAGGGCGTTTTCTGCCAACGCGTTGCTGATCTCGGCTTGCCCATCCTCGCAGAACAGCGTCAGCGCAGTCCAGTGATTCAGCGAGTACTGGATCGCGCCGGCCAGCTCCGACTTGCGCGACAGCGTCGCGAGCTTGGCCCGGATTCTCGTTTCGAAGGCGTCCAGCAGCGGCTTGCTTTTCTCACGCCGCACGCGCTGCCGTTCATCGGGCGGCTTGCCGCGGATGTCGGTTTCAATGCCGTAGAACTCGCCGATCATCTCGAGCAGTTTCTGGGTCTCGTCCGTCGGTGTGCTCGCGTGGATCTCGTAGTACTTTCTCCGCGCGTGGTCCCAACAAGCAGCCTCGCGGATCTTGCCACTTACGTACAACTCGTCGAAGCCGCCGTAGGCATCGGCTTGCAGGATGCCTTCGAATCCGGCGAGATGCGTCTGAGGATGGATGCCTTTGCGATCGCACGAGTACGCGAACCACACCGCAGCCGGCTCCGTCGAGCCCGAACGGCTGTCGTCGCGCACGTACACCCAGAGTCGCCCGGTCTTCGTCTTCTTGTTGCCTGGCGCGAGCACGGGGATCGGCGTGTCGTCCGCGTGCAACTTCGTGCCCGCCATCGTATACCGGCGCAGCGCGTCGGTCAGCGGGCGGCAGAGCGCCTCACACTGTCCGACCCAGCGACCCATGCTGGCGCGGTCAAGCGTCACCCCGTCGCGCGCCGCAATTTCCGATTGTCGGTACAGCGGCGCATGATCTGCGTACTTCGACACCAGAATGTCGGCAAGCAAGCTCGGATGCGCGATACTGCGCTCGATCGGCAGTCCCGGCATCGGTGGCTGCGCGATGTGGCCGCAGGCCGGACAGACCGTCTTGTGCCGGATCGTGCGGATCACCTTGAACATCGCCGCAACACGGGCGAGCTGTTCCGAGACGTCCTCGCCGAGGCACTGCATAGCACCTTCACACTTGGGGCAGATCGAATCCGGTTTGAGCACGCGATCTTCTCGCGTAAGGTGCGGTGGCAGCGGCTCACGTACGGCCGGATCGCTGCTAGTCGTGGACCTTTCTCGTCGGACCTTTGTGTGCTGAACGTCGGCGACACCGCTGCCTGCGGCCAAATCCTCAAGCCGGAGCTCAAGCTTCTCGATCTCTCGGGCAAGTTGTTCCGACTTGCGGCCGAAGTGCATTCGCTTGAGCTTGTCGATCAGGAGCTTCAACCGTGTGATCTCGAGATCGCTTGCGGCGATGTCGCGGCGCAGCTGTTCGATCTCGAGTTCCCGTTCGATGGCCGACGCGCGAGCCTCAGCCAGCATGGCCTTCAGTGCAGCGACATCGTCGGGCAGATCGTCGAGATTCGGCATGCGCCGGAGTTTACGAGCCTCCCGAGCGGTTTACAACACCTACAGCATCGACAGAGGTGCCGTACGGCGGGGCTGCCGCCAATCGATGCCTTCGAGAAGCATCGACAACTGCGCGACCGTGAGCGAGATCTTGCCGCCATCGGCTTGCGGCCAGATGAAGCGGCCGCGTTCCAATCGCTTCGACAGCAGCCAGAGCCCGTCGTCGGTGGCCCAAAGCAGCTTCACGAGATCGCCTCGACGTCCGCGGAAGATGAACACATGGCCGCACAACGGATTCTCCTCGAGCGTCGCCTGTACCTTCGTGGCAAGCCCCTGGAAGCCGCAGCGCATGTCCGTGACGCCCGCAGCAAGCCAGATGCGGGTGCCGGCCGGCAATGTGATCACTTCAGGCATTCCTGCAGGAACGCTTCGGCCCGCTCAGCAGACAGGCCGCGAATCTTCACGCGCCGCTTGCCGATCTCCACCTCGATCTCGCACACGGGCGTCGGCATCGGTACGCCGCTTGTCACCTTCGACGTCGCGTTTCCCGTAGGCTGCGGCGCTGGCAGCATCAACACCGAATCGATCACGTCAACGCTCAGCAACTCCGTGCCTGTCATGGCCGACGGCGCAGCTTCGAGTCCCGGCAGTTCCAGCTTGCCTTCCCGATATTGCTTGCGCCACCCGAACACGACGTTGGCGTTGATGTCGTGCCGCCGCGCGACGATCGACACCGACATGCCTGGTTCCAACGTTTCCCTGATCACTTGCTGTTTGAATGCCCGCGCATACGTGCGATGGGCCGGGCGCGCTGCATTCGGCATAGCTGACCGTCTCCGTCAATCTAAACGCGACTATCATGCGCCAGCAAAATCAGCATCGGGAAACGGTCGGGCCGAGTCGCTTACCGAATCACTGAACGTGAAGCGTTCGAGCTCTTTGCACGTGATGCACCAGTCGGCATAGAAATCGATCATCATGGGCCGACCGCGCGCGTCCGCGAGCGCGCGGTCCAGTTCGGCATTCGAGCGTATCGATTCGAAGCGCGCGCTCGCCTGGGTTGGCCTGCTCGCTGGAACAGACATCTGCATGAAGCCGCCCAGTGGCCGTAACGCATCGAAGTGGCCTGATGCGACGCCGACTAGCTCTGCGACGCCCACTACCAACAGCAACACACCGAGAGCCTTACCGATCCGCTGGATGCCGTGCGCGTTCGGCGGCAACGGATCGATCCCCCGCAGCGTCATGCCCGCGCTCGCGAACAGCATCGCGAGCACCATCATCAACAGCCAATCAGGCAACAGCGAATAGACAAACCAGAGCGCCGCGGCCAACAGCATGAATCCAAGCGTATGCTGCACGGGGATCATCCAACGGCCGGCTTTCGGCAATACGTGCGAGCCAAACGTGCCGAACGCGAGCAACGGCAGCCCCATGCCGATCGCCATTGCGTAAAGCGCCGCCGCACCACCGATCAGGTCGCGACTGTTCGCGATATAGAGCAGCGCACCCGCGAGCACCGGCGTGGAGCACGGACCGACGATCAGCGCGGACAGCATGCCCATCACGAACACGGGGCCCGCGCGCCCGCCCGGCAGCCGGCGGCTCCAGTTCGCGAAGCGGGTCTGCCAGTTGACGGGCATCTGCAGCCGGAACACGCCGAACATGCCGAGCGCAAATACGACCATCAGCGCACCGAACGCGGCCAGCACCCAGCTCCGCTGCGTCAATGCGACGAGCGGCATACCCGCGAGCGCCGCGACGGTGCCGGCACCGGCGTAGGTGAGCGCGAGTCCCTGCACGTAGACGAACGATAGTCTGAAGCCGCGCCACAGCGAAGCCGGTCGCGCGCCCGCGCCGATAACGGCTGCAACGATCGGAATCAGCGGATACATGCAGACCGTGGCCGCCATCAGCAGACCGCCAAGCAGAAAACCGGCGATTTCGGGCAGGCTGATTCCGTTTGCCGGACGCAGATGGATTCCGAACACCGAGAGTGTCGAATGACTTCTCGAGCCGCCGGTCTGAGCAGCAGCCGCCCCGGCATCATCGCCGGTGGCCACACGCGTCACCGTTCCATCTGTGGCAATCCGGAAGGTGCGCATCAATGGCGGATAGCAGACGCCCGCGTCCGCACATCCTTGCGAGGTGACCGACAACGTGACACTGCCTGCTGCGACGGCACGAGGCAGCGTAATGCGAAGATGTAGCGGCCGGTGGTATACCGTGACCATGCCAAACGTCGGATCCTTCTTGACCTCGCCCGGCGGCAGCGCGTCGGGCTTGACCGGCACACCGTCCGCCGCGAAGCTGAAGCGGTCTCGATAAAGGTAGTATCCCGGATGGGTATCGAAGTCGAGATCGACTTGCTGCGGCCCGCCGAGCGACACCTTCAGAGGAAAGGCACTCTCAGGCGGTAGAAGATCGGCCTCGCCGAGCGCGTGGGCGGCGAACGATGCCAGCATCAACAGCACGCCAAGCGCGATGCGCAGCACGAGCGCATGCGCCCAGCGTCCACCGAACGCCCTCGCCGTGGAATGCCATGTGTGCACTGCCGCCTCCATTCAGAGACGCCGCATGCGGGACCGGCCATCGATGGCCGGCCCGCAGGCACGGCTTTACCCCATCAAGACGATTGCTTCACCATTTTCACGATGGTCAGGGTGCCGCCGACATCCTCGACGCGCACCTTGACCTTGTCACCCTGGTGAGCCTGCTTGACCATCGCGGCGTCCTTGGCCTTGTACGCCATCGTCATCGCGGCCATGCCGATATTGGCGAATTCGCCATGCTTGAGCGTGACCATGCCGGTTGCGGCATCGACCTTCATCACCTCCGCATCGGTCAGTGCCGACTCCGAGGCTTTCTTCGATGCGGACGGTTTCATCGACATCCCCTTGCCGGACATGTCGTCGCCGGCGAATGCCGACGATGCGAACGCGCCCATTGCACAAACTGCAGCGGCAGTAATGACAAATTTCTTCATTGAGCTTCTCCAGATTGGATTGAAGGCACCTTCGTGCCGGAAGGAACTGCTTGGTGAATTCCCGCCTGGTCCACCTTGCGCGCACGACGACGCTGCAACAGGAACCAGGCTGCCGGAATGACGAACATCGACAGCAGCGGCGCGGTGACCATACCGCCCACCATCGGCGCAGCGATACGCTGCATGACTTCAGAACCGGCGCCGTGCCCGATCATGATCGGCACAAGGCCGGACAGCACGACGGCAACAGTCATCGCCTTGGGTCGTACGCGCAGCACCGCCCCTTCACGAATCGCGTCGGCCAGCACGGCCTCCGTGAATGGCGCGCCGGCTTCGAGCCGACCGTTCAACGCACCCTTCAGGTACAGCAGCATCACGACGCCGAACTCTGCCGCGACGCCCGCCAGCGCGATGAAGCCGACCGAGGTGGCGACCGACACCGCGTGGCCCAGGCCCCAGATGAACCAGAGGCCGCCCACCAGTGCGAACGGCACGGTCGACATCAGCAGCAATGCGTCGGCCGCCGAATTGAACGTCAGGAACAGCAGCACGAAGATCACGACGAGCGTGACCGGAATGACGGTGCGCAACTTCGCCGCCGCCCGCTCCAGGTACTCGAACTGTCCGGACCATGCGATCGAATAGCCGGGCGGCAGCTTCACCTGCTGCGCGACGGCCTTCTGCATCGCCTGCACGGCCGATTCGAGGTCCGTATTGCGGATGTCGACGTACACATAGCCGGACAGCCGTGCGTTCTCGCTGCGGATCATCGGCGGCCCGTCGGCGATCGTGACATGCGCGACGTCGCCGAGCTGGATTTGCGCGCCCCGATCCGTGACGATCGGCAACTGCCGCAGCTTCTCGAGCGAATCGCGGACTTCGCGCGGATAACGGATATTGATCGGGAAGCGTTCGCGCCCGGCAATTACCTCGCCAACGTTCTCTCCCCCCACAGCCGACGACACGACGGACTGGATGTCCATGACGGATAGGCCGTATCGCGCGGCCGCAAGCCGATCGATGTCGACGTCGATGTACCGTCCACCGTTCAGACGCTCCGCCAGCGCGGACGTCACGCCCGGCACGTGCTTCACCGCAGCTTCGACCTGCGTCGCGATCGTGTCGATCTGCGTCAGGTCAGGTCCGGAAATCTTGACCCCGACGGGTGTCTTGATGCCGGTGGACAGCATGTCGAGCCGGTTGCGGATCGGCGGCACCCATACGTTCGACAGGCCCGGCACCTTGACGGTCCGGTCCAGCTCGTCGACCAGCTTCTCGGGTGTCATGCCGGGCCGCCATTGACTGCGAGGCTTGAACTGGATCGTCGTCTCGAACATCTCGAGCGGCGCCGGGTCCGTGGCCGTGTCGGCGCGGCCGGACTTACCGAACACGGTCGCGACCTCCGGCACTGTCTTGATGAGCCGGTCGGTCTGCTGCAGTAGTTCGGACGCCTTTTGAGCCGAAATGCCCGGCAGCGCGGTCGGCATGTACAGCAAGTCGCCCTCATCGAGCGGCGGCAGGAACTCGCCCCCTAGTCGCGACACCGGAATCGCCGTCAGGGCCAGTGCGACGACGGCAAAACCGATCGTCAACCATGGGCGACGCAGAGTCGCTTCGAGCAGTGGCCGGTACAGCCGGATCAGCACGCGGTTGATCGGGTTCGCGTTCTCATGCGGAATGCGGCCGCGGATCAGGTAGCCCATGAGCACCGGCACCAGCGTGACCGACAGCCCGGCTGCGGCCGCAATCGTATAGGTCTTCGTGAACGCCAGCGGCGAGAACAGCTTGCCCTCCTGCCCTTCGAGCGAGAAGACCGGGATGAACGACAGCGTGATGATCAGCAGCGAGAAGAACAGCGCCGGCCCGACTTCCGCCGCGGACGCGGCAATCAGTTCCCAGCGCTGCGCTGCGTTTATCGGCACGCGAGGATGGGCATGTTCGTAGGCCTCAAGATGCTTGTGCGCGTTCTCGATCATCACGATCGCCGCGTCGATCATCGCGCCGATCGCGATCGCGATACCGCCCAGCGACATCAGGTTCGCGTTCACGCCTTGGTAGCGCATCACGATGAATGCGGCCAACACACCGAGCGGCAGCGACAGGATTGCGACGAATGCGCTGCGCAGGTGGAACAGGAACACTGCGCATACCAACCCGACGACGATGAATTCCTCGATCAGCTTGTCCTTCAGGTTGTCCACCGCGCGTTCGATGAGTTGCGAGCGGTCGTACGTCGTGACGACTTCGACGCCGGGCGGCAGCGAGCGCTTCAGCTCGGCGAGCTTCGCTTTGACCGCGTCGATGGTCGTCAGGGCGTTCTTGCCGGAGCGCATCACGATGACCCCGCCCGCGACCTCGCCCTCGCCGTTCAATTCGGCGATGCCGCGGCGCATCTCCGGGCCGATCTGGATGCGCGCGACGTCGCCGAGCAGTACCGGGGTACCCGCTTCGTTCGTGCGCAGCACGACGTGGCGGAAGTCGTCGAGCGAGCGCAGATAGCCGGACGAGCGCACCATGTATTCCGACTCGGCGAGTTCGACGACCGAGCCGCCCGACGCCTGATTGGCCTTGCCGAGCGCGTCGGCCACCATCGACTGCGTGATGCCGTACGCGCGCAGCTTGTCCGGATCGAGCACGACCTGGTACTGGCGCACCATCCCGCCGATGCTGGCGACCTCAGACACGTCCGGCACGGCCTTCAGCTCGAACTTCAGGAACCAGTCGTTCAGCGCGCGCAGTTGCCCGAGATCGTGCTGTCCGGTCTTGTCGACGAGCGCGTACTCGTACACCCAACCGACACCGGTCGCATCTGGGCCGAGCGACACCGTCGCACCCTGCGGAAGGCGGCTTTGCACCTGATTTAAGTATTCCAGCACGCGCGAGCGCGCCCAATACTGATCGGTCTTGTCATCGAACAGCACGTAGACGAACGCATCCCCGAATGACGAATACGCGCGGATGGTCTTGGCGCCGGGCACGCCGAGCAGCGTGGTCGTCAACGGATAGGTCACCTGATCCTCGATCACCTGCGGTGCCTTGCCTGGATACGACGCCTTGATGATGACCTGCGTGTCCGACAGGTCGGGCAGCGCATCGAGCGGCGTCTCCTTGAGCGAGTAGACACCCCACGCCGCGACGAGGATGGTCACGAGCAGCACCATGAACCGGTTGCGAATGGACCACCGTATGAGATGCGCGATCATTGGACGCCTCCGGCCGGCTCAACCTTCGTCAGTTGGTAGCCGTCATCCGTCTGCTTGAAGGCGAAGTGCACGGCCTGGCCAACCTTCACGTCCGGAAAGGCGTTCGACGCCGGCTTGTTGAACGTCATCGTCATCGCGCCCCAACCAAGCGCGGGAACCGGCTGATGCGAGAACGTCATGTCGGCCGCAGTCACCTTTTCGACCCTGCCGGTGGTCTCGTAGGTTGGTGAAGCGGCTGCCGGCGCGGACGCCGCTGTCGCCGCACCGGCACCCTTCCCGCCCTCCAGCCGCGGCAGCACGGACTTCAGGCTGGCTTCCGAATCGATCAGGAACTGACCGGACGCGACGACGGTGTCGCCGTCGTTCAGGCCGCTCAGCACTTCGGTTTCGTTGCCGACGTCGTTGCCGACCGTCACCGACGCGGGCTGCAGACGGCCGTCGCTGTTTTTGACGATGACGATCGAACGCTTGCCGGTCGTGATGACCGCTTCGGACGGCACGAGCAACCGCGACACGGCCTTCTGGCCGCCGACGCGCACGCGCATCAGCATGCCGGGCGTCAGCTTGAGCGCACTGTTGTCGATTTCAAGGCGCGCCTGAAGCGTGCGGCTACTGGTGGTGATGCCCGGCAGGATCTCGCGGATACGCCCGGTGAAATGCTGCGTCGGATCGCCCGAGAACGTCGCGTCGACGGTCATGCCCGGACGCGCATCGAGCGCGAGCGCTTCCGGAATCTCGACGATCAGCCAGAGCTTCGAGAGGCCCGAAATCTTCGCGAGCGTCTGCCCCGGCGCGACCATCGCACCGTCGCGCACGTTCAGTTCGCTGACGACACCCGCTTCCGGCGATGCCAGCGTGAGGTGCGTTTGCGCCTTGCCGGTACGGTCGAGCGCCGCGATCATGCCGTCGGGAATCGACAGCGCGCGCATGCGCGCACGTGATGCATCGAGCAGACTATGATCCATCCCGCCGCGCTTGAGAGCGAGATATTCCTCCTGCGGCGCGAGCCAATCCGGCACGAATAGCGACGCGATCGGCGCGCCCTTCGCGACGCGTTGCATCGGCGCGCTGGCATACAGGTGATCGATGTAGCCGGTGACACGCGACTGAATGACGTCCGCTCTCGACTCGTCAAACTGCGTCGTGCCAACCGCATCGAAGCCACCGGCCGTATCCTGGCGACGGACGGTCGCGTAGCGTATGCCGAGATTCTGCTGCAAGCCCGGGTCAATCTTGATGCCGCTCGATCCGCCACCTTCGTCCGCGAAGACGGGTTCGAGCTGCATGTTCATGAAGGGCGATTTGCCCGGCTTGTCGAAGTGCTGGTTCGGCACCATCGGATCGTGCCAGTACAGTACTTTTCGGCCGGTTTTCGGGTCGATCTTGTCGCCCGCCGCGGACATCGATGGCGCGGCAGCGCTGGTCGGAAAGCCGTCGCCTGCGTGTCGAGTACCCGCAAAGTAGCCGGCGCCGAGCAGGGCCGCCCCGGCAAACAGCATCAACACTGCGCGCACGAGCGTGGTCTTCGTCATGTTGTTCTCCTTCACTGTGCGGCGGCCATCGTCGATGGCACGACCTGATATTCGAGTTGTGCCCAGGTTTGCGATACCTCGCGCTTGAGGTCGAGCACTTGCAGTTGCGCTTCCAGTTGGGCGCGTCGGGCCGCGAACGTATCCGCGAGCGAGCCGCTTCCGGCGCGATAAGCCGCGTTGGCAAGCTGCACGCGCTGATCGGCGGCCGGCAGCAGCGACTGGCTCAGGTTGGCGATGCGCTCGCGCCCGCTTGCCAGCGTCGCGGACTGCGTGCGGATGTCCGCCTGCACCTGGCGCAGCGTGTCCTCGTAGGTCAGCCGCGCCTTCGTCGCAAGTTCGGTCTTCTGCGCGAGATCACGGTCCTGAAGATTCTTCCGATTGAGCGGCAGCGGAATCGTGACCCCGATCGACACCATGTTCGAATAGGCCCCGCCACGTTGCTGATAGGCGATTTGCCACGTCCAGTTCGGGCTGCGCTCGCTGCTGGCCACCGCGGTATCCGCCTCGGCCACCGCCACGTCGTCGGATGCCGCCACGAGTGTCGGGTGCGCAATGCGCAGTTCGTCCGGCGGCAGCGCGGAGACGAACGATTCGGGCGCCGGCGGCTCCCCCGTCACGTCTGACACCGGTACGGCAGTCCAGCGCGACAGGCCGATCAGCGCCGTCTGGTAGGTCTGCTGCGCCTTGAGAACCTGATCCTGGGTTTGCGCCAGCATCGCTTGCGCCTGAACGACGTCGGCAGCGCTCGCCTTCGCTCCACGGTAGGACGCTTTCGTGGCTGCCAGTTCGTGCGTCATGTGGTCAAGCAAAGCCTGTTGAAGCGCGACCGCCTGCTTGGCGTAGACGGCGTTCAGCCACGCCGTCGCGGTTTGCTGACGGACCGTCGCGAGTTGCATCAGATAACCGGCTCGCTCGCGACCGACCATTTCATCGGCCAGCGCTGAACGCAGTTGCCGCTTCTTGCCCGACACCCACTCCTGCTGGATGCCAATGCGGCGCATCGTCATGAAGTCCTGGCCGATCGTGAAGCGCTGCGCGCCATTGATCGGCAAGTTGTCGACACCGGCCGAGAGCATCGGGTCGGGCAACTGGCCGGCCTTGACGGCCGCCTCGGAGCTGGCGCGAACGGACGCCTGCGCCGCCTGCATCGATGCGGAATGGTCGGTCGCCGATTGCAGCGCGGCGTCGAGCGTGAAAGGTGCTTGCTCGGCGTGAACGACGCCCGCAAGCAGTAGCGCGGCAACAAGAGAATGCGCGCGCATCGAAGCTCGCCGACCCCGCGGCGTGCCGAAAATGAATGGCATGTTCTAACCCCAACGACGGAATCCCATAGGGATTCCACGTCCTGGCAAAGGACGAACCTCACCGCATACGCGGTGAACCTGTCAGCGTGGGATCAGACGAGACGCGGAGGTCGCCACAACCCGTTCGGGTCACGGCTCGGGAGGGAGTCGGCGTAGTGGAAAATGACCGGGCTGACGAGCGCAGCCGGCCGACTGACACTGACCTGCACCGTTGGGTGGTAAAGGCTGCCGAACTGGCACTGGGCGGTCACTTTACAGAAGACGCCCTTCATTTTGGCGTGGCCGGCGGATGCCGACTTCATCAAGTCGCAGCCGGGCATATCGGCTGACATGCTCGAGTCCGTGTTCATGGACATGGTTTGCTGCATCGGACAGTCGCCCGTCAAGCCACTCGCTGCCAGCCCGCTAATGGGCAGCATCGCGCAAAGCAGCAAGAGGATGAAGGTCCGGAGCAATTTCATAACGCGCATTATAGTCCGCCCGTACCGGCGCTTGCATCGGAATTGTACTTATGTTTCCGCCCTTAAACATGCAGTCAACACGTGCACGGTCACGCGTTCGTCTTGGATTTGGGTACGGCGCTTGCGCGATGCGCCCGGCCCGATCCGGGCAGCCCAGTCAAGGAGAATCAAATGGCACACCAACAGTATCAGTCCGGCATCTCCGCCTGCGATGATTGCGCAGCCGCATGCTATCACTGTGCAACTGCATGCCTCAATGAGAGTGAAGTTGCGCAACTCGCGGATTGCATCAAACTAGACCTCGATTGCGCGGCCTTCTGCCGACTCGCGTCGGGCGCGATGGCGCGCGGAAGCGGGCAAACAAAGGCGCTATGTTCGAGCTGTGCAAATATCTGCGAAGCTTGCGCGGCCGAGTGCGAGAAGCACCCTCACGAACATTGCAAGGAATGCGCACTCGCATGTCGAAGATGTACCCAAGAGTGCCGCTCGATGGCACAATAGACTCGGACCACAAAATGAAGGACGACGGCTTCCGCGTCGGCGCGAAAGCCGTCGGTAAATTGATCGTCTGCTGTCCTTTGCTCCCGCGCCATCGCGTACTTTTTATCGTTTCATCACCGGTATCAACGTCGGGCATAAATGGCCATTGGACGGTGGCCATCGGCGAGGAACATCGCGTGGTTCTCTCCGGTTCCGGTACGCACTAATGCTGACCCCGGATCGCAATTACGGATGTGCGGTGCCATGCTCATTCGTTCGATCCCACGCACACGTTGCGCTCCCGATAATGCGGCGTGCGGCGGCATCTTCGGGCAGTTCAGACGGAAATTGTCTATCCACCCGGCGGATCAGTCGCCCCCACTGTGTTGTCCCCGAGGACTCGCATGCTCGGTCTGAAGCGGTCGGGCATCGCTGAACGGCTGATAATCGACAACCCCAAAATCCTGCTCCAGCAGTTCACGCATCTCGTCGACCGCCGATGTCTGTGCATGCCACATTTCGGAACACAGCCGAATCAGAGCATCATGACGCCGGTCAACACCGGTCATGCAAGCATTCAGCGGTTCAAAAAGCTCATAATGGTGCCGGGCGAATATCTCGAGGTACGCGTGGTCAAATGCTCTGCCTGGTTGCGCATGCTCAAGTATTGCAATTGCTGCTTGTTGTTCTGAACGGACCTTCGGCTGGTAGTTGACTCCGTACCAGACACGCAGAAACTTTTGAAGCTGAATGATCTGTTCGCGCTGACCACGGTTTTCCATCCGCGCACTAGACCTAATCTCTACCATTGAGGCCTTCGCGTTTGTCGCCGGATAGGACGGCGTCGGCGATGTCCCTTCATATGCAGACAGTTCGGTACTCCGCCGAGTATCCGTGCCTGCGGCGAGCTCGGTCATTCTGAGTGCAGAATAATGATGATCTATTACCTGCTCCATTAGCGCGACTTCAAATTCCGCTGTAATTCCACGACCGGGCGCGCTCGCGAACGCCATAGTAGGGCCCAAGAATGTTCCCACCATCAGACCCAGTAGCGGGAGTCGCACAATTCTCCTAAGGCTCGTCAAGCGCGCTCGCGGTCGCTCACCCTTCAAGTTTGCAATGCTTTCCATATCGCCTCCGTCGAAGTAGGGCCATCACCGGAAGTCGCAGGGCACGATTCGCTAGTATCAGTGATAATGGCCCGCCGATACCGAGCAGTACATATGCCCGAGGATACCGATGGAAATGCTGAGCACCGAAAATCTTAACTCTCTAAGTTGTGCACAACATGTCGCGTCATTTGCCAGCGCATGATGTGGCCCACGGACCGGCTACGGGCCCGCAAATAATGACATTAAGATGAAGTAAACGTCATGTGTGCGTCATCAAACGGGCTCGGATAACTGCGAGTTGTCGCAAGCCGTTTCGCTCGTCGTGGATTTATTTATTACCAACGCCACCTGTCCGCGTCGTCGGCAGCACCGCAAACGCAAACGTTACCGATGATCTGAACGAACGGGCGAATAAGTCTCATGAAAATTGCATTCATTGCGGCCCGGGCGTCGAAGTGAAATTTTTTTACTTCGCAAACGGCGACAATTTTATTTTGTGCTAGGGTTTGGGCGGCGCATCCCCCAACCCACCAGTTGATCGTTCTCTCTAGCAGAGGTTTTTCTCGTCAGCCGGGCGTGGTACTTCGCCGCCTCGCGCCGCATCCGTGCCTCTTCCGGCGACACGTAGATCGACGTACTGGCCAGCTTGCGCCGTTCGGACTCAGTGAGATCCGACATCACCGCGAGCAGCTGCGCGATCGCCCATTGCGTGAGTCCGCGCGCGCCGCGCACCGAATAGCCGCCCCGCGCTGCGGCGCCGGCT
>NZ_CADFDM010000015.1:0-104565 GCF_902832985.1 Burkholderia sp. BCC0097
CCAACAGCACTGCTTCCCTTCCTCCCGCGCTGCGTTTCCGTTAGCGCGAAAGAGGCGTGATTCTAAGCACCCGCCCCCATCCACGCAAGCCCTTTGTGAAGAAAGTTTGAAAAAGCCTCCGTGCGCTGCCGCGCACCGAGGCTTTGGGCTCGACGAACGATGTCGTGCCGTCGACCCGCAAGCCGTCGGCAACCTTTCTCTATATATAAACGCGCGTCACTTGCCGCCCACCGCGGCCTGCAGTCGCTCGACCGGCACCGCGTCGGCCATCGCCGTGTAGCCCGCATCGCTCGGATGGATACCGTCGCCGCTATCGTATCGGCGCTGCAGCACGCTCGGGCGCGCCGGGTCGCGCAGCACCGCGTCGAAGTCCACCACGCCGTCGAACCCGCCGCCGCTGCGAATCCATCGGTTCACCTCGAGGCGGATCGCCTCGCGTCCGGCCGGCAACGCCGCCGGCGTGAGCGTCGCGCCGAACACCTTCACGCCCTGCCGGTGCGCCGCCTCGGTCAGGCGGCGATAGCCGTCGATCAGCGACGCGGCCGTCACCTGCGTATGCGGGTGATCGCAATCGAGCCCCGCGCGCGGCGGCATCGCCGCGAAGTTGATGTCGTTGATCCCGATCAGCACGATCGCCGCCTTCACCCCGGAGCGCGACAGCGCATCGCGCTCGAATCGCGACGCCAACGACGTGCCGTAGCAAGCGGAGTCGCTGAGCAGCCGGTTCCCGCTGATGCCGAGATTCACGACACCGATCGAATCGACGCCCGAAGCCGTCAGCCGGCGCGCGAGCGCGTCCGGCCAGCGGCGGTTCCGGTTCATGCTGGAGCGCAGCCCGTCGGTGATCGAATCGCCGATCGCTGCCACGCTGGCGCGCGCGGGGCCAGCTTCGACGGCCAGCTCGGTCACCCATGCATATTGGGTAAAACGGGTCCGGAACGCGGCGGTGCCCGGATCACCTACGTGATCACCTGGCGCGGACACGTAGTTGAACTGGTTCGATACGCGATGCCAGACCGTCATCCGCTGGTCCGCCCCCATCTGGAGACTGATCGCATACGGCCGCGCAGCCGTCACGCCGATCGCCACCGGGTCGCTTTCGAGCTCCTGGCCCGGTGCGAGCGTCACCGACGCCTTGCCGCCGAACCGAACCGGCATCGCCGCACCGTCGGCGAGCGCAGCACCGTCACCGGCGCGCGCGAGGCTCGCGGCCTCGACGACCAGCGGCGCGCGACCGTATGCATTGCTCACGCGAATCCGCGCGGCGCGCCCCGACACGGTCGGGTAGACGATCTGGCGCACGGTCCGACCGGCCACGTCGGGGGCGCGGTAAAGCGGCGGCGGCGCGGCGAGATCGGGAATCGGCTGCAGCGCGGTCGCCCACGCGGCGACCCAACCGGCCGGTGCGGCCGACACCGCAAGCGGCGCCACGAGAACGGCCGCACCCAGCACGGCCGCGGCGAAACTGCTTCGAAATGACATCGGCAACATCCTCATCGGAAAGCGGGCATTGTGCCGCAGAAGACGCGCGACCCACGTGCGGGGCCGCACTTGTGCCAGCTGATCGCGCCCCGTCGTCCCTCGTTTACCCGAATCTCCTCGCAAATCCGCAACAAATTTATTAACCGACCGGTCGGTTGGTTTATACTTCGCACACATTCAACCGGACGAGAGCTTTCGCCATGTACACGCAATCCCTCGACATCCCCGGCAACGTCGCGCCGCTCGACGCCGCAGCCGAGTCGCCCGAGCAGGCGCGGTTCGATGCGGTGATGGCCGCGGACGGCAAGATCGAACCGCAGGACTGGATGCCCGACGCGTATCGCAAGACGCTGGTACGCCAGATCTCGCAGCACGCGCATTCCGAAGTCGTCGGCATGCTGCCGGAAGGCAACTGGATCTCGCGCGCGCCGAGCCTGAAGCGCAAGGCGATCCTGCTCGCGAAGGTGCAGGACGAAGCCGGCCACGGTCTCTATCTGTATAGCGCGGCCGAAACGCTCGGCGTATCGCGCGACGCGCTGATCGACGCGCTGCACGCCGGCAAGGCGAAATACTCGAGCATCTTCAACTACCCGACGCCGACCTGGGCCGACGTCGGCGTGATCGGCTGGCTCGTCGACGGCGCCGCGATCATGAACCAGATCCCGCTGTGCCGCTGCACGTACGGCCCGTATGCGCGCGCGATGATCCGCGTGTGCAAGGAAGAGTCGTTCCACCAGCGCCAGGGTTTCGACGCGCTGCTGTCGATGATGAAGGGCAGCGACGCGCAGCGCGCGATGGTCCAGCAGGCCGTCGACCGCTGGTGGTGGCCGGTGCTGATGATGTTCGGCCCGAGCGATGCCGATTCGGTCCACAGCAGCCAGTCCGCGAAATGGGGCATCAAGCGGATCTCGAACGACGACCTGCGCCAGAAATTCGTCGACGCGACGGTCGACCAGGCAAAGGTGCTCGGCGTGACGCTGCCCGATCCCGACCTGAAATGGAACGAAGCGCGCGGCCACCACGACTACGGCACGATCGACTGGGATGAATTCTGGCGCGTGGTCAACGGCGACGGCCCGTGCAACAAGGAACGCCTCGCGACTCGCGTGAAAGCACACGAGGACGGCGCCTGGGTGCGCGAAGCCGCGCTCGCGCACGAAGCGAAGCGCCGCGCCCGCGCCGAACAGCACGCCGCCTGAGCGGCACCCCTCGAATTCAGGAATCAGGAGAAAGCGATGAACAAGGAATGGCCGATCTGGGAAGTGTTCGTGCGCAGCAAGCAGGGCCTCGACCACAAGCATTGCGGCAGCCTGCACGCCGCCGACGCGACGATGGCGCTGCGCATGGCGCGCGACGTGTACACGCGCCGCCAGGAAGGCGTGAGCATCTGGGTGGTGCCGTCGTCGGCGATCACCGCGTCGGACCCGAGCGAGAAGGCCGAACTGTTCGAGCCGGCGGGCGACAAGATCTACCGTCACCCGACGTTCTATACGCTGCCCGACGAAGTCAACCACATGTAACGCCCGCGCCATGACGATCACGCCCGAACACCTCTCCTACGTGCTGCGCCTCGCGGACAACGCGCTGATCCTCGGTCAGCGCAACGCCGAATGGTGCGGCCACGGTCCGATCCTCGAGGAAGACATCGCGCTCACCAACATGAGCCTCGACCTCATCGGCCAGGCCCGCATGCTGTACACGCACGCGGCCGAACTCGAGCGCCAGCTCACCGGCGCGACGAAGACCGAGGACGACTACGCGTACTTCCGCACCGAGCGCGAATTCGCGAACTTCACGCTCGCCGAGTTGCCGCACTTTGGCCCGCTCTCCGGTACCGCGCACGCCGACAAGGACTACGCGGTGACGATCGTGCGCAACTTCCTGTACGCGGCGCTGATGCTGCACGTCTGGAGCGCGCTGGAGACGTCGACCGACACGCAGCTGGCGGCGATCGCCGCGAAATCGGTGAAGGAAACCCGTTACCACGTACAGCATGCGCGCGAGTGGCTCGTGCGCCTCGGCGACGGCACCGACGAATCGCACCGCCGCGCGCAGGCCGCGCTCGACTACCTGATGCCGTACACGCGCGAATTCTTCGCCGCCGATGCGATCGACGACGCGATCGTCGCGCCGGGCATCGGCCCGGCACCGGCCGCGCTCGAAGCCGCGTGGCGCGCGGAGGTGGACGACGCGCTCGCGGAAGCCACGCTCGCGCTGCCGGCGCCCGTGAAGCATGTGACGACCGGCAAGCAGGGCGAGCACTCGGAACACATGGGCTACCTGCTCGCCGAAATGCAGAGCCTCGCGCGCCAGCACCCCGGCGCGAGCTGGTAACCGGCCCACGCCACGGAGCCCGACGATGTCCGCCCAGACCGCCGCCCCTGTCCACGCCGCCCCCGCCGCGCACCGCGACGATCCGCTGCTCGCCCGCGCGTGGGACGTGCTCGAAGCCGTGCCCGATCCGGAGATTCCGGTCGTGTCGATCCGCGAGCTCGGCATCCTGCGCGACGTCCGCCGCGCGGACGACGGCCAGCTCGAAGTCGTGATCACACCGACCTACTCGGGCTGCCCGGCGATGTCGCAGATCGCCGAGGACATCGCCGCCGCGCTGCAGGCCGCCGATCTGCCGCCGCACCGGATCGAGACGGTGCTCGCCCCCGCGTGGACGACCGACTGGATCACGCAGGAAGCGCGCGACAAGCTGCGCGCGTACGGCATCGCGCCGCCGGTCGGCCAGTGCGGCAGCGCCGCGCCGCGGGAGAACGTCGTGCGCTTCGTGCCGCGCCCGGTCGCGGCGCCTGCCTGCCCGCGCTGCGGCTCCGCGCGCACCGAACGTCTCGCGCAATTCGCGTCCACGGCGTGCAAGGCGCTGTATCGCTGCGTCGATTGCCGCGAACCCTTCGACTACTTCAAACCCTACTGAATATGGCGACCCCGCAATTTCACCCGCTGCGTATCCGCGACGTGCGGCCCGAGACCGCCGACGCCGTGACCGTCTCGTTCGACGTGCCGCCCGAGCTGCGCGACGCATACCGCTTCACGCAGGGCCAGTTCGTCACGCTGAAGACCCACATCGACGGCGAGGAGACGCGCCGCTCGTATTCGATCTGCGTCGGCACGACGGACTACGATCGCGACGGCGAACTGCGCATCGGCATCAAGCGCGTGCGCGGCGGCCGCTTCTCGAACTTCGCGTTCGACACGCTGAAGCCCGGCCACACGATCGACGTGATGACGCCGGATGGCCGCTTCTTCACACACCTGAACGCCGACCATGGCAAGCAGTACGTCGCGTTTTCCGGCGGCTCGGGGATCACGCCGGTGCTCGCGATCGTGAAGACGACGCTCGAGCTCGAGCCGCGCAGCACGTTCACGCTGATCTACGGCAACCGCAGCGTCGACGCGATCATGTTCGCGGAGGAGCTCGAGGACCTGAAGAACCGCTACATGAACCGCTTCGTCCTCTATCACGTGCTGTCGGACGATCTGCAGGACGTCGAGCTGTTCAACGGCGTGCTCGATCAGGCGAAATGCGCGGAATTCCTCGCGACGCTGACGCCAGCCGACGCGATCGACGAGGCGTTCATCTGCGGCCCGGCGCCGATGATGGACGCGGCCGAAGCCGCGCTGAAGGCGGCTGGCGTGCCGCAGGCGAAGGTGCACGTCGAGCGCTTCGGCACGCCGCTGCCGCAGGCCGGCGCACCGGTCGTCGAGATCACCGACCAGACGCCGGCCGCTGACCTCGAAATCGTGCTCGATGGCAAGAAGCGCAAGCTGCGTTTGCCGTACGAAGGCGTGAGCCTGCTCGACGTGGGCCTGCGCGCGGGCCTCGCGCTGCCGTACGCGTGCAAAGGCGGCGTGTGTTGTACCTGCCGCGCGAAGGTGGTCGAAGGCGAAGTGCGGATGGAGAAGAACTACACGCTCGAGGAGCATGAAGTGAAGGACGGTTTCGTGCTCACGTGCCAGTGCCACCCGATCAGCGACAAGGTCGTCGTGAGCTTCGACGAACGTTGAGCGGCATCGCGTCGCGGCGCCGGACGGTTTCTCGCCGTCACACATCTCGCTTACACTAGGGGCCGCCGGCCGGCTGGACATCGCAACGTCCGCCCGGCCGGCGGTTTTCTTTTGTTGACGACAGGCCGATGAGTACCATTCATGTGATTCAGGGCGGCACCGCCGCCGCGTCGCTGCGCGAGGCCCTTGCGCAAGCCGGACGCGACGAGCGCGTCGTCGGGTTGCTCGACGATCTCGGCGTCGGGCCGCTGAAGGGCGTCGACGAGACGCCCGACACGCGCGCCGCCTTCTGGCAGCACGTGCTCGGCGACCAGATTCCCGACTGGAACGCGGAAATCGAGGGCGAATTCGCACGCCTCGACCAGCTCGCGACGGATGCCGGCCAGGTCGTCGTGTGGCACGCGCCGAGCGTCGGCGACAAGCTGCTGCTGCGCCGCGTCGCCTATCACCTGCGCAACGTGCCGCAACGCCTGAACGAGGTACGGCTGTCGGCCGCCGACCTCGACGCCGCGCCGCGCGCAGCGCTGTCGCGCACCGACCAGGCGTGCTCGACCGGGATGTTCTCGCCCGCGGAACTGGCGCGCAAGCGGCCGGCGGCCGCGCCGGTCTCGGTCCTGCGCATCGGCCGCCTCGCGCTCGAATGGCAGGAGGCGAAGCATCTGAACGCCGAACTGCGTTATTGGGTCAGCAACACGATCAAGAGCGGCCACTACGCCGATCTCGACGCGCTGATCGTCGCGCGCACGGCAGCCGACTGGCAGCCCGCGCGGCGCCTCGTCGGCAGCATCATGGCCGCCGCCGACCGCGGCGGCCTGTTCGTCAGCGACGCGATCGCGTGGTGGCGCTGCCGCGAACTCGCGGCAGCCGGCCGGCTCGAGCTCCAGGACGACGCGCCCGACGCCCTCTCTTCCACGCAAGTGCGCGCGGCCCGCGCCGCCGCGCACCGCTAATCTTCCGCATTCGACCATGGCCCGAACCCGAGCGCCCGACCACGAATCCCAGCGCGAGCAGATCCTCGACCTGGCCGCCGAGAAATTCGCGCAGACGAGTTACCCGAGCACGTCGATGTCCGATCTCGCGACCGCGAGCGGCACGTCGAAGGCACGGCTCTATCACTATTACGAGAGCAAGGAAGCGATCCTGTTCGACTTGCTCGACCGCTACACGAAACGGCTGATGCTGATCATCGCCGAGGTCGAGGGCGCGAGCCAGCGCCGCGGCCTCAGCGAGCGCGACGCGTTCGCCGAACTCGTGCGTGCGTTCCTCGCCGAGTACGAGACGTCGCACAGCCGCCACGTCGCGCTGCTCAACGACGTGAAATATCTGGAGGACGCGCAGCGCGAAATCGTGCTCGATCGCCAGCGCGACATCGTCGCGGCGTTCACGCGGCAGCTCGCGCGCGCCTACCCCGACCGCATCTCGAAGGAAAACCAGACCTCGGTGACGATGATGGTGTTCGGGATGATCAACTGGACTTTCACATGGCTGAAGCCGGGCGGGCGCCTCGGCTACCGCGACTTCGCCGAACAGGTGATCGACCTGATCGAGCGCGGGCTGTCGACGGCGGCCTGATTGCCGCGCAGCAGCATGCGTTGCGCGACGGGCACAGTGCGACCGACCGCCACGCATTTCATATGATGAATTTTAAATTCGTTTAAAATCAAATAGATAAAGAATGAACTAAGCGGATTTAGAATTCCCCCTCAGCACAAACAACGTCAAATACGGGTTTTCCCCAACCTCGCTCGGGTAAAATGCTGCTGCATTGCACAACCTGTTTGTGCACCCACACTGAGGAACCCACGATGAACACGCAATTCAACGGCCGTGCCGATGCTGTCGGCAAGGTCGGTAGTGCGCCGGTTCTCGTCAGGGAACTGGCTTCCAAAGACCGTGAGCAGATGCTCACCCACTTTCTCTCGCTCGACGAAGAGGACCGCCTGCTGCGCTTCGGCCAGATGGTGCCCGACCACGTGATCGAGAACTATGTCCGCACGATCGATTTCGGTCGCGATACCGTGTTCGGCGTGTTCGACCACGACCTCGAACTGATCGGCGTCGGCCATCTGGCCTATCTGCCGGCCGAGGGCGACAAGCGCACCGCCGAATTCGGCGTGTCGGTGCTCGAAAGCGCGCGCGGCCGCGGCGTCGGCTCGAAGCTGTTCGAGCGCGCGGCGATCCGCAGCCGCAACACGCACGTGACGATGCTGTACATGCATTGCCTGTCGCGCAACGCGACGATGATGCACATCGCGAAGAAGTCCGGGATGCGGATCGAGTATGCGTACGGCGAAGCCGATGCGTACCTGTCGCTACCGCCGGCCGACCACTCGACGATCATCGCCGAGATGCTGCAGGAGCAGGCCGCGGTGTTCGACTACGCGATGAAGCGCCAGGCGCGCCGTACGTCGAAGTTCATCGAATCGCTGATGCCCACCGCGCTGACGGCCTGACGTCGGCGGCGTCGGCCAGCCGGGTTGCGCCTGCGGCGCGCCCGGCACCCCTTCCTCCCTTCCCCGCCGCGCCAGCTAGCGCACCGAACGAATCGGCAACGCCGTCGTTTCCTTGAAGCAGTCGAGCGAGAAGCTCGTTTTCACGTCGATCACCGACGGGTGATGCAGCAGATGCTCCTGCACGAAGCGGGAGAAATGCGCCATGTCCTCGACCTGCACGCGCAACAGGTAATCCATGTCGCCCGTCATCGCATGGCACGCGACCACTTCCGGCCAGGTCTGCACGGCCGCGCGAAACAACTCCGCATGGGTCGCGCCCGCACGGGCCGACGTCTCGTCGGCCCGCATCGGCGCGAGGCCACCGCGCTTTTCGAGCCGCACGCTCACGTACGCGAGCAGGTCGAGCCCGAGCTTCTGCGGATTCAGCAGCGCGACGTAGCCGGTGATCACGCCCATTTCCTCGAGCCGCCTGATCCGCCGCAGGCACGGGCTCGGCGACAGGTTCACGCGCTCGGCGATCTCCTGGTTCGACAGGCGCCCGTTCTCCTGAAGAATCGCGAGAATTCGCCGATCGATGGCATCCAATTCGGCTTGCGCCATCTTCTGCCCTCCACTGATCATTTTGAGACTGGAAATTGCGTCATCGTAGGCGCGGGCGATTAAGTTCGCAAGTTTCCGCTCGCGGCCGCCCGCTACACTCTGTCGCATGTCTCGACTCGCCGCACACGCGCCTTGCGGGCGCGGCCGTCGACCTCGAACCACGCCGGGCACGCGCACGCCGCCCCGGCCGATCGCCCCGCACAGGAGACACGACATGCAGATCCCCACCTGGGACAATCCCGTCGGCACCGACGGTTTCGAATTCATCGAATACACGGCACCGGACCCGAAAGCACTCGGACAATTGTTCGAACGGATGGGTTTCACCGCGATCGCGCGCCATCGCCACAAGGACGTGACGGTGTACCGCCAGGGCGACATCAACTTCATCATCAACGCCGAACCCGATTCGTTCGCGCAACGCTTCGCGCGGCTGCACGGCCCGTCGATCTGCGCGATCGCGTTCCGCGTGCAGGACGCGGCAAAGGCGTACCAGCGCGCGCTCGAACTCGGCGCATGGGGCTTCGACAACAAGACGGGCCCGATGGAGCTGAACATCCCGGCGATCAAGGGCATCGGCGATTCGCTGATCTATTTCGTCGACCGCTGGCGCGGCAAGAACGGCGCGCAGCCGGGCGCGATCGGCGACATCAGCATCTACGACGTCGACTTCGAGCCGATTCCCGGCGCGAACCCGAACCCGGTCGGCCATGGCCTCACCTACATCGATCACCTGACGCACAACGTGCATCGCGGCCGCATGCAGGAATGGGCCGAGTTCTACGAGCGCCTGTTCAACTTCCGCGAAGTGCGCTACTTCGACATCGAAGGCAAGGTGACGGGCGTGAAGTCGAAGGCGATGACGTCGCCGTGCGGCAAGATCCGCATCCCGATCAACGAGGAAGGCTCGGACACCGCCGGCCAGATCCAGGAGTACCTCGACGCGTATCACGGCGAAGGCATCCAGCACATCGCGCTCGGCGCGAGCGACATCTACCAGGCGGTCGACGGGCTGCGCAGCAAGGAAGTGAAGCTGCTCGACACGATCGACACGTATTACGAGCTGGTCGACCGTCGCGTGCCGAACCACGGCGAATCGCTGGACGAGTTGAAGAAGCGCAAGATCCTGATCGACGGCGCGCGCGACGACCTGCTGCTGCAGATCTTCACCGAGAACCAGATCGGGCCGATCTTCTTCGAGATCATCCAGCGCAAGGGCAACCAGGGCTTCGGCGAAGGCAACTTCAAGGCGCTGTTCGAATCGATCGAGCTCGACCAGATCCGTCGCGGCGTCGTGCAGGACAAGGCCTGACGCTTTCCGCCGCGCGGCGGCGGCTCCGGCAGCCGGGGCGGCCGCGCCTTCCGCGCAGCGCAAAGAAAAAGGGCGGGAATCCGAGGATTCCCGCCCTTTTCATATTCCGGCGCAGCCCGCGGGCCGCGCGATCGCATCAACGCACGCTCGCCTTCGACTCGGCGGCACGCTCGACCGACGGCTGGGCTGCGGCACCCTGAGCCGGCACGATCTGCTGCATCTGCGCGCCGGCTACCGCCAGTGCGCTCGCGCCTCGCGCGTGCACCGGGCCGGTCATCGAGAAAAACGCGGCGGACACGATCAGGAAACTCTGGATATGACGTGTGTTCATTGCACCTCCTGTAAAACTGCCGGCGCCTCCCCGACTGCGTCGGAACGAACCCACGCGGCCGGGCACCTCCGGCAGGCCGACAAGATTAACGGCATTTGCCCGAAGATCAACGCGGCTTTACATGCTTTTACATGATGTAACGCATCATCTCGCCCTGTTTCTCAATGTGCGCCCCCCGTCCCTCCGCGTTGCGACCGATGGGCGGCGGGTTTGCCCCAGTGCTACCATCCCTTAAAACCGGCGAACATGCCGGCCACTGCAAACGCATCCAAAAGATGCCGACGCAACCGAAGTTTTGGTGATCCCAGACCGGGTGGAGGAGACAGTTAATGAATGCCCCGCTAGACGCAGACCAACGCGCGTCGCTAGAAGCCGCGCTGAAGTCCGTCACGCTTGACGACAAATACACACTGGAACGCGGCCGCGCGTACATGAGCGGCATCCAGGCCCTCGTGCGCCTGCCGATGCTCCAGCAGGAACGCGACCGCGCCGCCGGCCTCAATACGGCCGGCTTCATCTCCGGCTACCGCGGCTCGCCGCTCGGCGGCCTCGATCTGTCGCTCTGGAAAGCCAAGCAGCACCTGGCCGCTCACCAGATCGTGTTCCAGCCCGGCCTCAACGAAGATCTCGCCGCCACCGCCGTGTGGGGCTCGCAGCAGGTGAACCTGTACCCCGGCGCGAAATACGACGGCGTGTTCGGCATGTGGTACGGCAAGGGCCCGGGCGTCGACCGCACCGGCGACGTCTTCAAGCATGCGAACTCGGCTGGCTCGTCGCAGCACGGCGGCGTGCTGGTGCTCGCCGGCGACGACCACGCGGCGAAGTCGTCGACGCTCGCGCACCAGTCCGAACACATCTTCAAGGCCTGCGGGCTGCCGGTGCTGTTCCCGTCGAACGTGCAGGAATATCTCGATTTCGGCCTGCACGGCTGGGCGATGAGCCGCTACTCGGGCCTATGGGTCGCGCTCAAGTGCGTGACGGACGTCGTCGAATCGTCGGCGTCGGTCGACATCGACCCGCATCGCACCGAGATCGTGCTGCCGACCGACTTCATCCTGCCGGAAGGCGGGCTGAACATCCGCTGGCCCGATCCGCCCCTCGTGCAGGAAGCACGGCTGCTCGACTACAAGTGGTATGCGGCGCTCGCCTACGTGCGGGCGAACAAGCTCGACCGGATCGAGATCGATTCGCCGAACGCGCGCTTCGGGATCATGACCGGCGGCAAGGCGTATCTGGACGTGCGCCAGGCGCTGACCGACCTCGGGCTCGATGACGAGACGTGTGCGCGGATCGGCATCCGGCTCTACAAGGTCGGCTGCGTGTGGCCGCTCGAGGCGCAGGGTGCGCAAGCGTTCGCGCGCGGCCTCGACGAAATCCTGGTGGTCGAGGAAAAGCGCCAGATCCTCGAATACGCGATCAAGGAAGAGCTGTACAACTGGCCCGACGCGCAACGCCCGCGCGTGTTCGGCAAGTTCGACGAGAAGGACGGCGCCGGCGGCGAATGGTCGGTGCCGATGGGCAACTGGCTGCTGCCCGCGCACTACGAGCTGTCGCCGGCGATCATCGCGAAGGCGATCGCGACGCGGCTCGAGAAGTTCGAATTGCCGTCCGACGTGCGCGCGCGCATCGCCGCGCGGCTCGCGGTGATCAACGCGAAGGAAATGGCGCTCGCGAAGCCGCACGTGCAGACCGAGCGCAAGCCGTGGTTCTGCTCGGGCTGCCCGCACAACACGTCGACCAACGTGCCGGAAGGCTCGCGCGCGATCGCCGGCATCGGCTGCCACTACATGACCGTATGGATGGACCGCAGCACGAGTACCTTCAGCCAGATGGGCGGCGAAGGCGTGCCGTGGATCGGCCAGGCACCGTTCACCGACGAAAAGCACGTGTTCGCGAACCTAGGCGACGGCACCTACTTCCACTCGGGCCTGCTGGCCGTGCGCGCGGCGATCTCGTCGAAGGCGAACATCACCTACAAGATCCTCTACAACGACGCGGTGGCGATGACGGGCGGCCAGCCGGTCGACGGCGTGCTGACGGTGCCGCAGATCACGCACCAGCTCGCGTCCGAAGGCGCGAGGAAGATCGTGATCGTCACCGACGAGCCGGAGAAGTACGACAGCCAGAAGGCGCTGCTCGCGCCGGGCGTGACGATCCATCATCGCGACCAGCTCGACGACGTGCAGCGCGAGCTGCGCGAGATCGAAGGCACGACGATCCTGATCTACGACCAGACCTGCGCGACCGAGAAGCGCCGCCGCCGCAAACGCGGCACGTATCCGGACCCGGCGAAACGCGTCGTGATCAACGACGCGGTGTGCGAAGGCTGCGGCGACTGCTCGGTGCAGTCGAACTGCCTGTCGGTCGAGCCGCTGGAAACCGAATTCGGCACGAAGCGCCAGATCAACCAGTCGAGCTGCAACAAGGACTTTTCGTGCGTGAAGGGCTTCTGCCCGAGCTTCGTCACGGTCGAGGGCGGTCAGCTGAAGAAGCCGAAAGCCGTGTCGGTCGACGGCAGCGCATTGCCGCCGATTCCGGAACCGACGCTGCCGGCGATCGATCGCGCGTACGGCGTGCTCGTCACCGGCGTGGGCGGCACGGGCGTCGTGACGATCGGCGCGCTGCTCGGGATGGCCGCGCACCTGGAGAACAAGGGCGTGACCGTGCTGGACGTCACCGGCCTCGCGCAGAAAGGCGGCGCCGTGATGAGCCACGTGCAGATCTCGCACGCACCGACCGACATCCACGCCACGCGGATCGCGATGGGCGAAGCCGATCTCGTGATCGGTTGCGACGCGATCGTCACGGCCGGCGACGAGTGCACGTCGCGCATGCGCCACGACACGACGCGCGTGGTCGTCAACAGCGCACAGACGCCGACCGCCGAGTTCATCAAGAACCCGAACTGGGCGTTCCCGGGCCTGTCGGCCGAGAACGACATTCGCGCGGCAGCCGGTGAAGCGGTCGACTTCATCGACGCGAACCGCTTCGCGGTCGCGCTGCTCGGCGACGCGATCTACACGAACCCGTTCGTGCTCGGCTACGCGTGGCAGAAAGGCTGGCTACCGCTGACGCTCGCGTCGCTCGAACGCGCGATCGAGCTGAACGCGGTGTCGGTCGAGAAGAACCGTGCGGCGTTCGACTGGGGCCGCCGCGCCGCGTACGACCTCGCCAGCGTGAAGCAGGCCGCGGCCGGCGACGCCCGCCCCGCGCAAGGCGCCACGGTGATCTCGCTGCACACGAAGAAGGCGGTCGACGCGCTGATCGCGAAGCGCGTGGAATTCCTCACCGCGTACCAGAACGCCGCGTACGCGTCGCGCTATGCGGCCTTCGTCGACAAGGTGCGCGCCGCCGAGCGTGCGCTGGCGGACGGCGATACGGTGCAGGAGCCGCTGACCGAAGCGGTCGCGCGCAACCTGTTCAAGCTGATGGCGTACAAGGACGAATACGAGGTCGCGCGGCTGCAGTCCGACCCCGCGTTCCTCGCGCGCCTGACCGCGCAGTTCGAAGGCGACTGGAAGCTGAAATTCCACCTCGCGCCGCCGCTGTTCGCGAAGACGGACGCCCACGGCCATCTCGTGAAGAAGGCGTACGGCCCGTGGATGATGTCGGCGTTCCGGCTGCTCGCGAAGGCGAAGTTCCTGCGCGGCACGGGGCTCGACCCGTTCGGCCGCACCGCGGAGCGCCGCACCGAGCGCGCGCTGATCGGCGAGTACGAAGCGCTGATCGGCGAGTTGCTGGACAAGCTGAACGCGGCCAACCGCCCGCTCGCGCTCGAGCTCGCGGCGCTGCCGGACGGCATTCGCGGCTATGGCCACGTGAAGGAGAACAACCTGCGCGCGGTACGCCAGAAGTGGGACACGCTGCTCGCGAAGTGGCGTTCGCCGGCAGGCGGGCAGTCGCAGCAGCAGGTCGCCTAAGGGCGCGCGCGGCGGGCGTTCGCGGTCTGGACGCCCTTTCCGCGCCGCCGTCGCCCTTACGGCTCACGCGAAAAAAAACGCCACGGAACGCAGGTCCCGTGGCGTTTTTCATTGCGCCGCGCGCGACGCGCGGCACACGCGGGCGTGGACTTACTTCGTGTTCACGTTCGCGGCGGCAACGGCCGTCATGTTGATGATCCGGCGCACGGTCGCGGCCGGCGTCAGGATGTGGACCGGCTTGGCCGCGCCGAGCAGGAACGGGCCGACCGTCACGCCTTCGCCGCCAACCATCTTCAGCAGGTTGTACGCGATGTTCGCCGCTTCGACGTTCGGCATGATCAGCAGGTTCGCTTCGCCCGACAGCGTCGTACCCGGGAACGCCTGCTTGCGGATCAGTTCCGACAGCGCCGCGTCGCCGTGCATTTCGCCGTCGACTTCGAGGTTCGGCGCACGTTCGACGATCAGCTTGCGGGCCTCGGCCATCCGGCGCGACGACGCCGACGGCGCGCTGCCGAAGTTCGAGTTCGACAGCAGCGCGGCCTTCGGCGCGATGCCGAAGCGCTCGATCTCGGCGGCGGCCTGGATCGTCATGTCGGCCAGCTGGTCGGCGCTCGGCAGTTCGTTCACGTACGTGTCGCACACGAACAGGTTGCGGCCCGGCAGCATCAGCAGGTTCATCGCGGCGAAGTGCTCGGCGCCCTTCGCGCGGCCCAGCACCTGCTCGATGAACTTCAGGTGGCTGTGGAACGTGTCGATCATCCCGCAGATCATCCCGTCCGCATCGCCCAGATGAACGAGCATCGCGCCGATCAGCGTGTTGAACTTGCGCATCGCGGCCTTCGCGACTTCCGGCGTCACGCCGTCGCGCGCGCCGATCTCCTGATATGCCTGCCAGTAGCGGTGGTAGCGCGCATCGTCTTCCGGATCGACGATTTCGAAATCGACGCCGGCCTTCAGCTTCGACCCGATCTTCGCGAGGCGCATGTCGACGACCGACGGACGGCCGACGATGATCGGCTTGGCGATCTTTTCCAGCAGCACGAACTGCGCGGCGCGCAGCACGCGTTCGTCCTCGCCTTCGGCGAACACGATGCGGGCCTCCTTCTGCTTCGCGGCCGCGAACACCGGGCGCATCACCATGCCGGTGCGGTAGACGGTCGCGCCGAGCTGCTCGCGGTACGCGTCCATGTCCTGGATCGGGCGCGTGGCGACGCCCGAATCCATCGCTGCTTGAGCCACGGCCGGCGCGATCTTGATGATCAGGCGCGGGTCGAACGGCTTCGGAATCAGGTAGTCCGGCCCGAATTCGAGCGAATGGCCTTCATACGCCTTCGCGACTTCCTCGCTCTGGTCGGTTTCCTGGGCCAGCTCGGCGATCGCGCGCACGCACGCGAGCTTCATTTCTTCCGTGATCGTCGTCGCGCCGACGTCGAGCGCGCCGCGGAAGATGAACGGGAAGCACAGGACGTTGTTGACCTGGTTCGGGTAATCCGAACGGCCGGTCGCGACGATCGCGTCCGGGCGCACGGCCTTCGCGTCTTCCGGACGGATTTCCGGTTCCGGGTTCGCAAGCGCCAGGATCAGCGGGCGCTCGCCCATCGTCTTGACCATGTCCTGCTTCAGCACGCCCGCGCTGGAGCAGCCCAGGAAAACGTCCGCGCCGACGATCGCGTCGGCGAGCGTGCGCGCGTCGGTGTTCGCCGCATAGCGCTGCTTCGACGGATCGAGGTTGCCGCGCCCTTCGTAGATCACGCCCTTCGAATCGGCGACGAGGATGTTCGACTTCGTGAGGCCGAGGTTCACCAGCAGGTCCAGACATGCGATCGCGGCCGCGCCGGCGCCCGAGCACACGAGCTTCACGTCGGCGAGGTTCTTGCCGACGACCTTCAGGCCGTTCAGGATCGCGGCCGACGCGATGATCGCGGTGCCGTGCTGGTCGTCGTGGAAGACGGGGATCTTCATGCGCTCGCGCAGCTTCTGCTCGATGTAGAAGCATTCCGGCGCCTTGATGTCCTCGAGGTTGATGCCGCCGAGCGTGGGCTCGAGCATCGCGATCGCCTCGACGAGCTTGTCGGGGTCGGACTCCGACAGTTCGATGTCGAACACGTCGATGCCCGCGAATTTCTTGAAGAGGCAGCCCTTGCCTTCCATCACCGGCTTCGCGGCCAGCGGGCCGATGTTGCCGAGACCGAGCACGGCGGTGCCGTTCGTGATGACGCCGACGAGGTTGCCGCGCGACGTGTACTTCTGCGCGTCGAGCGGATCGGCGTGGATCGCCTCGCACGCGGCGGCGACGCCCGGCGAATACGCGAGCGACAGATCGAGCTGGTTCGACAGCGGCTTGGTCGGGGTGACCGAAATCTTGCCGGGTTTCGGGTTCAGGTGATAAGCGAGAGCGGCCTGCTTCAGTTGTTCGTCCATGATTGACCTGCGAGAGACATGCGAAATATTGACGACTCAGTACCCAGCACCTTCGGCCGCGTCTGCTTGAATCGAGGGGATGGTCGACTGCGAGACGGCCCGCGACGCACCGGATCGGCACGCCAACGAACCTTGGCGGGTGGCAAGAGGAAAGTACAAAGTACTGAACGATTTCTTAGGGCCGCCTAGTGTACACCCCCTAAATGACCTCCGTTGGTGCACCGCCGCATCCCCGGCATTCGCATCGGATGGTCGCGCCCTGTTTGTTTCGCCGGTGGTGAGCGGCATGGCGAACCCGCGCGAATTCCGCCGAAAACCGGCCTGAATCGGGTAAAATAGCGGGCTACGCGCGCAGCGATGCGATTGGTCCGCCGATCGCGCCCCGGCCCTTCGGGCAGGTTCCCCTTGCTGCGCCACCGGGCCCGCGCCCGCTCCTCGCTCATCACCCAAGGAATGCCCATGACAGGCTACGATCGTCAGTCGATCTCGGATACGACCGCCAAAATCCTGCTCGAAGTGCAGGCGGTGCACTTCAATGCCGAAAAACCGTTCATCTTCACGTCCGGCTGGGCAAGCCCCGTCTACATCGACTGCCGCAAGCTGATCTCGTATCCGCGCGTGCGCCGTGCGCTGATGGAAATGGCGGAAACGACGATCACGCGCGACATCGGCTTCGAGCAGATCGATGCGGTGGCGGGCGGCGAGACGGCCGGCATCCCGTTCGCGGCCTGGATCGCGGACCGGATGATGGTGCCGATGCAGTACGTGCGTAAAAAGCCGAAGGGTTTCGGCCGCAACGCGCAGATCGAAGGCCACCTGGAAGAAGGCTCGCGCGTGCTGCTGGTGGAAGACCTGACCACCGACAGCCGCAGCAAGATCAACTTCGTCAACGCGCTGCGCACCGCGGGCGCGACGGTGAACCACTGCTTCGTGCTGTTCCACTACGACATCTTCAAGGAAAGCGTGTCGGTCCTGAAGGACATCGACGTCGACCTGCACGCGCTCGCGACGTGGTGGGACGTGCTGCGCGTCGCGAAGGCGTCGGGCTACTTCGAGACGAAGACGCTCGACGAAGTCGAGAAATTCCTGCACGCGCCGGCCGAATGGTCGGCCGCGCACGGCGGCGCGACGGCCCCGAAGGAATGACGCCACGCCGGCACGCGTGCCGGCGCACTGGCCGAGAAAACCGCCTGCATGATCGCAGGCGGTTTTTTTTTCGTCCGTCGACCGGCGCGCTGACCGATCGCCATCGCGCGCGACGGTGGGCGTCGCTCATCGAACCCTAATGCTAGACTTGATCCATCGCCGCCATCAGCGGCGCGGGCAACACACAACGCCAACAATGCCGGGCGGTTCGGCCCGGCCCACGTGACGGGAGAAGCGCCATATGCGTGTGGATCGCCGGATCACTCCGCCTGCGCCATCGGGTCGCCCTTCTCCGTTTCTCCTCTCCGCCCTCCTGTGCGCCGCCGTTTTCGCGGTGCTGCCCGCGCGTGCCGAAGGCCCGTTCACCGTGACGAGCGACGACCTGACGCCCGGCGCGCGCGTGCGGCTCGCGAACGTGTTCGACCGCGGCGACTGCAAGGGCGCGAACCGCTCACCGCAACTCGCATGGCACAACCCGCCGCCCGGCACGCGCGGCTATGCGGTCACGATCTTCGACCCCGACGCGCCCGGGCACGGCTGGTGGCACTGGGCCGTCGCGGGCATCCCGGCGACCGTCACGAGCCTGCCGGCGGATGCGAGCGCCTCCGGCTTCCTGCGCCGCATCGGCGCGAGCGAGGCGCGCAACGACTTCGGGACCGACGGTTACGGCGGCCCGTGCCCGCCGCCCGGCAAGCCGCATCGCTACGTGATCACCGTCTACGCGCTGAAAGGCACCGACCTGCGCGTCTCGCAGGGGCGCCCCGCGCCGATGTTCGAGCACGAGATCGGCACGCTCGCGATCGGCACCGCGCAACTCACGGTCACTTACGGACAGTAGCCGCGTCCTGCCGCCCGTTGCGGGTCGCGATTGCTCGCGCCCGCGAATTTCTGTGCGCTGCCTGCGCACATTTTTCCCGTCATTTCGGCTTGCTAGACTCGGTTGCACCGGTCGCGGCATCCCGCCGCGCATCCGGCGCGCCGCCCGAGTACGGCGCGTGACGCGGCGAGCCTGCGGTCCGCCGTTCCCGTCCCTTTCCGGAGAACGCTTCATGTCGAACATCGTCATCGTCTATCACAGCGGCTACGGTCACACGCAGAAACTGGCCGAAGCCGTGCACGCGGGTGCGCAGGATGCCGGCGCCACCGCACGCCTCATCGCCGTCGGCGAGCTCGACGACGCGGGCTGGGCCGCGCTCGACGCGGCGGACGCGATCGTCTTCGGCGCACCGACCTACATGGGCGGCCCGTCCGCGCAGTTCAAGCAGTTCGCCGATGCCACGTCGAAACCGTGGTTTACGCAGAAATGGAAGGACAAGATCGCCGCGGGCTTCACGAACTCCGCGACGATGAACGGCGACAAGTTCTCGACGATTCAGTATTTCGTCACGCTGGCGATGCAACATGGGATGGTGTGGGTCGGCACGGGCATGATGCCGGCCAACTCGAAGGCGGCCACGCGCAACGACATCAACTACGTCGGCGGCTTCACGGGCCTGCTCGCGCAGTCGCCGGCGGACGCCACGCCCGACGAAGGCCCGCTGCCCGGCGACCTCGACACCGCAAAGGCGTTCGGCCAACGCGTCGCCGCGGCGACGGCGCGCTGGGTGGCCGGCGGCCGCTGAAGCACCACCCGGCCGGCCGTTCGCTCGCGCGCCGTTCGCGCGGCAAACGGGCGCCGGCCGCGTCAAACAGCCACCAGGACGGCCCGCGGGCCGTCTTTTTTCGCCCCGCGCGGTGCAGTGCCGCCGGATGACGCCTTAAAATGGCGGTTTCAGGGCGCCGCGGCTCCCGTTTCATTCAGTGAGAGCGAAATGAGCACCAAAGTTTTTGTCGACGGCCAGGAAGGCACGACCGGCCTCAAGATCTTCGAATACCTGTCGGTACGCAGCGACATCGAGATCCTGCGCATCGATGAAGCGAAGCGCAAGGACGTCGACGAGCGCCGCCGCCTGATCAACGCGTCGGACGTCACGTTCCTGTGCCTGCCGGACGTCGCGTCGCGCGAATCCGCGTCGCTCGTCGAGAATCCGAACACCACGCTGATCGACGCGAGCACCGCGTTCCGCACGAATCCCGACTGGGCGTACGGCCTGCCGGAGTTGACCCGCGCGCAGCGCGAGAAGATTCGTACGTCGAAGCGCATCGCGGTGCCGGGCTGCCACGCATCGGCGTTCGTGCTCGCGATGCGTCCGCTCGTCGATGCGGGCATCGTCGCGCCGACGTTCGCCGCGCACAGCTACTCGATCACCGGCTACAGCGGCGGCGGCAAGTCGATGATCGCCGAATACGAAAGCGCCGCGCCGGGCGGCAAGCTCGCGAGCCCGCGCCCGTACGCGCTCGGCCTCGCGCACAAGCACCTGCCTGAAATGGCCGCGCACACGGGCCTCGCGAACGCGCCGATCTTCACGCCGATCGTCGGCCCGTTCCTGAAGGGCCTCGCGGTGACGACCTACTTCACGCCCGAGCAGCTCGCGAAGCGCGCGACGCCGCAGGACGTGCAGCGCGTGTTCGCCGAGCACTACGCGGACGAGGCGTTCGTGCGCGTCGCACCGTTCGACGCGGACGCGAATCTCGACAGCGGCTTCTTCGACGTGCAGGCGAACAACGACACGAACCGCGTCGACCTGTTCGTGTTCGGCAACGCGGAGCGCTTCGTCACCGTCGCGCGCCTCGACAACCTCGGCAAGGGCGCGTCGGGCGCCGCGATCCAGTGCATGAACCTCAACATCGGCGCGGCCGAGGACGCTGGCCTCAAACGCTGATTCAGCATCGCATGCCATGCAAAGCCGGCCACAGGCCGGCTTTTTATTTACCCGTGTCAGGCAATATATAAAAACACCGGATCGCGCCTTTACAAATATTTACAAGCTTTCCATTGCGCGATTACAAGTGAATTAATCCAGCCCCTCCTCATCCAGTCAATCCCGAATAGGGATAAACCGGATACCCGCCGATTTAAACACTGCCGTTATACGCAGGAAGGCGCTGCGAGAGCGTGCCGGGCGTCGCGCATTCCCCACTCCGGCAGCTTTCGGCAGCCTGCCTCGCGTTTAAATTCTTACTCGTTACCTTATTGGGCAAGGATTCAAATCGCATCGCCCGTTTCAATCGCCTTTTTTAGACGGGTTCATCAATTGACAGCAAAAACCCAGGCAGCGACATTAGCTCGCACAATTAAACGATTGGAGACAGCGGCATGTCGCACGCCTTATCGAAGGGGGTGGCAACGGCCTTTGCCATTGCCCCTTTCCTGGTTGCATGTGGTGGGGGGGACTCCGGCGGCGCGCTCGCGCCGATCAATGCGCCCCAATGTTCCGGCTCGAGTTGCGGTACGCAAGGGCAGCCGCCTTCGCAGCCCATCAACGGCGCACTGTGCCCGGCCAACGCGGATATCGTGAAGAGCACGTATCTCGGCGGCGCGGGTAGCGGCGAGATCGTCAGCGTCAACATCGACGCGGTGGCGATGACGTACACGCTCAAGTGGCTCGAATCGCCGATTCCGCTGAAGACGGGCACCGTCACGCCGAGCCGCGTCGGCACGACCATCACCGGCAAGGTCATCCATCCGCCGACCGGCACGCTGCCGACCGCCGAGCAGACGCGCTGCGCGTTCGTCCTCACGCCGGGCACCGGCCCCGCGCCGGACGGCTCGACCTATTCGACGGCCGCCGACTTCAACCAGGCGAACCCGCCGATGCTGCTGGTCGGCATGGGCGTGGCGGGCGGCGGCATTCCCGGCGCGACGATCCAGTACGACGGGCTGACGATCATCCCGGGCGTCGTGCAGAACGTCGGCCAGGTGCCGAACCGTCACTTCGACTTCTATCCGTTCCTCGGCTTCGCGAACACGACGACCGACCTCTCGAAGCTGCCGGGCACGTACAACGCGCTGCTCTATCACCTCGTGCCGTCGGGCAACTACGCGACGAAGGGCACGAACTCGAGCGAGACGTTCGACGCGAACGGCGCGTGCACGTCGAGCGGGTCGGGCGGCTGCCAGACCACCGGCGATCCGTGGAAGACGAGCGCGAACGGCGGCTACTTCGACAGCACCAAGGCGCCGCAGACGCTGCCGCAGACGCAACTGCCGATCGTCGGCGCGACCGGCAAGTCGGCCACCGCGCACATGGTGATCGGCCAGCTCAACGGCGCGACGGTGCCGGTGATCGTGCGCACGGGCAACGTGAACCTCGGCACGCCGCCGCTGCACCTCGACGCGCAGGTCGACGACGAATCGGGCATCGCGGTGCTCGGCGCGGCGACGGCCGTCACGTCGGGCACGATCGACGGCGGCTACGCGGGTGCGGACTCGAACTTCAAGTACACGGCCGCGCTGATCCGCGGCGGCAACGCGTCGTTCATCAACCCGTCCACGCAGGCCGAGGAAGACGGCTTCACGCTCGACTACGGCCAGACGACGCCGGGCCTGCTGAACGCGACAACCACCCCGCCGAGCGGCGCGAGCTACCCGTCCGCGTCGGGCGTGGTGATCGCGACGGGCGGCCTGTATGCGGCGCTGATCCAGGGCACGGTGAACGGCGGCGTCACGTCGACGTCGGCGAATTCGACGACGTCGTCGACCCCGTACTTCGGCGTGGGCGCGCAGATCAGCAAGTAGCGATCGAGGACGCGGCGGCCGGCCTGCCGCCGCGGATGGCAGGGAAGGCACGAAGGCGCTCGGCACGGCGCAGGCAGGACGAGCACGACCAACAGAAGCGGCCGACAGGGAGCTGGCCGCCGCACAAAGACAAATCTGGAGGAGCAACATGAAGCGCAACCTCATTCTGGCGGCGGCCCTTGCCGCCCCCCTTCTTTCCGCATGCGGCGGCGGCAGCGACAATCCGCCCCCGCTCGTCGAAGACCGGCTGTGCCCCGCCACGCTCGACTACAACACCGTGTTCACGGGCGGCGCGGGCAGCGGCGAACTCGCGAAAGTCCAGCTCGACACGACCAAGATGACCTGGCAGGTCACCTATGTCGAATCGGCGGTGCCGCAAAAGACCGGCACCGTCACGCCGACCCGCGCGGGCACCGTCGACAGCGGCACGCTCACGCAGGAAACGCTGCTGCCGACCAACAAGCTGAACCAGTGCGCGTTCCGCCTGAACGGCGCGAGCCTCGATGCGTCGCGTCCGGCGCGCATCTTCGTCGGCTTCGGCGTTGCCGGCGGCACGATTCCCGGCAAGGAGATCCAGTTCGACGGCGTGCTCGGCCAGGCTGCGGTTCCCGACACGAAATTCCCGTACTACCCGTTCATCGGCTTCTCGTCGATCGAAACCGACATCACGAAGGTCGCGGGCACGTACAGCCACATCGGCTTCGGCGAAGTGCCGTCGCAGAAATTCGGGCCGGCGTCGATCGACGCGAAGGTGACGATCAACGCGGACGGCACCTGGACCAAGTGCGACACGACCGGCCAGTTCGCCGGCGGCGCGTGCGCGCAGCAGGGCACGAATTTCGTGCAGTCGGCCGACGGCAGCGGCGCGTTCCAGTCGAACAACTACGCGAGCCAGTTGAAGCCGACGCTGTCGGCCACGCCGCAGGGCAAGGGCTTCATGATCGTCGGCAAGCTGCGTAACCAGCTCGTGCCGATCCTCGTGCGCACGGGGGTCGCGAACCCGAACCCGACGCCGGACAGCAACGGCGTGCCGGGCCTGACCGCCGACGACGAATCGAGCATCTCGATCCTCGCGCCGCAGACGGCCGTGGCGGCCGGCTCGCAGAACGGCGAGTACATCGGCGTCGACAGCCAGTTCGATTACCGGACCACCGCGCTGATCGACAAGCAGGCCACGCTGCTCGATCCGTTCCAGCCGTCGCAGGCGTCGCTCGCGACCGCGCTCGACCTCGACTACACGCAGAAGGTGCCGGGCACGGTCACGACGATCCACACGGGTTCGGGCAGCACGTCGCCGACCGGCAAGTTCATCTTCTCGGGTGGCGTGTTCGGTTTCCTCGACAACGCCGGATCGACGCCGTATTTCACGATCGGCGCATTCGTCCAGTAAGCGGAGGGGAAAGCCGTGATGAAGAAAACCCTTCTCTGCGCGGCGGCCGGCGCCGCCGCCGTGGCGCCGCTCGCGGCGCACGCGCAGAGCGCCGGCAGCAACGTCGTCACGCTGGGCTGGTTCCACATCATGCCGCAGCAGAGCAGCACGCCGATGACGACCAACGTCGCGCCGACGCCGATCAACACGCCGCTACGGCTGCCGCCGTCGTTCACGTCGGCGGGCACCGGGCTGCACACGAGCGGCGCCGACACCGTCGGCCTGACGGTCAGCCACTTCCTGACCGACCATATCGCGGTGACGTCGGTGGCCGGCGTGCCGCCGGTGTTCAAGGTGTCGGGCCAGGGCACGATCAAGCCGCCGGGCCCGGCCGGCGCGCTCGGCACGCAGAACATCGGGCTGGGGTCGGTCAACCCGATCGTGAAAAGCGTGCGGCAGTGGAGCCCGGCGGTGATCCTGCAGTACTACTTCGGGCAGGCCACCGCGAAGTTCCGGCCGTTCCTCGGCCTCGGCGTGTCGTACAACTGGTTCAGCGACCTGCAGCTCAACACGAACTTCATCAAGCAGACGCAGGACAACCTCGGCGCGATCCTCGCGGCGGGCGCGGGCAAGCCGGGCACGACCTCGGTGGAAGCGAAGGCGTCGTCGTCGTGGCAACCGGTGTTCAACGCGGGCCTGCAGTACAACCTCACGGAACACTTCGGGCTGGTCGCGTCGGTGACCTACATCCCGCTGAAGACGACGTCGACGGTGACGATCAAGGCGGCGGACGGCTCGGTGCTCGCCGAGTCGAAATCGGACCTGAAGGCGGACCCGATCATCAGCTACGTCGGGATGACGTACAAGTTCTGAGCGCGGCGAGGAGCCGGCGAATGGCGTGCCGCGACACAATCGCAGGCAAAAAAAAGCCCGCCTAAGTGGCGGGCTGAATCCATATCAGAGGAGACATGGAGGAGACAGTTCCAATCATAGCGAATCGGTTTCCGCAATGCAACATTTCCGTAGAGAAAATAAGGATTTTCCCTCGAATGCGGCCTCTAGTCCGTCGTGACGGCGCCTGACCCTTTCCCATTCTCCCGCTCGAGCACCTCGCCCAGCGCATCCCGCAGCAGCGCGACCGGCCGCGCCAGCCGGCCCGGCAACGTGCCGTGCACGATCCACACGTTGATCCGCGTTTCCAGCCCCGCCGTTTCCACCACCCGCAGCGCCTCGCGATGCGCGCTGCGCGCCAGCGCGTTCGGGGGCGCGATGCCGATGCCCGCGCCGCGCGCCACGAGCGACAACTGCAACTCCGAGCCGAATGCCTCGACCGCGACGTCGAACGGCAGCCCGGCCGCGCCGAGCGCGCGGCTCAGCGCCGAACGCATTCCGCAGCCGTCCTGGCTCAGCACCCACGGAAAACCCGACAGCGTATCGAGCGACAGCGGGCCGTCCGGCAGCGGAAAATCGCGCGCGGCGACGAGCACCGTCGGCTGCGTGGCGAGCAGCGTCGCCGTCAATGTGTCCGGCAGCGCCGCGCTCGCCGGCACCATCACGGTCGCGACGTCGAGCGCGCCGCGTTCGATGCCCTGCACCAGCGCCGGCGACCAGCCGGCCGTCACGCGCAGCGTGAGTCGCGGAAACGCGTCGCGCAGCCGGTCGATCGGCCGCTCCAGCGCGAGCTCCGACAGGAACGGCGGCACGCCGATGCGCAGCTCGCCCGACGGCTCGCTGTCCGGCGCGCCCGCCGCCATCAGCTCGTCGACGGCGCCAAGCACGTTGCGCGCGAGCGCATAGACGTCGCGTCCGGCCGCGGTCGGCTTCAGCGGCTTGCTCTGCCGTTCGAGCAGCGGCACGCCGAGCAAGGTTTCGAGGTTCTGCACGCGCCGCGTCAGGCCCGGCTGCGTCAGGTGGAGCTTCGCGGCCGCGGCGACCATCGACCCGCTGTCGACGACCGCGACGAACGCCTGGAGATCACGCGTATTCAAAACAAACTCGCATAATCATGTTAGACATATTTCAATTGTCGCATAAACCTCGGACACCTACGATGGGAGTTCCTTCGATTTCCATCCCCAGGCTTCCGATGAACTGTCCTGCCCACCGTTGCTCCGCCCCCGTTTCGTCCCCCGTCACCGCGCCGCCCACACTGAGCACGGGCATGACGCTGTTCTTCGCCGCGACGGTCGGCGTGATCGTGATGGACCTGTTCGCCGCGCAGCCGCTGACCGGCCCGATCAGCGCCGACCTGCACCTGCCGCCCGGCCTCGCCGGCCTCGTCGCGATGCTGCCGCAGCTCGGCTACGCGGCCGGGCTCGCGTTGCTCGTGCCGCTGGTCGACCTGCTCGAGAACCGGCGCCTGATCGTCGCGACGCTCGCCGTCTGCGCGGCGGCGCTCGCGCTGCCCGCCTTCACGCAGTCGGGCACCGTGTTCCTGCTTGCAACGCTCGCGGCCGGCGCCGCGTCGAGCGTGATCCAGATGCTGGTGCCGATGGCCGCGTCGATGGCGCCCGAAGCGCAGCGCGGCCGCGCGGTCGGCAACGTGATGAGCGGGCTGATGCTCGGCATCCTGCTGTCGCGGCCGCTCGCGAGCCTGATCGCGGGCTCGGCCGGCTGGCGGGCGTTCTATCTGCTGGCCGCGCTGGCGGACGCGGCGATCGCCGTCGTGCTCGCGCTGCGCCTGCCGGCGCGCACGCCGTCGATCACCGCCAGCTACCGCGCGTTGCTCGCGTCGATGGGACGCCTGCTTGCCGACGAGCCGGTGCTGCGCCGGCATGCGCTGTCGGCCGCGCTCGCGATGGCCGCGTTCAGCGCGTTCTGGACCGCCGTCGGGCTGCGGCTCGCGCAATCGCCGTTCGCGCTCGACCTGCACGGCATCGCGCTGTTCGCGTTCGCCGGCGCGAGCGGCGCGATCGTCACGCCGCTCGCCGGCCGCGCGGGCGACCGCGGCCACGGGCCGGCCGCGCAACGGCTCGCGCACGGCACGATGCTCGCGGCGCTCCTCGTGCTCGGCGTCGCCGGCGCGGGCTGGTTCGGCTTCGATGCGCAAGCGCATCGCGGCGTCGCGCTCGCGCTGCTGGCCGGCGGCGCGGCGCTGCTCGATGCGGGCGTCATCGTCGACCAGACGATCGGCCGCCGCGCGATCAACCTGCTGAATCCGGCCGCGCGCGGACGCCTGAACGGGCTGTTCGTCGGGCTGTTCTTCATTGGCGGCGCGCTGGGTGCGGCGCTCGCGGGCAGCGCGTGGGCATGGGGCGGCTGGAGCGCGGTGTGTGGCGTCGGGTTCGCGTTCGCCGGTGCGGCGGCCGTGTTCGGGCTGATGGCCGAACGCGGGGCCCGCGCGGCGGCGTGGGATCGGCCGGGTGCGTGAGCAAACATGAGCGGGCATGAGCCGGCATGAGCGCGCGTGATGCAAGCGGCGGTGAAGCGACGATGAATCAGCGCCAAAAAGCCGAACGCCCCGCCCTCTCGCGAGGAACGGGGCGTTCGGTACGCCGGTGTCGGCGGGGAATCAGTGCCGAACCAGCGCCATCATCGCGCCGAAGCCGACGAACAGTCCACCCGTCAGACGGTTGAACACCTTCGCGACGCTCTGGCTCTTCAGCGTGGCGCCGATGCGCGTGCCGAACGACGCGTAGACGAGATACCAGCTCACCTCGATCACCGCGAACGTGACGACGAGGATGCCGAACTGCGGCAGCGTCGGCTCGGCCGCGTTGATGAATTGCGGCAGCAGCGCGGCCGCGAACAGGATCGCCTTCGGGTTGCTGCCCGCGACCAGGAAGCCATTGCGGAACAGCAGCGCGCGCGAGGCCGATGCGCCTTGCGACACGGCGTCGACGTCGGCCGCCGGCACGTCGTCCACGCGTGCGCGCCACGCCTTCACGCCGAGATAGACCAGGTAGGCCGCGCCCGCGAAGCGCAACGTATTGAACATCGCCGGCCATGCCTCGAGCACCGCGCCGAGCCCCGCCGCGGAGACCGCGAGCATCAGCACCAGCGCGCTCAGGCAACCGGCCATCGTCGCGGACGAGCGCCGCAGCCCGTGCCGCGCGCCGTGCGTCATCACGAGCAGCATGTTCGGACCTGGAATCGCCGACACGACGAACACCGTCGCCACGAAAAGCCACCACGTATGCAAGTTCATGACTGCCTCTGCCTGGAATGTAGAGAAAACGAACCGCCGATTATGCCGTGCGGGTCGCACTTCTGTCGCGCTCCTGTCGCGTGTCAGCGGCCGGCGCGGCGCAGCGCGACCTCGCCGAGCACCGCGAAATCCTGGTCGCCGCCGCCGTGCGCGAGCGCGTCGAGCAGGCTGTCGCGCACGGCGCTCGCCACCGGCAACGGCACCGACGTCGCGTCGCCGGCCTCCAGCGCGAGCCGGACGTCCTTCAGCCCGAGCCGCGCCTTGAAGCGTGCGGGCTCGTAGCGCCGCTCGGCGATCATCGCGCCGTAGCCTTCGTAGACAGGCCCCGGAAACACGCTGCTGGTGATCACGTCGAGGAAATCGCGCATCGCGACGCCGTGCGCGCCGAGCAGCGCGGACGCCTCGCCGAGCGTCTCGATCGCCGACGCGAGCGTGAAGTTCGCGGCGATCTTCGCGACGTTCGCGTGCTGCGGCAGCGAGCCGAAGCGCCAGGTCTTCTGGCAGATCGCGTCGAACAGCGGTTGCACGCGGTCGATCGCCTCGGCCGGGCCGCCCGCCATGATCGTCAGGCGCGCGGCGGCCGCGACGTCGGGCCGCCCCATCACCGGCGCGGCGACGTAGTCGATGCCCCGCGACGCATGCGCGTGCGCGAGCGATTCGGCGAGCGCGACCGACACCGTCGCCATGTTCACGTGGATCAACCCGCGCGGCGCCTGGGCCAGCAGCGCGTCGTCGAACACCGCGCGCGCGGCCGCATCGTCGCCGAGCATCGAGAACACGGCGTCGCCGCGAAACGCGTCGGCCGGCGTGTCGACGATTTGCGCGCCGAATGCCGCAAGCGGCTCGGCCCGCTCGCGCGACCGGTTCCAGACCCGCACCGTGTGGCCCGCCTTCAGCAGGTTCGTCGCGATCGCCTGCCCCATTTCGCCCAGCCCGATAAACCCGAGATCCATGTCCCACTCCTTCGCTTCGTGAAGCGGCGAGTTAAACACAGATGCCGGCGCGCTGCAGCGCCTGCCGCCGGCCGGGCGCGGCGCGAACCCGGCGCCTGAAAAAACAAAACCCCGCATGCCGGAGCATGCGGGGTGGGCCGACCGATGACCGGCAACGCCGGCCGTGGCGGCGAGCCGCTTAGTTCTGCGTGCCTGCGTCGTTGGTGCCGGCGGCCGATGCGGCTGCAGCCTTCGCCTGGCCCTTCTTCGAACCGTGGTGCTTCAGCTGGTGCTTCGGCTTGCTGTGGTCCTTCTTCATCGGCGCGGAAGCGGGCGCCATCGCGCCTGCCGGCGCCGACGCCGTCTCCTGGGCGAATGCCGAAACCGATGCGAGTGCGAATGCTGCGGCGATGATCGAAGCGAGCGTCTTCTTCATTGTTCTTCCTTTAGCGGAGAAAAAATCAAACGTACCGGTAAGTAAAGATGCGAGGCATTCGCATCGGAGCCCCAGGCCGCGAGGCCTGGCTTTCGCCATTCCGTCGCGACAAAACCTGACGCACTGGTTCCATAACGCACTGCCTTCGCGGCAAGTTGACACGTTGCTTGCATCCTCGGGTTTCCCCGGGGGGAGCGCGTCAGCCGGCGCCGCGCGGGCCGGACGGGTCGCCGCCACACGACGCCGCAAACCGGCTCGCGCGGCGCCGGGGCGACGCTTATACTGGCGTCCATCCGTCCCTTTCCCCGGAAACCGGATCGCGGCCGGTCACACGACCGCCGCCGTCTCGAGGCGCTCAAATTGCCCGACCACAATCTGGACAAACTGAAAATCGACCGGCGTCCGATCGCACCGGTGCCGCGCCGGCGCCGGTGGCCCCGCTACGCGGTCGCCGCCGCGCTGATCGTCATCGCGATCGGCGCCGGCCTCGCCCTCACCGGCCGGCCGACCGTCGACACCACCTCCGTCACGTCCGCCTACCCGTACCAGAACGACACGCAGCTCAATGCGACCGGCTACGTCGTGCCGCAGCGCAAGGCCGCGGTCGCGTCGAAGGGCCAGGGGCGCGTCGAATGGCTCGGCGTGCTCGAAGGCACGCGCGTGAAGAAGGACGAGATCATCGCGCGGCTCGAAAGCAACGACGTGCAGGCGTCGCTTGCGCAGGCGCGCGCGCAGGTGCAGGTCTCCCGCGCGAACCTCGGCGTCGCGCAGGCCGAACTGAAGGACGCCGAGATCGCATTGCGCCGCACGTCCGCGCTCGCGCCGAAGGGCGCGGTGCCGGCCGCGCAGCTCGATATCGACACGGCGCGCGTGAACAAGGCGCGCGCGACGCTCGACAGCGACCAGGCCGCGATCGCGTCGGCCGAAGCGAACGCGCAGGCCGCGCAGGTGGCGGTCGACCAGACGGTGATCCGCGCGCCGTTCGACGGCATCGTGCTCGCCAAGCATGCGAACGTCGGCGACAACATCACGCCGTTCTCGTCCGCGTCGGACAGCAAGGGCGCGGTCGTGACGATCGCCGACATGGAGACGCTCGAGGTCGAGGCCGACGTCGCCGAATCGAACATCGCGAAGATCCGCGCCGAGCAGCCGTGCGAGATCCAGCTCGACGCGCTGCCCGACCTGCGCTTCGCGGGCCGCGTGTCGCGCATCGTGCCGACCGTCGACCGCTCGAAGGCCACCGTGCTCGTGAAGGTGCGCTTCGTCGACCGCGACGAACGCGTGCTGCCCGACATGAGCGCGAAGATCGCGTTCCTGTCGAAGCCCGCGTCGGCGCAGGACCGGCAGCCGGTGACCGCCGTGCAGGCGAGCGCCGTGGTCGAGCGCGACGGCCGGCCGGTCGTATTCGTCGTGAAGGACGACGCCGTGCATGCGGTGGCCGTGACGAAGGGCGCGCGGATCGGCGAGCTCGTCGCGGTGCGAGGCGTGAAGCCCGGCGACACGGTCGTGCTCGCGCCGGGCGCGAAGCTGAAGGACGGCGCGAACGTGACCGTCGCGAAGAAGTAGCGCGCGTGAACGACGCCCCGCCGCCCCTCGTCGAGCTCAGCCACGTCGCGAAGTCGTACCGGCGCGGCAACCAGATCGTGCCCGTGCTGACCGACATCACGCTCGATATCGGCGAAGGCGACTTCGTCGCGCTGATGGGGCCGTCGGGGTCCGGCAAGAGCACGCTGCTGAACCTCGTGGCCGGCATCGACCGGCCCGACAGCGGCGAGCTGCGGGTCGGCGGCCTCGACATCTCGCAACTCGCCGAGGCGCAACTGGCCGAATGGCGCGCGGCGAACGTCGGCTTCATCTTCCAGTTCTACAACCTGATGCCCGTGCTCACCGCGTTCGAGAACGTCGAGCTGCCGCTGATGCTCACGCCCCTGTCGCGCCGCGAGCGGCGCGAGCGCGTCGAGCTGGTGCTCGACATGGTGAATCTCGGCGATCGCACGAGCCATTACCCGTCCGAGCTGTCGGGCGGCCAGCAGCAGCGCGTCGCGATCGCGCGCGCGCTGATCACCGATCCGGTGCTGATCGTCGCCGACGAGCCGACCGGCGACCTCGACCGCGCGTCGGCCACCGACGTGCTCGCGATGCTGCAGCGGATGAACGCCGAGCTCGGCAAGACGATCATCATGGTGACGCACGACGCGCACGCGGCCGGCGCCGCGCGCTCGCTCGTCCATCTGGAAAAAGGAGAGCTGATCGATGGGCACGCCGGCTGACCGGCGACGGGAGCACGCGCGATGTTCGTGCTGAAGCTGATCGCGCGCAATGCAATGCGGCACCGGCTGCGCACGCTCTTGACCGTGCTGGGGCTCACGATCGCGGTGCTCGCGTTCGGGCTGCTGCATACCGTCGTCGACGCGTGGTACGCGGGCGCGGCCGCCGCGTCGAGCGGCCGGCTCGTCACGCGCAACGCGATCTCGCTGGTGTTTCCGCTGCCGGTCAGCTACGAGAACCGCATCCGCGGCGTGGACGGCGTGACGGCCGTGGTCCGCTCGAACTGGTTCGGCGGCATCTATCGCGACCCGAAGAACTTCTTCGCGAGCTTCGCGGTGTCGGACAACTATCTCGACCTGTATCCCGAATTCATCCTGCCGGCGCAGCAGCGCGCCGACTACGACCGCGACCGCCGCGGCTGTCTCGTCGGCCGCCAGCTCGCGACGCAGTTCGGCTTCAAGGTCGGCGACGTGATTCCGCTGAAGGGCACGATCTATCCGGGCACCTGGGATTTCGTCGTGCGCGGCATTCTCGACGGGCGCGACGATTCGACGATCACGCGCCAGCTGGTGTTCCATTGGGATTACCTGAACGAGACGGTACGCAAGCGCACGCCGAAGCAGGCCGACCAGGTCGGCGTGTTCGTGCTCGGCGTCGCGCATCCCGACGACGGCGCGTCGATCGCGCGCAACGTCGACGCGGTGTTCAAGAACTCGCTCGCCGAGACGCTGACCGAGACCGAACAGGCGTTCCAGCTCGGCTTCGTCGCGATGTCGAACCAGATCATCGCGGCGATCCGCCTGGTGTCGTACGTGGTGATCCTGATCATCATGGCCGTGATGGCCAACGCGATGGCGATGAGCGCGCGCGAGCGCACGGCCGAATACGCGACGCTGAAGGCGCTCGGCTTCGGCCCCGGGTTCCTCGCGCTGATCGTATTCGGCGAATCGGTCGTGATCGCGGTGGCCGGCGGCGGGCTCGGAATTCTCGCGACGCCGCCCGCCGCGAGCCTGTTCAAGCAGGCGGCCGGCGGGATCTTCCCGGTGTTCAAGGTGTCGACCGAGACGGTCATGCTGCAGGCCGCATGCTCGGTCGCGGTCGGCTTCGCTGCGGCAATCGTGCCGGCATGGCAGGCGGCGCGCGTGCGCGTCGTCGAAGGCCTGCGGGCGATCGGGTAGCGACGCGCATGGCGATCCCGCTCACCTACATCGCGCGCAACCTGTGGACCCGGCGCCTGACCACCGCGCTCACCGCGGGCGGGATGGCGCTCGTGATCTTCGTGTTCGCGACGGTGCAGATGCTCGACGCGGGCCTCACGAAAACGCTCGTGTCGACCGGCGAACCCGACAACGCGGTGGTGATCCGCAAGGGCGCCGAGACCGAAATCCAGAGTTCGATCGACCACCAGCAGGCCAACGCGCTCGAGATGCATCCGGCCGTCGCGCTCGGCCCCGACGGCCGGCCGCTCGTGTCGAAGGAAGCCGTCGTGCTGATCTCGCTCGTGAAGACGTCGACCGGCAAGCCGTCGAACGTCGTGATCCGCGGCGTGTCGCCGGCCGGCCTCGCGCTGCGGCCGCACGTGAAGCTCGTGGCCGGCCGCCTGTTCGCGCCCGGCTCGTCGGAGATCGTCGTCGGCAGCGCGATCGCGAAAGGCTTCAGCGGCACGCAGCTCGGCGACCGCCTGCATTTCGCGCAGCGCGACTGGACCATCGTCGGTGTGTTCGACGCGGGCGGCAGCGGCTTCGATTCGGAGATCTGGGGCGACGTCGACCAGCTGATGCAGTCGTTCCGGCGCACCAGCTATTCGTCGATGGTGCTGCGCATCCCGAGCGCGGACGGCTTCGCGCGCTTCAAGGCCGACATCGACGTCGACCCGCGGCTGACCGACGAGGCGAAACGCGAGCAAACCTTCTACGGCGACCAGTCGAAGGCGCTGTCGACCTTCATCAACATCCTCGGCATCACGCTGTCGACGATCTTCTCGATCGCCGCGATGATCGGCGCGATGATCACGATGTATGCATCGGTCGCGAACCGCGTGGCCGAGATCGGCACGCTGCGCGCGCTCGGCTTCAAGCGCACCAGCGTGCTCGCCGCGTTCCTGCTGGAGGCGCTGCTGCTCGGCTTCGTCGGCGGCGTCGCGGGGCTCGCGTGCGCGTCGCTGATGCAGTTCGCGTCGTTCTCGACGACCAATTTCCAGACCTTCTCGGACCTGTCGTTCCGCTTCGTGCTGACGCCCGCGATCGTCGTGAAGACGCTCGTGTTCTCGCTCGTGATGGGGCTCGTCGGCGGGTTCCTGCCGGCGATGCGCGCCGCGCGACTGAAGATCGTCGACGCGCTGCGCGCGCAGTGACGCGCGCCGCCGCTCACGCTCGACGTTCGCGCGGCACCCACGCGCCGTGGAACCCGGCCGGCACGCGCCGCGGCAAGTGCACGGTCGCGACCGGCCCGGCGTCGATCGCGCGCGCATCGAGGATCACGACGTCGCTCGTCTCCGTCGCCGCGCGGTAGACCATCACCAGCAGCCAGCCGTCGTCCTCGTCGGCGCCGCCCGGGCGCGGCACGAACACCGGCTCGCCGTTCTGGTCGCCGGCCGGCACCGCGTAGTGCATCGTCGTGCCAAGCGCGTGGTCGAAGCGCATCACGCCGCGCATTTCGGCGTTGTTCGGCTGCTCGACCGCATACAGATAACGGTAGCGACGCCCGGTGCGGCTTTCGTTGATGCGCGGCAGTTCGATGCCGCCGTCGGCGAGCGGCCCTTCGTCGATCAGCCCGTTCGCCGTATCGATCACGTAGCGCCACAGCTCGCCAACCGGGTTGTCGGCGAAGCGGCCCGTGCGTGCGTCGAGCCGCAGGAACGACGGATAGCGCACCGCGTCGAGCACGATGCACGACGCGTCGCAGTCGTACGCGTTCACGACGTGCTGGATGAAACACGGCTCGACGTCGAACCAGCGCACGTCGCCGCCGTGGCGCGGCAGCACGCCGATGCGCGCGGGGCGGTCGTCGTGCCAGCGCAGCGGCATCCGGTGGCCCTGCTTCAGCAGCGAGAAGTCGTAGCCGACGTTCAGGTCGAGCAGCAGGCTGCGGGTTTCGGTGATCGCGAGGTCGTGCATCATCGACGGCGCGCCCAGCTCGATCTCGACGTCGACGCGCTTCACACCCATCGCGTCGATCACGCCGTAGCGCAGCCACGGTGCGCGCCAGTCCGCGCGGAACAGGATCAGCTCGCCGGTCACCGGGTCAACCTTCGGATGGGCGGTCATCCCGCCGTCGAGGCCCGCGTGCCGCGCCGGGACGCCGAACGAATCGAGCTCGGCGGTGATCGCGAGCGGCGCACCGCCCTCGGCCAGCGCGAGCAATTCGCCCGCATGCTGCAACACGTTCACGTTCGGATTGGTGTCGGGCAGTTGCGGCACTTGCCCGGGCGCGTGGACGGCCGCCCAGCGCTGCGTGCGCGCCCAGCGGTTCCGGTAGCCGCGCGCGCGGCCGTCGTCGAACGCGATCGCATGCAGCATCGCGGCCTCCGGCCACCACGACAGCATGTCGTTGCCTTCGAAGCGGCCACCCGGCGGGTTCGGGCCGTTGCGCAGCAACGTGCCGTCGAGTTCGCGCGGAATGGCGCCCGTCACGCGCAGCTCGACGATGTCGACTTCGTCGGCGACCGGCGCGATCGCGCCGCGGTTGAGGTCGAATACGGTCATCGCGTCGGCGCTCCGTCAGCAGTCTTCGGCGGCCGGCGGCAGATCGCCGCGCGCCAGGGCAAGCGCATGGTCGCGCACGTCGTCGGGCCAGCCGGCGATCAGCTCGGTGAGCCGCGCCGCATCGTTCGCATACAGCGCCCGCGCGCCTTCCTCGAAACCGGGCAGGTCGCCCGCCATCGCCGACATGAAGTGGTAGGCGCGCGCCTGCGCGTCGCGCTGCCGGTCGGCCGCCGCGTGCGTGCGCCGCGCGTCCTCGACGAGCTTGCGCAGCGCGACCGACGCGCCGCCCGGCTGCGCGCCGAGCCATTCCCAGTGGCGCGGCAGCAGCGTGACCTCGCGCGACACCACGCCGAGCTTCGGCCGGCCGCGGCCGCGCTGTTCGGCAGCGCCAGCGCCTGCCGGCTCGCCGGCGCCGCCTGACGCGCCGACCGACGGCGCCGCATAGCGCGCGCGGATGTCGTCCGCCGTGCCGCGCAGGTCGAGGTCGATCGAGCGGCCCGTCGCGTCGTCGAAGATCAGGATCGAACCGGGCATCGCGTCGCCGGCCGCCTGCCGGACCGCGAGCGCGACCGTCGCGAGCGGGCCCGACGCGAGCCGCCGGTGGCCGTCGAAGGCCGTGTACGAAGGAAGGAGCATGGAAGAGGTCATCGTGGTCGCCCGCAGGCTGGAATCGGAATGATGCTATTTTTATCCGGGTATTAATTGGATGTCAATATTATCCGGGTAAAAATTGTCGCCAGCATGTTCCGTCCTGCGGAGCCACCGGCTTGCCGATCACACCGCCCGCGCCGACGCCACGATGCCGCGGGCGCTGGCCAGCGCGTCGTCGAGCGACACATGCCCTTCGAACGCGGACGACGCCGGAGGCGGCAGGTTCCCCTCGATCGCGTGCGCGAACTGCACGCCGGCATCGTCCGCGAGCCGCGCGCGCAACGCGGCGACGCGCGGGAACGCATCGCGCTCGAACACCGCGTGATAGTCGGCCCAGCGCGCGATTCCCGTGAAGTACGCGTCGGCCAGCGTGCGCCGCGCGCCCAGCAGCCACGGGCCTTCGCCGCGCTCGAGCAGCGCTTCGAGCTGCCGGTGCGCCTTCAGCACCTTGCCGCGGCCGTACGCCTGCAACGCCGCTTTCTCCGCGCCTTCGGTGTCGTGTTCGTACACGTACCAGAGCGCGCCGAACGCGTTGAAGAACGTCGTGTTCAGCCACGCCAGCATCCGGTTCAGCCGGTCGAAATCCGCGCTGCCCTGCCGAAACGCGAGGCCGCGGTCGAGCGCCTGCGCGCCGATATGGCCGAGGATCGCGATGCTTTCGGTCAGCACATCGCCGTTCGCGGTGACGAACGCCGGCGTCTCGGCGACGGGGTTCAGCGCGAGAAACGCGTCGCTCGTCACGGCGCCCGGCATCGTGATGCGCGACAGCCGATACGGGCGGCCGGCCCATTCGAGCGCGACGATCGAGCCGAACGAGCAGCCGGCGGGAATACCGTAGAGAAGGATCGGGGACATCGGGGAATTCCACAGAAGTTGAACGAGCAGTCATGCTCCCATGGCGAACGATGGCGCAGTAGCCGCTAAAATCGAAACCCGTCGTTTCTCCATGTGGACGCTGGAAATGAATCTGAACGATCTCTACCTGTTCGTGCAGGCGGTGGAGGCCGGCAGCATGTCGGCGGCCGCGCGCCGGCTCGACCTGCCGAAATCGACGGTCAGCAAGCGCGTGGCCGAGCTGGAACGCACCCTCGGCGCGCGGCTCGTGCATCGCACGTCGCGCAGCTTCCGGCTCACGCCGGTCGGCGCCGAATTCTTCGAGCATGCGCGCGCAGCCGTGATCGAGGCCAACAGCGCGCGCGACGCGGTGCTGCGGCAGGCCGCCGAGCCGGCCGGCGTCGTGCGGATCACGAGCTCGGTGCCGGTCGCGCAGCACATCCTCGCGCCGTGCCTGCCGGCGCTGGCGATCGCGCACCCTAAGCTGCTGTTGCAGATTCATGCGAGCGACCGCCTCGTCGACATCGCGCAGGAAGGCTTCGACATCGCGGTGCGCAGCCATTTCGCGCCGCTGCCCGATTCCGCGCTCGTGCAACGGCCGCTCGCGGCGTCGCCGATCGTCGTCGTGGCCGCGCCGGCCTATCTCGCGCGGGCCGGCACGCCCGACACGCCGGCTGATCTCGCGCAGCACGACGGGCTCCACCCGGGCCCGCAGCCATGGCGGCTGCAGCGCGCCGGCGATGCCGTCGACGTGACGCCGCGCCTGCGGCTGCAGGCCGACGAATCGACGCTGCTGCTACAGGCCGCGACGGCCGGCCTCGGCCTCGCATGCCTGCCCGACTGGATCGCTGGCGCCGCGCTCGCGTCCGGCGCGCTCGTGCGCGTGCTGCCCGGCTGGTGCGCGGGCACCGTCACGACGACGCTGCTGATGCCGCACCGGCGCGGCCAGTTGCCCGGCGTTCGCGCCGCCGTCGAATTTCTTGCGCAGCACGTGGCGCGCCATCACGGCGGCGGCAGCACGATCGAGCCGCACGCGTGACCGCGTATCTCGCCTCATCGATTCAAATGCTGAATCGATCAAGTCAGCAATTGGCATGAAAGCGCAAATTTCGACATGACAGAATGGCCCGGACGCCCTGCTTGCCTCGGCGTCCGGTGCCCGGCCTCCCGCCGGCGGCATCAACACACACAACGCGCGCACCGACGCGCCTGCCGCACGACGGCGCCTTCCGCCCCTCGGAGGAGACAAGTCATGAATCCGCTTCACGCGCTGCCGGCGTCCGCGTCGGCAACGGCCCGGCGCACCCGCGTGCGCTGGCTGGTGCTGGCCGTCCTGTTCGCGGTCACGACGATCAACTACGCGGATCGCGCGGCGATCGCGATCGCCGGCCCGAGCCTCGCCCGCGCGCTGCATATGAGCCACGTGCAGATGGGCTTCATCTTCTCCGCGTTCGGCTGGTCGTACGTGATCGCGCAATTGCCGGGCGGCTGGCTGCTCGACCGCTTCGGGTCGCGCATCGTCTACGCATTCAGCATCTTCTTCTGGTCGCTGTTCACGCTGCTGCAGGGCGGCATCGGCTTCTTCGGCGGCGCGGCCGCGTTCGCACTGCTGTTCGGGCTGCGCTTCCTGGTCGGCGCGGCCGAGGCGCCGTCGTTCCCGGCCAACAGCCGGATCGTGTCCGCGTGGTTCCCGGCGCCCGAGCGCGGCACCGCGTCGGCGATCTTCAACGCCGCGCAGTACGCGGCGACCGTCGTGTTCGCGCCGCTGATGGGCTGGCTCGTGCACGCGTTCGGCTGGCAGTCGGTGTTCGCGGTGATGGGCGTGCTCGGTTTCGCGTTCGTGCTGGTGTGGAACCGCACGATGTACGACCCGAAGGACCATCCGACCATCAACCGCGCGGAACTCGACTACCTCGCCGAAGGCGGCGCGCTCGTCAACATCGACCAGACGACGGGTGGACGCGACGGCGGCCCGTCGCTGCGTCACGTGAAGGCGCTGCTGCGAAACCGGATGCTGGTCGGCGTGTACGTCGCGCAGTACTGCATCAACGCACTCACCTACTTCTTCATCACGTGGTTCCCCGTTTATCTGGTGCAGGCGCGCGGGATGTCGATTCTCAACGCGGGGCTCGTCGCATCGATCCCGGCCGTGTGCGGCTTCCTCGGCGGGATTCTCGGCGGCATCGTGTCCGATGCGCTGCTCAGGCAGGGCCGGTCGCTGTCGGTCGCGCGCAAGGTGCCGATCGTGATCGGCATGCTGCTGTCGATGTCGATGATCGTCTGCAACTACACCGATTCGCACGTGATCGTCGTGGTGTTCATGGCGCTGTCGTTCTTCGGCAAGGGGCTCGGCGCGCTCGGCTGGGCCGTCAACGCCGACACCGCGCCGCGCCAGATCGCCGGCCTGAGCGGCGCGCTGCTCAACACGTGCGGCAACCTGTCCAGCATCACGACGCCGATCGCGATCGGCTATATCGTCGATCGCAGCGGCTCGTTCAACGGCGCGCTCGTCTATGTCGTCGCGCACGCGCTCGTCGCCGTGATCTGCTACCTGTTCGTCGTCGGCGAAATTCGCCGCGTCGAGCTTCAATGAACGGCGCGGGCCGCGCCGGCGCACCCCGCGGCCCGCACGCCACCGGAACCAGGAGCGAACCGATGTCCGAACCCAGCCGTGCCGGCACCCCGCGCGTCACGCGCATGCAGGTGATTCCCGTCGCCGGCCGCGACAGCATGCTGCTCAACCTGTGCGGCGCGCACGCGCCGTATTTCACGCGCAATCTCGTGATCCTCGACGACAGCAGCGGGCATACGGGCGTCGGCGAAGTGCCGGGCGGCGAAGGCATCCGCCACGCGCTCGAGCGCATGACGGATCTCGTCGTCGGCCAGTCGATCGGGCGCTACCAGGCGACGCTCAACGCGGTGCGCGCGGCGCTGTCCGGCGCGGGCGCCGGCGCCGGCCGCACGATCCGCCACGAAGTGACGTCGGCCGGCGAGGCGGCGGTGCTGCGCCAGCCGCACGAGATCAACCTGCGGCTCGACAACGTGATCACCGCGATCGAAGCCGCGCTGCTCGACCTGCTCGGCCAGCACCTCGACGTGCCGGTCGCGGCACTGCTCGGCGAAGGCCAGCAGCGCGACGCGGTGCCGATGCTCGCGTATTTGTTCTACATCGGCGACCGGCGCCGCACCGATCTGCCGTTTCGCGACGAGGCGCAGGCGCGCGCCCCGTGGTTCCGGCTGCGCAACGAGGCGGCGCTCACGCCGGCCGAGATCGCGCGACAGGCCGAAGCCGCGGTCGAGCGCTACGGTTTCGCCGATTTCAAGCTGAAGGGCGGCGTGATGGCCGGCGCCGACGAGATGGAAGCGATCGCGGCGATCAAGGCGCGCTTTCCCGACGCGCGCGCGACGCTCGACCCTAACGGCGCATGGTCGCTCGACGAGGCCGTCGCGCTGTGCCGCGGGCAAGGCCACCTGCTCGCGTATGCGGAAGATCCGTGCGGGCCGGAAGCCGGCTATTCGGGCCGCGAGGTGATGGCCGAATTCCGCCGCGCGACGGGCATCCCGACCGCGACCAACATGATCGCGACCGACTGGCGGCAGATGGATCACGCGGTGCGGCTGCAGGCGGTCGACATCCCGCTCGCCGATCCGCATTTCTGGACGATGCAGGGCTCGGTGCGGCTCGCGCAGCTGTGCCGCGACTGGGGGCTCACGTGGGGCTCGCACTCGAACAATCACTTCGACGTGTCGCTCGCGATGTTCACGCATGCGGCGGCGGCCGCGCCCGGCACGATCACCGCGATCGACACGCACTGGATCTGGCAGGAAGGCGACGCGCGGCTCACGCGCGAGCCGCTCGCGATCGTCGGCGGCAAGGTGGCCGTGCCGGAACGGCCGGGGCTCGGCATCGAGCTGGACATGGCGCAGGTCGAGGCCGCGCATGCGCTGTACAACGCGGTGGGTGGGACGGCGCGCGATGATGCGGTGGCGATGCGTTATCTGGTGCCGGGGTGGACGTATGATCCGAAGCGGCCGAGTTTGGGGCGGGTTTAGGGCGGGGTGGCGGGACGGCGGGCGCGTGGTGGTTGCCAAACGCGGGAAACGGTCGCATCCTGCCCGCTGCCTTGATCGGCCCGCGTGGCGGACGGTCGGGCGCCCCATCCATCCGCAACAGAACGCCCTCCATGACGTCATCCGCTCCGACACCGCGGCAGATCATCGTCTTCGTGCTGTATTCGGTGCTGTGCCTGCCCGCGAGCATGACCGTCGCCGGGTATGTCGCGACGCGGATCACGCGCAACGTATCGAATTTCGAAGGCGGCGCGGGCTATGCGGCGCTGTGGTGGATCATCATTCTGACCTGCGCGTTCTATGGGCTGTCGATCGCCATCTGCGCGCTGCTGCGGAAGAGGACCGCGGTGCTCGCGGTCATGATGGCGGGGTTCGCCGTGTTGGCGGTGCCGACGTTCAGGGTGATTTACGAGTTGGCGACCTAGCGCATCGGCCAAGGCCCCGCGGAAAAACAAAAAGGCCCGATCTTGCGATCAGGCCTTTCGAATTCCGTTGGTGGAGCGGAGGAGGATCGAACTCCCGACCTTCGCATTGCGAACGCGACGCTCTCCCAGCTGAGCTACCGCCCCATCAGTCAACTATCATACACACGCATTTCTGCGCTTGGCAATAGGGGGTTGAATCGCCCCTGAAACCTTACTTCGACGGCGCGCCGGCCAACACCCATTCGACCACCGACCGGACGTCGGCGTCGCTCATGCGCGGATGCGCCGGCATCGGAATCGCGCCCCACACGCCCGAGCCGCCGTCCTTCACCTTCTTCGACAGCTTCGCGACGGCCTGCGGATCGGACTTGTAGCGCGCGGCGATATCCTTGAACGACGGCCCGACGAGCTTTCGGTCGACCGCGTGGCAGCCCATGCACGCGTTGCTGCGCGCGACTTTCAGGCCGTCGCCGACGTCCGCGTGCGCGACGCCCAGCGTGCCGGCCACGAGCGCCGCGGCCGCGGCGCCGTGCATCATCCATCGTTTCATCTGCCCGCCCGTCATTGCGCCTTCGCCTTCGGATTGCCCGGATGCACGTTCGACGAATTCGAGATCGGCGCGGGCGGCTGCAGCGGCGCGGACTGCACCGATGCGTCGGGCACCGCGCCGACCGTCGCGCTGTCCGCCGGTGCGGCAGCCGCCTGCGCGCCGGATGCGCCGCTCGCGGGCGACGTGTCCTGCAACGCCTGCGCGTCCTGCGGCTTCACGTACTGGAACACCTTCACGACCTTCTCGACGCCCGGCACCTGGCTCGCGGCTTCCGCGCCGCGATTGCCTTCGTCCACCGTCACGAGGCCCATCAGGTAAAGATTGCCGCGTTCGCTGACGACCTTGTAGTAGTTCGCCGAGATGCCCTTCGTCGCGATCAGCTCCGACTTCACGCGCCCTTCGAGGTACGAGTCGTTCGCGCGCGACGAGAGCGACGACGCCGGCTCGACCGACAGCTCGTTGACGATGCCGTTCACGTTGTTGATGCCGCGCACGAGTTCCTCGGCGCGCTGCTTCGACGCGTCGTTCGGGACTTCGCCCGTCAGCAGCACGCGGCGGTTGAACACCGTCACGTTCACGTGCGACTGGTCCGGCAGCCCGTTGTTGATCTGCGTGAGCGACTTGACCTGGATCTCGCGATCCTCCGTCTGCGCGCCGAGCGTACGGCGATCGGTCGCGATCAGCGCGCCGCCGCCGGCCGCGGCACCCACGACCCCGAGCACACAACCCTGCAGCGACACGGCGAGGCCCGCCGTCAGCGCGGCGAGCAGCGTGGTTCTGACGAGCGTCTGTTTGACGCGGCTTTGATTCATCGACGGCTCTCCTTCGTTCAATCCTCACCCAGCAGCATCGCGTCGATGCCGTCGCACAGGCTGTGGATGGTCAGCAGATGGACTTCGTGGATGCGCGCCGCGCGAACGGCGGGCACGCTGATTGGAATATCGGTGTCGGACAGCGCGGCCGCGACCGTGTGGTCGTTGCCACCCGTCAATGCGACGACCGTCATCTCGCGCTCGTGCGCCTCGTCGATCGCCGCGAGCACGCGCGGCGATGCGCCACCCGCGTCGAGCACCAGCAGGATGTCGCCCGTCTGGCCCAGCACACGTACCTGCTGCGCGAACAACTGGTCGGCCACCGCCGCGCCCGCGAGGCCGGCCTGCGACGCGTCGGTGGCCAGCGCGATCGCGGGCAGGCCCGGACGTTCGCGCTCGAAACCGCCGACGAGCGACGCGGCGAGGTACTGCGCGGCGGCGGCCGACGGGCCGTCACCGCACGCGACGATCTTGTTGCCGTTCGCCAGCGCGGCGAACATCGCATCGACCGCGGCTGCGATCGGCAGCGACAGCGCGTCGGCCGCTTCGGCGTGAAGCGCGGCGCTGTCGCGGAATTGTTGCTGAATACGTTCGACTGACATCGATTCCTGGTGAACTGGGCGCTTGGCACAACGTGGCACCACTCGCGCGACATCGTGGGTGCGGCGAGTTTACCGTACTCCGGCGCCCTCTCCGGGGGTCCGGCAAGAACTCTTTACATCTCGTCACAGCTCGCGGCTACGCATCGTCGGTACGAAATGCATCGCGCAGCCACGCAAGCCGTCCGGCCTCGAACGCGACGACGTCGAAACGGCACGCGGCGCCGGCGCCGTGCCGCGACCAGAACTGCAGCGCGGCCGCGATCAGACGCCGCCGCTTGCGCCAGCCGACGCTCGCGGCCGCGCCGCCATGCCGCGTGCTGCGCCGCGCGCGCACTTCGACGAACACGAGCATGCCGTCGGGCTCGCGCATCACGAGATCGAGCTCGCCGCCGCGCATCGTCACGTTCGCGGCGACGAACCCGAGGCCATGACGCTCGAGAAACTGCCGCGCGCGCTGCTCGAACGCCGCGCCGACCGGTTTGGATCGCGCCGCGCCGGAAAAGTTGTCGCCCGAAGGCGGCCGACCGCGCGCGCCCTCCGGCCGGGCCGGCGCCGCGTGGCACAATGCCGTCCTTGTTCCGTTCGTGCCGCGACCGCGTGCATTGCCTGCCATGACTGCCCTCCTCGAACTCGCGCATACGCAGCACTACCCGGACGCCACGCTCTACGTGGTCGCCACGCCGATCGGCAATACGGCCGACATCACGCTGCGCGCGCTGCACGTGCTCGGCCTCGCCGACCGCATCGCGGCCGAAGACACCCGCAACACGGGCCAGCTGCTCGCCCGCTACGGGATCTCGAAACCGCTCGTCGCCGTGCACGAGCACAACGAACGCGAAGCCGCGCAGCGCGTGATCGAACTGCTGCGTGGCGGCGAACGCGTGGCCTACGTGTCGGACGCCGGCACGCCCGGCATCTCGGACCCCGGCGCGCGGCTCGTCGACGCCGTGCGCGCGGCCGGCTTCCCGGTGGTTCCGCTGCCTGGCGCAAGCGCGGCCGTGACCGCGCTGAGCGTGGCCGGCGACTGGGCCGGCGCGTTCACGTTCGCGGGCTTCCTGCCGCCGAAGGCGAAACAGCGTGCGACCGCGCTGCAGGCGCTGGTGTCGCACCCGTATGCGCTGGTGTTCTACGAAGCGCCGCACCGGATCGCCGAAACCGTCGCCGCGCTCACCGAAGCGTTCGGCCCCGCGCGCCGGCTGCTGATCGCGCGCGAGCTCACCAAGCTACACGAGCAGTTGTTCCAGGGCACCCTGGCCGAAGGACAGAGCTGGCTCGCCGGCGATGCGAACCGGCAGCGCGGCGAGTTCGTGCTGGTGGTCGAAGGCGCGCCGGCGGCCAGCGGCGAAGCCGACGACACCGCGCACGACGCGCTGCTCAGGCTGCTGCTGGAAGAGGTGCCGGTGAAGAGCGCGGCGAAGCTCGCGGCCGCGCTGACGGGCGCATCGCGCAGCACGCTGTATGCGCGTGCGCTCGTGCTGAAGGAAGGCTGACGCGCGACGCCGCCGCGCGGAAACGACAAAGGGCTGCCGGAAGGCAGCCCTTTGCGCATGAGCGGACGATCCGCCGGGTTATTTCGCCGGTTACTTCGCCGAGATCGACGCGAACATTTCGTCGCGGGCCTCGCGCGCTTCCTGCGGCGACAGCCCTTCGATCTTCACGCGGCCCGTGCCGGCGTGCACGAGACCGATCACCTTGGCCGCCGCATACGACAGGTCGAGCACGCGGCCGCGCTTGAACGGTCCGCGGTCGTTGACCTTCACGACGACCCACTTGCCGGTCGATGCGTTCGTCACCTTGATGTAAGACGACAGCGGCAGCGTGCGGTGCGCGGCGGTGAACGCGTTCATGTTGAAGCGTTCGCCGTTCGCGGTGCGGCGGCCGTGAAAATCCCGCCCGTACCACGACGCGCGGCCGCTCTGGCGGAACTCGGACACATCCTTGCCGTCGATCGGCTCGGCGTCCGCCAGCGACGACTTCTTCGCGTCCTTGCTGTCGGCGGCCGGCATCGATGCCAGCGCGGAATCGAAACTGAGCGGCTGCTTGTCGTCGTCCGCCTTCGCGGCGGCGGCCGTCTTGTCGACGGCCTTCTTCTGGTTCACGCTGCCGGTGGTCTGGCTGGATGGCACCGCACAGCCCGTCAGCGCAAAAAACAATGCAATGGTTCCGAATCGGCTCGGAAAACGTAAATTCATCGACGTGTCGCCTTCTGGTTCGGGCCGCATCGATACAACGCTGCTTCACAACGCAGAGATGCGGCCCGGACGGCAAATGCGTGCACGCCCCGCTCGAATGCGAGCAGGCGGCTAGCATGGGCGCGGCCTTCGTCCTGGCCGCAACCGTCCTGATTAGCTTTCACGTCTGGCGCAACCTGTCCCCAACAGCCTGACCAGACCCCACATGCCGCCATCGAACATGGCTTCACGTTCGCGCGCGTCGATACGACCAACGCACAGGAACGGCGGCACAGGCCTCATCCGGCGGCGCGGCAGCAGGGCCGCAGGCGGGCGCGCAGCACCCGGCCGGACAAGACGTGAGCACCGAATGTTCGGTGCTGGATACACCGCCGGACTCCCCGGCGGCCGATGCTTGACGGTGAATCGAACGCCTCGTTTAACGGGGCCGAAACACCAGCGAATTGCGTGAAATTCACGTGCAATGGGGCGCATTATACATAAATCAAAACCTTGTCTCGAAAAGCACCCCCGGCGCACCATTGATTCTCGCTATGGCTGTAACAATCGACATGCTCCGGGAATGCCCTCATCCGCGCGCCGCAGCATGCATCGCACGCCCGGCAGCCCGCACGCGCCACCGGTACAATCGCTCCTTTTAGCCGCCGGTGCACCCATGAAAGTCACGCTCATTCCGGTCACGCCGTTCCAGCAGAACTGCTCGCTGCTCGTCTGCGAGAAGACGGGCCGCGCCGCCGTCGTCGATCCGGGCGGCGATCTCGACCGCATCGAACAGGAAGTCGCGCGGCAGAACGTGCAGGTCGAAAAGGTGCTGCTCACGCACGGGCACATCGATCACTGCGCGGGCGCGAAAACGCTCGCGACGCGCTACGGCGTGCCGATCGAGGGGCCGCAGGAAGAGGAACGCTTCTGGATCGAGAAGCTGCCGATGCAGAGCGAGCGCTTCGGCTTTCCGGCCGCCGACGTCTTCGAGCCCGACCATTGGCTGAACGACGGCGACACCGTGCAATTCGGCGACGAGACGCTCGAGGTCTATCACTGCCCGGGCCACACGCCCGGCCACGTCGTGTTCTTCAGCCGCGCGCATCGCGTCGCGATCGTCGGCGACGTGCTGTTCGCGGGCTCGATCGGCCGCACCGATTTTCCGCGCGGCAATCACGAGGATCTCGTCCGTTCAATCAAGGAAAAGCTGTGGCCGCTCGGCGACGACGTCACGTTCGTGCCCGGCCACGGCCCGGTGTCGACGTTCGGCGACGAGCGCCGCACGAACCCGTTCGTGTCCGACAAGGTATTCGGATGAACCAGACCGCCATCCCGGAAATTTACGTCAGCACCGACGTCGAGGCCGACGGCCCGATTCCCGGCCCGCACTCGATGCTGAGCTTCGCGTCGGCCGCCTATACCGAGGACAAGCAGCTGATCGCGACGTTCTCGGCGAACCTCGAGACGCTGCCCGGCGCGCACGCGCACCCGGTGCAGGAAGCCTGGTGGAAGACCGAGCCGGAAGCCTGGGCCGCCTGCCGGCGCGATCTGCAGGCGCCCGAGGCGGCGCTGGTCGCCTACGTCGAATGGGTCGAGGCGCTGCCCGGCAAGCCGGTGTTCGTCGCGATGCCGGCCGGCTTCGATTTCACGTTCATGTTCTGGTACATGATGCGCTTCGCGGGGCGCTGCCCGTTCTCGTGGTCGGCGCTCGACATCAAGACGCTCGCGTTCGCGATGACCGGCCTGCCGTACCGCAAGGCGATCAAGCCGCGCTTTCCGAAGCACTGGTTCGACGACCATCCGCACACGCACGTCGCGCTCGACGACGCGATCGAGCAAGGCGCGCTGTTCTGCAACATGCTCGCCGACCTGCGCCGGCAGCAGGCCGCGCTCGCGGGCCTGGCCGTGTCGGATACCGATCGGTCGGAAAGCGCGGGGGCGGGACAAAATCCCACGGATCCACGAGCAAATTAGCGAATCTCGCTCAATGGCGCGTCGCCAGATTGCCTTTCCTTTCCCGGCCCTCTAACATTCAGCGTGTTGTAGCTGCCGCATGGAGGCGCAGGTGACGCTCGATTCCTTTTCGCAAAAAATCCTTCGCCTGTTGCAGCTCGACGCGCGCCGTTCCGTTCAGGAAATCTCCGACCAGGTCGGGCTGTCGAGCACGCCGTGCTGGCGCCGCATCAAGGACATGGAACAGTCGGGCGTGATCCAGCGCTACACCGCGCTGCTCGATCGCGAGAAGCTCGGCCTGCACGTCTGCGCGCTCGCGCACGTGCACCTGACGCGCCACAACGAAGGCGGCGTCGAGCAGTTCGAGCGCGAGATCGCCACCTGTCCGGAAGTCACCGAGTGCTACAGCACCACCGGCGAAGCCGATTACATCCTCAAGATCGTCGCGCCGGACATCAAGGCCTACGACGTGTTCCTGCACGAACGCATCTTCAAGATCCCGGCCGTGTCGCAGGTGCGCACGAGCGTCGTGCTGCGCGAAATCAAGTTCGACACGCAACTGCCGCTGTAACACGCGGGCCGGCCCCTGCGGCGGGCCGCGTTCGCGGTTGCCGGCGGCGGTTGCCGACGGCCGCTGCCGGTCACGTCGGCGCGGGCAGCGTGCGCGTGAAGCTGATCCGGCGTGCGCCGAACTCGCGCTTCAGCGTATCGATGTCGAGCCGGCCGGCCAGCGCCGCATCGGTGTCGCGCGGATCGCTGTCGAGCGTCACGTCGACCTCGAGCCCCGTACTCAGGTAATGCAGGTTGATCGCCGCCGCGCGCAGCCCGCGCTGCGCGAGCGCGGCCTCGAGCCGCGCCGCGAGCTCGCCGCGCGGCGGCAGCGCGAGCGCCGGACGGCGCGCCGCGTCGTTCTCCGGGTCGACGTGGATCAACGCATCGAGCACGCGCGGGTCGGACAGCACGCGCGCCCGCGCGGTCTCGGCGATGTAATGCCCTTCGGAGACGGAGATCTTCGGATCGACGAGGATGTGCGCATCGACGAGCGCGGCATCGCCCATCTTGCGCGTGCGCAGATCGTGCACGTCGCGCACGCCGGGCGTCGCGACGAGCAGCGCGCGGATCTCGGCCGTGTCGGCCGTATCGAGCGCGCGGTCGGAGAGGTCCTGCAACGCGTCATAACCGAACGTCCAGCCCATGCGCGCGACCATGAAGCCGACGATGGCCGCCGCGATCGGGTCGAGCAACCTCACGCCGGCCAGGCTGCCGACGATGCCGATCGCGACGACGAGCGACGATGCGGCATCCGAACGCGCATGCCACGCGTTTGCGACCAGCATCGCCGAGCGCACGCGCCGTGCTTCGCGCAGCATGTAGCGAAACAGCGCTTCCTTCGACACGAGCACCGTCAGCGCGACGACCAGCGCGGAAAAATGCACGGCCGGAATGTTTTCGAGATTAACGAGGCGGTCGCCGGCACGCCAGAGCATGCCGATGCCGACCGCAATCAGGATCGCGCCGAGAAACAGCGACGCGACCGTCTCGTAGCGGCTATGGCCGTAATTGTGGTCGGCATCCGGCGATGCGCCGCTATGCCGATTCGCAACCAGCACGACAAAATCCGAGATCAAATCGGAAATCGAATGCACGCCGTCGGCAATCAATGCCTGCGAATGCGCAATCACGCCGACGGCAATCTGAAATGTCGCAAGCACGACATTCAGGACAATACTGACGAGCGTGCTCTTGCGCGCAACTGCGTGCTTATCTGCACTCTGCGCATCGCCGGAAAACGTGGACATGAAATATGAGATATCGGTGTGCGGTACGCAATTCTATCAAAGCTGCCGCGCAAGCCCTTCCAATACCCACAAATTTCTCATTTAAATCAATCGCTTATACGAACGTGTCGCATTTTCATTCACACGGCATGCTTACATTTTCATGACACCGCCGATGAGCTCGCCGGTGTCCGGAAAACAAAAAAGCCGCGCTCCTCGACGGACACGCGGCTCTTTTGAAGAGCGGGCAACCTAAACGAACGTTTAAATCGCAAACTGCTCGCGGTTCTTGCCTGCGATCCAGCGCGGCGGCTTGCCGCGACCCGACCACGTCGCGCCCGTTTCCGGATCGCGGTACTTTGCCGCCACGCCTGCGCGCGGACGACCGACCTTGCCGGCCTTCGCGCGGCTGAGACCGAGTTCGGCGAGCGAAAAGCCATAGTCGGCAATTTTCTGCTTCACGTCATTCAGTACTTCAGCGTATTCACGCGACTTCGCTTCTTCGATTTGCTTCTCCAGCTTCTCCCGCTGGGCCAGCAGGTCCTTGTAAGAAGACATAGTTTCCCTTTCTATCTGATCAATGGCGCCGGTCTGCAGCCAGCTCACCATTCCATGAAATATATGTGCCTCGGATTTTCGAAGGCAGAGATTAGCACAAAAAAGATTTGATAGAAGCGAGATTCACGAAAATCCCGAGACTCATTGTAATTCGCACATGTCATTTTGACCGGTCACGGCCTTTTCTCAAATTTTCACGCTCCTACATAGAGATTAGGACATTAGTGATTGGCTATTAGGCCTATCAACATACGCAATTACCCTGCATTCGATAAAATCAAAGCTTTCATCAGACGACAGTTTTGCGAAAACGACATGACGTGGTTTGCTAAACGGACAAATCACTGACCCGCGACGTCACGTCACATCCTTTGCGCAGGCGATCAGCCGCTCGCGCAATGCACCTGTATCGGCGGACGGCGACTCGAACGGCGTGCGCACCCGGCGGCCGTCGCATCGCCAGTCGGCGCCATGGCGATCGACGCCGAGCAGGTCGAGCCCGTCGCGGTGTGCGTCGCCCGCCTCGTAGGCGTGCCACAGCGCCTGTTCGTCGTCGAACGCGAGCGGCGGCAGCATATCGAGCTGCGTGCCCTCGACCCAGCCCATTCGCCCGAACCCGCCGATATAGCGCAGCCGCTCGATCTCGAGCGCCCAGAACGCGAAATCGCCGAGCGCGAGATAGCGCGCCGCGTCCGGTTCGTAGCGCAGATAGCGCGCGGTGACGTGCGGATCGTCGCCGAGCGGCACGAACCGGCCCAGCAGCGTCGCGCGCTCGGCGTTCAGGACATCGCCGTCGCTTGCATCGACGACGAGGAAACCCGCGCGCGGATCGGCGACGAGATTGCGTGTGTGCTCGGCCAGGCCGCTCACCAGGATCACCGGCCGATGGCTTGCATCGGGTGCAAACGGCACGACGGTCGGATACGGAAAGCCCTGCGGCTCCCGCGTATGGGTGGCGAGCGTGCCGAGCGCGCAGCGATGCAGCAGATGCAGGGCGAAGGCGGGATCGATGTTCAAGCGGACTCCTGCGGTCGAAAGGCGGCGCGTCGGGCATGCCGCATGCGCGTTGATGTTACCCGCTGGCGCCGCGCGCCGCGCATCGGCCGAACGGCCGGCGCGCGGCAGGAACGTAAGCGGTTCGATAGAATCGGACAAATCCGACGGGCGCCGTGTGCGCCCGCGCATTTTCCTGACGAGCCTTCCGTGTCCGAATCCTCTTCCCCCGAATCGTCGTCCCCGTTCGCCGCGCCGCCGGACGCGCATCGCGTCCTGCCGCTGCCGGCCCGCCAGCGCGCGCGCACCGCGTCGATGGCGCTGTTCTTCGTCGCCGGCATGATGTACGCGTCGTGGGGCGTGCACGTGCCGACCGTGCGCGACAAGTTCGCGCTGAGCCCCGGGCTGCTGTCGATCGCGCTGTTCGCGGTCGCCGGCGGGTCGATCGCCGCGATGCTGACCATCGCGCGCTGGATCGCGCGCGTCGGCTCGCGCACCGCGTGCCTCGCCGGCGGGCTCGTGATGTCCGCGTGCGCGGCGCTGATCCTCGTCGTGCCCGACTACTGGATGCTGCTCGCGGTGCTCGCGCTGTTCGGCTTCTCGATGGCGACGCTCGACGTCGCGATGAATGCCGAGGCGAGCGCGGTCGAAATCGCGCTCGGCAAACCGATCATGTCGTCGCTGCACGGGATGTTCAGCATCGGCGGGATGGGGGGCGCTGCGGCCGGCGGCGCGCTGCTGTCGGCCGGCATGGCGCCGGCCGCGCATCTCGCGCTCGCGGCGGCGGTGGGCGCCGCGGTGCTCGTGGCCGCGAGCCCGGCCGTGCTGCCGCACGTGCCGCATCACGAACAGGCGCACGGCGGCGGCAACCGCTGGCGCTCGCCCGCGTTGTGGATGCTCGGCGGCATCGCGCTGATCGCGCTGATCGCAGAAGGCGCGATGTACGACTGGGCGACGGTCTACATGCGTGACGTGGTCGCGGCGAGCCCCGCGCTCGCGAGTGCCGCGTATGCGGCGTTCTCGGGCGGGATGGCCATCGCGCGCTTCGCGGGCGACGCCGTGCGCGCCCGCTTCGGCGCGCCGCAGCTCGTGTTCGCGAGCGCGTCGCTCGCCTGCGCGGGGATGATCGGCGCGCTGCTGCTGCCGTATTCGGCCGCGGTGCTGACCGGTTTCACGCTGATGGGCCTCGGGCTGGCCAACATGATGCCCGTGCTGTTCGCGGCCGCGGCGCGCGTGAAAGGCATCCACGCGGCCGAAGGGCTCGCGCACGTGGCCGGGCTCGCGTATTTCGGACTGCTGTTCGGTCCGGTCGCGATCGGCGCGGTCGCGCAGGCGTCGAACCTGACGGCCGGCCTGTCGGTCGTCGCGCTGTGCGCGGCGCTCGTCGCACTGGTCGCGCCGAAGGTGCTCGCGCACCTGAAGATCTGAGGGCGCGGCAGCGCACGCCGACCCAAAAAGAAAGCGCGCATGCGTTGCCGCATGCGCGCTTTCACCCTCCTGTCGACCGCTTGTCGATCGCTCGTCGCGTTACATCTTCACTTCGTCGAGCAGCGACTTCTTGCCGCTCTTGTAGTTGTACAGCGAGATCACGCCGTGCTGCAGGTCGCCCTTCGAGTCGAAGGTCGTCGTGCCGATCACGCCCGTGTACTTCGTCGCCGGCATCGCCGCGAGGATCTTGTCCGGGTCCGTCGAGTTCGCGCGCTTCATCGCGTCGGCGATGATGTACACGGCGTCATACGTGAACGGTGCGTAGATCTGGATCGGCTGGCCGAAGCGCTTCTCGTACTTCGCCTTGAACGCGTTGCCGCCCGGCATCTTCTCGAGCGAAGCACCGGCTTCCGAGCACACGATGTTGTCGGTCGCGTCGCCGGCCAGGTCGGCCAGCTTTTCCGTGCACACGCCGTCGCCCGCGAAGATCTTCGCGCGCAGGCCGAGCTGCTTCGCCTGTTTCGCGAACGGGCCGCCGGTGGCGTCCATGCCGCCGTACATGATCGCGTCCGGGTTTTCGCCCTTGATCTTGGTCAGAATCGCGCGGAAGTCGACCGCCTTGTCGTTCGTCGCGTCATGCGACATCACCTTCAGGCCGAGCGCCTTCGCCTTCTTCTCGAACTCGTTCGCGAGACCTTGGCCGTACGCGGTCGAATCGTCGACCACCGCCACGCTCTTGATGCCCTTCGAGTGCGCGTAGTTCGCCAGTGCCGGGCCCTGCTGCGCATCGGTCGCCACCACGCGGTACGTGGTCTTGAAGCCTTGCTGCGTGTACGCGGGGTTGGTCGCCGACGGCGAGATCTGCACGATGCCCGCATCGCTATAGATCTTCGAGGCCGGGATCGACGTGCCCGAGTTCAGGTGGCCGACCACCGCGACGACCTTGTCGTCGACGAGCTTCTGCGCAACCTGCGTCGCCTGCCGCGGGTCGGCGGCGTCATCCTGCGGGTCGAGTTGCAGCGTGATCTTCTGGCCGCCGATCGTGAGGCCCTTCGCGTTGATCTCCTCGACTGCGAGACGTGCGCCGTTTTCGTTGTCCTTGCCCAGGTGTGCAATGCCGCCCGTCAACGGCGCGACGTGGCCGATCTTGACGACTTGATCGGCGGACGCGTTGCTTGCAGCTGCAGCGCACAGCATCGCTGCCGCGGTGATCGGCAACAGCTTTTGCATCTTGATATTCATGTAAGTCTCCAGTTCGGTCCCAAAAAACGCCATCGCCCGGTGCCCCGCTGCCATCCCCGTGTTTCAATCACTGGACGATTCGCCGGTTGCATCGTTCATGCACTTGGCCTCAAGCACGTGAAAACAGCCGCTTTTAGCAGCCGCCCGCTCGTACTTGCGCGCAAGTGTAGGTGATCAAATTAATTTGTGGGACTTTTTTAGGATAGTGGTAACACTACCGATATGCGCGCTTTGGAGGGATGACTCGAATGGCGCTGCAAGCCCCGACGGATAAGGGTTTCCGCTAGTTCCAGCACACTCTGGAAAGGTCGTTTCAATCGATTCGCGCGGGCATTTCGATTCGGTATTTTGTGCCCGCGATCATTGAATGAAACGCGCGTGACAGCACGCGCGTTTCGTCGTCGGATATCAATCGTTCCGGCGGTTGAAGCAGCGTTCAGGCAGCCGATGCGCGCCATTCCGCATCGAGCGCGGCGACCAGTTGCGACGTCGTCAGCGCATCGCCGCGCCGCCGCGCGAGCGGCGCGCCCTGGCCGGCCCACAGCGACAGGTAGTCGCCGTCGTTCGCGCGCGCGGCGGCCTGGCGCAACGGCTGGGTCAGCGCATTCTGCACCGGATACGGTGGGACGTCGGCCACGTGCTCGCCGAGCCGCGCCATCAGCGCGTTGCGCAGACCGCGTGCATGACGGCCGGTGATCGCGCGCGTGACCTGCGTCGACGTATCGGCGCTCGCGAGCAGGCGTGCCTTCCAGTCCGCGGCGATCGCGCTTTCCGCGCACGTGAGGAACGCGGTGCCGAGCTGCGCGCCCTGCGCGCCGAGCGCCAGTGCGGCCGCGATGCCGCGGCCGTCCATGATGCCGCCCGCGGCGAGCACCGGCAGGCCGGTCGCATCGACGAGCTGCGGGACGAGCGCGAACGTGCCGATCAGCGCGTCCTCGGCGGAACCGATGAAGGTGCCGCGATGGCCGCCGGCCTCGGCGCCCTGCGCGGAGATCGCGTCGGCGCCGGCCGCCTGCCACGCGAGCCCTTCGGCGACGTGCGTCGCGGTGCCGATCACATACGTGCCGGCGGCTTTCAGGCGGGCGACGTCGGCCGCGTCGAGCACGCCGAACGTGAAGCTCGCGACCGGCACGCGCAGCGCGACGAGCGCATCGAGCTGCGCGCGGAAATCAGGCGCGTAGCGCGCGGGCGCCGTGCCCGGCGGCAGGCCGAGCGCGGCGTTCAGCGGGTCGATCGCCGCGAGTGCGCGCGCGACGGTCGCCGCGTCCGGCGCGGCGTCATCGGGCAACACGAACAGGTTGATCGCGAACGGGCGATCGGTCGCCGCGCGGATCGCGGCGACTTCAGCCTCGATACGCTCGGGCGCGAGCGCGCCGGCGCCGAGGCTGCCGAGCGCACCGGCATTCGACGCGGCGGCGACCATCGCGGTCGTGGTCGCGCCGACCATCGGTGCCTGCACGAGCGGCAGACGCAGGCCGAAGCGTTCGGAAAAGGGCGTGGAAAACGAGCGAACGGACATGGCGAATCCTTCGATGACGATGCGCGAAAGCGCTTTGTAAAGGCCGACACATCGACTCTATCGAAGCGGCGCGGCGCCGAAAAATGAATAATCGAGATCGAAACGATCGCTGCGCGAGAAGCGCCCGCGTGCGCTGCAGCACCGAACGATTGGTGGCACACTAGGCCGCCCTCTTTTCACCCCCGGGGCGCCTCGCGCACCCCGCACGCCAGGAGTTCAGAACGTGACTGCCCAATGGATCGACATCCCGACCGGTAACGACAGCTTCGGCGGCTATCTCGCACTGCCCAAGCGCGGCAAGGGCCCTGCCGTCATCATCATCCAGGAGATCTTCGGCGTGAACGCGCACATCCGTGCGGTCGCCGACCAGTACGCGGCCGACGGCTTCGTCGCGCTCGCGCCCGACGTGTTCTGGCGCACGCAGCCGCGCGTCGAGCTGACCTACGAAGGCGCGGATCGCGACAAGGGCATCGAGCTGATGAAAAAGACCGACGTGGGTCTCGCGGTCGCGGACATCGGCGCGGCGGCCGACGCGTTGCGCGCCCGCCCCGAAGTGGCCGGCAAGCTCGCCGCGATCGGCTACTGCTTCGGCGGCCAGCTCGCGTACCGCGCGGCCGCAACCGGCAAGCTCGACGCGGCGGTGTCCTATTACGGCGGCGGCATCCAGAACGCACACGACCTCGCCGGCCAGGTCACGCAGCCGATCCTGTTCCACTACGCGGAAAACGACCACGGCATTCCGCTCACCGCCGTCGACCAGGTGAAGGCCGCGTTCGCCGGCCACGGCCATGCGTCGTTCCATGTGTACCCGGGCGCCGAGCACGGCTTCAACTGCACGGACCGCGCGTCGTACAACCAGCGCGCCGCGGCGCTCGCGCACGGCCGCACGCTGACCTTCCTCGCCGAGCATCTCTAAAAAGGCCCGGCCGCGGGCCCGCCACGCCGGGCTCGCGTTATGCTCGCACCATCGCCACGAGTCACAACGGGGGTGACCGCGATGCACTCGGACTATCTCGCGCATGACGCAATCGGCCTCGCCGCGCTCGTGCGCGACCGCCAGGCCAGCCCGCGCGAACTGCTCGACGCCGCGATCGGCCAGGCCGAAGCGGTCAACGGCGCGATCAACGCGATCGTGCTGCAGGACTACGAAGCCGCGCGGGAACGTGCGGCGGGCGCGCCCGAACCCGGCGCCGCCACGCCGTTCGCGGGCGTGCCGTATCTCGTCAAGGATCTCGGCGCGGCGGTCGCCGGGCTGCCGTTGTCGATGGGCAGCCGGCACTACCGCTACTTCGTGCCGGCCGACGATTCGCCGGTGATCGCGCGCAGCCGCGCGGCGGGCCTGAACGTATTCGGCAAGACCAACACGTCCGAGATCGGCCAGATGCCGTACACCGAACCGGCACTGTTCGGCGCGTGCCGCAATCCGTGGAATCTCGATCACACGCCCGGCGGCTCGAGCGGCGGCGCGGCGGCGGCCGTCGCGGCCGGCATCGTGCCGCTCGCGCATGCGTCCGACGGCGGCGGCTCGATCCGCATTCCGGCGTCGTGCTGCGGGCTGTTCGGCCTGAAGCCGAGCCGCAACCCGGTGCTGGTCGACCTGCCGTCGAACGGCGAGCTCGTCGTCCAGCACGCGGTGTCGCGCAGCGTGCGCGACAGTGCGCTGCTGCTCGACGTGACGACCGGCCAGACGCTGCCGCCCGGCGCGCCCGGCACCTTCCTCGGCGCGCTCGATACGCCGCCCGGCCCGCTGCGGATCGGCCTCGTCATCGATCCGATGCTCGCGCCGGCGCTCGCCGACGACACGCGCGCGGCGCTCGACGACGCGGCCGCGCTGCTCGAATCGCTCGGCCATCACGTCGAGCCGGCGACGCTGCAGATCGACTATGCGCGCGCGGCCGAAACCTTCCTCACGCTGTGGGCGACGATCGCCGAGGACATGGTGCTCGGCGCGCGCGAACTGACCGGCCGCACGCCGCGGCGCGGCGAATTCGAGGCCGCGACCTGGGCGATGGCCGTGGTCGGCCGGCGGCTCGCGCGCACCCGCCTGCCCGACGTGCTCGAATGGCAGCGCCAGCTCACCGTGCAGGTCGCCGGTCTCGTGTCGCGTTACGACGCGATCCTGTGCGCATCGCTCGCGGGGCCGCCGGTGAAGATCGGCGAACTGCAGCCGACGCCGTTCGAATCCGCGCAGATGAAGCTCGTCGCCGCGCTGCCGGTGAAGCCGCTGCTGAAGGAGATGCTGGCGAAATCGTCGGAGAAGGCGTTCGCGTGGGCCGGCTGCACCGAGCTGTTCAACCTGACCGGCCAGCCGGCGATGTCGGTGCCGCTGTACTGGAATGCGCGCGGGCTGCCGATCGGCGTGCAGTTCGCCGCGCGCCACGCGGACGAAGCGTTGCTGCTCCGGCTCGCGCGGCAGCTCGAACAGGCGCGGCCGTGGTTCGACCGCCGTCCGCCGCTGATGCAGGCGCAGCGCTGATTCAGCGGCTTCCGCCACGCCGCATGCGCGGCGCTTCACGATAAAAAAGCCCCGCCGGCGCAAACCGGCGGGGCTTTCACGCATGCAGCCGCGTGACGGCGCTTGTTACACCGCGAGCCGTTCGCAGATCGTGCGCGTTGCGACCGCCAAGTTCAGCGTGTAGAAATGCAGCCCCGGCACGCCCGCGTCGATCAGGCGCTGGCACAGGCTCGTGACGACGTCCGCGCCGAACGCGCGGATCGACTCGCGATCGTCGCCGAAGCTCTCGAGCCGGCGCGCGACCCAGCGCGGCACTTCCGCGCCGCACATCTCGGAGAAGCGCATCAGCTGCGAGAAGTTCGTGATCGGCATGATGCCCGGCACGATCGGCACGTCCACCCCCAGCTTGCGCGCATCGTCGACGAAGCGGAAATACGCGTCCGCGTTGAAGAAGTACTGCGTGATCGCGGAATTCGCGCCGGCTTTCACCTTGCGCGCGAAATTCTCGAGATCGGCCTTCGGCGAGCGCGATTGCGGGTGGTACTCCGGGTAGCCGGCGACCTCGATGTGGAACCAGTCGCCATGCTCGGCGCGGATGAAGCTGACGAGCTCGGACGCATAGCGCAGCTCGCCGACCTCGCCCATCCCCGACGGCAGGTCGCCGCGCAGCGCGACGATGTGCCGGATGCCGTGCGAGCGGTACTGGTCGAGGATCGCGCGCAGGCTGTCGCGCGACGAACCGATGCACGACAGGTGTGGCGCGGCCTCGAGGCCGTCCTTCTGCATGTCGAGCACGGTATCGAGCGTGCCCTGCTGCGTCGAGCCGCCGGCGCCGAACGTCACGGAGACGAATTTCGGCTTCAGCGGCAGCAGCTGCGCGCGCGTGGCGCGCAGCTTTTCGACGCCGTCCGCCGTCTTCGGCGGGAAGAATTCAAACGAGAGTTCGATCGGTTTCATGATTCGATGGGGTTGGGCCAGCGCCCGCTCGCCCTCAGCCGATGTCGCGCTGGCCGAAGATCAGGGCGGACAGCAGCCACGACACGATGCTGTACAGGATCGAACCGAAGAACGCGGACCAGAATCCCGACACCTCGAAGCCCTTCAGCAGCGACGACGCGAACCAGAAGCACAACGCGTTCACGACGAGGATGAACACCCCGAGCGTGACGATCGTGACGGGCAGCGTCAGCAGGATCAGCACCGGCCGGATCACCGTGTTGATCAGCCCGAGCACGACCGCGATGATCAGCGCGGTGCCGAAGCTCTTGATGTGGATCGACGGCACGAGGTACGTGATGATCAGCAGCGCCAGCGCGTTGATGACCCAGGTGAGAATGACGCTCATGGAGGGCTCCGGTTCGGTTGTCGATCGGTACGATCGGTGAGCGCCGCCGCGCCGTGCGCCCGCAACGGGCGCCCACGGCACGGCGGCGGCAGCGCATCAGTACATCAGTAGCGGTAGTGGTTCGGCTTGAACGGGCCGTCCTTCTGCACGCCGATGTACGAAGCCTGCTCGTCCGACAGCACCGACAGGTTCGCGCCGATGCGCGCGAGGTGCAGGCGCGCGACCTTTTCATCGAGATGCTTCGGCAGCACGTACACCTTGTTCTCGTACTGCTCGCCGCGCGTGAACAGCTCGATCTGCGCGAGCGTCTGGTTCGCGAACGAGTTCGACATCACGAACGACGGGTGGCCGGTCGCGCAGCCGAGGTTCACGAGGCGGCCTTCGGCCAGCAGGATCACGCGCTTGCCGTCCGGGAAGATGATGTGGTCGACCTGCGGCTTGATGTTTTCCCACTGGTACTGGCGCGTCGACGCGACGTCGATTTCCGAGTCGAAGTGACCGATGTTGCAGACGATCGCGTTGTGGCGCATCGCCTTCATGTGATCGTGGTTGATCACGTGGTAGTTGCCGGTCGCCGTCACGAAGATGTCGGCCTTGTCGGCCGCGTATTCCATCGTCACGACGCGGTAGCCTTCCATCGCCGCCTGCAGCGCGCAGATCGGATCGATTTCGGTGACCCACACGGTCGCGCCCAGGCCGCGCAGCGACTGCGCGCAGCCCTTGCCCACGTCGCCGTAGCCCGCGACGACCGCGACCTTGCCCGCGATCATCACGTCGGTCGCGCGCTTGATGCCGTCGACGAGCGATTCACGGCAGCCGTACAGGTTGTCGAACTTCGACTTCGTGACCGAATCGTTCACGTTGAACGCCGGGAACGGCAGGCGGCCGTCCTTTTCCATCTGGTACAGGCGGTGCACGCCGGTCGTGGTCTCTTCGGTCACGCCCTTGATGTGCGCGAGGCGCTTCGAGTACCAGTTCGCGTCGACGTCGAGGTGGGCCGCGATCGACTTGTACAGCGCGACTTCTTCCTCGTTGGTCGGCTTCGCGATCACCGAACGGTCCTTCTCGGCCTTCGAGCCGAGGATCAGCAGCAGCGTTGCGTCGCCGCCGTCGTCCAGGATCATGTTCGCGAATTCGCCGTTCGGCCATTCGAAGATGCGGTGCGAGAACTCCCAGTATTCGTCGAGCGATTCGCCCTTGAACGCGAACACCGGCGTGCCGGCTTCGACGATCGCGGCGGCCGCGTGATCCTGGGTCGAGAAGATGTTGCACGACGCCCAGCGGACGTCGGCGCCGAGCGCCTTCAGCGTCTCGATCAGCACGCCCGTCTGGATCGTCATGTGCAGCGAACCGGCGATGCGCGCGCCCTTCAGCGGCTGCTGCGCCTTGTATTCGTCGCGGATCTGCACGAGGCCCGGCATTTCGGTCTCGGCGATGTTGAGTTCCTTGCGGCCCCAGCCGGCCAGCGCCATGTCGGCGACGACGTAATCGTGGGAAGCCTTGGAATCGATAATGGCGTTCATCACGCCCTCCTTTCTAAAAAGTTTCTAGATTGGTGACGTGAGCGCCGTTCAGGAAGCGGGGCCGGCGCGACGGTCGCTAAAAACGATCGCCGCACGGCTGCTTGGTGAAGCTCTCCGAGCCTGGCGGACACGGATGGTCCGTCGCAACGCTCCTCGGAAAACGGAGGGGATTGTAGCAAATCGGCGCGCGAAATGCGCGAGGACGACGCGTAGGCGCGAGACGCGCGCGCCGACGCCGGCAAAGGGTCGGGACTTCTGCGGGTCAGGACTCCGCGCCGACCCACGCCTGCTCGCGCAGCCGCGCGCGCAGGCGTGCGACGGCCTGGCTGTGCAGCTGGCACACGCGCGATTCGCTCACTTCGAGCACCGCGCCGATCTCGCGCAGATTCAGACCCCGTTCGTAGTACAGCGACATCAGCAGCTTCTCGCGCTCCGGCAGCCGCTCGATCGCCTCGACGAGCGCCTCGCGCAGGTGGTCGTCGAGCAGCGCCGACAACGGATCGGCGTGATCGACGCGATAACGGTCGAGGAACGGCTCGTCATCGGCCGCGCGGTCGAAATCCTCGTAATAGATGAGCTGGCTGCCGTGCAGGTCCTGCAGCATCCCCTGGTATTCGTCGAGCGGCATGTTCAGGTGCTGCGCGATCTCGGTCTCGCTCGCCGAGCGGCCGAGGTGCTGCTCGACCTGGTGCACCGCGTGCTCGACCTCGCGCGACGTCTTGCGCAGGCTGCGCGGCAGCCAGTCGTTGCTGCGCAGCTCGTCGAGCATCGCGCCGCGGATGCGCTGCGTCGCGTAGGTCTCGAACTGCGCGCCCTGGTCCTCCTTGTAGCGGCCGGCCGCGTCCATCAGGCCGATCATGCCGGCCTGGATCAGGTCGTCGAGATCGACGCTCGCCGGCATCTTCGCGACGAGCTGCAGCCCGAGGCGGCGCACGAGCGGCGCGTATTGCGCGAGCACGTCGGCCTGGGACATCTTTCCTTGAGCGTTGTACATCGTGGCTCTCTCCTTCGGGTGGCGCTCACGCGGCGTGTGCCGCGCCCGCCTCATACGACGGCTTGCCGCCGGCGTGGACCGCGCGGCCCGCACCCGAACGCGGGCGCATCGGCCAGTACAACAGGTCGGCGGCAATCTGCCGGTAATCGCGCGCGGCGGGCGACGACGGGAACGCGTCGACCACCGCATGCATCAGTTCGCGGGCGTGCTCGACGAGCGGATCGGCGCTCACGCAGCCCGCGTCGGCGATCGATACGGTCAGGTAGCGGCTCGCGACGCCCGCGAGGTTGTCGAAGGCCGTTTTCGCGTCCGCGTGGCTGCCGACCTGATTGGTCAGCACGCGGAACTGCGCGAACGCGTGCGCGAAATGCAGCCGCTTCATGCACGCGTACGCCTCGGTGATCGCCTGCGCGGCGACCCGCGTGACGACCAGCACGTCGTGCGCCTCGCGCGCGAGCGCCGAGAACGACCCGTCGGCGCCGAGCTGCGCGTCGACGAGGACGATGTCGGCCGGGCCGTCGATGAAGTCGCTCAGTTGCGCGTCGCTGTAGCCGGCGCGCGCGAGCCGCGCGGCGCCGCACAGGCCGAAGCCGGCCGCCACCCGCGTGCGTTCGCCGTCGCGCAGCCACGCGCCGGCGAGCGTCGCGCTGGCCGAATGCACGTCGGCGCGCTCGTCGACGACGAGCACGTCCTTGCCGAGCGACGCGAGCGCCGCCGCGAGATTCACCACGGTGGACGTGCAGCCGACGCCCGCCGGCCCGCCCGTCACCGCGACGATGCGCGACGCGCGCCCGGCGAGCAGGCGCCGCAGCCCTTCGGCCTGATCGATGATCCGTTTATCCAAATCGCACCTCGTGCAGCTCGGCGGTGGAACGTGCGGTCAGTGCGGAAAGCAGCGTCGGCATGTCCTCGTCTTGCGGCACGAAGGGCGAGCCGTCGCGCGGCACACAGAACGCGCTCTTCAGCAGGAATTTGGTCGACGCGACGTACAGGTTCTCCGGCACCTTCTGGCCGGTCGACACGTAGTGAACCGGCAGCTTGTAGCGGATCACCGTGTCGAGCACGCCGCCGAGGTGGGTCGCCTCGTCGAGCTTCGTGAGGATGCAGCCCGCGAGATCCGGGTGGTCGCCCGCGCTGCGGTACGCCTGCACGACTTCGTTCAGCGTGTCGCCGTGGCTCGTCGCGTTGAGCAGCAGCAGGCGCTGCACCGGCGCGTTCGCGCCGTGCAGCATCGCGATCTGGTCGGACACCGCGCGGTCGCGCTGGCTCATGCCGATCGTGTCGATCAGCACGATGTGCTTGTTGCGCAGCTCGGACAGCGCGAGCGCGAGGTCGCCCGCGTCCTTCACCGCGTGAACCGGCACGCCGAGGATCTTGCCGAAGATGCGCAGTTGCTCGTGGCCGCCGATCCGGTAGCTGTCGGTGGTCAGCAGCGCGACCTTGCTCGCGCCGAAGCGCATCACGCAGCGCGCGGCCAGCTTCGCGGTGGTGGTCGTCTTGCCGACGCCCGTCGGCCCCATCAGCGCGAACACGCCGCCGCGTTCCATCAGCGCGTCCTCGCTGTCGAGCACCGGCAGGTTCGACGCGAGCACCGACTGCGCCCATTCCGCAGCCTGCTCGAAAGTCTGCGCGCCGTCGCCGGACGGCAGGTTGTCGACCAGCATCCGCACCAGTTGCGCGGAGAAGCCGGCCGCGAACAGGTGCTTCGTCAGCGCGCCGTGAACGGCGCTGCGGCGCTGGCGGTCGTGCCACATCAGGCTGTCGAACTGCTCTTGCATCATCCCGCGCAGTTCGCCCAACTCCTGCATCACGGTGTCGTTGACGATCCGCTCGATGCGCGACTTCACCGCGTCGGCCACCGCGGCGGCCGCGTCGGATGACAGGCGCGTGCGTTCGGCCGTCTTGGCGGCGTACGCGGCGCCCGTGTCGGGGGCGCGCCGCGCGGCGGCCGGCATCCGGCGTTCTGCGTCGCGCACGATGTCGCGCGCCCAGTCGGGCGGCGTCGCGCCGGCTGCGGGCTGCGATGCGCTCGCCTGCGGCTCGGCAGGCGCCTGCGCTCGGGCGATCAGCGCGTCGCGCTGCTGCGTGAGGCGCTTCGCGTGCTCGACCAGCCACGGTGCGGGTTCGGAAGTGGCGGCCGGCGATCCGGGGGCCGGCGACCCGGCGGCCGGCGCTGCCATCGACGGCGCGGCCGCGGTGGCCGCGTCGGTCTCGATCGACGAACGATGCGCATCCGCCTCTTGCGCGTCGGCGCTTGCGCCGAATACGGACGAGAACACGTCCGGCAGCCCGCCTTCGCCCGCGGCATACGGATTGACGGCCGGGCGCGGTGCGATGCCGGGGCGCGACACGATGCCCGGCACGGCGGCGGCCGGCACGGATTCCGGCACGCGCGACGGGGCCAGGCGCGGACGCGCGGCCGGCGGCGCCACCGCGGCCAGATCCGAATCGGCGAGTGCAACGATTTCGACACTGCCGTCATCGAGCGTGCGGTTCGACAGCACGACCGCGTCGGCGCCGAGCGCCTCGCGCACGAGACGAAGTGCGTCGCGGCTCGTTGCGCCAGTGAATTTGCGAATGTTCAAGCGGAACCCCCGATGACGTTAACGACTTTGATCGTGCGTGTGTCCGGCACTTCGGCATACGACAGCACTTTCAATTGCGGCAGGCTGCGGCGCAGGAAGCGCGCGAGCATCGCGCGCAGCGCGTGCTGCACCAGCAGCACCGGCGGCAGCCCGAGATTCTGTTGACGCAGCATCGCTTGCTGCGTGCCGGTCAGAAGGTTGTGCGCGAGGCCGGGCTCGAGGCCCGGGTTCGCGCCGGTGGCGAGCGCCTGCGACAGCACGCGCTCCAGATTCGCGTCGAGGCCCATCACCTGCATTTCGCCGTTGCCCGGATACCACTGCTGCGTGATCGCGCGGCCGAGCGAGAGCCGCACCGCGGCCGTGATCTCGAACGCGTCGCCGCGGCCCGCATGCTCGGACACGGCCTCGAGGATCGTGCGCATGTCGCGGATCGGCACGCCTTCCTCGAGCAGGTTCTGCAGCACTTTCTGCAGCGTGGTGAGCGAGATCGTCTTCGGCACGAGGTCCTCGACGAGCGACGGCGCGTCCTTGCCGGTACGCTCGACGAGCGCCTGCACTTCCTGACGGCCGAGCAGCTCGGCCGCGTGCTGGACGACGAGATGGTTCAGGTGCGTCGCGACCACCGTGCTCGCGTCGACCACCGTGTAGCCGTACACCTGCGCCTGCTCGCGCAGCGCGACGTCGATCCACACGGCCGGCAGCCCGAACGCGGGATCCTGCGTGACGGCGCCCGGCAGCGCGGCCGTCACCTGGCCCGGGTTGATCGCGAGCCACTGGCCCGGGAACACTTCGCCCGCGCCGATCTCGACGCCCTTCAGCGCGATCCGGTACGCGTTCGGCCGCAGTTCGAGGTTGTCGCGGATATGGATCACCGGCGGCAGGAAGCCGATTTCCTGCGCGAATTTCTTGCGGATGCTCTTGATGCGCTTGAGCAGCTCGCCGTCGCTGTTCTTGTCGACCAGCGGGATCAGCCGGTAGCCGACTTCGAGGCCGAGCGGGTCGATCAGCTGCACGTCGTCCCAAGTCGCTTCGTGGCTGTCGGCCGGCAGCACGGCGGGCGGTGCGATGTCGGTCACGTCGCCGGCCGCCTTGCGGGCCGCCGTGCGCTTGGTCTGGGTGCGCGCCAGCCAGATCGCGCCGCCGCCGAGCGCGAGGAACGCGAAGTGCGGCATCCCGGGGATCAGCCCCATCATCACGATGATCGCGCCGGTGATGTTGAGCACGCGCGGGTTCGTGAACAGCTGGCCGGTGATCTGCGTGCCGATGTCCTCGTCGGTCGCGACGCGCGACACGATCACGCCGGCCGCGGTCGAGATCACGAGCGACGGGATCTGCGCGACGAGGCCGTCGCCGATCGTCAGCAGCGTGTAGTTGGTGCCGGCCGCGGCGAACGACATGTCGTGCTGGACCATCCCGACGATCAGCCCGCCGATCACGTTGATCGCCATGATGATCAGGCCGGCGATCGCGTCGCCGCGCACGAACTTCGACGCGCCGTCCATCGACCCGTAGAACTCGGCTTCCTGCGACACGGCGAGGCGGCGCTTGCGGGCCTGTTCCTCGTTGATGAGGCCGGCGTTGAGATCCGCGTCGATCGCCATCTGCTTGCCGGGCATCGCATCGAGCGTGAAGCGCGCGGACACTTCGGCGATCCGCCCCGCGCCCTTCGTGATCACCATGAAGTTGATGATCATCAGGATCACGAACACGACGATGCCGACCGCGAAGTTGCCGCCCACGAGGAAGTGGCCGAACGCCTCGATCACCTGGCCGGCCGCGTCGGGGCCGGTGTGGCCTTCGAGCAGCACGACGCGGGTCGACGCGACGTTCAGCGACAGGCGCAGCAGCGTCGAGAACAGCAGCACGCTCGGGAACGCCGCGAAGTCGAGCGGCTTCATCGTGTACATGCTGACGAGCAGCACCATCACGGACAGCGCGATGTTGAACGTGAACAGCAGATCCAGCAGCATCGGCGGCAGCGGCAGGATCATCATCCCCAGGATCATGCAGATGAGGATCGGGCCCGCGAGCGCGCGCAGGTTCGTGCCTGCCAGCACGTTCGGGCGCTTCGCGAACAGGCCGGTGGTCGGGGTGCTCATGCTGCGTTCCCTTGCTTGCCGAGGGTGTCCTCGGCTTCTTCACGCTCGTCGTCGGCGGCGACCGACGTGCCCTTGTCGAGTTCGGCCGGCACGTCGAGATCGACCGGCATCGCCGGGAACGCGCCGCCTTCCGAACGGAAGCGCTTGAGCTGGTAGACCCACGCGAGCACTTCGGCGACCGCCGAGTACAGCGAACCGGGGATCTCGCGCTCGAGTTCGACGTTGTGATACAGCGCACGCGCGAGCGGCGGCGCTTCGAGCAGCGGCACGTTGTGCTCGGCCGCGAGTTCGCGGATGCGCGCGGCGACGAGGTTCACGCCCTTCGCGACGACCTTCGGCGCGCGCATCTCGCCATCCGTGTATTGCAGCGCGACCGCGAAGTGCGTCGGGTTCGTGACGACCACGTCGGCCTTCGGCACGGCCGCCATCATCCGGCGGCGGGCGATCGCGCGCTGCTGCTGGCGAATTCGCCCCTTCACGTGCGGATCGCCTTCGTTCTCGCGATGCTCGCGCTTCACTTCTTCCTTCGTCATGCGCAACTTCTTGTTGTACTGCCAGAGTTGGTAAGGCACGTCGAGCCCGGCGACGACCAGCATCCCGGCGACCGTCGTGCCGCAGCACACGGCGACCAGATGCAGCGCATCGGGCAGCGCGACGCCGAGCGGCTGGGTCGCGAGGCCGAGCAGTTCGTCCTTGCTGCGCCAGATCGCGATGCCGCCGATCCCGCCGACCACCAGCGTCTTCGCGATCGACATCCCGAGCTGGATCGGCCCCTGGATCGAGAAGATCCGGCCGAGGCCCGAGATCGGGTTCAGGCGGTCGAACTTCAGCTCGAACGTTTTTTGCGAAATCAGCCAGCCGCCGAGCGCCATCGGCGCGAGCAGCGCGGCGACGCCGGTCAGCGCAAGCAGCGGCAGCAGCGCGGCGAAGCCTTCGAGGCTCGCGCTGCCGGCCGCCGACAGCATCCGGTGGGTGTCGAATGCGGTCGCGCGATCGAACGTGAACGCGCCGCGCAGCATCGCCTGCAGATGCGCGCCCGACGGGCCCGCGAGCAACCATGCGCCGTAGAACCCCGCCGCGAGCAGTGCGAACGAAGCCAGTTCGCGCGAACGCGCGACCTGCCCCTCCTCGCGCGCCTTCTCGCGGCGCCTGGGAGTGGCGGCTTCGGTCTTGTCGAGATCGCTCTCGTCTGCCACGGGGCCTCCAGTCGGGTACGGCGGAATGCCGCTTTCCAGTGACACCGATTATTCATGGAGGCGTCAAACGCCGATCGGTCGAGCAAAGCCGGGAAAGGGGGGTATTTCGGAGAATCGGGCGAGCCGCCGCGAACGCGGCTGGAGCGGGGGCGGAACGACGCGCGGCGCGACGGAAAAACGGGCCGGCCGGCGCGTCGGCGACGCGGCGGCCGTCAGCGGGACGGCGGCGGCGCGATGCGGGGGAATGGTGAGCCGACGGCCGGGAAAGGCGGGAAACCGGCCCCGACGCAACGATGTCGTGCGTCGGGACGAAACGGCCGGCCGCCGGCCTTGAGCGGCCCGACCGACCGAAGCGGCCTCGGGGCCTGTTCACGCCGACAACGGGCTTGCGCTGGCCCTAGCCGGCCGCCGCCCGCTGCAGCGCGCCGAGATCGAGCTTCTTCATCGTCATCACCTGCGCCATCACACGCTCGGCGCGGGCCGGGTCGCCGGTCATCAGCTCGGCCATCTGCACGGGCACGACCTGCCACGACACGCCGAAGCGGTCGCGCAGCCAGCCGCATTGCTGCGCGCGCTCGTCGCCGCCTTCGGACAGGCGTGCCCAGTAATGGTCGATCTCGGCCTGGTCGCGGCAGTTGACGACGAACGACACGGCCGGCGTCATCTGGAACACGGGGCCGCCGTTCAGCGCGACGAACGCCTGCCCGTCGAGCTCGAACGACACGGTCATCACCGCGCCCTCGGCGTTGCCGGACGCGTGCGCGCCGGCCTTGCCGTAGCGCGCGACGTGCACGATGCGCGCGTTGTCGAACACCGATACGTAGAAACCGGCCGCCGCCTCGGCGTCGCGGTCGAACCACAGGAACGGCGTGATGCGCTGGATACGCGGGTTCATGGCGCTGTCTCCTCGATGTCGTGCCGGCACCGGTGCCGGTCTTACATCGTAGACGCTATGCCGGCGCCCGGCAGCGCGCCGGTCCGTAGCCTCGCGCCCGCCGGGGCAAAAAAAAGGGGACGATCGCTCGCCCCCTCGTTCCTGCGCCGGCGGTGCCGCGTCAGAACGCGACGAACGGCTGCGGGCCGCCGCTCGCGGTCTTGTCCATCCCGAAGTAGATCGTCTTGCCGTAGAAGTGCGGCATGCCGATGTCGAGCCAGCTGGACGAGCCGAACGGGCCCGCGATGTCGTTGAACGCGAACGTCGACGGGTTGGAGAACAGCGAATCCGCGTTGGCGACCGGCATCGACACGGTGCCCGACGCGCCGTTCTGGCCGCTCAGCGTGGCCGAATAGGTGGTCGTCGCCGACGGGCAGTAGAACTCCGTATTTCTCGAACAGACCGTCTGCGCCGAATCGTTGAAGAAATACGCGTTCGAGCCGGTATCGAAGAACGCGGTCACGTTGCGCCCCTGGAACATCGCGCTGACGTCACCGGTCGTGGTCGACGTCATCACCGTCTTGCCGCCCAGGTTCGGCAGGCCGAACGTCAGCGTGCCGGTCGCGCTTGCCTGCCCGCTGTCGGAGATGGCCGGCATCTGCACGCTCACGCCGTCGTTGTTCGCGAACCGATGCACCGGGTTCGCCACCTGCTGCGCCAGCGGCACGAGCGCGACCGTGCAGCGCGCGTTGTCGCCGTTCGGGCACGCGTAGTAGTTGTTGCTCGTCGACGTCGACGTGGCGCAGGTCGTGCCGCAGTCGTACGGCGCCGGCCCGATGCCGAGGATGCCGTTCGCGCCGAGCGCGCCGGTCGAGTTTGCCGACGCGCCGCCGTTCGTGCACGAGCTCGGCACGTTGGTCGTGCCGAGGTCGCCGATGATCTGCACGGGCAGCGAGCTCGCCTGCTCGGTGCCGATCGACAGGTCGACGGTGCGCACCGAACCCCACGTATAGCTCGACACGAACTTGCCGCACTCGGCGACCGGCGCGCCGCCGCTCGTCACCTGCGGCAGGCTGTCGTGCACGCCCGCCACCGCGCTGCCGACGAGCCGCAGCCCGTAGGACGCGGTATCGACGAGCACGTTGTTGACGATCTGGCAGTTCGACGTGCCCGGCACGCAGATCTTCAGGCTGATGGTCGGGATGTTGATCACGTTCGCCGCGCCGGCGCCGACCGTGACGACGGCCGTGTTGCCGCTGTTGCCGTCGGACCCGCCCGAGCCGTTGCCGCCCGTATTGCCGGCATTGCCGCCGTTGCCCGAACCGCCGCCGCCATCGCCGCCGCCGCATGCCGTCACGAGCACGGCCGTCGCGGCCAGGAGGCCCAGCACGCCGAGCCAGCGCTTGAATGTACGAGGAATGCTCAAGATCGCTCTCCCGCTGTCACTGGATATCGGTGCCGGCCACGCCGGCGGGCAGCGCCGACGGCAGCCACGCCTGGCCGGAGAAGGCGCCCATGTGGCCGCCCGTCCGGATCACGAGGCCGCTCGTCTCGACGGCCACCGGCGCGCGCCAGCCGCGCGCCCGGTGCGCCGCCTGGACACCGGCGGTGTACTGCGGGAAATAGCTGCCGAGCAGCGACGCGAGATCCGGCATCGTCGGCCCGCGCCATGCGAGGCCGAACACGCTGCCGGCGGCCGACGTGTATTCGTGGATGACGGTGCCCGATCCGAGCGTGATCTCGCGGACGGTATAGGCGGCCGTGCTGGCCTGCGCGCCGTCCGCCGAGCGCATGGCGCGCTGCAGCGCGCGCACGGTGGCGGCCTGATCGTCCGCCGGCGGCGACATCGGCGCGCCGCCCAGTTCCGCGTGTGCGTGGACGGCCCACAGCACACCCATTGCAGCCGTCGCGTGCGCGACGGTCCAGCCCAAGCGTTTCAGCTTCACGTTCCCCCCCAAGGGACTGGCTTCGTTGCCGACGGCGCCGCCGTCGGCCCGCGCCGCCTGCCAACTTATGAATCTTACGAATGAGACGCTACGTTGCTGCTGACGCGTAGTATGCCTGCGGAGTGTGGCGAAGTGTCAATTCGACGCAGGATGACACCGCGCCGCGCAAGCGCGGCGGGCGGGAGAACGAGGCGGGAAAGCGGAATGCGCGCATCGGCGGCCCCGCGGGGACGGGGTGCCCGGCAACCCGGCGCGCGGATGCGCCGCGGCAGGATCAGAAGCCGAGGCTCGCGAGCAGGTCGTCTACCTGCCCCTGGTCCTGCACGACGTCGGATTTGCCTTCCGGCGCGATCTGCGGGCCGTTCAGCAGCGATTCGGGGCTGCCGGTCGCGCTCATCTGCTCGGCCGCCAGCGCGGCCGCGGTAGCCGCGAACTGCTCGCGCCGCTCCGGCGCGATGTTCTCGACGAGCACGGTGAGGAGTTGCTGCTCGATCAGGTAGACCATGTCCATGATCTTCTTGATCACCTGCCCGGTCAGGTCCTGGAAATCCTGCGCGAGCATGATCTCGAGCAGTTGCGCGCGGGTCGCCGACGTCGACTCGGGCAGCGTGCGCAGGAACGTGCGCGTATCGTCCATCAGCTCGCGCACTTCCGCGTGCTCGATCGGCGCGGCATACCACTGCGCCCAGCGCGCGTCGAGCGCCTCGGCTTCGTTCTGGATGCGCTCCTGCACCGGCTTCGCGATCTCGATCGCATTCAGCACGCGCTCGGCGGCCTGTTCGGTCATCGTCGCGACGTAGCGCAGCCGGTCGCGCGCATCGGGCACGGCTTCCGCCGCGCGCTCGACATGCTTGTCGAGCCCGAGCTCGCGCATCGAATCGCGCAGCGTGCGCGTGACGTGGCCGATGCGCGCGAGGATCCGGTCGCTCGCGTAATCGGCGCCTTCGGCATGGCCGTCGGCATTCATCGCCGCGCCGGCAAGCGCCGCATGGATCGGCTCGTTCACGTTCAGCTCCCGGCCTTGGCCATCTTGTCGATGATCTTGTTCAGCTTCTCGTCGAGCGTCGCGGCCGTGAACGGTTTCACGACGTAGCCGCTCGCGCCGGCCTGGGCGGCCGCGATGATGTTCTCCTTCTTCGACTCGGCCGTGACCATCAGCACCGGCAGGTGCGTGAGCGTCGCGTCCGCGCGGATTTCCTTCAGCATCGCGAGGCCGTCGAGGTTCGGCATGTTCCAGTCCGAGATCACGAAGTCGAAGCCGCCGCCGCGCAGCCGCGCGAGGCCGGCCGCGCCGTCTTCCGCCTCGTCGACGTTCGTGTAGCCCAGTTCCTTGAGCAGGTTGCGGACGATCCGGCGCATCGTCGGGAAATCGTCCACCACCAGGATTTTCATGCTCTTGTCCATCGTCGTTCCTTTCCAGATTCGTTTCCGTCGAGGCGCGTATCGTGGCACGCGCCCCGTGACATTCCATTCACACGCGCTGCACGCGGTCGCCCATCGTCGCCAGGCGCGCCATCACGCGGCGGCTCATGTCGGCGAGCGGCGCGACCTCGTCCGCGCCGCCGAGCGCGATCGCCTCGCGCGGCATCCCGAACACGATACAGCTCGCTTCGTCCTGCGCGAACGTGTGAGCGCCCGCGCGTTTCATTTCCAGCAGGCCGGCCGCACCGTCGCGGCCCATCCCGGTGAGGATCACGCCGATCGCGTTCTTGCCCGCGTGCGTCGCCGCCGAGCGGAACAGCACGTCGACCGACGGGCGGTGCCGGTTCACCGGCGGCTCGTCCGACAGTTGCGCAATATAGTTCGCGCCGCTTCTCGCGAGCAACAGGTGCGCATGGCCCGGCGCGATGTACGCATGACCGGGCAGCACGCGTTCGCCGTGCTCGGCTTCCTTCACCGCGATCCGGCACAGGCCGTTCAGCCGCTGCGCGAACGATTTCGTGAAGCCGGGCGGCATGTGCTGCGCGATCAGCACGGCCGGCGCATCCGGCGGCAGCGGCGTCAGCACTTCGCGAATCGCCTCGGTGCCGCCCGTCGACGCGCCGATGATGATCAGCTTCTCGGTACTGACGAGCGGGTTGTTGATCATCGGCGCGGCCGCGGCGCTGTCCGCCGCGCGGGCGGCGGCCTGCGGCTGCGGCGCCTGGCGCACGCGCGCGCGCGACGCCGCGCGGATCTTGTCGGCGAGCTTTTCCGCGTAGTCGAGCATCCCGTCGCGAATCCCGACGCGCGGCTTCGTGACGAAATCCACCGCGCCGAGTTCGAGCGCGCGCAGCGTGATTTCCGAGCCGCGCTCGGTCAGCGACGACACCATCACGACCGGCATCGGCCGCAGGCGCATCAGCTTCTCGAGGAAGTCGAGCCCGTCCATGCGCGGCATTTCGACGTCGAGCGTGAGCACGTCGGGGTTGTGCTGCTTGATGAGCTCTCGCGCGACGAGCGGATCGGGCGCGGTCGCGACCACCGTCATGTCGGGCTGGCTGTTGATGATCTCGGTCATCAGGCTGCGGATCAGCGCCGAATCGTCGACGCACAACACTTTGATCTTCTGCACTGCGGTCAGGCCTCCTGCTTTCTTGATAGATTCGCGGCGTACGGGCTCCCGGCCGAGGAGCTCCCGGCGCCCGGCGCCGCGCCGCGCCCGCCGAACAGCTCGATGCGCGGGCGCGCCGGTTGCGGCGCGGCAGGCCGCTTCGCGGCGAACAGCTCGACCTGCGCGCGGGTCCGTGCGGCGCGGAGGCGATCGGCCTCGCGCGCGAGCGCGGCTTCGCGCTCGGTCACACCCGGCACCTGCAGCCGCAGCTTCTTCACCATCGCGCGCCCGCTGTGCGGCATGAACGCGACCTTGCGCGGATGCACGCCCTGCAGGTCTTCCGCGGTGATGCGGATGCGCTCGAGCGCCAGATAGCGGCGCACGAAATCCGCGTTGCGATCGCCGATGTTGATCGTCGTCATCCCGGCGAGCACGGCCGCGCCGCCGAACACCTTCGCCTCGAAGCGCTCGCGGCGCCCGCCGGCCTTGATCAGCTCGTTGATCAGCACTTCCATCGCATAGGCGCCGTAGCGCATCGACTCGGACGCGGCCGCGCCCGGATCGGCGCCGTCGTCCGGCAGCATGAAGTGGTTCATCCCGCCGATGCCCGCGTACGGGTCGTGCAGGCACGCGGCGACGCACGAGCCGAGCACGGTCATCAGCACCATGTCCTCGGCGGTCGTGTAGAACTCGTTCGGCAACAGCTTCACGCCGGGGCGCTCGAAGTGGTTGTCGAAGTAGCGATTGGTCGCGATCGGCAGGGCGCTCATCCGCGCTCTCCATAGGCCGGCGCGCCGCCCGCGGCCCGCGCCCGCCCGGGCGCCGGCATCGCGGCCGCCGCGCTCGTGGGCGCGCCGCGCGGCCGCGTGCCCTGCGCGGCGTCGCGCGTCAGTTCGTACACCGTCTGCCCGCGCAGCCGGAACGCCTGCGTCACGTACGTGAAGTTCTCCGAATGGCCGGCGAACAGCAGCCCGCCCGGCTTCACGAGCGGCTCGAAGCGCGACAGCACCTGCCCCTGCGTCGGCTTGTCGAAATAGATCATCACGTTGCGGCAGAAGATCGCGTCGAACGGCTTCGCGATCCCGTAGTCCGCATCGGTCAGGTTCAACTGCTCGAAACGGATCATCGCGCGCAGCTCGGGGCGCACCTTCACGCGGCCGGCCTGCGCGCCCGTGCCCTTCAGGAAGAAGCGCTTGAGCCGCTCCGGCGACAGGTGCTTGACCTGGTCGTACGTATAGATGCCGGCTTCGGCCTTCGCGAGCACCTGCGTGTCGAGATCGGTCGCGAGGATCGACGCACTGCGCGCGGCCGTGTCGCCGAGCGCCTCGATCAGCGTGATCGCGATCGAGTACGGCTCCTCGCCGGTCGACGCCGCCGAGCACCAGACCGACACCGGCGCCGGCCGCGATTTCACGAATTCCGACAGGATCGGGAAATGGTGCGACTCGCGGAAAAACGCGGTCAGGTTGGTCGTCAGCGCGTTGGTGAACGCTTCCCACTCGAGCGGATCGTCTTCCTGCTCGAGCAGGTCGAGGTAGTCGCGGAACGTGTCGAGGCCGCGCGCCCGCAACCGTCGCGCGAGACGGCTGTAGGCCATGTCGCGCTTGTGCTCGGACAGCGAGATGCCCGCGCGTTGATGGATCAGCGCGCGGATGCGTGCGAAATCCGCGCCGGTGAACGCGAAGTCGCGCCCCGGCTCGCCCGCGCGAGGCGAGGCATCCGGTGCATCGGGTCGAAACGGCGCGCGCGCGTGCGACATGGCTTAGAAGGTCTCCCAGTCGTCGTCCGACGCGCCGGCGGCCGCCAGCGCCGGCTTCTCGCCGTTCAGCGCCGGGCGCACGAGCGCGGGCTTCGCGGCCGGCTTGTCCGCGGGGGCAGCCGTCTTCGCGAGACGCGGGCCGTAGCCGCCCGCGGCGGTACCGCCACGGGCAGCCGGTGCGGCCTTCTGCGTGCGTGCGGCCGCATCGGCCGCACGCTTCGGTTCGGCGGCCGCTGCCGCGGTGCCCGCGGCAGCGGGGGCAGCGGCACGCGACGCCGGCGCGCCGCGCCGTGCGGCCGGTTGGGCCGCTGCCGGCGCCGGCAGCGCGGCGACCGGCACATCGTGGCGCGCGTCCGACGGCAGCGCCGCCGGTTCGTGGGCCACCGGCCGCGCGACGCCGCGCGCCGGCGCGAGCGCGATGCCGCCCGCGACGCGCCAGCCCGACACGATCGCCTTCATCTGGCGCGTCTGCTCCTCGAGCGACGCGGCCGCGGCGGCCGCCTGCTCGACGAGCGCCGCGTTCTGCTGCGTGACCGCATCCATCTGGCCGACCGCACGGTTGACCTGCTCGATGCCGGTCGACTGCTCGTCGGAGGCCGCGCTGATCTCGCCCATGATGTCGGTCACGCGGCGCACCGCCTGCACGATCTCGTCCATCGTCGCGCCGGCGCGCGCGACGAGCGCCGACCCGCTGTCGACCTTCTCGGCCGAATCGCCGATCAGCTGCTTGATTTCCTTCGCCGCGCTCGCGCTGCGCTGCGCGAGCGAACGCACCTCGCCCGCGACCACCGCGAAGCCGCGGCCTTGCTCGCCGGCCCGCGCCGCTTCGACGGCCGCGTTCAGCGCGAGAATGTTGGTCTGGAACGCGATGCCCTCGATCGTGCCGATGATGTCGACGACCTTGCCCGAGCTGGCCGCGATGTCCTGCATCGTCGACACGACCTGGCCGACCACGTCGCCGCCCTGCGTCGCGATGTCCGACGCGTTCACCGCGAGCTGGCTCGCCTGCCGCGCGTTTTCCGCGTTCTGCCGCACCGTGCCCGTCAGCTGCTCCATGCTCGACGCGGTTTCCTGCAGCGAGGCGGCCTGCTCCTCGGTGCGCTGCGACAGGTCGATGTTGCCGGTGGCGATCTCGCGCGCGCCGACGTCGATCGATTCGGTGCCGCGATGCACGGCCTGCACCATCGTCGTGACGGCGTCCTGCATCCGCTTGATGCCGCCGAACAGGCGGCCGATCTCGTTCGTGCTGAACACGCTCACCGGCTGCGTGAGATCGCCGCCGGCGATGCGCTCGAAGTGTGCGATCGCGTCCTCGATCGGCTGGACGATCAGCCCGCGCAGGACGAAGCGGATCGCGATCACGACGACGAACGCGAGCGCGATGCCGGCCGCGATCAGCGCGATCATCATCGAGATCTGCGACTGCGTCGCGGCCTGACGCTCTTCCGCGCGCTTTTGCAGCGCGGCGATCACGGCTGCCGCCGTCTGGTCGAACGCGACGAACATCGGGCTGATCTTCGCGTCGGCGATCGCGTGGTACGCGGCCATGTCGCCCGCGCGCGCCGCGGCGAATTCCGGTTCGACGCCTTCCTTCATGATCGTCGTGTAACGCGCGGTGAGCTCGTCGACGAGCGCCTGCTCGACACCGAGCTTCGGCGTCGACTGGAACGTCTGCCAGTTCTGGTTCGACTTCGCATACAGCTCCTGCGCGCGATCGAGCACCTTCGCCGCGTCGGCCGCATTGCCGGCTTCGGTCAGCGTACGAAAGCGATCGAGCGCGACGCGCGAGCGCAGCAGGTACGCGGCCGTGTCGTCCAGCGTGTGGATCGCCGGCAGGTCGACGTGCGCGATCTCGTCGAGCGAACGGCTCGCGTGATTCAGCGCGTAGAGGCCGAGCCCGCCGACCGCGGCGGCCAGGCACACGAGGATGAGTCCGACCGCCGTGAGCGTCGTGCGGATCGACCAGTTATGCAACATTGCAGATTCTCCCGAAATTGCTGCGCGCGCGGCGCGCTTACCCGCCGAGTGTCTCGATCAGCGCCATTTCACGGCTCGACATCAGCTTCTCGATGTCCATCAGGATCAGCATCCGGCCGTCGACCGTGCCGAGGCCCGTCAGGTACTCGGTCGTCAGCGTCGCGCCGAATTCCGGCGCCGGCATGATCTGGTCGGTCTGCAGCGTCAGCACGTCCGACACGCCGTCGACCACCATCCCGACCACGCGGTTCGACACGTTCAGGATGATCACGACGGTCTGGTGGTCGTACTCGACGCGGCCGAGGTGGAACTTGATCCGCATGTCGACGATCGGCACGATGATCCCGCGCAGGTTGATCACGCCCTTGATGAACTCGGGCGCGTTCGCGATGCGCGTGACGCTGTCGTAGCCGCGGATTTCCTGCACTTTCAGGATGTCGATCCCGTATTCCTCGTCGCCGAGCGTGAACACGAGGAATTCCTGGCCCGTCGCGTCGCCTTGCGCCGCGTCGCGGCGGCTCGTCGCGGCATTCGCCGCGGCCGGATTGATCATTTGGACTTCAGCAGACACGTTTGCCCCCAATCGGTTGAATGGCGAGAGTCAGAAGACGGCGAGCTCGGCGCCGGCTCGGGCGCCGTGCGTCGCACGGGTTTCGCGGTTCAGCGCCGCGACGTCGACGATCAGCGCGACGCTGCCGTCGCCGAGGATGGTCGCCGCCGAGATGCCATGCACCTTGCGGTAGTTGGTTTCGAGGTTCTTCACGACCACCTGCTGCTGGCCGACCAGTTCGTCGATCAGCATCGCGAAGCGGCGCCCCTCGGTTTCCATGATCGTGACGATCCCCTGCGTCGGGTCGGTGCGCGCGTCCTCGACCGAGAACACCTCGTGCAGCGCGACCAGCGGCAGGTATTCGCCGCGCACGCGCACCACGCGCTCGCCGTTGCCGACCGTGTAGATGTCGTCGTTCGACGGCTGCAGCGACTCCATCACGAAGTTCAGCGGCAGGATGAAGATCTCGCTGCCCACCTTGACCGACATCCCGTCGAGGATCGCCAGCGTGAGCGGCAGCACGATCCGCGTGGTCGTGCCGCGGCCGGCCTGCGACGAGATTTCGACATGACCGCCCATCGACTGGATGTTGCGCTTCACGACGTCCATCCCGACGCCGCGGCCCGACACGTCGGTCACCGTCTCGGCGGTCGAGAAGCCCGGCGCGAAGATCAGCTGCCAGACTTCGTCGTCGCTGATGTTCTCGGAGATCTGCATGCCCTGCTTCGCGGCCTTCGCGAGGATTCGCTCGCGGTTCAGGCCCGCGCCGTCGTCGCTCACCTCGATCACGATGTTGCCGCCGTGATGCGCGGCCGACAGCACGAGCTGGCCGACCGCGTCCTTGCCGGCGGCGACGCGCTTGTCGACGGTTTCGATGCCGTGGTCGAGGCTGTTGCGCACCAGGTGCGTGAGCGGATCGATGATCCGTTCAATCAGGCTCTTGTCGAGCTCGGTCGCCTGGCCGAACGTGACCAGTTCGACCTGCTTGCCGAGCTTGCCGGCGAGATCGCGCACGAGCCGCGGGAAGCGGCTGAACACGTAGTCCATCGGCATCATGCGGATCGACATCACCGCTTCCTGCAGGTCGCGCGCGTTGCGCTCGAGCTGCGCCATCCCGTTGAACAGGCGGTCGTGCAGCGCCGGATCGAATGCGGTCGCCGTCTCGGCCAGCATCGCCTGCGTGATCACCAGTTCGCCGACCAGGTTGATCAGCTGGTCGACCTTCTCGACGCCGACGCGGATCGAGCTGCCTTCGGCGCCTGCCGCGGCCGCGGCGGCCGGGCGCGCACGCTTGTCGTCATGATGCGCGGCGGCGGCCGGCGTCGCGTGTTCGGCCGGCGTCGCGTGTTCGGCCGGCTGCGCTTGCGCGGGTTGCGGCGATGGCGACGGCGGCTGCGCGGCGGCGGCGGCCGGCTCGGCCGGGGCCGCCGCGGCGGCAGCCGGTTGCGGGGCAGCGGCCTGCGGCGCGAACACCTCGACGCGCGCGGGCTGCGCGGCGGCGGGCGGTTCGGCCGCATCAGCGGCCACGGCCGCGGCGTCCTGCGCGGCCGGCGCCGTGCCGTGCGCGACGCGGATCTGGCTTTCGTCGATCACGAAGCAGCACACCGCGACGATGTCGTCGGACGGCACGTCCGATTCGACCCACAGCGACAGGTCGGCGCCCGCTTCCTCGCGGCCGACGATCCGGCCGAGGTTGCCGAGTTCCTCGGTGAGCAGTTCGCGATCCTTCGCGTCGACGCCGACCAGCGTGATCTTCAGGTGCGGGCCGCCGGCATCGGCGTCGGCCGCCGGATGCGCGGCCGCGACGGCCTGTTCGACCACATGGTCGGGTGCGCGATCGCCGCTTGCGGCGGGCTCGACGGCCGGTGCGACAGCGACGACCGGTGCAACCGGCGCGGCCGGCGCAGGCTCGGCGGCCGCAGCAGGCGCACCCGCGCCGCTTTCGGCCTTCAGCCGTTCGAGCTTCGCGCAGATCGTCGCGGCGGCGGCCGCGTCCGGTTCGGCGCTCGCGCGGTAATCGACGAGCTGGTCGGACAACACGTCCTTGGTCTCCAGGAACGCGTCGATCATTTCCTTGGTCAGCGTCAGCTCATGGTTGCGCGCGCGGTCGAGCAGCGATTCGAGGATGTGCGTCGTATCGGTCAGCGCGGAAAAGCCGAACGTCGCCGCGCCGCCCTTGATCGAATGCGCGGCGCGGAAGATCGCCGCCAGATCCTCGGGATCGGGCGCATCGACGTCGAGGTTCAGCAGCAGCTGCTCCATCTGCGCGAGCAGCTCGTCCGCTTCGTCGAAAAAGGTCTGGTAGAACTGAGTGATGTCGAGAGTCATGCCCGGTCACCGGTTGAATTCGTCGCGTTCATGTCAGGAGGCAGCCGGCTCGGACAGCGTCGCGACCAGCTCGACGAGCACGCTCGGGTCGATCGGCTTTTCGATCCAGCCGGTCGCACCCGCGTCGCGTGCGGCGTCCTTGAAGGCATCGCTGCCCTCGGTCGTCAGGACGAGGATCGGCGTGTCCGCGTACGCGGTCAGCTTGCGCAGCGCGGCGATCACCTCGAGCCCGCTCTTGCGCGGCATGTTCTGGTCGGTCAGGACCAGGTCGTACGGCGCCGTCGCCGCCATGTCGAAGCCGGCTTCGCCGTCCGGCGCCACCGTCACGTCGTAGCCGGCCTGCGCAAGCGTGGCCTGCAGCAGCGCACGCATGGTCGCGGAGTCGTCGATGGCGAGAATGGTTCGGATCATGTCTGTCTCGGAAACGTCAGGGTTTCGGCGCCACGGCGACGGCGCTCGCCACGACCGGACGCACCGCCGGCGTCGGGCCGCCGAGCTGCTGCGCGAGCAGCTTCGAGCCGGCCGCGTCGGCGGACAGCGTCGTCGTCGTCGCGTCGTCGCGCATCAGCGCTTCTTCGGATTTGCGATTCAGCACGATCACGCTGATCCGGCGGTTTTCCGGATCGAGCGGATCGGCCTTGTTCAGGTTCTGCGTCGACGCGAGGCCCAGCACGCGCAGCACTTTCGCCTCGTCCATGCCGCCGGAGATCAGCTCGCGGCGCGACGCGTTCGCGCGGTCGGCCGACAGCTCCCAGTTGCTGTAGCCGCCCTCGCCGCCCGCGTACGGCACGGCGTCGGTATGGCCCTGGACGATGATCCGGTTCGGCACGTCGTTCAGCGTCTTGCCGATCTCGCGCAGGATGTCGCGCATGTACGGCTCGACGTGGTCGCTCGACATCGCGAACATCGGCCGCTTCTGGGAATCGACGATCTCGATGCGCAGCCCCATCAGCGTCGAATCGATGCGGATCTGCTGCTTGAACTGGCGCAGCGTCGGATTGGCCTCGATCGCCGCCATCAGCTTGATCTGCAGGTCGTGCAGGCGCGTCTGCTCGAGCCGGTCCTGCGCGCCCTGCGCCTGCGACCGGGAATTGTCGTCGCCCGCCTTCGCGAGGCGCTCGGCGAGCGACGTCGTGCCGTCGGTGCGGCGCAGCGTGCCGGCATCGACGCTCGACAGGTCGCGGCCGCCGCCGTTGATGATGCTGGAATCCTGCGAGCTGCGGTCGCCGCTGCCGAGAATCGCGGCCTTCAGCGGCATGTTGAAGTATTCGGCGATCCCCTTCAGCTGCACCGGAGTGACCGAGCTCAGCAGCCACATCAGCAGGAAGAACGCCATCATCGCGGTCATGAAGTCCGCGTACGCGAGCTTCCATGCGCCGCCGTGGTGGCCCTTCTTCGCCGGGGCCACCCGCTTGACGACGATCGCGCGATCCTTGCTCTTGCTCATCGGTCGCTCCGCGTCACTTCGCCTTCACGCGGCGAACATGTTCTTCGAGCTCGGAGAACGACGGACGCTCGGTCGAGAACAGCACCTTGCGGCCGAACTCCACCGCGATCGCCGGCGCATAGCCGTTCAGCGTCGCGAGAATCGTCACCTTGATGCACTGGAACATCTTGGTCGACTCGGCGACGCGCTGCTCCGCGAGGCTCGCGAGCGGCCCGATCAGCCCGTACGACAGCAGGATCCCGAGGAACGTGCCGACCAGCGCCTGCGCGATCATCGCGCCGAGCACCGCGGGCGGCTTGTCGGCCGAGGCCATCGTGTGCACGACGCCCATCACGGCCGCGACGATGCCGAACGCCGGCATCGCATCGCCGACGCGCATCAGTGCATGCGCCGGGCCTTCGCCTTCCGTGTGGTGCGTCTCGATCTCCTCGTCCATCAGGCTTTCGATCTCGAACGCGTTCATGTTGCCGCCCACCATCAGGCGCAGGTAGTCGGTCAGGAATTCGACGATGTGGCGATCGGCGAGGATCTTCGGGTATTGCGTGAAGATCGGGCTCTTTTCGGGATCGTCGATGTCGGCCTCGAGCGTCAGCGTGCCTTCCTTGCGTGCCTTCGCGAGCAGCACGTAAAGCAGCGCCATCAGCTCCATATAGACGTCCTTCGTGTATTTCGAGCCCTTGAAGAGCGTCGGCAGCACGCGCAGCGTGGCCTTGATGGTCTTGCCGCCGTTGCCGAGGATGAACGCGCCGACGCCGGCGCCCACGATCATCAGGATCTCGACGGGCTGGATCAAGGCGCCCAGATGCCCGCCTGCCAGCGCATAACCGCCGAAGACGGACAACAGCGTCACGAGTGTTCCCACGATAATCAGCACTGCCTGTCCCTCACGAAAGACCGGCGGGGAGACCGCCGTTAAACAGGTTTACGGCAGTCGGCAGGAAAACTTTCGAGGCCGCCAGGCGGCAGCCCGACGGTGTTTACCAGCAATACGCGGACGATTCGCGCGGCCCGCGGGCGCCACTCGCGCCCCGTCCGGCCTTGCCCGGCCCGGCGCTCAGGCCACGGCGGCGGCCAGTTCGGCGCGCGCGGCGGCGGCCTTGCGGGTCTTGCCGGCGCGTGACGGCGGCTGGCACAGGCCACACACGAAACCTTGATGCGGATCATGCGCATGCGCGACGAAGTGGCCGCCGCAGCGTGTGCACGGGGTCATCTGCAGCATCCCCGAATCGAAGAAGCGCACCAGCGTCCATGCCCGCGTGAGGCTCAGCGCGGCCTCGTCGCCGGACAGGTTCACGTGCTCCAGATAGAGCCGGTACGCCTTCACGATCGACTGGATCGGCTCGCAGCGGCCGTGGTCCTGCATGAACCGGTAGATGTTGTAGAACAGCGACGAGTGGATGTTCGGCTGCCACGTCATGAACCAGTCGGTCGAGAACGGCAGCATCCCCTTCGGCGGCGACACGCCCTTCAGTTCCTTGTACAGCTTGATCAGACGGTCCCGCGACAGGCTCGTCTCCGCCTCCAGCAGCTGCAGCCGGGCGCCCAGTTCGATCAGTTCGATGGCGAGGGTGATTTCCTTCACCTCGATCACGACGCTTTTGCTTGCCATGGTGATAACCGTCCGCTTGACGTTGTGCGAATGAATGGCCAACACGCTGCCGGCCGGCGCGGCGCGCCGGGACAAACGCAAGGCGGGATGGATCAGCGGACGCCTTCGACCTGCTGCCCGGCCATCAGGATGGCCGAGTGGGCGTGCGCGACGACATCGCTGCGGCCCTTGTCGGCGAGCGACGACAGCAGCGCGTGATCATCGAAGCGGAAACGGCACAGCATCTGGTTCGACGCGGCCAGCTTCACGGTCTGGGCGAGCGTGAGGTTGGCGAGCACGTCGGCGAGTTCCTGGGAAATGCCCATGCGGAACATGCCCATCGCCTTGTCTTCCCGCAGCAGTCGCTGCGCGAGGAGGAGGTACGACAGGTTGACCTCTTTGATCTCACTGAGCATTTCGCTGGTAGCGCTCATGATTCCCCCGTTAAAAAGCTTTGCTTTGGCCAATCATGTTATGAAAACGTTTGCTCGATCAGCGCGCACCGGGCGCTCAGTCGGCTCGTTTATAGTCTTACAGGGCGAATTTTGGCCAAACGGGATTTATGTCGGTATCAGCGAAGTGGCGTATGCCGTGCAGGATTTGTCTGTAAACCGTGTAGGAATTTTTCCGACAAGGCGAATTGAAAGGAATCGGAAAAACGGGTTGCAACGCGAATTCGGTTGCGAAGGGCCCCGATGGCCGCCACGCCAGAGGTGGAAGGCTTGCCGGCAAGGCTGCCGACAATCGGATCGGTAAAAATTATAGTGCTTTTTCACGATAGCGCAACAATAGTTATGGCTGTCGCGATTCATGATTCCGCGCCCTTTTTCTCGGGGTTTTCGCGTATTTCATCGTGTAACAAGCCTTAAGTGTTTGAAAAAACACTCGAACCCCTCAGGGCGATATCGATAATGGACTCCAATGGGCGGCGGCGCGAGCCGTGCCGGCCCGCCCCGCAGCTTGCCGTCCGGCGCTCCGCGCACCCGCCCAGGGCCCGGCCACGTACCGCCAACCGCGTGCGTCGGCAAGTTCCGCAACCTTGTACGGGATCCGCCTCGGCGCCATCGCGCCCCGGATCGACACAGGAGAACATCCATGCGAATTGCCCAGATCGCGCCGCTTTACGAAGCCGTCCCGCCGAAACTCTACGGCGGCACCGAGCGTGTCGTGTCCTACCTCACCGAGGCGCTCGTCGAACTCGGCCATGACGTGACGCTGTTCGCCAGCGGCGACTCCGTCACGTCGGCCCGTCTCGAGGCGGCGTGGCCGCGCGCGCTGCGGCTCGACCCGTCGGTCCGCGATTCGATGGCGCCCCATATGCGGCTCCTCGAGCAGGTCGCCCGGGTCGCGCACGAATTCGACGTGCTGCACTTCCACCTCGACTACCTGCCGTTCCCGCTGATGTCGCGCCTCGACACGCCGTACGTGACGACGCTGCACGGCCGCCTCGACCTGCCGGAACTGCAGCCGGTGTTCGACGCGTTCCCGGATTCGCCGGTCGTGTCGATCTCGAACAACCAGCGCAAGCCGCTGCCACAGGCCGCGTGGGCCGGCACCGTGTACCACGGGCTGCCCGACACGCTGCTCACGCCGCAGCCCGACGTGAAGCCCGAATACCTCGCGTTCCTCGGCCGGATCTGTCCCGAAAAGCGTGTCGACACCGCGATCCGCATCGCCGCGCAAAGCGGGCTGCCGCTGAAGATCGCGGCGAAGGTCGACAAGGCCGACGCCGACTACTTCAAGGAAGTGATCGAACCGCTGCTCGGCCAGGCGCACGTCGAATTCATCGGCGAGATCAACGAAGCGCAAAAGCCGGCGTTCCTGTCCGGCGCGAAGGCGCTGCTGTTCCCGATCGACTGGCCGGAGCCGTTCGGCCTGGTGATGATCGAGGCGATGGCCTGCGGCACGCCGGTCGTCGCGTTCAACCGCGGCTCCGTGCCGGAAGTGATCGAGGACGGCGTGACCGGCTTCATCGTCGAGGACGTGCAGGGCGCGGTCGGCGCGCTGCACCGGATCGACAGCCTGTCGCGCACCGCGATCCGCGAGCGTTTCGACACGCGTTTCAGCTCGAAGGCAATGGCGCAGCGTTACGTCGAAACGTACGAATCGCTTTGCGCGGCAACCCGGCAACCGGCATTGCGCCGGGTCGCGGGCGCCTGACGCGGAAATCCGCGCTGAAATAGGCCGTAAATCCGCGCCGAAATCGGCGCGCAAAACGCGCAAAACAAAAGAGCCGCATCGTCGATGCGGCTCTTTCCATTTGGCCTTCGGTCACTCGATCAGGAAACGATCGCGGTTTTTGCCGACGATCCAATTCGGCGGCTTGCCGCGCCCACTCCAGGTTGCACCCGACTTCGGATCGCGGTATTTAGGCGGCAATGGCGCCTTCTTCGGCGGACGCCCGCGCCGCGCCCGTTCCGCGAAGCCCAGGTCCTGGGCCGTCAGGCCATATTCGGCAATCATTCGCTGGACATCGGCGATCACCGCTGCCACTTCCTGGCGGCGCACGTCGTCCGCCTGGGCCTGCAGATCGGCGATCTGCGCCTTGAGTTTCGCGTATTGAGACATTTTTCGACTCCCCTTTTCGATGATGCGGCCCCGGCGAATCCGGCCGGGGCACCAACGTCCGTTACGTCATCCGCACTGCCGCCCTGCCCTTCGAAATTAATGCTGCCATCTTTAACCGAATCGTCTATATCGAGAATGCGGACTTATTCTAATAAAAGGCATTCGTCAGCCATTCAAATTTAACAATCGTTTACCCTCCCGAGCCCGATTCATTTCCTATAATCCAGACCAATTCCGGAAGACGAAATAAATTCGTTGCGTCGGCCGGAGTCTTCAACCCACTTGGACGAGGTCCTTACATGAATCTTTCTCAGCGTCTCGCTGCAGAGGTATTCGGCACGTTCTGGCTGGTGCTCGGCGGGTGCGGAAGCGCCGTGCTGGCGGCCGCCTTTCCGGGCCTCGGCATCGGCTTTGCCGGCGTCGCACTCGCCTTCGGCCTGACCGTGCTGACGATGGCATTCGCAATCGGCCACATCTCGGGTTGCCACCTGAATCCGGCGGTGAGCGTCGGCCTGACGGTCGCCGGCCGCTTCCCGGCGCGCGATCTCGCGCCGTACATCGTCGCGCAAGTCGTCGGCGCCACGCTCGGCGCCTTCGTGCTGTACCTGATCGCAACCGGCAAGCCGGGTTTCGACGTCGTCGGCAGCGGCTTTGCGACGAACGGCTTCGGCGATCGCTCGCCCGGCCACTATTCGCTCACCGCGTCGTTCATCTCCGAAGTCGTGATGACGGGCTTCTTCCTGTTCGTGATCCTCGGCGCGACCGACAAGCGCGGCGTGCCGGCCGGCTTCGCGCCGATCGCGATCGGGCTGTGCCTGACGCTGATTCACCTGATCTCGATTCCGGTCACCAACACGTCGGTGAACCCCGCACGCTCGACCGGCCCGGCGCTGTTCGTGGGCGGCGACGCGATCGGCCAGCTGTGGTTGTTCTGGGTCGCGCCGCTGATCGGCGCGGTACTCGCGGGGATCATCTACCCGCTGGTCGCCGGGCGTGACGACGCCGTCGACCTGCTGCCGGCATCCGCTCGCACAAGCGAATAAAACACTACGGGGTCAAGCGAGCAGAGCAGCGAGCCTCACGCTGTCGAAGAACATCGAGGCAGGTAATTTCGACGGGCGCCCCTGGCGCCCGTTTTTCATTTCCGCGCGGGAAACGCGCCCGGGGCGGACGCTCAGAACGCTCAGGACGCGACGACGTCGTCTTCCAGCGAGAACAGCGTGCGCAGATGGCGGGCGACGCCCGCGTCGAAGTTGTTGCCGATCCGCGGGATGTGCGGCAGCCGCGCGATCAGATCGGGGTTCGCGTTGTTCATCATGAACGCATGACCGGCGGTTTCGAGCAGATCGATGTCGTTCATGTTGTCGCCGAACGCGATGCAGTGGCCGGCATCGACGCCGAGCCGCGCGAGCACCGCGCGCAGCGCGCGCCCCTTCGACACGTTCGCGGTCATCACTTCGAGGCAGTCGGGCAGCGAGTACGTGACGTACAACGCGTCGCCGAACTGCACGCGCATCTGCTCCGCGACGACCGCCAGATCGGCCGGTTCGCCGATATACAGCACCTTCGCGATATCCGCGCCGTCGTGCGCGGCCATGTCGATCACGTCGTACCGGAAGCCCGAATCCTGATGGAATTCGAGCAGGTGCGGTGCGTCGCGGTCGATCAGCCAGCCGTCGTTGGTGAACAGGTTGACGATCACACGGCCGTGCGCGCCGACGACTGCCGGCTGCACGAGACTGCGCACGATCGCTGCGTCGATGTCCTGCGCGTGGATCTTCGTGTCGTCCGGCGCATGCACGCGCGCACCGTTCGACGTGATCAGGTACGGCCGGATGCCGAGCACGTCGCGAATGCCGGCGACGTCCGCATAGTGGCGCCCCGTGGCGATCACGAACTGCACGCCGTCGCGGTCGAGCCGGCGAACGGTGTCGATCGTGTACGGGTCGAGCTGGTGGTCGCTGTTCAGCAGCGTACCGTCGAGATCGGTGGCGATGACTTTGTACATGGGGCGGGAGAGTGGCGCTCGGGGCACGGAGGAAGCGTCATTTTAACGTCGTGCCCGGTTGCGCGCCGGGCGGTTGCCGGGCGGTTGCCGCCCGCGATGCTGCTGCGGCATTCACCGTAGGCACCCCGCTCGGCTTGGCTTAGCCCGCCTCCGCCGCCCGCAACGCCTGGAGCGCGAGCCGCAGCGCACCATGCGCCGAATCGTCGAGCGGCGCGCGCAGCCGCGCGGCGTGCCGTGCCGGCACGGCCGGCGCGAGCGCGTCCGCCAGCCCGCCGCACAGCGCGACCGGCAACGCCTGCTGCGGATCGAGCGCGTCGATCATCTTGCCGATCTCGTCGCCAGCCTGCGCGATCAGCGCGCGCGCGACCGGATGGGTGCGGTGCGCGAACACGATCGGCGCGAGACGTGCATAGATCGTCTGGTTCGCGTCGCACGACCACTGGACGAGCGCATCGCGATCCTGCGCGCCCGTTTCCGCGAGCAGGGCCGTGGCGAACGCATCGCGCGGCACGCGGCCGTCGAGCGCCTGTTGCGCGTAGGCGAGCGCGCGCACGCCGAGCCACGCGCCGCTCGCCTCGTCGCCGGACGGGAAGCCGAAGCCGCCCGCGATCCGGCACGCGCCGGCCGCGTCGAGCGCCGCCGCGATGCTGCCGGTGCCGAGCGCGACGATGAGCCCAGGCGCGCCGCCATGCGCGCCGACGACGGTCGTGTATGCGTCGCTCTCGATCGCAAGCGCGCCGAGCGGCGCCTGCGCGCGGAATGCGGCGAGCCACGCCGCGTTGTTGACGCCTGCGAGCCCGCAGCCGAGCGCGCACTGCGACCAGTCGAACGCGAGACCGGCCTGCGTGAACGCGTCCGCGCACGCCGCGCCGATCGACGCCCATGCCCGCTCGATGCCGAGACCGAGCCCCGACGGGCCGCCGCGCCCCTGCGCGAGCTCGCGCCCGTGCCGGTCGGCCAGTACCGCGCGCGTGCCCGTGCCGCCGCCGTCGATGCCGATCGCAAAAAGTAATGCCGCCATGCCTTCATCCCGCTGATTCGAACAGGCGCCAAGCTTAACCGGATCGACGCCGTGCGCCCATCTGCCGTTCGGCCTGCTATCCCGCCAAAAGGGCTTCCGCTATGCTGGCGCGATCGAATCGACACTGAAAACGAGGCAGACGATGTCGCAGCGGTGCAACTGGGTGAAGACGGAAGCGGACGCTCACTATCACGATACCGAGTGGGGCGTGCCGTCGCACGACGATCGCCACCTGTTCGAAATGCTGATCCTGGAAGGCGCACAGGCCGGGCTGTCGTGGTCGACGATCCTGAACAAGCGCGCGGGCTATCGCGAAGCGTTCGCCGATTTCGACGTCGATGCGGTCGCGCGCTTCACGCCCAAGCGCATCGAGAAATTGCTGGAGAACCCGGGCATCGTGCGCAATCGCGCGAAGGTCGAATCGGCGGTGACCAACGCGCGCGCGGTGCAGCGCATCCGCGAGGAGCATGGGTCGCTCGCCGCGTTCCTGTGGTCGTTCGTCGGCGACACGCCGGTCCAGAATGCGTGGCAGTCATACCGCGACGCGCCCGCGTCGACCGAGCAGTCCGACGCGCTCAGCAAGGCGCTGAAGGCGTACGGCTGCAAGTTCGTCGGCTCGACGATCTGCTATGCGCTGATGCAGGCGACCGGCATGGTCAACGATCACGAAGCCGGCTGCCCGTGCCACGCGCAATGCGCGGCGCTCGGCGGCAAGCAGCCGGCCCGCCGGCGCAAGGCGGGCTGACGGCGCAGAGGCAAGCTCGGCGCCGGTGCCGCGCCGCCGACCTGCGGCGATAGCACCGTCCGCTTGGTGCTTGCCGTTTGCCGCCTGCCCCTTACCGCGCGGCGCGCGACGACGACGCCGGCACGACCGGCCGCGCGCTCCGCGCGGCCCGCCCGCGTGCGCTGCGCTTCTTCACCCAGATGCAGACGCCCGTTACGCTCAGCATCGCGATCGCGATGCCGAGCACGCTCACGGCGACACGTCCGGCGACACCGGCGATCCGCCCCGAGTGCAGTGGAAACTGCGCCTGCATGAACAGGTCGCCAGCCGAACCGCGGCCCGGCACCTGCGCCGCGACGGGTTTGCCGGTCACCGCATTCCAGTACAGCCACGCATTGCCGAGCCCGACATCGCCATGGTCGTTGCCCGGCGTGAAGAACCCGACCGCATAGGCGTTCATCGCCGGAGCGAACAGCAGCGCACCCGGCGGCGCGGTGATCCCCGCGTCGCGGCCGGCCGAGCGGGCGATCTCGACGATCCGCTCGCGCGGGAGCACCTGGCTGCCCGCCGGGGCCGGCGGGAAATGCTCGGGATTGGTGTACGGCGTCTCCGCGAGCGGCGACACCAGCGAGACCAACGGGCGCACGACGGGAACGGCAAGGTTCATCGAGATCGACGTGACCGCGACGACGAGCAGCAGCCCCCACACCCACACGCCCCCCGAGCGGTGCAGGTCGAACACGAGCGGATAGCCGCCGCGCCGCACACGGAACGCGAACGACTTGCGCCAGCTTTTCAGGTTCGGAAACGCGAGCACCAGCGCGATCAGGCTGTCGATCGCCCACACGATGCCGACGACGCCCATCACCCAGAACCCGAAGTTGATCCCGCCGTACACGGGCAGGAACAGCGAATAGTGCAGCCGGTAGACGAACGGCATCAGGTCGAGCCGCGCGAGCGACAGCGCGCCCCATTCGCGGCGGCCCTGCACCGCACCGGTGGCGGGATCGACGGCGATCTGGCTGAAACCGAGTGCGTACGGCTGGCCGGTCGCCGGATCGGTACGCGGCATCACGCCCGCCTGCAGCGTGTGCCCCGGTTCGACCGCGAGCGGCAGATAGGTGACCTGCACGCGCGGATCGGCCGCCTCGATGCGCGCCGCGAGTTCGAGCGGCGCGAGCGGCGCCGCGCCGCTGCGCGCGATATAGAAATCCGGGTTCAGCGCCGCGTCGAGCTCGTGGTCCCACGCAATCAATGCGCCGGTGAGCCCCGCGACGAACAGGAACAGCGCGATGGCGAGTCCGAACCAACGGTGCAGGCGGACGAGAAACGGTCGCAGGAACGCATTCATCGCGTGCGCAGCGAAAGGAAGGCGGGCCGGCACGAGCGGCGGCCCCGATTCGACGGGAGGCAGTTCATTCGATGTCGGGCGCCGCGCAACGGTCACCCGGCCAGATCAGGCAAGGCCGGATGCCCTTGTACGCGGCATGGAATTGTTGCGCGGTGGGCGGGTTTTGATACGATGCGCGACATTTTAACTCAATGCGAATGATTCTTAATCGCATTTTTGCTCGCTCGCCATGACCGTCAGCCTTGCCCGCCCTCCTGTCCGTCCACGCCGCGTGGCCGCCGCCCTCGCCTGCCTTGCCGCCTCGCTCGCGCATGCGGACGATTCATCCGGCGACGCCGCGGTCCTGCCTGCCCTGAACATCACGGCCGCGCACGATTCACCCCAACACTTGACCGACACGATCTCGACCGGTGCGCTCGGCATCCGCCGCCAGCTGGACACGCCGTTCTCGACGACGATCGTCACGTCGGAAGAACTCGAGGCGCGCCAGCCGTACAAGCTCGGCGACGTGTTCGCGAACGACGCGTCGGTGTCCGACAACAGCGGCGCGTACAGCGCGTGGGCCAGCTACATGACCGTGCGCGGCATGCAGCTCGACTGGCAGAACGGCTACAAGATCGACGGGCTGCCGTTCGTCACGTACGGCATCACGATGCCGTACGAGCAGCTCGAGCGCGTCGAACTGCTGAAGGGGCTCGGCGGCTTCCTGTATGGCTTCGTGACGCCCGGCGGCGTCGTCAACTACGTGACGAAGCAGCCGGGCGCCGAGCCGGTGCGCAGCGTCGATATCAGCTACCGCAGCACCAACGTATGGACCGAGCATGTCGATCTCGGCCAGCGCTTCGGGCCGAACGACATGTTCGGCGCGCGGCTGAATGCGACGCACGAGGAAGGCAAGACGTACAACGACGGCAACATCCGCCGGAACAGCGTGTCGCTCGCACTGCAGGCGAACCTGACGCGCGACCTCTCCGTGTCGTTCGGTGCGCTGTACCAGGATCGCCGCACGACCGGCCAGACGCCGTCGATCTTCACCGGCAGCTATCCGGGCGGCGCACTGCCCGCCACGATCAGCGGCGGGTCGACGAACCTGGGCGGCAAGGACCAGTACCTGAACACGAACCTGCAGCTCTATACGGCCGGGCTGCAATACCAGCTCGCGCCGGACTGGCAGCTCGACGTCGCGTACAGCTACAGCAAGGCCACTCGCCGTCGTAACGAAAGCACCCTGTACCTGCAGGACGCCCCAGGCAACTACACCGACAGCCGCTACGTCGGCATGGAGGATCACCGCTTCAGCCAATGGCGCGCGATGGTCGAGGGCAAGGTGCGCACGGGCCCCTTCAGCCACCAGATCGTGCTCGGCGCGTCGTGGCAGAAGCAGGCGAACGACTATTCGGCGAACAGCGTGTTCGTGCCGCTGGGCGCCGGCAACCTCTATGCGCCGAATCCATACCGCTACGAGAGTCCGCACGGCTTCATCCAGTACCGCACGAGCGAGATCGTGCAGAAATCGCTGTTCGCGAGCGACACCGTGCAGTTGACCGAGCGCTGGTCGGTGCTGGCCGGCGTGCGCTACATGAACTACGAACAGCGCGCGTTCCAGGCAAGCGGCGCCGAGGACCCCGGTTACCGCCAGAACGGCGTGGTGACGCCGACTTTCGCGGTGATGTTCAAGCTCGCGCCGACGACCACCGCGTACGCGAGCTACGCCGAGTCGCTCGAGCCCGGCAGCCGCGTGAACGACGTCTACGCGAACGCGGGCCAGGTGCTCAAGCCGCTGCGCAGCAAGCAGTACGAGCTGGGGATCAAGAGCGAGCACGCGCGCTGGAGTGCGACGGCCGCGCTGTTCCGCATCGAGCGCAGCGCCGAATACGCGAACGCCGCGAACGTCTACGTGCAGGATGGCGAATCGATCATTCAGGGGATCGAGGTCGGCGCGCGCGCGAAATTCGGCGCGCACTGGAACGCGGGCGTCGATGCGATGCTGCTCGACGCGTGGTACGCGAACGGGATCGGCAACAACGGCAACCGTGTCGCCGGCGCGCCGCGCTTCGTACTCGCGGGCGACCTCGGCTATGCGGTGCCGGGCGTGCCGGGGCTGACGCTCGGCGTCGACGCGAAATTCACCGGCGCGACGCCGCTGCGCGCGGCCGGCGGCCTCGACGCGCCGGGCTTTCTCGTCGTCAACGCCGGCGCGCGCTACCTGACGCGGGTCGGCCGCCACGACGTGACGCTGCGCGCATCGATCGACAACGTGCTGAACCGCCGTTACTGGGAATACCAGTACGCGGACTACGTGAAGCCGGGCGATCCGCGCACGGTGAGCCTGAGCGCGAAGATCGACTTCTGAACGCGGCGGCCGGCGGCTGCATACCGCAGGCCTCCGGCCGGCGCCGCCGCGCGGCCCGTCGGCCTCGGGATTTTCCCGGCCCGCAAAAGCAAAACGGCGGAGCGGCCTCTTTCGAGGCACACTCCGCCGTTTCGCGGCGAACCGTCAGACGCTCTTAGTGGAGCTTCTTCGGCAGCATCTGGCTGCGCAGGCGCTTGTGCAGGCGCTTGACGGCTGCTGCCTTCTTGCGCTTGCGGACTGCGGTCGGCTTTTCGTAAGACTGGCGCTCACGCAGTTCAGCGATCAGGCCATTTTTTTCGATAGCGCGACGAAAGCGGCGAATCGCCACTTCGAACGGCTCGTTTTCTTTCAGAAGAATCGTCGTCATGTCGTTCCTAAATTGCTTAAACGGTCAAAAACGTAGCGGCCAAGCGCCACGCACCGGCCATCCGAGCGTTCCCACAACAGGCGAAACGAGCGGAAATACGGCCTCGGAGGCCGGAAAAGAGAGGCGGAAAGCACCGCGAGTACGCTTCACAACCGCGTGCAGCGCCGCGTTTGACTGCCAGCAGACATGCCGAAACCGGCAAAGGCGTGACAGAAAATCTCAATTCAGCCCGCCATCATAGCAGGGAATCACAGACAAAACCACCCTTTTGTCGGTCGTGTGTGCACAGCGTCACGACTGAGTGGCGGAGCCGCATCGGGCCGGTTTCTGCCCCCGTTTAATCCGGCGTCGCGCTGGGGCGGTCCGAAATGACAAAGAAGGATAAAAAATCGGGCCGAATCTCCAAGTGCCCCTCAAGTTTTGTTTTGGTGCGCCGAAATCCTGCTCTGAGGCGGCCAGCAATGAACGAGTGCTTCCGCCGACGCCAAAACGGCTTTCCAGGGCTTTCGGCTTAAACAGGAGATTTTCCATGCTCGGAATTAACAGCAACATCAACTCGCTGGTTGCACAGCAGAACCTCAACGGCTCGCAGAACGCCCTGTCCCAGGCCATCACGCGCCTGTCGTCGGGCAAGCGCATCAACAGCGCAGCGGACGACGCAGCAGGCCTCGCGATCTCGACCCGGATGCAGACCCAGATCAACGGTCTGAACCAGGGCGTGTCGAACGCCAACGACGGCGTGTCGATGATCCAGACGGCTTCGAGCGCACTGTCGTCGCTGACGAACAGCCTGCAGCGTATCCGCCAGCTGGCCGTCCAGGCGTCGACGGGCACGATGTCCACGACCGACCAGGCAGCACTGCAGCAGGAAGTTTCGCAGCAGATCCAGGAAGTGAACCGTATCGCGTCGCAAACGACGTACAACGGTACGAACATTCTGAACGGCAACGCAGGCATCGTGTCGTTCCAGGTCGGCGCGAACGTCGGCCAGACGATTTCGCTGGACCTGAGCCAAAGCATGTCGGCGGCGCAGATCGGCGGCGGCGTCGTTCAGAGCGGCCAGACGGTCGGCACGGTCACGGGCCTGAGCCTCGACTCCGCCGGCAAATACACGTCGTCGGGTGCAGTGATCACGGCAGTCAACGTGACGTCGGACGGCAAGGGCGGCTTCACGTTCACCGACCAGAACGGCACGGCGATCACGGGCGCAACGGCATCGGCAATCTTTACGACGTCGACCGCTGCTGCATCCAACGGCACGACCGTCACGCAGATCGCGATCAGCTCGAGCGCAACCAGCAGCAGCATGTCGTCGGCATCGCTCACCGCGATTTCGAACGCAGTTGCCCAAATCAACGCCGTCAACAAGCCGGCAACCGTGTCGAACCTCGACATCAGCACCGTCAGCGGTGCGAACGTCGCGATGGTGTCGATCGACAACGCGCTGCAGACGGTGAACAACGTGCAGGCGGCACTCGGCGCGGCACAAAACCGCTTCACGGCAATCGCCACGTCGCAGCAGGCAGAATCGACCGACCTGTCGTCGGCACAGTCGCAGATCACCGACGCGAACTTCGCGCAGGAAACCGCGAACATGTCGAAGAACCAGGTGCTGCAGCAAGCAGGCATCTCGGTGCTCGCACAGGCGAACTCGCTGCCGCAGCAGGTCCTGAAGCTCCTGCAGTAATCGCGTAGCAACCCACGGCCGGGCCCCGCATAACGCGCGGCCCGGCCGCAGGCACTTGGCGCGCGGGGCGTTGCCCCGCCGTCAGGTCTTCACCCAGAATTCCACGGATCATCCGCCGCACGGAGCACTACGATGTCGACGATCAATCCCGCCGTCACCGCCGCCAACAACTCGGCCAACAGCGCGCTGCAGCAAGCTGCCCAATCGATCATCAGCGGTTCGACCGGCAACTCGTCGATGGACGTCAACTCGCTCGTGACGGCACTCGTCAATGCGAAAACCGCCGGTCAGGCCGCCGCGCTCAACGCGCAGCAAAGCAGCGACAACACCCAGATTTCCGCGTACGGCGCGCTGTCGGCCGCGCTGAGCGCACTGCAGGCCAGCCTCACGACGCTGTCGAACGGCTCGCTGCAGAACACCTTCACCGCGACCGCGAGCGGCACCGGCCTCACCGCGACCGCGGGCGCCGGCGCGGTGGCCGGCAGCTATTCGGTCGGCGTCACGCAGATCGCGACGTCGCAGTCGCTGTCGTCGGCCGCGTTCGGCGCGTCGACCGCGCTCGGCACCGGCACGATGACGCTGTCGCTCGGCAGCCAGTCGTTCTCGGTCGATGTGAACGGCACCAACAACACGCTGTCCGGCATCGCCGCCGCGATCAACTCCGCGACCGGGAACCCGGGCATCGTCGCGTCGGTCGTCAACGGCAGCGACGGCGCCCACCTCGTGCTCAGCTCGACGCCGACCGGCGCGGCGAGCACGATCGGCGTCGCGCTCAGCAACGTCGCCGGCGACAACGGCCTGTCCAGCCTCGGCGTCACGTCGACGGCCAGCACGACGGGCGGCCAGTCGACGATCACGTCCGCGAATAGCGGCGCAGCGTGGAAACAAAGCACCGCCGCGCAGGACGCCGCCTTCACGATCAACGGGATCGCCGGCACCAGCGCGAGCAACACCGTGACGAGCGCGATCACCGGCGTCACGCTGAACCTGACCAGCGCCGCCGTCAGCGCCACGCAGCCGCAAACGTTGACGGTCGCGACCGACACGAAATCCCAGGCCGCCGCGATCAACAACTTTGCGACGCTCTACAACACGCTCGTCACGACGATGGGCTCGCTGTCGAGCTTCACGTCCGGCGCGTCGTCGCAAGGCCCGCTGCTCGGCGACTCGACGCTGAACACGATCAAGAACGCACTCGCGTCGATCGTCGCGAGCGGCGTGACCAGCAACGGCTCGACGGTCAACCTCGCGTCGATCGGCGTCACGCTGCAGGCCGACGGCACGCTGAAGGTCGACAGCACGGCGCTCAACGGCGCGCTGCAGAACAATCCGACCGGTGTCGCGTCGCTGTTCAACTCGACCAACGGGATCGGCGAGCAGTTGACGACGAACATCACGAACTACACGAAGACGAACGGACTGATCGCCGCGCGTACTACCGCGCTCAGCAACGATCTGAAGAACGTCGCCCAGCAGCAGACGACGCTGTCGAACTACGCAGCCCAGCTCACGAGCCAGTACCAGGCGCAGTTCACCGCGCTCAACACGCTGATGGCGACGATGAACAGCAACTCGCAATACTTGACCCAGCTGTTCGGCGGCGCGAACAGCGGCGGCGCGCTGGCGAACAACAAGAGCTGACCGCTAGCCGGACAGGAGAGCCCAGATGGAACAGACCGAACTGATTGCGCAGATCGACGCGTTCACCGATGCGATCGAACACGCGGCCGCGATGGCCGACTGGATCGAGGCCGTGCGCCTCGTCGATGCGCGCGGGTCGCTCGTCGCGCTGCTCTCCACCGACCAGCCGCCCGTCGGCATCGCCGCGATCCGCCGCATGCAGGCCAGCAACGACCGGATCTTCGCCGACGCGCAACGCGCGCAGCAGGAGCTGACCGACGAATACCAGGCGGCAATGAGCCGCGTGCAGGCCGTCGGCCAGTACCAGAGCATCGCGAACCGTTAAGACCCGCCGCGCGGCGTGCTCGATACGCACGCGCCGCCAATCCGACAACAAGAACTACACGCTGATGTGAGGGCGTGCTCGTTCGCCTCCCCGCCCGCCTCGTGCGGGCGTTTTTTTGGGCGTCGCCAGCCGCACCGTCCCGGCCTCGGCCGACCGCTCAATCGGCCAAACTGACCGGGCTTTTCCCGTCACCTCGCGGCATCGGCGCGACGGCACGCTACCCATAATGGTATCGACCGACTTTCCGCAGATTTCATCATGTTCTCGACCGAACTGCCCGCCTCCGCCCCGCTCACGCCCGAACAGCAGCTTGCGCAGGACATTGCGCTCGTCATGGACAACGCGCTCGAGCGCCAGCGCAGCGGCGCGTTCGATGACGCCCGGGCACTGTACGAGGCCATCCTCGACGCGGTGCCCGCGCACGGCGACGCGCATTACAACCTCGCGGTGCTGCTGGTCGATACGGGTCAACCGGCCGACGCGGTGCCGCATTTCGAAGCCGCGCTCGGCGCGAATCCGACCAACGGCTACTACTGGGTCAGCTACATCCATGCACTGCACCGCAGCGGGCAGACACCCGCGGCGTGGATCGCCGTCGAGCTCGCGCAGCAGCGCGGTGTGCGCGGCCCCGCACTCGATGGGCTGATCGCGCAAATGGCGATGCCCGATTCGGTGCTCCCGACCGCAGCGGCCGCAACTGCAGCCTCCAGTGACATCGAAGCGGCGATCATCAAGGAAACCGCAGCCACTGCGCCAGTGCGCGAGAGCGCCGGCAAACCGGCGCCCCGAGCCCCACAGAATTTGCTCCAGAAGCACGCCGCGCTTTTCGGCAAAGGCAAGTACGCGGAAGCTACTACGCTTGCGCAACGGCTTGCCGCCGATTATCCGGACGACGGCGCATGCTGGCGCGCGCTGTCCGCATCGTTGCACAAGGACGGTCGCTATGCAGAGATGATCGACGCCGGTCTGCGCGCGGTCGAATTGCTGCCGGACGAAGTGCTCGTGCGCATCCTGCTAGCCGATACGCTGCGGGTAATGAGCCGTCTTGCGGAAGCCGACGAACAGTGCCGACGCCTGCTTGAGCTCCGGCCAGACCATCCGGAGGGGTTACGGATCCACGGTCTCGTCCTTTTCGCGCTGCGTCGCCCCGAGGAAGCGATCGCCGCCTGCCGGCGTGCGGTCGAACTCGCACCCGGCCTTGCCGCCCCGAACGGCACGCTAGGATTCGTGCTGCTCGAACAGGGTGCGACACAGGAGGCACTCGGCTGGCTGCGGCGAGCGATCGAAATCGACCCGACCGACAACGTGACCCACAGCAGCATGCTCTTCTGTATCGCGCACAGCAGCGACTTCGATCCGGAGATGCTCGTCGCGGAGCACCGCAAGTTCGGCCAGCGGTACGACAACCACAAGCGCAAGCGCACGGCTGCGTTCTCGAATCCGCGCGATCCTGCGCGCCAGTTGCGGGTCGGTTTCGTGTCGGGCGACCTGTTCAACCACGCAGTCGCCTCCTACGCTGTGCCCGTGATCGAGCGTCTCGCAGCAGACACCGGCATCGCGATGCACTTCTATCACAACCACGTCGAGGAAGATGCAACCTCCGATCGTTTCAAGGCCCACGCGACGTGCTGGCGCAACGTCGCCGGCATGAGCGACCAGGCCTTCCTCGAACGCCTGCGCAATGACCGGCTCGACATCGTGATCGACCTGTCGGGCCATACCGGTCGCAACCGGCTCGTCGCGCTGGCGCAGCGCGCGGCGCCGGTGCAGGCGTCGTGGATCGGCTATCCGGCCACGACCGGCCTCGCCGAGATGGACTATTACCTGTCGGACCGCTTCGTCGCGCCGCACGGCGCGTTCGAAGACCAGTTCGTCGAGCAGATCGTCCGGCTGCCGGCGATCGCGCCGTTCATGCCGCCGCCCAACTGCCCGCCGGTCAACCTGCTGCCGGCACGGCACAACGGCTATACGACTTACGGCAGCTTCAACCGCCTGAACAAGCTGAGCCCGCACGTCATTGAGGTCTGGGCGCGCGTATTGCATGCAGATCCGACCGCTCGCATGGCGCTCGGCGCAATCGGCAATGCCGGCGACCAACACACCCTGACCCAGTGGTTCGCTGCGGCGGGCATCGATGTCGGCCGTCTGACATTCCACCGGCGCTCGAACATCCCGGTCTACATGCAACAGCACCACGGCGTCGATCTCTGTCTCGACACGTTCCCGTATACGGGGTCGACGACCACGCTGAATGCGCTATGGATGGGCGTGCCGACCGTGACGATCCCCGGCGCGACGATGGCCGGGCGCGGTAGCGCGGGGTGGCTGCAGCACGTCGGGCTCGATGCGTACATCGCGACGGACGAGGACGACTTCGTCGCGAAAGCGCTGGCGCTGGGCCGCGACACCGCCGCGCTGCAGGCGCTTCGCGCCGGCCTGCGCGCGCGCTGCGGGCAATCCGCCGCGTTCCGGCCGGCCGTCGTCGCGGCCGGGCTGTCGTCCGCGCTGCGCACGATGTGGACCCGCTGGTGCGCGGGAGAGCCCGTCACCGCATTCGACACGCCGCTGTTCGACGACGTGGCGACCGCACCGGCCGCGGCCGAGGCCTGAACGCCGCGCGTTATCGAGAGAGACCATCATGACCGCCAGCCTGCCTGCATCGTCCGTCGCGCAACTGCCGCACGAACGCATCTACGTCACGCAACCTCACCTGCCGCCGCTCGCGGAATTCCTCCCGTATCTCGAGAAAATCTGGGAGAGCCGCACGCTGACGAACGGCGGCCCGTTTCACCAGCAGTTCGAGCGTGCGCTGTGCGACTATCTCGGCGTGCCGTACCTGTCGCTGTTCGCGAACGGCACCCTTGCGCTCGTCACCGCGCTGCAGGCGCTGCGCATCACCGGCGAGGTGATCACGACGCCGTACTCGTTCGTCGCGACCGCCCATTCGCTGCTGTGGAACGGCATCAAGCCGGTATTCGTCGACGTCGCGCCCGGCACGCTCAATCTCGACCCCGCACGCATCGAGGCGGCGATCACGCCGCAGACCACCGCGATCATGCCCGTGCATTGCTACGGCAATCCGTGCGACGTCGACGCGATCCAGAAGATCGCCGACAACTACAACCTGCGCGTGATCTACGACGCCGCGCATGCGTTCGGCGTGCAGAACGCCGACGGCAGCGTGCTCGCGCACGGCGACCTGTCGGTGCTGAGCTTTCACGCGACGAAGGTGTTCAACACGTTCGAGGGCGGCGCGATCATCTGCCCCGACGCGAAGACCAAGCAGCGGATCGATCACCTGAAGAACTTCGGTTTCGTCGATGAAGTCACGGTCGTCGCGCCCGGCATCAACGGCAAGATGAGCGAAATCAACGCCGCGTTCGGGATGCTGCAGTTGCAGCATATCGACGGCGCACTCGCGCGCCGCCGCGAGATCGACGCGCTGTACCGCACGCTGCTCGCCGACGTGCGCGGCATCCGCTGCGTGCCGCTCGGCGGCCAGACCGTTGCGAACCATGCGTATTTCGCGATCCTCGTCGACGAAGACTATCCGCTCGACCGCGATGCGCTGTACCAGAAGCTGCGCGACTACGACGTGTACGCGCGCCGCTATTTCCATCCGCTGATTTCGGAATTTCCGATGTACCGCGGGCTGCCGTCCGCCAGCCGCGACAATCTGCCCGTCGCCACGGAGGCCGCGCGCAAGGTGTTGTGCCTGCCGATCTACCCGGCGCTCAGCGACGACATGGTCCGCCGCATCGTCGAGCTGATCGTCTTCTGACGCGCCGCGTCTACAGGTAACGGTCGCCCGCCGCGCGCGCACGGATCCGGCGCGCCGGATTGCCGTACGCCACCGTGTACGGCTCGACGTCGTGCAGGACGAGCGCACCCGCGCCAACGACGCTGTGCTCGCCGACCGCAATCCGGTGCCGCAGCAGCGCGCCGAGGCCGATCGCCGCGCCGCGACCGATCCGGCAGTTGCCGCCCGTGACGACGCCGGGCGCGAGGCTCGAGAAATCCTCCATCACACCGTCGTGATCGAGCGACGCATTCGTGTTGACGATGCATCCTTCGCCGATCGCGCAGCTCGGGTTGATCACCGCACCGGCCATCACGACCGTGCCCGCGCCGATCGTCGACGCCTTGCCGACGCGCGCCGCCGGATGCACCGCCGACACGCACGGCAAGCCCGGCACGAGCGCCGCGAGACCAGCCGTCACGTTCTCGCGTGCATGATTGTCGCCAATGGCGACCAACAGCCCGGCGATCCCGTGTTTGTCGACCAGTTGCGGCAAGTCGCGCTCGGCGCCCAGCACCGCGTAGCCGAGCGTCTCCTCGCCGGGGGGGCGAAAGGAATCGATCAGCCCGGCGATCCGGTACCGGCCGGCTTGTTCAACGATGTCGATCACGACCTTGGCGTGACCGGAAGAGCCGACGATGACGATGTTTTCCACAAGGGCCTCGATTGAACTGATAAGCAGCGGCATCCGGGTCGCGTTTCGTGCAGTATGCCGTGTCGCCGCGCCCGTGCCGCGCGCGCCGTCATGTCAAACGCCATGCGCCGTTTCGTCCGCCGTCACGCATGCGGCAGAGAAATGCGCGGCAAACGCCTCCCGCAGCCGCTCGGCCATTTGAATCCAGCTGTCGCCGCGCCCACGCCGGAACAGCCGCACCGTGCCCGGATACCAAGGCGAATCCTCACGGTCGTGCATCCACCGCCAGTCCACGTCCTGATTCGGCAGCAGCACCCAGCAGGGCTTGCCGAGCGATGCGGCCAGATGCGCGGTCGACGTGTCGACGCACACCACGAGATCGAGTTGCGCGACGATCGCGGCCGTATCGGCGAAATCGTCGAGCTCCGAGCCCAGGTGCAGCAACGGCAACCCGCCCGGCGGCTGGCGCGCTTCGTCCTCGCCCTGCCCTTTCTGCAGGCTCACGAAATTCACGCCCGGCACGCTCCATAGCGGTGTCAGCAATGCCAGTGACGGCAGCGAACGGTGCGCGTCGTTGTGATGCTTCGGATTGCCTTTCCATACAAGGCCGACGCGCGGGCCGGCCGGCAGCGCAGCGAGGCGCGCGCCCCAGTGCGCGACGCGTGCCGGATCGGGTACGAACCGCACCGGCGGCGGGATCGTGTCGAGCGTCGTGCCCGCGTGCATCGGCGCGCTCAACAGGCTCGTCCAGTAATCGAATTGCGCGGCCTGGACGGTGGCCGCCTCGTGATCGAGCACCGCGTCGACACCGTCGACCGTCTCCATCAGCCGATGCAGCGCCGGCTGGCACGCGAACACCACCCGCGCCGCCCGCCTCACGCGAAATTCCGCGAAATACCGACTGAACTGCAGCATGTCGCCGAGGCCGTCCTCCTGCCACACGAGCAGCGTCTTGCCGGCTAGCGGCTCGCCTTGCCACTGCGCGCACCGCAGTACCTCGCGGGTTCGGCGGTGCACGAACGTCGACTGCTCGTAGCGCGATTCGTAGCGGCGCCAGCCTTCCTCGAATCGTCCCCGGCTGAGCAGCAGCGTCGCCAGCCCGAAGCGCGCGTCGTCATAGTCGGCGCGCAGGTCGAGCGCGCGACGGTATGCGCGTTCGGCTTCGTCGAGGCGGCCCGCATGCGCGAAGGTCGTGCCGAGGTTGTAGTGCACCTCGGCCATCTGCGGCGCGAGCGCCAGCGCGTCGGTGAACGCGACGGCCGCTTCGTCGTGGCGGCCCTGCGCACGCAGGACGCAGCCGAGATTGTTGTGTGGCTGCGGCAGGCCGGGCCGGCAGCGGATGGCGTCGCGATAGGCCGCTTCCGCTTCGGGCAGGCGATCGAGGTTCTGCAGCGCGACGCCGAGGTTGTAATGCGCTTCCGGATGATCGGGACACAGTGCGAGGGTCTGTCGGCTGGCCGACTCCGCTTCCGGCAGCCGCTGCATGTCGACGAGGATCGCGCCGAGATTCGCGTGCGCGAGTACATGATCGGCGCGAACGGCGATCGCGAGCCGGTACGCGAGCTCCGCCTCCGCCGGCCGCACGAGGATGCGAAGCAGGTTGCCGAGATCGGTCAGCACGTCGGGCGACCGCGGCTCGATCAGCAGCGCCTGCCCGAACGCCTGTTCGGCCTCGTCGAGCCGGCCGAGTGCTTCGAGCACCTTGCCGAACCGGTGATGGTGCGACGCGCGCAACGGCGTGATGGAGGCGAGCTGCCGACGCAGCAGCGCTTCGGCTTCGGGCAAGCGGCCCTGCGACACCAGCAGCGCACCAAGGCCGTCATAGGGAGGGTCGAACGCCGGCATCGCATCGATCGCGCGCCGCCACCACGCCTCGGCATCCGCCAGTCGGTTCAGACCGAGCGCGCATACGGCCGCGACGTGCAGCGCCGCGGCGTCCACCGCAGGCGCGTCGAGCAATGGCGCAACGCGCGAGAGCGCGTCGGCAAACTGTCCGTTCTGGCAGAGGGTCGCGGCGTGTTGAACAGGCGCGAAAGCGTCGGAGGCAGGCGTCGTCATGAAAGGCTGGGCAAAGCGGCGGACAGTCATTGCGTCCGGCCGGCGCGGCGGCGCACGGCATGCGCGACGCGTGCCGCGCCCGGGCGACCGTTTCAGCACGGATAGCGTCGATTGACAGGTTACCCAAGCAGGCCTGCACGCAATACGGCGATCTGAGCCCATTCCGCCCGGCTATTCGGAGCAATGGGCCTGCCGCCTCGCGCGTGGCGGGGCCTCGCTGAACGACACCGGCCGTCCGCTCAGCTCGACGAACATCCGCCGCAACTGCTCGAACTGCACGAGCTGGAACTGCACGAACTCGACGAACTGCAGCTCGACCCGATGGTGCTCGAATCGCTGCCAGACGACCCGGTCGATCCGCCGGCGCGCGCGGCGGCCGCCAGCGGCGGCGGCTCCATCAACGCGCTCGCATGCATCGCCCACGCGGTGCCAGCCAGCGCACCTGCGCCGAACAGCGCGGTTGCCCACAGCAGATCATCCGGCGTACTGCGTTCGTCCCGGCGATCGTTCCGGTTGGCGGCAAGCGTCGCCTGCCCGCCGACCGACAGCCCACCCCGCCCGAAACCGATCATATGCCGCACGACGATACCGTAGGCGATCGCGAACCCCGCCATGCTGATGCCGAGCAGCAGCACCGGTCGGCCGCGACTCAACCCGATCGCGAGTTTCGCCGCGCCTGTTCCGAGCACGACCAGCACGATCGCTCGCGCAACGAGCCACGCCGTACGCATCTCGCCGGGTGCCCACAGCCAGTCGCGCCGACGCACCGCATTGGCATATCTGGACGCCCGGCGCGCGAGAAGCTGGCGGAACGCACCGAAGCTCGCCTCCCCGCCCGGTTGCGCGCCTAGCCATTCGCACTCGTCCGCGTAATCACCCGCACGCGCCGCATCGCGAATCTGTACACGAACACCCAGCCGACCGGCCATCCTCAGGTCGATCGCGCCCGCCTGGATCAGCGACAGCGTCATGACCTGCACGACCCGCGACTCCTCGCCCGCGACGTACGCGGCCTCCTCGGGTGTCAGGTCCGGCATCGCTTCACGGGTGAGTACGGTCCTGCGCCGGCAACGGTATTCGATCTGCTGCAAACAGACGATCACCAGCAATGCGACGACGCAAAGCGGCACGTAGAACGCGAGAAACTGCGGCCCTGTGTAGTCCAGCACGTCGAGATCCTGCGCCGATGCGCAGGTCGCGGCGACGCTCGCGGCCGCCGCCGGCCATACGAGCTTCGGCAGACGGTCGCGCCATGCGCGGCGCGGCGCCACGGCGGCCATGCGCTCGGGCTGCTGCGCCTCGGCCTCGGCCGTCCGGTCGACCGAACGAGGCCAGATCGCTGCCGGCGGCTCGCAGCCGAACAGCCGACGATAGCTGTCGAGCGTGTCGCGGTAGCGCTGCGTGTACACGGCGGCCTCGTCGGGCGCGCCGGTACCGGGCATATGGTGCAACCGTGCGCGCAGCACGTCGGCGCAGAAGACGTCCCAGTATTCGAGGGTGTATTGCAGATGGAAATGCCACGCGGCATCGACCGCGACCGACGGCGTGACCGGATGCCCGGCCGCCTGCGCGAGAAACGCGAAGCGCTTGTATTCGTCGATCACGGCCAGCGCGTGGTCGTGCGACCAGCCTTCGGCTTCGGCGAGGCGCCAGCTGTACGGCAGCGGCGCGTGCGGATCGTCGGGGGAATACGCATGCAGACGCGCGAGCAGCGCCTGCTGCGCATCGGTCAGCGGGCAGGCGGCGACTGCGGTCGAGGTGGACGGAATGGCAGCCATCGGGAGTCGGCGCGATGCGCGGACGGCCGCCGCGATCGACGCTTGGAGTTGTCGTTGCGGGCGATTCTCGCACAACGGAAAGGCGGGGAACTAGCGTGGGACCCGGTGCGGGAAATGACGACGCGATGCCGATACGTCCGTGCGGTGACACCACGTTCGAACTACTGCGGAAAAACGGATCGGGAAATTCGACGCCTGGAATCAGGCTATTTGGCGCGCCCGGCTGGGATCGAACCAGCAACCCCTGCCTTCGGAGCTTTACCGGCACACCGGGAGCCTTTAAAAATCAAAGCCTTACACGACTCGCAA
>NZ_CADFDM010000016.1:0-93227 GCF_902832985.1 Burkholderia sp. BCC0097
GCATTCGTTCGCGCAGGCGCACATCGCGGCGGCCGCCGCGCGCTGCAGCGGCGCGCCGTTGCGCTGCGTCGCGCCCCAGCCGCCATAGCCGCCGAACTCGCGCACCGGTGACCAGTCCGGCATGGCCGGCGGAATCGGCGCGTCGTGCGACGCGAACGGCCCCGCGCCCCACACGATCTTCCCGTCGACCACCGTCAGCAACGCGGTCGTGCCGGCGATATCGTCCTCCGCGCACGCGAAGAAATCGCGATCCGGGACCACCAGATCGGCAAGCTGCCCGACCGCGATGCGTCCTTTCTTGCCCTCTTCGTTCGAGAACCACGTCACGTACTCGGTCCACATCCGCAGCGCGGTTTCGCGATCGAGCAGGTTGCGCTGCGGATACAGGCGCATGCCGCCGACCGTCTTGCCGGCCACGAGCCATGCAAGCGACACCCACGGGTTGTACGACGCGACGCGCGTCGCGTCGGTGCCGGCCGACACCTTGAGCCCCTTCGCGAGCATCTTCGCGACCGGCGGCGTCGCCTCGGCGGCCTGCGCGCCGTAACGCTCGACGAAGTATTCGCCCTGGTACGCCATCCGGTGCTGCACCGCGATGCCGCCGCCGAGCGCGGCGATCCGGTCCATCGATTGTTCGGTGATCGTTTCCGCGTGATCGAAGAACCAGTTCAGCCCGGCGAGCGGGATGTCTTCGTTGACCTTCTCGAACACGTCCAGCGCGCGGCTGATCGTTTCGTCATAGGTCGCATGCATGCGCCACGGCCAGCGGTTTTCCGCGAGCACGCGCACGACGCCTTCGAGGTCGTCCTCCATCTGCGCGGGCAGATCCGGCCGCGCGACGCGGAAGTCTTCGAAATCGGCCGCGGAAAACGCCAGCATCTCGCCCGCGCCGTTGTTGCGGAAGTAGTCGGTGCCGTCGTGGTACTTGACGCTCTTCGTCCAGTTCACGAAGTCTTCCTTCTCCGCGTTCGGCTTCTGCGTGAACAGGTTGTACGCGATCCGGATCGTCATCTCGCCCGCGTCGTGCAGCTTGCGGATCACTTCGTAATCGTCGGGATAATTCTGCGAACCGCCGCCCGCGTCGATCACGCCCGTCACGCCGAGGCGGTTCAGTTCGCGCATGAAATGGCGCGTCGAGTTGTACTGATACTCGAACGGCAGCTTCGGGCCTTTCGCGAGCGTCGCGTAAAGGATCGTCGCGTTCGGGTTCGCGAGCAGCAGGCCGGTCGGGTTGCCCGCGGCATCGCGCAGGATCGTGCCGCCCGGCGGCTCCGGCGTGTCCTTCGTGTAACCGACGACACGCAGCGCCGCCGCGTTCAGCAACGCGCGATCGTACAAATGCAGGATGAACACGGGCGTATCGGGCGCGACTGCATTGAGTTCGTCGATCGTCGGCAGCCGTTTCTCCACGAACTGATGTTCGGTGAAGCCGCCGACCACGCGCACCCACTGCGGCGCCGGCGTCACGGCGACCTGCTGCTTGAGCATCTCCATCGCGACCGCAAGCGACGGCACGCCGTCCCAGCGCAGTTCCATGTTGTAGTTCAGTCCGCCACGAATCACGTGGCAGTGGTTGTCGATCAAACCCGGCAGCACGCCGCGGCCGCCGAGATCGACCACCTTCGTCGCGCGGCCCGCGAGCGGCATCACGTCCGCTTCGCCGCCGACGGCGACGAAGCGTCCGGCGGCAATCGCGACCGCCGTCGCGACGGGGTTCGCGCGATCGAGCGTCGTGAATCGTCCGTTATGCAGGATCAGATCCGGTTGGGTCACGGTTGCGGTCATATGCATCACCTCTTGTTGATCAGAAGCCAAAGAGTTGTTTCAAGGGGGGTAAGGCTTGCACGCCGATCAGCATGCCGAGCAACCCGACCAGCGCAATCAGCGGCGGTGCGGGAGAGCGAACCTTGATGGCGCTGTAAATCACACCGATCAGCACACCCGCGCCAAGGGAAACCAGATAAGGTTCCATGCAATAAATCTCCCGGACAATTTCAAATGCAGGCGCGGTGTTCCGACCTGCGTGCCGCGGGCGGCATGCGCGTTTCGCTCACGTCCGCCGCCCGCGGCAATGGCGCCCATGCGGCGCGTTCACATCGAACCCGCCGCACCGGCATCGGCGGTTGCCGGTCGTCCGCGCTTACTTCGCCGGAACGGGCGCAATCGACTCGTGCGGCGTCGCGGTGCGCTGCGGCGCCTTGTGGAGCATCGTGTACGCGTAGTCCACGCCCATCCCGTAGGCGCCCGAATGCTCCTTCGCGATCGCCATCACCGCGTCGTACGTCTCGCGGCGCGCCCAGTCGCGCTGCCATTCGAGCAGGACCTGCTGCCACGTGACCGGCACCACGCCGGCCTGCACCATCCGCTGCATCGCGATATCGTGCGCAGCCTGCGTCGTGCCGCCCGACGCGTCGGCGACCATGTAGATCTCGTAGTCGCCTTCGAGCATCGCGCAGAGCGCGAACGTCGTATTGCAGACTTCGGTCCACAGGCCCGACACGACCACCTTCTTGCGGCCGTTCGCGGCGAGCGCGTCGCGCACCTTCTGGTCGTCCCACGAGTTCATCGACGTGCGTTCGAGCGTCTTCTGGTTCGGGAACACGTCGAGCAGCTCGGGATAGGTATGGCCCGAGAAGCTCTCGCTTTCGACCGTCGTGATCGTGGTTGGGATGTTGAAGACCTTCGCGGCCTTCGCGAGCCCGACGACGTTGTTCTTCAGCGTCTGGCGATCGATCGACTGCACGCCGAACGCCATCTGCGGCTGCTGGTCGATGAAGATCAGCTGGCTGTTGTGTGGAGTAAGTACTTCAAGCTTCGGATTGCTCATGGTGATGATGTCCTTTGACGCGGAGAAAAATGAGGCTTGCCTGGCCGACACATCCGCGAGGCATCCAATGCGCTATACGGGAAGCGTCGGCAGTCGGCCTGCATCATTCAATACGCGAATTTTCGACCGCACCAGTTAATTGTTCTGATTCTCGCCACGCTCCTAATTCAAACTGAAAAGATCTGAATTTCATTGAATCGGCTAACGACGAACGCGCAGACCTGATAGGCTGGCCCAAGATTTTCGGATCGACGCCAGCCCGGTATTTATCCGTATTTTTAACGGCCGTCATTCCATTCAGAACCTATGAAACCGTACATTGCTTCACTTCTCGCCGGCATCCTCGCCGGCGTCGTCTACGCGCTGATCGGCGTGCAATCGCCGGCGCCGCCGACTATCGCCCTGGTCGGCCTGCTCGGCATTCTGGCCGGCGAGCAGATTCTTCCCGTGGTGCGGCGGATGTTCGACGGCATCCGGCTGGGAACCGCATGGCGCGACGCGAAGTGCAGCCAGCACATGTTCGGCGCGCTGCCCGGCGCACACGCCGACGCTTCCGCGAAACACCGCGAATCGACGCCGACGTGACAGGCGGACGTCGAGCGAACGCGGCGGAGGCCCGACCGTCGGCACGCATGCGTGCGTGCCTCGGTACGTCGGACGACGAACCGTTGTGAACAGTATTGGATTCAGCGTCGCTCGACTGCGCGACACCGTCTGATGTCCTTGTCGTAGCGAAACTCGTCATGAAACTGTCTTTCGAAGCACTCGAGGCACTGGACGCGATCGACCGCACCGGTACGTTTGCCGACGCGGCGGAGTTGGTGCACCGCGTGCCGTCCGCACTGACCTATCTCATCCAAAAGCTCGAGAGCGATCTCGACGTCGCGTTGTTCGATCGCAGCGGGCGTCGTGCGAAGCTCACGCGCGCGGGCCGCGTCGTCGTCGAGGAAGGCCGTCGTCTGCTTCATGCCGCCGAACAGCTTGAACGGAAGGCGCAGCGCGCGGAGCAAGGTTGGGAAACCGAGGTCCGCGTCTGCATCGCCGAGATACTGCCCTTCGACATGATGTGGCCATACGTCCACGCGTTCTACGATCTGGAAATGGACACGCGGCTGCGCCTCTCCACCGAAGTGCTCGGCGGCACCTGGGATGCGCTGATTTCGCGGCGAGCCGATCTGATCGTCGGCGCGGCGGGCGAGCCGCCGGAACTGCCGGACATCGTGGCGCAGCCCATTGGCACGCTCCGGCACGTATTCGCGGTCGCCCCGACCCATCCGCTGGCTGCACTGCCCGAACCGCTGTCGATGGCGTCGATCGTCGAGTATCGCGGCGCGGTGATCTCCGACACGTCCCGCGAACTTCAGCCGCAGTCGGTCGCGGTTGATGCTGGCCAACCGTATCTCGCGGTGCCGACGCTCGCGGCGAAACTGGCCGCGCAATGCGAAGGACTCGCGGTGGGTACGCTCCCGGACTGCATCGCGGCGCCCGCGATCGCACAAGGCAGGCTTGTCGCGCGGGAAGTCACCGGCATGCGCGACACGACCCATTGCTATATCGCGTGGCGCACCGACGAAGCCGGGCACGCGCTACGCTGGTGGGTCGAACAGCTCGGTCACCCGGACCTCGTCGACCGGTTCACCGCGCTCGTGTGACGCGGCGCTTTCCGCGAACGGTCGAGCGGTCTCGCGCTTACCGACCTGCATCAAGCCGTTCTCGAAATCAGCGTTGAAGGAAATGAAGAAACGCAGCGCGGCTTCGCCGCCGCCCCGGTCGCGCACGCAGCCGACGCCGCGTGCGGAATCGGCGCTCAGCGCGACACGGAGGGTTCGCCAGTCCGGCCGGATCGCCAGGTGAGGAAACCGAGCGCCGCGAGCGGCAACGCCAGTGCCCAGAACCCGGCGTACACGTAGGCGCTCGCCCCGGCGCCCGCGCCGAGCGCGAAACCGGCGACCGGCGGCAACGTGCGTCGCAGCCGCGCGCGTGCCGCTTCCCGTTCGGCCGGCGCGGCGATCGGCACGAGCCAGTCGAATGCATCGATGACGGCCTGCGTGACGTTACCGGTCATCACGGTGTTCGCGACGACGGTGCGCGCGGTCAACCGGCCGTGCGCGTTCTGCACGCCCATTGCCGCCGCACCCAGCAGCCCGCAGAGGATCGTCGCGGGCGCATCGGCGCTGCCGATCGGCGACGCCGCGACGCCCGCAAGCATGAATCCGGCCAGCAGGATCGTCTGCAGCGCGTACAGCGAGCGCGCCCGCGCGCCATGCCCGCGCACGCGCATCCGGTGATCGAGCACGCGGGCGGCGACGATGCCCGCGATGAATGCCGGAAACGCGAGCCATTTGATCATGAGGCCCTGGCCGACCCCGGCGAGGCCCGAGCCGATCAGGATGAAGTTGCCGGTGACGTGCGCGGTAAAGAGCCCGAACAACGCGACGAAGCCGAGCGTGTCGACGTAGCCGGCGATCGATGCGAGAAACACGTCCTCGCCGCGCAGGTGATCGGGGGCCGCCGCGCCCGCCGCCGTTACTTGCGCGGGCTGCATGTCGTGGCTTCCGCGGTTGTGTCGACGGTGTCCGCATCGCGGGCCTGCGCGGCGAGCGCACGCAACGGCGCCGGCACGAGCGGAATCGCATGCTCGCGGACGACGATGCCGAACGGGCGCGCCAGCGCGACCAGCGGCGGCGCGGGCGACTGCACGCGCACGAGGGGGTGCAGGAGGCCGACCGAGATGCGGGCTCCAGGGGAAATCAGGTCAGGCATGGTCCATTCCGGTTGTGCCGTCGGCCGGGCCGGCCGAAGGGCTTCGGCCTCGTGCGGCGGCTCGGTAACAAGACTAGGGAAGGCGGCCCTGAAAGTCACGGCGACGAACTGAATCGTTCTGAACGCGCGGTGCGGCGCGGTGACGCATACGCGCGACGACCGCCGACGAGCCGGCCGCCACGCCGCGCCCCCGCCTCACACCGGAGTTCAGAACGATTCAGCCACGATGTTCGTCACGTGGCCTATGCTCGGACAGCATCGGACGCGAGCCATATCGCGCACCGTCCGCATCGAACCGGGATTCCCACCATGACGACCGACACGCTCGCACTCACCCATCACACCGTTACGGCGAACGGCATCCGCCAGCACGTCATCGATGCCGGCGCGGGGCCCGTCGTCGTGCTGCTGCACGGCTTCCCCGAAACCAGCTTCGCATGGCGCTTCCAGATTCCGGTGCTCGCGCGGCACTATCGCGTGATCGTGCCCGACCTGCGCGGCTACGGCGAAACCGACAAGCCCGCGGCCGGCTACGACAAGCGCAACATGGCGCGCGATCTCGCCGCGCTGCTCGATGCGCTCGGCATCGAGCGCATCGCGCTCGTCGGCCACGATCGCGGCGCACGCGTCGCGACGCGTTTCGCGAAGGACTTCCCCGAACGCGTCGAGCGGCTCGTCGTGATGGACAACGTGCCGACGCGCATCGTCGCGCAGAACATGACCGCGCAAACGGCGCGCGCGTACTGGTTCTTCCTGTTCCACCAGGTGCCCGACCTACCGGAGGCGCTGATCGCCGGCAAGGAAGCCGAATGGCTCAGCTACTTTTTCGCCGACTGGTGCTACAACCCGCACGCGATCTCGGGCGATGCGTTCGACACGTACGTGCGCGCGTATCGGCGCCCGGGGGCCGTGCGCGGCGCGCTGGCCGACTATCGCGCGAACGCGGAAGACGTGCGGCAGGATCTCGTCGATGCGGACGTCAGGATCGCGTGCCCGACCATGGCGATCTGGGGCGAGGATTTCTACGCGGTCGGCAAGATGTTCGACATGAAGGCCGTATGGGAAGGCATGGCGACCCACCTGCGTGCCGAGCCGATCGCGCAGTGCGGGCATCTGCCGCACGAGGAGCAGCCCGAGCGCGTGAACGCGCTGCTGCTCGATTTCCTGAGCGGCTGGGCCGGCTGACGCCACGCCCGCCGCACGCGGCATCATCGGGGGACCTCGAATGGAACACGGATCGGGCCGCAAGGCCGTCATCGCCGGCGGATCGGTCGGCGGGCTGTTCGCGGCGACCGCGCTGCGCGCGGCCGGCTGGGACGTCCGCGTATTCGAGCAATCGCCGCACGCACTCGACAGCCGCGGCGGCGGCATCGTGCTGCAACCGCCGATCGAGCGCGCGTTCGCGTTCGGCGGCGTCGCGCTGCCGCGCGAGGCAGGCGTCGATTCGATCGACCGGATCTACGTCGATGCGCACGACCGGATCGTGCAGCGCTTCGCGATGCCGCAGACGCAGACGGGCTGGAACGTGATCTACACGGCGCTCAAGCGTGCGCTGCCCGCCGGCGTCATCCACGCGGGCGACGCGTTCGAGCGGTTCGAACCGGACGGCGAGCGGATCGTCGCGCATTTCGCGAGCGGCCGCACCGAGACGGTCGACCTGCTGATCGGCGCGGACGGCGGCCGCTCGACCGTGCGCGCGCAATTGCTGCCGGACGTGCGGCCGACGTATGCGGGCTATGTCGCGTGGCGCGGGCTCGTCGACGAACACGCACTGCCCGAGCAGGTGCTCGTTCTGCTGCGCGATCGATTCACGTTCCAGCAAGGCGACCGGCACCTGTTCCTGACCTATCTGGTGCCCGGCGCCGACGGCACGATCGAACCGGGCAAACGACGCGTGAACTGGGTGTGGTACCGGCGTCTCGCGTCCGACCGGATGCCGTCGCTGTTCGTTGCGCGCGACGGCACGCAGCGCGACGGGTCGCTGCCGCCCGGCGCGATGCGCGACGACCACCGCGCGGAACTCGTCGACGCCGCCGACCGGATGCTCGCGCCGACGCTCGCCGCGCTCGTCGATGCAACCGCCGCGCCGTTCGCGCAGGCGATCCTCGATCTCGCGGTCGGGCGGATGGCTGTCGGGCGCGCGGTGCTGCTCGGCGATGCCGCATGCATGGTGCGCCCGCACGCGGCGGCGGGCGTCGCGAAAGCGGCGGACGACGCGGTCGGCCTCGCCGAAGCCGTGCGCGACGTCGCACGCGGCGCCGCGTTCGATGCCGCGCTGGCGGGCTGGGACGCCCGTCAGCGCGCCGCCAGCGCAGCGATCGCCGCGCGCGGCATCGCGCTCGGCGCGCGGCTGATGGGCGCGGCGTGAGCGTGCGCCGGCCGGGTGTCGACTGTATGGCGGTGCGGATCGAACCGTGGATTCAGCCCGTGCAGCACGCTGGCGCGCCCGCCGTCGTCATCGGGCAGTTGCGGCTGCCCGCGCGCGAAGGCCGGGGCCGGGGCCGCGGCCGCCGCGAGCCACGCGGCGATCGCCAGCCCGGCCATGCGTGCCGATACCGTACCCCGCTTCATTGCGCGCTCGCCGTCGACACGGCGGCCGACGTCGCGGCCATTGCCGTGGGCCGGTCGCCATGCGCGATCGCATACAGCTCGCGATTGCGCGCGATCGTCTGCGTGCTCGGCGGATAGTCCCAGTTCGACGTCGGCAGCGTGCCGTCGCGCTCCGCCTGAATCAGGTCGGCACGCACGTCGGCGCGCGTGACCGTATGGTCGGCGGTTTGCGCGAATGCGACGATCGGTGCGCTCAGCGCACAGGAAAGCAATGCCGCACGAATCAGCGTGTTCATGATGTTCACCTCTCGAAGATAGCGTGTTAGCGTCCGCAGATCAGGCCGGACATCCGCTCCGCATCGATGCGATGAGGAGTGGTGTCCATTCTGCGATTCGCGCGCTGTCCGGAAGGTGAAGCTTCGATTACGGTCCTGTCATCTATCGCGGCCGGGCCGCACGGCGGCGTCGGTCAGCGCGTCACGGTTTCGGTGTTTCGCACACTGCCCAGAAACCGCGTCAACTCCACCGTCTGCGGCCGCTCGAAGATCTCGTCGGCCGTCCCGCTCTCCCACACGCGCCCCTGGTGCATGAACACGATCCGGTCGCTCACCGCCCGCGCGAAGTTCATCTCGTGCGTGACCATGATCAGCGTCATGTCCTCTCGCGCGAGTTGCTCGACCACACCCAGCACCTCGCCGACGAGCTCCGGATCGAGCGCGGACGTGATTTCGTCGCACAACAGCACGCTCGGCTTCATCGCGAGCGCCCGCGCGATCGCCACGCGCTGCTGCTGGCCGCCCGACAGCTGTTCCGGAAACGCGTCGAACTTGTCGCCCAAGCCGACGCGCTCGAGCATCAGTTCCGCGATCGCACGCGCCTGCTGGCGGTGCGCCTTCTTCACCACCGACTGCGCGAGCATCACGTTCTGGCCGGCGCTCAGGTGCGGAAACAGGTTGTATTGCTGGAACACCATGCCGACCTTCAGCCGCAGCGCACGCAAGTCCGCGTGCCGCGCATCGACGCGTTCGCCGTCGACCGAAATCGTGCCCGCGTCGATGCTCTCGAGCCCGTTGAGCGTGCGCAGCAGCGTGCTCTTGCCCGAGCCGCTGCGGCCGATGATCGAGACGACCTGCCCGCGCTCGACGGAGAAATCGATGCCCTTGAGCACATGATGGGTGCCGAAGTTCTTTTCGAGACCCCGGGTTTCAACGAGCGGCATGCCATCTCCTTTGCAACGTGCGCGCATAACGGGTAAGCGGATAACAGAGCGCGAAATAGATCAGCGCGACGAGGCCATACACGACGAACGGCCGGAACGTCGCGTTCGAGATCGCGATGCCGACTTTCGTCAGCTCGGTGAAGCCGATGATCGACACCAGCGCCGTGTCCTTCACGGCCTGCACGCCGAAACCGACCGTGGGCGCGATCGCGATGCGCGCGGCCTGCGGCAGGATCACGTGACGCAACTGCTCGACGTAGCTCATCGCCAGGCTGGCCGACGCCTCCCACTGCCCTTTCGGCACGGCCTCGACACAGCCGCGCCAGATCTCGGCCAGATACGCGCTGGTGAAGAACGTGAGCCCCGCCGTGGCAGCGACCCACGGCGGCACGTCGAGCCCGACGAGCGGCAGGCCGAAGAACACGATGAACAGCTGCATCAGCAACGGGGTGCCCTGGAACACTTCGATATAGAGCTTCGCGATGCCGCGCAGCACCGTCGAGCCCGACACGCGCATCACGAGCAACCCGAGGCCGACGAGGCCGCCCGTCACGAACGACACGATCGACAGCACGATCGTCCAGCGCGCGGCCAGCAGCAGGTTCGCGAGAATCTGCCCCAACGTGAAATCGGTCATCGCGCACCTCGCACGCGGCGGGTGAACAGGCGGCGGCCCATCGCGCCGAGCGTGGCGCGCAGCAGCAGCGCCATCGCCAGATACGCGAGCGTGATCACGAAGTACGTCTCGAACGCGCGGAAGTTGCGCGACTGAATGTAGCTGGCCGCGTAGGTCAGGTCGGCCACCGAGATCTGCGACACGACGGCCGAGCCGAGCATCGTGATCACGATCTGGCTCGACAGCGCGGGAAACACCTTGGCGAGCGCCTGCGGCAACACGACGTGGCGCAGCATCTGCGCGCGCGACATCGCCAGCGCGGACGCGGCCTCCAGATGCCCTTTCGGCACGGCGGCCACGCCCGCGCGCACGATCTCGACCGAATACGCGCCGAGATTGAGCGTCATCGCAAGAATCGCAGCCGTGTATTCGTCGATATGCACGCCAAGCGCCGGCAAGCCGAAGAAGATGAAGAACAGCTGGACGACGAACGGCGTATTGCGAATCGCCTCGACGTACGCGCCGATCAGCGGGCGCAAGCGCACGGCCGCGCGCGCGTCGGCGCTGTACGCGGCCGCGCCGAGCACGCCGACCGCCACGCCGAGCACGGTCGCGACCGCGGTCAGCGCAAGCGTGATCGCCGCGCCGCTCGCGAACACGCCGACGTACTCGGACAGTTCGCCGAATTGAAGCTGGTAGCTCATGGGAAGGGAATAAATTCGGGTTCGGACAACGACACGCGCCACGCCGGGTACCCCGGCCGCGGCGACGTATCAGGCGACACGGCGATGCGTCACAGTCCGGCCGGCAACGGCTGGCCGAGCCACTTGCGCGACATCTCGCCCAGCGAGCCGTCCTGCTTCGCATGCGCGATCGCATCGTCGATCTTCGCAAGCAGGCGCGGTTCGTTCTTGTTGACGCCGACGAAGCACGGCGAATTCTTGATCACGAACTTCACCTCGGGGCGGCGCGGCGGATTCTTCGCGAGAATCGCCGCCGCGACGATGTTGCCGGCGGCGATCAGTTGGACCTGCCCCGACAGGAACGCCTGGATCGTCGCGTTGTTGTCCTCGAAGCGCTTGATCGTCGCGTTCGGCGCAAGCTGCGACAGCGCGATCTCCTCGAGCGCGCCGCGCGTCGCGCCGACCGTCTTGCCGGTGAGATCGGCGGGCCCGCTCACCTTCACGTCGGACGGCCCGAACACGCCCTGGAAATACGGTGCGTACGCGCTCGAGAAGTCGATGACCTTCTCGCGTTCCGGGGTCTTGCCGAGCGACGAGATCACCATGTCGACCTTGTTGGTCGTCAGGTATGGAATCCGGTTCGCGCTGTTCACGGGCACCAGCTTCAGCTTGACGCCGAGCGCCTTGGCAAGGAGTCCTGCCATGTCGATGTCGTAGCCCTGCGGCTGCATGTCCGTGCCGACCGAGCCGAACGGCGGATAGTCCTCGGGCACCGCGACGCGCAGCGTACCGTTTTTCGCGATGGTGTCGAGCGCATCGGCATGGGCCGGCGCGGCGGCGAACAGCGCGATCACGGGGGCGGCGAGCAGCGCAGCCAGCCAGGTGCGTCGGGGGAACGGTCGGGTCGTCGGGCTCACGGTGAATCTTCCTTGTCTGGTATGTCGTCGGGCAGCGCGCAACGATTGCGCGGCCGACACCACTCCAGCAAAAACCGGGCCATTGCCGTGAAACGCTTGCCGCACGGGCAGGAGAGGGAAATGTCGGCGAACCTTTCGGCAAACCGAATTCCTCATTTCGGTGCATGAACCGGCGCCGTCGGTAACGGTTGCCCCCGCAGTGCGCGCCGGCGCACCAAATTACCTAACCGGTTCACCCGCCGCCGCGGCGTTATGCGCGGATTCGAACACGCCCAGTCCAAATTTGCATTCCGTTTGTGGCGGGAATTACGGCTGCATACGTTCGCGACGTACCGAGCCTTTCGTCACGTCCGACGAATCGCGATCAGGACGAGCGCGCCCGATTCCGCGCGCGAGTCCTCCGGTACCGGTGGTCCCGATCGTCCCGCGATCGGGATGAATTCAATCCCATCCGTGCGCGAGGATACCGTCATGGCATCGATTCCCGACCCGTCGACAACCGGCGAAACCGACAAACGCAGCTGGCTCGAATCGCACGAAGCCGGCTATCACAAGACCCTCGGCAATCGACAGGTGCAGATGATAGCGATCGGCGGGGCGATCGGCACCGGGCTGTTTCTCGGGGCCGGCGCCCGGCTGCAGGCCGCCGGCCCGGCGCTCGCGATCGTCTATCTGGTCTGCGGCGCGTTTTCGTTCCTGATCCTGCGCGCGCTCGGCGAGCTGGTGATGCATCGCCCCAGCAGCGGCAGCTTCGTGTCGTACGCGCGCGAATTCCTCGGCGAAAAAGCCTCGTTCGTCGCCGGCTGGATGTACTTCCTGAACTGGGCGATGACCGGCATCGTCGACATCACCGCCGTCGCGCTCTACATGCATTACTGGGCGCCGTTCGCGGCCGTGCCGCAGTGGATCTTCGCGCTCGTCGCGCTGTGCATCGTCGCGACGATGAACCTGATCGGCGTGAAGTGGTTCGCCGAGATGGAGTTCTGGTTCGCGCTGATCAAGGTCGCCGCGATCGTGCTGTTTCTCGTGATCGGCGCGGCGATCCTCGGCACGGGCATGCCGGTGGCCGGCCACGGCACCGGCATGCATCTGATCACCGACAACGGCGGGTTCTTCCCGCACGGGCTGATGCCGGCGCTGGTGCTGGTGCAGGGCGTGGTGTTCGCGTTCGCGGGCGTCGAACTGGTCGGCACGGCCGCCGGCGAATGCAAGGACGCGCGCAAGGTGCTGCCGCGCGCGATCAACAACGTGATCTGGCGCATCGCGATCTTCTACGTCGCATCGGTCGTGCTGCTGGTCTGCCTGCTGCCGTGGAGCGCGTACAAGGCGGGTCAGAGCCCGTTCGTCACGTTCTTCGGCGCGCTCGGCGTGCCGGGCATCGGCTCGGTGATGAACCTGGTGGTGCTCACCGCCGCGCTGTCGAGCCTCAACTCCGGCCTGTATTCGACGGGGCGCGTGTTGCGTTCGCTGTCGATGGGCGGCTCCGCCCCCGCGTTCCTCGCGCGAATGAGCGGGCAATCCGTGCCGTACGCGGGCATTCTGGTGACGGTCGCGATCTACGTGGTCGGCGTGCTGCTCAACTATCTCGTGCCGTCGAGCGTGTTCGAGATCGTGCTGAACATCGCGTCGCTCGGCATCATCAGCACCTGGGGCTTCATCGTCGTGTGCCAGATGAAGTTCCGCGCCGCGGTCAGGCGCGGCGAGGTCGAGGACGTATCGTTCAGGATGCCGGGCGCGCCCGTGACGTCGTGGCTCACGCTGCTGTTCCTGCTCGGCGTGCTGGTGCTGATGGCGTTCGACTACCCGAACGGGACGTGGACGATCGCATCGATCCCGCTGGTCGCGCTGCTGCTCGTGGCCGGCTGGAAGTGGCTGAGCCGCCGCGCGCGCCGCGCGCTGCTCAAGCCGACGATTCCGTCGATCGCGCTCACGCAGAACGTGCTCGAGAAAGGCGAGAACTGACGCGCGGCGGCATGCGGGCCGCTCGTCGAACGATCCGCCGCCGGGCTGCCGACGGCGGTCGCCGACCGCACTCAGTGATGCTCGTACAACGGCTGCGCGTCGAGCGATGCGAGCGACGACGTAACCGTCTTGGCCGCGTCTGTTGGCTGGGCAGCGGCCGATTGCGCTTGCTGCGCGACGACCTTCGCTTCCGCGGCCTGGATGTCTTCCGGGTAGTACGGGTCGGTGCCGATCGGCCGATAACCAGCCTTCTCGACGCGGACGAGATCGGCCCGCACCTCGGCGCGGGTGACCGCATGGTCGGTGGTTTGCGCAAATGCGACGATCGGTGCGCTCAGTGCGCAGGACAGCAGGACTGCACGAATCAGGTTGTTCATGATGTTCACCTCTCAAGGATGGCGTGTTCGCGTCCGCAGATCAGGCCGGACATCCGCTCCCCATCGATGCGATGAAGAGTTGGATGCATTCTGCGATTCGCGCGCTTTCCTGAAGGTGAGGCTTCGATTACGGTTTTGTTATCCGGCCGTATCCAGTCCGATCATCGAGCGGACGCCCCTGTTCGACGATGGCCCGACTCATGTCCTCGATTGACACCGGCTTCTCGGGCTTCTTCACGACGCCCTTCAGCGATGCGAGCGAGCGCGTGGCCGGGTAGATCTCATACCGGCCCGTTGCCTCGTTGAAGCTGAATTCGATCCGGTCTCCGGACTCCAGGCCCAGGCGATTGGGACGTCCACCGGAATGGTGACCCGCCCCTTTGACGTGATAGTGGCTGCTGTCATTGCGGCACCTCCAATATGCCTTACTTTCTTGTAAGGCATATAAAAAAGCAAGGGCGAGCCGCAGACCACCAAACGCCGACGCTGCCGCCGCCCGCACAGATAACGGTTTCGTAATCCTCGAGTCAGGGTCGGGTCAACGCCGCGCCGGCAGACTGCGTGCTCGTCGCATCGAATGCGCATCCGAGCCCTGCTTCGAGGAGCACCATCATGTGGATCGTCCGGCTGGCGTTACGCAGGCCCTACACGTTCGTCGTACTCGCGCTGCTGATCTTCATCGCGGGGCCGCTCGCGCTGCTGCGCACGCCCACCGACATCTTCCCGAGCATCGACATTCCGGTCGTCAGCATCGTCTGGTCGTACAACGGCTTCTCCGCGGAGGACATGGCCAAGCGGATCACGTCGAACTACGAACGCGCGCTCACATCCGACGTCGACGACATCGAGCACATCGAGTCGCAGTCGCTGAACGGCGTGTCGGTCGTGAAGATCTTCTTCCACCCGGGCGCCGACATCAATCGCGCGATCGCGGAAGCCGCGAGCAACGCCGCGTCGATCCTGCGCATCCTGCCGCCCGGCACGCTGCCGCCGAACATCATCACGTACAACGCGTCGACCGTGCCGATCCTGCAGCTCGGGCTGTCGAGCGGCACGCTCGCCGAGCAGCAGCTGTACGACCTCGGCAACAGCTTCATCCGCACGCAGTTGGCGACCGTCCAGGGCGCGGCCGTGCCGCTGCCGTTCGGCGGCAAGATCCGCCAGATCGTCGTCGATCTCGATACGCGCGCGCTGCAGGCGAAGGGGCTCGCGCCGATCGACGTCGTCAACGCGATCAACGCGCAGAACCTGATCCTGCCGGGCGGCACCGCGAAGATCGGCACGCACGAATACAACGTGCAGATGAACGGCAGCACGCAGACGGTCGCCGCGCTGAACGATCTGCCGGTGAAGACGATCGGCGGCAACGTCGTGTACGTGCGCGACGTCGCGCACGTTCGCGACGGCTACGCGCCGCAGACCAACATCGTGCGGGTGGACGGCAAGCGCGCGGCGCTGCTGACGGTCGAGAAGACCGGCAGTGCATCGACGCTGACGATCATCGACCAGGTGAAGGCGATGCTGCCGAAAATCGCGGCCGGGCTGCCGAAGGCGCTGCACATCGCGCCGCTCGACGATCAGTCCGTGTTCGTGAAGGCGGCGGTCCAGGGCGTCGTGCGCGAGGCGCTGATCGCCGCGTGCCTGACCGCGCTGATGATCCTGCTGTTTCTCGGCAGCTGGCGCGCGACGCTGATCATCGCGATCACGATCCCGCTCGCGGTGCTCACGTCGCTGCTCGCGCTGTCCGTGCTCGGCCAGACCATCAACATCATGACGCTCGGCGGGCTCGCGCTCGCGGTCGGCATTCTCGTCGACGACGCGACCGTCGCGATCGAGAACATCACGCATCATCTCGAGCTCGGCGCGCCGCTCGAGGAGGCCATCCTGACCGGCGCGGGCGAAATCGCGGTGCCGACCTTCGTGTCGACGCTGTCGATCTGCATCGTGTTCGTGCCGATGTTCCTGCTCACGGGTGTCGCGCGCTATCTGTTCGTGCCGCTCGCCGAAGCCGTGATCTTCGCGATGATCGCGTCGTACTTCTTCTCGCGCACGCTGGTGCCGACGCTCGCGATGGCGCTGATGCGCGCCAAAGGCGGCGGACGGCCGCCGCGCGGCGTATTCGCGCCCCTCGTGCATGTGGCGCGTTTCCAGGCCGCGTTCGAGCATCGTTTCGAGGCCGTGCGGCTGCGCTATCGCGCGCTGCTGTCGGCGGCGATCGCGCGGCGCCGCCGCTTCGCGGCTGCGTTCCTGCTCGCCTGCGTCGCATCGACGGGCCTCTACGCGTTCGCCGGGCAGGACTTCTTCCCGTCGGTCGATACCGGCGAGATCCGCCTGCATCTGCGCGCGCCGACCGGCACGCGAATCGAGGAAACCGCGCGGCTCACCGACGAAGTCGAAGCGAAGATCCGCAGCGTTATTCCGGCGAACCAGCTCGCCGGCGTGCTCGACAACGTCGGCGTGCCGGTGAGCGGGATCAACCTCACGTACGACTCGTCGGACCCGATCGGCACCGAGGACGCCGACGTGCTCGTCACGCTGAAACCGGATCATGCGTCGACGGCCGCGTACGTCGCCAAGCTGCGCAACGTGCTCGCGCAATCTTTCCCCGGCGTGACGTTCGCGTTCCTGCCGGCCGACATCGTCAGCCAGATCCTCAATTTCGGGCTGCCCGCGCCGATCGACATCCAGATCGTCGGCAACAAGCTCGACCAGAACCGTGCGGTCGCGAATACGCTGCTCGCGAAGCTGCGCGGCGTGCGGGGGCTCGTCGATGCGCGCATCCAGCAGCCCGGCGACGAGCCGGCGATCAACGTGAACGTCGATCGCACGAAGGCGATCCAGGCCGGCCTCGAACAGCGCGACGTCGCGCAGAACCTGCTGATCGCGCTGTCCGGCAGTTCGCAGACGACGCCGAACTTCTGGCTCGATCCGCGCAACGGCGTCAGCTATCCGGTGCTCGTGCAGACGCCGCAATACACGGTGAATTCGCTGCAGTCGCTCGCGAACGTGCCGCTGCCCGCCGGCACCGCGCGCGCGCCGCAGACGCCGGCCGGCGGCCCGGCCGCGGGTGCGCCCGCGCAGAACCTGCTCGGCGCGCTCGGCTCGTTCTCGCGCGCGACGCAGCAGGCTGTGGTGTCGCACTACAACGTGCAGCCGGTGCTCGACATCTTCGCGTCGGTGCAGGGGCGCGACCTCGGCGGCGTCACGGGCGACGTGACGAAGCTCGTCGACGCCGCGCGCGCGCAACTGCCGCCCGGCTCGTCGATCGTGCTGCGCGGCCAGGTGCAGGCGATGCACGAGTCGTTCACGGGCCTGCTCGGCGGCCTCGCGCTCGCGATCTCGCTGGTCTACCTGCTGATGGTCGTGAACTTCCAGTCGTGGCTCGATCCGCTCGTGATCGTCGGTGGGCTGCCGGCGTCGCTCGCCGGCATCGCGTGGATGCTGTTCGTCACGCGCACCACGCTGTCGGTGCCCGCGCTGACCGGCACGATGCTGTGCATCGGCATCGCGACCGCGAACAGCATTCTCGTCGTGAATTCGGCGCGCGAACTGCTCGCCGCTGGCGAGCCGCCGTGGCAAGCGGCGCTCGACGCCGGTTTCAGCCGCTTCCGGCCCGTCGTGATGACCGCGCTCGCGATGCTGATCGGCATGTTGCCGATGGCGCTCGGGCTCGGCGACGGCGGCGAGCAGAACGCGCCGCTCGGCCGCGCAGTGATCGGCGGCCTCGCGTTCGGCACGGTGTCGACGCTGCTGTTCGTGCCGGTGCTGTTCGGCTTCGTCCACGCGTGGCTCGCGCGGCGTCGCGATGCCGCGGCAGCGCGGGGTGCGCAGGACGCACCCGATACGCCTGCGCTGCGTTGAGTGCGGACGGCCGCCCTTTCTCATCCTTCGACTCGCCCGACCCGGACCCATCATGAACGACTCGATCGAACCCGTCGCCCCGCCGCCCGCCGCCGAAGCGGCCACCGTGCCCGCAGCCGCGCCGCCCGCCGCGCGCGGCGCCGCCTCCGACACGCCGCCGCCCGCCGCACGCGCCAACACCTCCGACACCCCCCCGCCCCGCCGCGGCCGCAAGCTGGCCGTGCCGCTCGCGGCCGTCGCGCTCGCCGCCGCGCTGCTCGCGCTCGGCATCGTGCCGCGGATCGATGCACGCGCCGCGCAGCGTGCGCAGGTCGCCGCGCAGCAGGCGCTGCCGGTGTCGGTCATCGTGCCCGGCGCGGCGCCGGCCGACCAGACGCTGACGTTGCCCGGCTCGGTGGCGCCGTATGCGGACGCATCGATCTATGCGCGCACGAGCGGCTATATCGCGCACTGGAGCGTCGATCTCGGCACGCACGTGAAGGCCGGCCAGACGCTCGCGCAGATCTCCGCACCCGATCTCGACGCGCAGTTGCGCCAGGCGCGCGCCGACGAAGCGAGCGCGCAGGCGAACTACGACTATGCGAAATCCACCGCGCAGCGCTGGCAGGACATGCTGAAAACACAGTCGGTGTCGCAGCAGGACACCGACACGAAGGTCGCGGACATGAACGCGAAGCGCGCGATGCTCGCGTCCGCGCAAGCGAACGTCGCGCACCTTGCCGAACTCGTGTCGTACGAGTCCGTCACCGCGCCGTTCGACGGCGTGATCACCGCGCGCAACGTCGACGTCGGCACGCTGGTCACCGCGGGCGGCACGCCGGGCAGCCCGGGCCTGTCCGGAGAACTGTTCCATCTCGAACAGACGGACACGCTGCGCGTGTTCGTCGACGTGCCGCAGGACAGCGCGACCGGCGTGTCGACCGGCACCTCCGTCTACCTGACGACGCCGCAGTATCCGGGGCGGCGGTTTGCCGCGCAGGTCGCGCGCAGCGCGGGTGCGATCGATCCCGTCACGCGCACGCTGCGTGTCGAGATCGACGTCGACAATCGCGACGGCGCGCTGATGCCCGGCGCGTATGCGCAAGCGCATCTCGTCTTGCCGAGTGCGGCGCCGGCGCTGGAGCTGCCGGTCAGCGCGCTGCTGTTCCGCCCGAATGGCGTGACGGTCGCCACCGTCGGCGCGAACGGGCAAACCGCGCTGAAGACCGTGCAGATCGGGCGGGATTTCGGCACGCGCGTGGAGATCGTCGCGGGGCTCGCGGCGACCGATCGCGTGATCGACAATCCGGGCGATGCGATCACGGCCGGGGAAGTCGTGAAGATCGTGTCGACTTCCCACGATGCGGCGTCGGTTGCGGCTTCGTCGGCTTCGTCTGCGCAGGTCGCGCGGGCCGCACAGGCCGCACAGGCCGCGCAACCAGCGTCCGCGACCGGTGTGCGCAACGTGCCGCCCCTGCGCGCGGCCGGCATCGCACCTGCCGCGTCGACACCCGCTCCGGCACCCACCCGCGGCTGACCCATCGACGACGACTCACGAGACATTTGCCATGCGCCTTCCTCATCCGCTTCCGTTCGCTCGCCGCATCGTCGCGCTCGGCGCCGCCGCGGCACTGACCGCCTGCTCGACGCTGCCGCCCTATTCGCCACCCGCCGTCGCGGTGCCCGCGCACTACGCGGGCGCACCGGTTGCACCGGCCGCACAGGCCGGCTGGCGCGCCGCGATGCCCGCCGACGCCGCCGCGCGCGGCGCGTGGTGGACCGTGTTCGGCGACGCCGATCTGAACGCGCTCGAAGCGCGCGTCGACGTGTCGAACCAGACGGTGAAGAAAGCCGTCGCCGATCTGCAACAGGCCCGCGCGATGGTCGACTATCAGCACGCCGGGTTCCTGCCGACGATCACGGCAGGCGTCGCGCAAAGCCGTGCGCGCGTGTCGCAGAACCGGCTCGGCTCGTCGCTCGCCGGCAAGACGACGCCCGACTACCAGGCCGGCGTCGCCGCAAGCTGGGAGCCCGACGTGTTCGGCCGCGTGCGCGACGCTGTGACCGGCGCGCGGGCGAACGCCGCCGCGAGCGCGGCCGACCTGCAGGCCGTGAAGCTGTCGGTCACGGCCGAACTCGCGACCGACTATTTCGCGCTGCGCTCGCTCGACACGCAGAAGCAGTTGCTCGACGACACGGTGCACGCGTACGCCGATGCGCTGACGCTGCTCAAGCAGCAACTGGCGGCCGGTGCGATCGACGCGTCGGCGGTCGCGCAAGCCGAGACCCAGCTCGAATCGACGCGCACGCAGGACACCGACATCGATGCGTCGCGTGCGCAGTTGCAGCACGCGATCGCGACGCTCGTCGGCGAGAGCGCGTCGACGTTCGCGCTGCCGCCGCGCGTGCAGGCGTTCCACGTGCCAGCCATTCCGGCCGGCGTGCCGTCGCAACTGCTGGAGCGACGGCCCGACATCGCGGCGGCCGAGCGCCGTGTCGCGGCCGCGAACGCGCAGATCGGCGAGGCGCGGGCCGCGTTCTTCCCGGATCTCGTGCTGTCGGCGAGCGCCGGCCTCGAAAGTTCGTTCTTCGCGCCGTGGCTCGCCGCGCCGAGCCTGTTCTGGTCGCTCGGCCCGCAACTCGCCGGCACGCTGTTCGACGGCGGCCGCCGCAGCGCATCGCTGCGCGGCGCGCATGCGCAATACGACGGCGCGGTCGCCGACTACCGGCAAACCGTGCTCGTCGCGTTCCAGCAGGTCGAGGATCAGTTGTCCGCGCTCGATGCACTCGCGTCCGAAGCAGGCAGCCAGCAGCGCGCGACCGACGCGGCCGACCTGTCGCTGCGGCTGACGACGAATCGCTTCAACGCGGGCGCCGTCAGCTATCTGGACGTGGTGACCGCACAGACGATCGCGCTGACGAACCGGCGCACCGCCGATCAGATCGACGCGCGCCGGATCGAGGCCGAAGTCGGGTTGCTGAAGGCGTTGGGCGGCGGCTGGCAGGCGAGCGCGAGCGCTGGCGCGGAATCGAACACCGGTGCGAAGGAACCCGCGGCCGCCGTGCGGCCCGAACCCGCCGTCACGCAGCCGGCGGCCGGTTGAACGTGAGCACGAAGCGCGTGCCGCGCGCATCGCTTTCGACTTGCGCGGTGCCGCCGTGCAGCTCCATCACCGAGCGCACGATCGCGAGGCCGAGCCCGGCCGTGCCGCCCGGCGCACCGCCGCTGCGCGCGGGGTCGCCGCGCACGAAGCGGTCGAAGATCCGCGGCAGCAATGCAGGATCGATCGGCTCGCCCGGATTCTCGACGACGACGCGTACCGCATCCGGCGTTTCATCGACGGCGAGCGTGATGACACCGCCGGCCGGCGTGTAACGTAGCGCGTTCGCGAGCAGGTTGCCGACCGCGCGACGAAACAGCTCGACATCGGCAGTCAGTTGCCCGTGCCCGTCCACGCGCAATGTCGAGCCCGCTTCGTCGGCGAGCCCTTCGAAATACTCCGCGATGCGCTCGAGTTCTTCGCGCACGTCGAACGCGCGCTGCCGCGTGACGAAGCTCGGATGCTCGGCGCGCGCGAGAAACAGCACGTTCTCGATCATCCGCGCGAGACGGTCGTATTCCTCGAGATTCGATTCGAGCAGCGTCTGGTACTCGTCGACCGACCGCGGCCGCGCGAGCGCGACTTCGGTGGCGCCGCGCATGTTGTTCAGCGGCGTGCGCAGGTCGTGAGCGAGATCGGCGCTGAATTGCGACAGATGCGCGAACGCCTGCTGCAGGCGCCCGAGCATCGCGTTCTGCGCATCGACGAGCGCGCGCAGCTCGGGCGGCGCGCGCGACGCGTCGAGCCGCGTGTCGAGCTTGTCGACCGTGATCCGGCCGGTGTCGTCGACGATCTCGCGCAGCGGCGCGAGCGCCTTGCGGATCAGCCCGTAGCCGAGCAGCAGCGCGAACAGCGCGCCGAGCCCGCCGGCGAGCTTGAGCCGGTCGCGGTAGCCGTCGAGCAGATCGGCCCGGTCGCGCATGTTGCGCGCGATCGCGATGCGGATCGGCGTGCGGTCGCCGAGCGCGGCCTCGATCACGACGCCGCGCATCGGCGTGCCGCCGTCGGCGGTCCACGTGACGAGGCGATCGGCCGTGATCCGGTCGTTCGCGGGAACCGGCACCGCGTGCGGCGTGAACAGTTGCGCGTCGGCCAGCGGCGTCGAGGCGGCCGCCGGCGCATCGTCGAGCGCGGCGAGCCGGACGTTGTGGCGCGCGAGCACGTCGCCCCCCGCATCGACGACGGCCATCGACAGCGCCTCGTTGCCCAGCACCTGGCTCGTCAGCCGCTCCGCGTGCGCCCGCGCCGCATCGAGCGACTCGAGTTCGCCCGCGAGCCGGCGCGTGTGGCGCGCGGCCAGCACGATGTCGAGATCGTCCTGCGTGTTCACCTGCCGCTCGAGCCCCGCATACACATACGCGCCGACGAGCGCGAACGCGGCCAGCGTGGTCGCGGCGAACGCGAGCGCGAGCGTCGCGGCCAGCGAGCGCGGGCGCGTCATGCGTCGTCCTTCGGTTCGAGCACGTAGCCGACGCCGCGCACGGTATGGATCAGCTTGACCGGAAACGCGTCGTCGATCTTCGCGCGCAGGCGCCGGATCGCGACCTCGACGACGTTGGTGTCGCTGTCGAAATTCATGTCCCACACGTACGACGCGATCTGCGTGCGGCTCAGCACCTCGCCCTGCCGGCGCGCGAGCAGTTGCAGCAGCGAGAATTCGCGCGGCGTGAGGTCGATCCGCGTGGCGCCGCGCTTCACGCGGCGGCGCACCACGTCGATTTCCAGATCGCCGACCGCCAGATGTTCGGTCTCGCGCGGCGGCCCGCGACGCGCGAGCGTGCGGATGCGGGCGAGCAGCTCGACGAACGCGAACGGCTTCACGAGATAGTCGTCGGCGCCGAGTTCGAGGCCGTGCACGCGGTCCTGCACGTCGTCGCGCGCGGTCAGGAACAGCACCGGCGTCGTGTGCGTGTCGCGCAGCCGCTTGAGCACGGCCCAGCCATCGAGCACGGGCAGCATCACGTCGAGCACGATCACGTCGTAACGCTCTTCCTGCGCGAGCGTCAGCCCTTCGCCGCCGTCCTTCGCGAGATCGACGCTGAAACCCGATTCCTCGAGCCCCTTCTTCAGGTACGCGCCCGTCTTCGGTTCGTCTTCGACTATCAGGATGCGCATGGCCGGCTCCGTCGCGTTCGTGGGGACATCCGGCGATGTTACCGGGAAACGGCGACGCGGCACCCCTGCGTGCAAGCGCGAATGGCGTAGATGACAAAACCGTAATCAGCCGGTCAGCCTGGCGTGCGGTTGCGGAGCCAGGCGGCGAATTCCCGTCCCGTCCGGCCTGTGCGCGCAGTCCTGACGAGCAGCCGGCGGCGCAATCGCCATGTGACCTTTCATGCGTCGGAAATTGCCATTGGCCAACACGACGAAGGAGTGAGGGCTGCGGCCACGACATTCCAGAGGAGCAACCCCAAGCCCTCTCGAGTGCATTACTGGCATTTTCGGCCCGTCGCTCACGCCACCTGGCCATGAGGCCGCACACCCTGTCCTCATGCGACGGCCCCCGACCCCGAAGTGACCCTCCTAACATCACAGGATTGCATTTTCACATTTAATGTGATTTTATTATCACCTGTCGCGACCCGCCGCCGCCCACGTGCGCGCGTCGCCCACATACCAAGGAAGAGACGCAGATGGAGACAATCGCCGTCATCGGCAGCAACATGGTCGACCTCGTGACCTATGTCGCGCGCATGCCCGTCCGGGGCGAAACGCTGGAGGCCCCGAACTTCGAGCTCGGCTGCGGCGGCAAGGGCGCGAACCAGGCCGTCGCGGCCGCGCGCCTGGGCGCACGCGTCGTGATGGTCACGAAAGTCGGCGACGACGTCTTCGCCGACAACACGATCCACAACTTCGAGCGCGAAGGCATCGACACCACGCACGTGCGCAAGGTCGCCGGCGTGCCGAGCGGCGTCGCGCCGATCTTCGTCGAGCCCGATTCGAGCAACAGTATCCTGATCGTCAAGGGCGCGAACCGCCACCTGCAGCCGGCCGACATCGACGCAGCCGCGCCGATGCTCGCCGAATGCGCGCTGATCGTGCTGCAACTCGAGATCGAGCTCGACACCGTCTATCACGCGATCGAATTCGGCGCGCGGCACGGCATCCCGGTGCTGCTGAATCCCGCGCCGGCGGTCGCCGACCTCGATTTCGAACGCATCCGTTCCGTCGAATTCTTCGTGCCGAACGAAACCGAGCTCGCGATCGTGTCGGGCCTGCCGGTCGATTCGCGCGAGAGCGCGACCCGCGCCGCCGAAGCGCTGGTCGCACGCGGGCTCAAGCACGTGCTCGTCACGCTCGGCAGCAACGGTTCGTTGCTGGTGTCGCGCGACGGCGTGCATCACGTGCCGGGCGTCCCGGTCGACGCGCGGGACACGACGGGCGCCGGCGACGCGTATATCGGCTGCTTCGCGCGCTGCTATGCCGCGTCGCGCGATGCGGTCGATGCGATGCGCTATGCGTCCGCGTACGCCGCGCATTCGGTCACGGGCCTCGGCACGCAGAAGTCGTACGCCGACGCCGCGACGTTCGAACGCTTCCTGCGCGACGCCGGCTTCTGACCGGCGCCTTCATCGACGAGACATTGGGAAGGAGACACCCATGAGCCGAACCCGGATCGAACACGCCCCCGACGGCTATTACCTGAATCGCACGCCCCTCTTCGCGTTCACGCTGCTGTGCTGCCTGTTCGCGCTGTGGGGCACCGCGGCGAACCTGAACGACGTGCTGATCGCGCAGTTCAAGAAATCGTTCTTCCTGTCCGATTTCGAATCGGCATTCGTGCAGTCCGCGTTCTATCTCGGCTACTTCTTCCTCGCGATTCCGGCCGCGACCGTCGTGAAGAAGTTCAGCTACAAGACGACGATCCTCGTCGGCCTGCTGCTCTACACGACCGGCTGCCTGCTGTTCTTCCCGGCCGCGTCGATGGCGAAGTACGGGATGTTCCTCGTCGCGCTGTTCGTGATCGCCGCGGGCCTGTCGTTCCTCGAAACGGCGTCGAACTCGTATTCGACGCTGATGGGCCCGCGCGACACCAGCACGCGGCGGCTGAATATCTCGCAGACGTTCTATCCGTTCGGCGCGATGGCCGGCGTCTACATGGGCAGCTTCCTGATCTTCAAGGAAGGCGACGCGTCGCATGCGCAACTCGCGGCAATGTCGGCCGCCGACGCGCACACGCACCAGCTCGCGATGATCCAGGCCACACTCGAACCGTACAAGTGGCTGATCGTCGTGCTCGTCGCGGTGTTCATCGTGTTCGCGCTGACGCCCTATCCGGCGTGCAAGGGCAATGCGGCGAGTACCGTCACGCACCGGATCGACGCGCGCGGCACGCTCGCGCGCCTGTTCGGCAACCGGCGCTTCGTCGCCGGCGTGGTCGCGCAGTTCCTGTATGTCGGCGCGCAGGTCGGCGTGTGGAGCTTCACGATCCGGCTCGCGATGCAGATCGGCGACCTCACCGAGCGCGGCGCGTCGCGCTACCTGCTCGCGACCTTCTTCGCGTTCTTCGTCGGCAAGCTGGTCGCGACGCTCGTGATGAAGCGCGTCGGCCCGGCCAAGGTGCTGATCGTCTACGGCATCCTGTGCATCGCGCTGCTCGCATACACGATCAGCGTGCACAACATCACCGCCGTCTATGCGGCCGTGTGCGTGAGCATCTTCCTCGGCCCGTGCTGGCCGACGATCTACGGGCTGACGATCGACGGCCTCGGCAAGGACACCGAATACGGCGGCTCGATCCTCGTGATGAGCATTGTCGGCGGCGCGGTCGTGCCGCTGATCCAGGGGCTGATCTCCGATCACACCGGCGGCAACATGCAGCTCGCGTTCGCGGTGCCGCTGCTGTGCTTCGTCGTGATCGTGTACTACGGCTTCTACTGCCTGCGTCACCTGCCGGCGGCCACGCCCGACGCGGCGGCCGACAGCCATGCGTCCACGCGCTACGCCGCGACGCGCAACACGTCGGGAGCCTGACCATGCGCGGCGAGATCGAACTGCGACGCGACGACTTCCGCGAAGCGCCGCGCACGCTGTACCGCACCGACGGCCTCACCGTCACCGCGTTCGCCTATCCGTCCGGCGTCGAGGCGCTGAAGCTCGAGAACCGCCGCGGCCATCTCGTCGTGCTGCCGTATCTCGGCCAGATGATCTGGGCCGCCGAATTCGACGACCGCGACCTGACGATGAAGCACATGTTCCGGCAGCCGAGGCGCGCGACGTCGATCATCGATACCTACGGCTGCTTCATGTTCCACAGCGGGCTGCTGCGCAACGGCTGCCCGGGGCCGGACGACACGCACGCGCTGCACGGCGAGATGCCGTGCGCGCCGATGGACCGCGCGAGCCTCGTCGTCGGCACGGACGCGCGGGGCGCAACGGTCGAAGTGACCGGCGAATACGAATACGTGCAGGGCTTCGGCAGCCACTACGTCGCGCGTCCGTCGGTGCGGCTGGCGGAGCACGATGCGCGGATGACGATCGCGATGGAGGTGACGAACCTCGGCGGCACGCCGATGGACCTGATGTACATGGCCCACCTGAACTACGCGTACGTGCCGGGCGGCCGCTTCGTGCAGTCGCTGCCGCGCGGCGGCATGCGGCTGCGCGACAGCGTGCCCGCGCACGTGAAACCGACCGCCGCGTGGCGCGACTACACGGCCACGCTCGCGCGCGAACCGGCGCGGCTCGCGACGCTCGATGCGCCCGCGCTGTACGACCCGGAGATCGTGTTCTTCATGAACGACGTGGAAACGGATGCCGACGGCGTCGCGCATTTCCGGCTCGCCCATCCGGACGGCGGCGCGTTCCACACCGCGTACCGCCCCACGCAATTTCCGCATGCGACGCGCTGGGTCCTCTACAACGCGGATCAGCAGGTGGCCGCGTTCGCGCTGCCGTCGACCTGCGAGCCGGAGGGTTACGAAGCCGAACGCCGCAAGGGCCACGTGGCGGCACTGGCGCCGGGCGCATCGCGCTGCTTCGAAGTGGTCACCGGCTACCTCAGCGCGGCGGAAGCCCGCGATGCGTGATGTGATGAAAAGCGCGACGCAGCGCGCGCCGCACGCCCGCGCCGCATCAGGTCACGAGCGCGATCCCGTGCTCGCGGATCGCCGTTTCGTAGCGGCGGCTCAGTTGCCCGTCGGAGATCACGTAGTTGAAGTCGGTCAGTTCGGCGAAATAGGCCGCGCGCACTTCGTCGAATTTCGTGTGGTCGACCAGCAGAAAGCGGTTCTGCGCACGCGCCATCACCTTCTTCTTCGCATCGACTTCGTGGAAATTGAAGCACGTGACGCCGCAGCGTTCGCTCACGCCGGCCGCCGAGATGAACGCCTTCGACACGCGCACCGAGTCGAGAATGCCCGTTTCGGCGACCGATTCGAACACCATGTTCTGGCGGTGATACGCGCCGCCGCACAGGATCACGTTGCAATGCGGCTTTTGCTGCAGCTTCGCGAACACGTTCAGCGAATTGCAGACCGCCGTGAATTCGAGGTCGTCGGGGATGAAATCGACGATGAACGGCGTGGTCGACCCGCAGTCGACGAAGATCGTGTCGCCGGTCGTCACGAATTGCGCGGCCAGCTTGCCGATGCGGCGCTTTTCCTCGGTCTGCCGGTTGTTCTCGGCGCTGATCAGGTATTCGCCGATGTCGCTGCGCTGCGCGGCGAAATGGCGCGTCACGTAGCCTCCGATCAGGCTGAGGCCGTGCGGGTTGTCCGCGAGATCGCGGCGGATCGTCATTTCGGACACGCCGAACAGCTCGGCGACTTCCCTCAGATGAATCGCGTTCTGCCCTTGCAGCACGTTCATCAATGTCTTGATCCGCTCGCCCTTCTTTGTTTCCATGCCTGTATCCTGCGTGCCCGCCACGTGAGTCGCCCGTCGTGCCGGGCGCGCAGACCCGGCCGGAATGTCGTATTTGTAACAAACCGATGTGAAAACATCAACTTTCCGTGTGCCCTTTGCGCACACGATCCGTGGAGTCCTGACACATGCCGCTTTCCAACGCCCAACTCGCCCAAACCATCGATCACACGCTGCTCGCGCCCGACGCGAGCGACGCGCAGATCCGCGAACTCTGCCGCCAGGCGGCCGAGCATCGCTTTTACTCGGTCTGCGTGAATTCGGCGAACGTGCCGCTCGCCGCGCGCGAGCTGGCTGAAACCGGCGTGCTCGTCTGCGCCGTGGTCGGCTTTCCGCTCGGCGCGGGGCTGTCCGCCGCGAAGGCTTTCGAAGCCACCGCCGCGATCGCGGCGGGCGCGGGCGAGATCGACATGGTGATCAACCTCGGCGCGCTGAAAAGCGGCCGCGCCGACGACGTGAAGGCCGACATCGACGCCGTGCATCGCGCTTGCGGCTCGGTGCCGCTCAAGGTGATTCTCGAAACGGGGTTGCTGACCGACGACGAGAAGGTGCGCGTGTGCGAGATGTGCCGCGATCTCGGCGTCGCGTTCGTGAAGACGTCGACCGGCTTCGGCCATGGCGGCGCGACGCTCGCCGATGTCGCGCTGATGCGCCGCACGGTCGGGCCGACGCTCGGCGTGAAGGCGTCGGGCGGCGTGCGCGACCGCGCGGCCGCGCTCGCGATGCTCGAAGCCGGCGCGACGCGGCTCGGCACGAGCTCGGGGGTGGCGATCGTGACCGATCAGGGCGGCGGCGCGTCGGGGTACTGACGCGCGAACGGCCGGCCTTCGCACGCATGCCCCGCGCGTCAAGACCGGCCGTCGACATGGCTCGCACGCGCCGCACCGTGCGGCGTCGCCCGGCGGATGCGAAAAAATCGTACGGGTTGCCGCGGTCGGCAACCAACGTAAGGTATCGAACAGAAGCGCCGCGCGCGAAAATACGAAAATCGAAAAACCAGCGGCCATCCGCATCGCTTCGCGATCCGTGAACTCATCGTCAAGGCGCCAATGCAAGCCAATCTTCGATCCCGGTTCCATCACGACGGCTTTGCGGTTATCGACCGGCTGATCGACCCATCGGAGATCGAAGACTTGCGCAAAATCGGCCATCGTCTGCTCGGCAGCCGCACGGGCTACGCCGAGGGCCTGATGTTCGATTTCTATCCCGAGACGAACGGGCGCGATGCCGGGCCTCAACTGCTCCAGCTCCACTGGGCCTCCTATTTCGAGCGTCGGCTATCGGCACTCCGTATCCGTCGCGCCGCGTTCGAGATCGCCCAGGCGCTGCTCGGCCCGGAGGTTCGTTTTGCCGGTGACAGTTTTTTCCTGAAGCAGTCGCGTACGGGCACCGTGACGCCGTGGCACCAGGACGACGCGTTTACCGACGCGCGTATCGAGCATCGCGAAGTCAACTTCTGGATTCCGCTGCAAGCCGTCTCGGTCGACAACGGATGCATGCAGTTCATCCCCGGATCTCATCTGTACGACGTCCTTCCGCATGGTCCGCTCGGGGGTGACGTGACCGCACATGGGCTCGAGTGTGTCGACGGATTCGATCCGGCGCACGCCGTGGCATGTCCGTTGATGCCGGGAGACTGCACCGTGCATGCGGGGCGCACGCTGCATGCCGCGGGGGCGAACCTCTCGGATCAGCCGCGGTACGCGTATGCGCTCAATTTCCGGTTACCGCGACGGCGCTCGAGCGTGGCGACGAACTTCCCCTGGCACAACACGTGGCGGCCCTCGCGCATCGAGCGCGCCCGGGCGTCCCGGAGCCTGCGGGGGTACTGGCCGTACCTTCGACGCGAACTGTACACGTTCGATTTCCGCAATCCGTTCGAGTGGCGACTCGCGGGCGGGAGGATCGCGCGTTGGCTGAACGTGCCGCGACGACAGATGCGCGAACCCGGGCCGGAATGAATCGTGGCGAGGTCCGCCGCACGAGCGGCACCATGCGGCGGCCCCCGGCAAATGCACGCGGTTCGGCCAAAGACCTCGCCTCTTCCGCGCACGCGGCAACCCCGGCACAATGCCGACCATGCGCTACGACAACGCCTTCGTCTATCCGTCCACCGGCCTCGCCGGCCGGCTCGCCAACCGGATCGTCGCGAGCGGCCCGCTGCTGCGCGCACGCCGCGCGCTGCTGTCGCGGCTGCCGTTCCTGCAGCTCGCGAGCGACGTCGAACAGGTCGTGTATTGCACGTGGATCGTCGATGTCGCGGCCGTCGCGCACCTCGTGCCGCGTGGCGTCACGCTCGCGAGCCGCGGCGGCCGCACGCCGTTCACGACGCTCACCTACCGGCACCGGCACTTCGGCCCGCGTCTCGCCGGCCCGCTGCGGCGCGTGTTTCCATCGCCGCTGCAGAGCAACTGGCGGCTCTACGTCGACACGCTGCCGCACGGCGCGCCGGCCGAGCGCACCGTGCTGTTCGTGAAGAACGTGTTCGACCATCCGCTTTATGCACTCGGCAGCCGGCTGTTCAGCGACGCACTGCCGTCGCATCTCGCACGGCCCTTCACGCACGCGGCGCGCGATGGCCGCTACGACACGCGGCTGGCGGGCAGCGGCGGCAGCGCGCCCGACTTCCGCTGCACGGCCGAGGCGTCACACGACCGGACGCTGCCCGACGCCTTCGCCCCGTTCTTCGACGACTGGCGCGCGGCCGTCGCCGCGCTGTCGCTGCAGCACGCGGCCGTCGCCCATGTGGAAGACTGCGATCGTCTTGCCCATGCGTCGATCGACCTGCCGATCGACGTGGACGCGGTCCGACCGCTGAAGACGGTCGGACCCACCGGCGGCGGCGACTTCCTCGCCCGCATCGGCGCGACCGGCGAACCGCTGTGCTTCGTCGTGCCGGACGTCGCGTTCCGCGTGCTGTCCGAGCGGCTGCTGTAGCGCGCGGCTCAGGCAGCCGGGCGCACGGGCGCGCCCTCGCCGCTTTCGTCCGCGAGCCGTCCCGCGTAATCGCGCGCGAATTGCACAGCGATACGGCCCGAGCGCGCGCCGCGTTCGAGCGCCCACTGCAGCGCGGGCTCGCGCGCCGCACGAATCCGCGCGTCATCGAAACCGGCCGCGCCGAGACGGCTCTCGACGACGGCGAGGTACTCGTCCTGCGTGAAGCCGTAGAACGTGACCCAGATCCCAAAGCGCTCCGACAGCGAAATCCGCTCCTCGACCGCGTCGCCCGGGTGCAGCTCGCCGTTCTCCGCGCGCGTCACGTTCGCGTTGTCGCTCGCCTGCTCGGGCATCAGATGGCGTCGATTCGACGTCGCGTACACCAGCACGTTCGACAGGTCGCTCGCGACCGAGCCGTCGAGCACCGTCTTGAGCCCCTTGTAACCGGTCTCGCCGGCCTCGAACGACAGGTCGTCGCAAAACACCAGGTAGCGCTCGGGCCGCGCGCGCACCAGCTCGACGATCGCCGGCAGATCGTTCAACCCTTCCTTGCTGACCTCGATCAGCCGCAAGCCGTGCGCCGCGAACGCATGCAGGCACGCCTTCACGATCGACGACTTGCCGGTGCCGCGCGCGCCGGTCAGCAACACGTGATTGGCCGCGAACCCCTGCACGAACTGCCGCGTGTTCCGCTCGACGATCGCCGCCTGGCGGCCGACGTTGCGCAGCGCGTCGAACGCGACGAGCGCGGGCGCGGCGATCGGTTCGAGCGGCGCCGTTTGATGGCCCGCGCCGAAACCGCGCCAGCGAAACGCGATGGCCGCATCGAAATCGACGGCCGCCGGTGGCCGGGTGCCCACGAGCGCCTCGAGCGCGGTCGCGATCCGCTCGAGCTGACGCGCGAGCGCCGGCGCGGCGACGGATGCCCGTCCGTCCGGCAGCGCGGCCATCAGGTCCTGCATGTCGGGATGGGCGCTCATTGACGGACTCCTTGCGCCCCACCGGCCTGAAACGGAAAGCGCTGCGCGATCGCGACGCCGAGCAGCGCGACGCTGCCGCCGATCAGGTGATACGGCCGCAGCGATTCGCCGAGCAGCACGATCGCGCCGGCGGCCGTCATCACGGGCAGCAGGTTCATGAACATCGCGCAACGGCTCGGGCCGAGCAGCCGCACGCCCCGCATCCACAGATACGGGAGCACCACCGACGCCAGCACGCCGGCGTAGAGGATCAGCGGCATGCTCGCGCGCGTCGGCCACGCGGCCTGCGCGGGCAAGCGCAACAACATCGGCACCATGAATACGAGCGCGGCCAGCGCCTGCACGTAGGTCGACTGCCAGGCCGGCAGCGCGCCGATGCGCCAGCGCTTGAGCAGGACGCCGTACAGCGCGTACGCGGCCGATGCGGCCAGCATCAGCAGGTCGCCGAGATGCACGCCGCGCGCGGCGATCGCCGTCGGGTGACCTTCGGCGATCAGGTAAACGACGCCCGCGAGCGACAGCACCCCGCCGCCGATCATGCCGGCGCCGGGCGGATCGCCGAGCAGCAGCGAGCTCAGCAGCATCGTCATCAGCGGTACGAGCGCGGTGATGATCGCCATGTTGGTCGCGCTGGTCGTCTTCGCGGCCTCGTAGGACAGGCTCCGGAACAGCGCCATCGCGAGAAAGCCGAGCATCGCGAGCTTCGGCAGGTGCGCGACGAGCACCGCGCGATTGCGCCACGCGGGGCGCAGCGTGAAGACGCTCATCAGCGCCACCGCAAGCAGCAACCGGTAGAACGTGATGGCCGACGGGTCGATCGTCGAGGCGGACAGCTTCGACACGACGATGTTGCCGGCCCACAGCGCGATCGCGCAGAAGGGGAGCAGAAAAGGAGACTTGTTCATCGCGTTTGACGGATTAATATCGTGACAGGGAGGCTGGCGTGAATCGGAACGCCATCGTGCCCGCCCGCCCACTGCCTGTCTCACGCCAAAATGTCACGACTTGTCGCCAATCGGACACGCGAGTCCACCCCGCCGTTTGCGCACCTGCGCTACGAATCGACGCCGATGCCCGTGTCGGCGATGGCGGCCACGTACGTGCACGGCACGTCGATCGCGCCGCACCGCCATCGACGCGCGCAATTGCTCTACGCGATCGAGGGCGTGATGCACGTGGAATCGGAAGGCGCGTCGTGGGTCGTGCCGCCGACGCGCGGCGTCTGGCTCGAAGCCGGCCTCGACCATACGGTGCAGATGAGCGGCGACGTGCAGATGCGTACCGTGTTCGTCGAACCGGGCGCGGTCGAGCACCTGCCCGCGCGCAGTTGCGTCGTCGAAGTGCATCCGCTGCTGCGCGAGCTGATTCTCGCCGCGGTCGACGTGCCGCTCGATTACGCGCCGGGCTCGCGCCACGATCACCTGATGCACCTGCTGCTTGCCGAAGTGACCGTCGCGCCGCTGTTGCCGCTGTACCTGCCGTGGCCGCACGATGCGCGCCTGCGAACGATCTGCGACACGCTGGTCGCCACGCCCGACGACCTGCGCACGATCGCCGAGTGGGCCGACCTGCTCGGCCTGTCGGTCCGCACGCTGCATCGCGCGTTCCGGCGCGAGACGGGGCTCAGCTTCCGCCGCTGGCGCGAGCAGGCGCGGCTGCTGCTCGCGCTCAAGCGTCTGGCGCACGGCGAGAAAGTGCTGACCGTGGCGATGGATCACGGCTACAGCAGCCAGAGTGCGTTCTCCGCGATGTTCAAGCGGCACTTCGGGATGTCGCCGTCGGCTTTTTACGCGTAACGGCCGCGCTGTCGCTACCGCTACCGCTACCGCTAGCGCGCCGCGATTGCCGCGATGAAGCATGCGCATGCGGCGGCCGACGCCACCGTGCGCACGTGATTCCATCTCGTCCAGTCGTGCAGGTAGCGCGTCCACAGCGCCGCGCCTTGCGCCGTGGCCGGATCGGCTGCGGCAAGCGCATCGTTGAGCGGCACGTTGACGGCCATCGTCACCGCGAACATGCCGAACCCGTAGAGCACGCCGCCGGCGAGCGCCGTCATCGCGCCCGGCGAGTCGCGATCGAACAGCGCGATCACGACGAGCGCGAGCGCCATCAGCGTCGTGCCGAGGAACAGCGGCATGAATGGCGAACGCACGATGTCGACGTTGATCGCGTTCATCGCGGCCGCGCCGGCCTGCGGCGCGAGCCGTCCGAGCGACGTCATCACGAACGTCGAGAACGCGAAGTACACGCCGGCCATCAGCCCGCAGCCAATGGCGGAACCCCACAGCAACGCTGAAGTCACGAACGCGATCATGGTCAGGCGCGCCATACGCCGGTCGCGTCCACCGCGCCTTCGACGGCCAGATCGGGCGGGTAGGTCACATAGGCGGTCGACACACCGTCGAGCGCGGCGGGGCAGATCTCGGGCGCCGTCCAGTCGAAGCGAACAGCCGATGTGCGCGACACCGGCCGCGTCGCGAGGCCGCGTGCGCGCAGCCGGGCATCGACGCGGGCGCCCGTCTTGCCCGAACCGCCGACGATGAGGATGGGAAGTGCGGACATGTGCGTCTCCTTTTTTAAAAACGCGAGAATTTCTCGTGTTTAAAAACACGATAGACTCTCGCCTTAGCAACGTCAAGTTTTTCGGGAGGCGGCATGGGCCGACAAAAATCGGGGCAGAACGACGAGCCCGACGCGGCGGCGGACGCGCCGGCGCGCGCGCGGCTGGTACCGACACAGCAGCGCAGCCGCGAGCGGTTCGAGCGCATCCTGGCGTGCGCGTCGGACGTGATGATCGAGAAAGGCTGCGACGCGCTCCGGATGAGCGACATCGTCGAACGCACGGGCATCTCGTTCGGTTCGCTGTACCAGTACTTTCCGGACAAGGCGGCCGTGATCGGGACGCTCGCGGAGCGCTACAACGCAGTCGGGCACGATTGCGTGCGGCGCGACCTCGCGGGAATGAAGACCATCGACGACCTGCACGCCACGCTCGCGCGCATCACCGACAGCTACTACCGGATGTTCGTCGACGAGCCGCTGATGCGCGACATCTGGCGCGCGACGCAGGCCGATCACGCGCTGCAGGCGCTGGACCGCGCGGATGGAGAATTCCTGGCCGGCCTGTTCGCGAATGCGTTGGCGGAAGTCGCGCCCGACACGACCCGCGCGCAGCGCAGCGCATTCGCCGAGTTGATGATGATCCAGATCGCGGCGGCAGTGCGCCACGCGATCACGCTGCCGCCGAAGGCGGCGCGGCAGTTGCTCACGATGTTCAAGCGCATGCTGCCGCGCGATTTGTCGGTACTCGACGCGTAATCGCGCCATGCGTGCCGCACAATGCAAGCGGCCGCCCGAAGGCGGCCGCGCGAAGTGGGATGAAGTGCCGCTTACTTGCTGTAGTCGTACACCCCACGCCCGGTCTTGCGCCCGAGCCGCCCCGCCGACACCATCTCGCGCAGCAGCGGGCACGCACGATACTTCGGATCGCCGAAGTCCTTCACGAACACGTCCATCACCGCGAGGCACACGTCGAGGCCCACGAGGTCGGCCAGCGCGAGCGGCCCGATCGGGTGGTTCGCGCCGAGCTTCATCCCCGCGTCGATCTCCTCGGCCGACGCGATGCCTTCGGCCAGCACGAAGAACGCTTCGTTGATCATCGGCACCAGGATCCGGTTCACGACGAAGCCCGGCGAATTGCGCACGCCGATCGGCGACTTGTCGAAACGCTCGGTCAGCGCGCGCACGGCCGACGCGGTCGCGTCGCTCGTCTGCAGCCCGCGGATGATCTCGACGAGCGGCATCAGCGGCACCGGGTTGAAGAAGTGCATGCCGAGAAAACGCGACGGATCGGCGAGCGGCGCCGCGAGCGCGGTGATCGAGATCGACGACGTGTTGGTCGCGATGATCGCGTCCGGGCGCGCGACGGCCTCGATCTGCTTCAGGATGCGGCCCTTCAGCTCGACGTTCTCGGTCGCGGCTTCGATCACGATGTCGACGGTGGCGAGCTTCGCGTAGTCGGTCGACGTCGTGATGCGCGCGAGCGCCGCATCGCGGGCGGCCGCGTCGAGCTTGTCCTTCGACACGAGCCGCTCGAGGCTGCCCTTCAACGTCGCGAGGCCCTTGTCGAGCGCGGCGTCGCTGACGTCGATCATCACGACGTTCAGTCCTGCAACGGCGGCGGTTTGCGCAATGCCGTTACCCATGGTTCCGGCGCCCACGACGCCGACGGTTTCGATGGCCATGACGATTCCTGTGTATTCGGATGCTGAGCGGTCGATTATCAGATGTTCTCGAAGATCGCCGCAATCCCCTGGCCGCCGCCGATGCACATCGTCACGAGCGCGTAACGCCCGCCGATGCGCTTCAGCTCGTACAGCGCCTTCACCGTGATCAGCGCGCCGGTCGCACCGATCGGGTGACCGAGCGAGATGCCCGAGCCGTTCGGGTTGACCTTCGCCGGATCGAGGCCGAGCTCCTGCGTGACCGCGCACGCCTGGGCCGCGAACGCCTCGTTGGCTTCGATCACGTCGAGATCGCTGATCTTCAGGCCGGCGCGTTCGAGCGCCTTCTGCGTGGCCGGCACCGGGCCGATACCCATGTACGCCGGATCGACGCCCGCGTGCGCATACGCGACGAGGCGGGCGAGCGGCTTCACGCCCTGCGCGCGTGCGGCGTCCGCGCTCATCATCAGCACGGCGGCGGCCGCGTCGTTGATGCCCGACGCGTTGCCGGCCGTCACGGTGCCGTTCTCCTTCGCGAACACCGGCTTGAGCTTCGTGAAATCGTCCGCGCTCGCGTCGTGGCGCACGTGCTCGTCGGTATCGAACGCGACCTCGCCCTTCTTCGTGCGGATCGAGATCGGCAGGATCTGGTCCTTGAAACGCCCTTCCGCGATCGCGCGCGCCGCGCGACGATGCGATTCGAGCGCCAGCGCATCCTGCGCGTCACGCGAGATGTCGTATTTCTTCGCGACGTTCTCGGCCGTCACGCCCATGTGGATCGTCTGGAACGGGTCGTGCAGCGCGCCGAGCATCATGTCGACGAGCTTCGCGTCGCCCATGCGCTGGCCGAAGCGCGCGGCCGGCACGGTGTACGGCGCGCGGCTCATGCTCTCCGAGCCGCCGCCGATCGCGACGTCGGCATCGCCGAGCATGATCGTCTGCGCGGCCGATACGATCGCCTGCAGGCCCGAGCCGCACAGGCGGTTCACGGTCAGCGCCGGCGTGTGCTGCGCGACGCCGCCGTTGATCGCCGCGACGCGCGCGAGATACATGTCCTTCGGCTCCGTGTTCACGACGTGGCCGAACACGACGTGGCCGACCGCATCGCCCGGCACGTTCGCGCGCGACAGCACTTCGGCGACCACCTTCGCGCCGAGGTCGGTCGGCGAGAAATCCTTCAGGCTGCCGCCGAAATCACCGATCGCGGTACGGACACCGCTCACCACCACGACTTCCTTCGCTGCATTGCTCATCGTCTCACTCCGGTTCGTTCGCGCCCATGGGCGCGGGGATGCGTTGCGTTACATGTTCGGATAATTCGGCCCGCCGCCGCCTTCGGGCGTGACCCACACGATGTTCTGCGTCGGGTCCTTGATGTCGCAGGTCTTGCAGTGCACGCAGTTCTGCGCGTTGATCACGAGGCGCTCGCCGCCGTCGTCGTTCTTCACGAACTCGTACACCGCCGCCGGGCAGAAACGCGCCTCCGGCCCCGCGTACGTGCGCAGGTTCACGTTCACCGGCACGCTCGCGTCTTTCAGCGTCAGGTGCGCCGGCTGGTTCTCCTCGTGGTTCGTGTTCGAGATGAACACCGACGACAGCCGGTCGAACGTCAGCTTGCCGTCCGGCTTCGGATACGCGATCGGCTCGCACTGCGACGCCGGCTTCAGCATCTCGTGGTCCGCATGCTGGTGATGCAGCGTCCACGGCACGTTGCCGCCCATCACTTTCTGCTCCAGCCCCACCATCAGCGTGCCCAGGTACAGGCCCTTGGCCATCCACTGCTTGAAGTTGCGCGCGCGGTACAGCTCCGTGTACAGCCACGATTGCTTGAACGCATCCGGGTACGCATTGAGCTCGTCCGACTGGCGGCCTGCCTGCACCGCGTCGAACGCGGCGTCGGCGGCCAGCATGCCGGTCTTGATCGCCGCGTGGCTGCCCTTGATCCGCGATGCGTTCAGGAAACCCGCGTCGTCGCCGATCAGCGCGCCGCCCGGGAACACCGTCTTCGGCAGCGACAGCAGGCCGCCGGCCGTGATCGCGCGCGCGCCGTACGACACGCGCTTGCCGCCTTCGAGGAACGCGCGGATCGACGGATGCGTCTTGTAGCGCTGGAATTCCTCGAACGGCGACAGGTACGGGTTCGTGTAGCCCAGGCCCACCACGAAGCCGACCACCACCTGGTTGTTGTCCATGTGATACAGGAACGAGCCGCCGTACGTGTCGGACTTCAGCGGCCAGCCGGCCGTGTGGATCACGAGGCCCGGCTTGTGCTTGGCCGGGTCGATTTCCCACAGTTCCTTGATGCCGATCCCGTATGCCTGCGGATCGGCGTTCGCGTCGAGCTTGAACTTCGAGATCAGCTGGCGGCCCAGATGGCCGCGGCAGCCTTCGGCGAACAGCGTGTACTTCGCGTGCAGCTCCATGCCGAGCTGGAAGTTCTCGGTCGGCTCGCCGTCCTTGCCCACGCCCATGTTGCCGGTGGCGACGCCTTTCACCGAACCGTCGTCGTTGTAGAGAATCTCGGCAGCGGGGAAGCCGGGGAAGATCTCCACGCCGAGCGCCTCGGCCTGCTGGCCGAGCCAGCGGGTCACGTTGCCCAGCGAGATCACGTAGTTGCCGTGATTCTTGAAGTTGTCCGGCAGCGCCCAGTTCGGCGTGGTCACCGCGCTCTTCTCGGACAGGAACAGGAAGCGGTCTTCGCTCACCTCGACGTCGAGCGGCGCGCCGCGTTCCTTCCAGTCGGGAAACAGCTCGGTGATCGCGCGCGGGTCCATCACCGCGCCCGACAGGATGTGCGCGCCGATCTCGGAACCCTTCTCGAGCACGCACACGCCGATCTCGGTGCCTTTCTCGGCGGCCAGCTGCTTGAGCCGGATCGCGGCAGACAGCCCGGCCGGGCCGCCGCCGACGATCACGACGTCGTATTCCATCGATTCGCGCGGGCCGTATTGCGCGAGCAAGTCCTGTGTGGTCAAAATCCTGTCTCCTGCTGCGTCCCGACCGTCAGTGGGTCAGAACTGGTCTTCCGTCAACGCGAGCACGCTCTCGTTGCCCTTCGCGCCGACGATCGACGCTTCGAGTGCGCTCGCCTGCACCAGCACGTGCTCCGCATAGCATTGCGCGATCGCGATCTTCGCGTCGAAGAACGCCGTATCGCTCGCGCGGTTCGCGTGCGCGGCCAACAGTGCACGCCCCATCTGCCAGCCGCACAGCACGACGCCCGCGAGCTTCAGGTACGGCACGCTGCCCGCGAACACCGCATTCGGGTCCTGCTTCGCGTTCGCCAGCACGTAGTCCACCACCGACGACAGCGAGCGAGCGCCCTTCTCCAGCTGCGCCTTCATCGATGCGGCCGCCGCGCCGTCCAGCTTGCCGAGCGCCGCGACGGTCTCGCCGATCTCGGCGATCAGCGCCTTCGCGACCGCGCCACCGTCGCGCAGCGTCTTGCGGCCGACGAGGTCGTTCGCCTGGATCGCGGTCGTGCCTTCGTAGATCGCGAGAATCCGCGCATCGCGGTAGTACTGCGCGGCGCCGGTTTCCTCGATGAAGCCCATCCCGCCGTGCACCTGCACGCCCAGGCTCGCCACGTCGTTCACCATCTCCGTGCTCCAGCCCTTCACGACCGGCACCAGATATTCGTAGATGGCCTGATGACGCGCGCGCGTCGCCTCGTCCGGATGGCGGTGGGCAATGTCGCTGTGCGCGGCGGCCACATAGGCCAGCGCCCGCGCGCCTTCGGTCAGCGCACGCATCGTGCCCAGCATCCGGCGCACGTCCGGATGATGGATGATCGTCACCGACTGCTTGGCCGAGCCGTCCACCGGGCGGCTCTGCACGCGTTCCTTCGCGAATTCGGCCGCCTTCTGGTACGCGCGATCGGCCACGCCGATCCCCTGCATCCCGACCCCGAAGCGCGCCGCGTTCATCATGATGAACATGTATTCGAGGCCGCGGTTCTCCTCGCCCACGAGATAGCCGATCGCGCCGCCGTGATCGCCATATTGCAGCACCGCCGTCGGGCTCGCCTTGATCCCGAGCTTGTGCTCGATCGACACGCAGTGCACGTCGTTGCGCGCGCCGAGCGAGCCGTCGTCGTTGACCATGAACTTCGGCACGATGAACAGCGAGATGCCCTTCACGCCTTCCGGCGCGTTCGGCGTGCGCGCCAGCACCAGGTGGACGATGTTGTCCGCCATGTCGTGCTCGCCCCACGTGATGAAGATCTTGGTGCCGAACACCTTGTAGGTGCCGTCGCCCTGCGGCTCCGCGCGCGAACGCACCAGCGCGAGGTCGGAGCCGGCCTGCGGCTCGGTCAGGTTCATCGTGCCGGTCCATTCGCCGGAGATCAGCTTCGGCACGTAGCGCTGCTTCTGCTCGTCGGTGCCGGCCGTCAGCAGCGCCTCGATCGCGCCGTCGGTGAGCAGCGGACACAGCGCGAACGACAGGTTCGACGCGTTCAGCATCTCGATGCACGGCGTCGCGATCAGCTTCGGCAGCCCCTGGCCATCGTATTCGGCCGGATGCTGCAGCCCCTGCCAGCCGCCTTCGACGAACTGGCGGAACGCTTCGCCGAAGCCCGGCGTCGCGGTCACGACGCCATCCTTCCAGCTGCTCGGGTTGCGGTCGCCCTCGACGTTCAGCGGCGCCAGCACCTCGCCGCAGAATTTCGCGGACTCGTCGAGCACGGCCTGCGCCGTGTCGTAACCCGCATCCTCGAAACCCGGCAACTGCGCAACGGCGTCGATGCCCGCGAGTTCCTTCAGCACGAACAGCATGTCCTTGACGGGGGCGTTATAGCTCATGGTCGATGTTCCAATCAGGCGGTGAATAGGGCGCCACGGGGTCCGGTACGGCAAAACCGGCCAGAACCGGCGACGTGATGGGCCATCCTAACGCCGGGATGCCGGATTTTCATTGTCATATCCGGCCCACATGGTGACAAAATCGGCCACGTCGCGCGCGGGCGGCGCCCCCCGCACGCGGCCGAGAAGCCCGTCGGGCGGGCATCAGCGCCCGATTCGTCCGCATCGGAAATCGCGATAAAGGGCGCCAAAAAAGCGATCAAGCGCGCGCCCGCGTGCCCGGCTCGAGCAGCAAGGGGCGCCGGTTATGGGAGTGTCCGCTGAAAACCCGGCAGTGAAAACCGCAAGGGAGCCGCTTATGGGATTCAGATCCGGGAAGCTGCGACTCACCACTCCGCGCCCGCGTCACGCCCGACGCCGGTACGTCCCTGGCGTACTCCCCGTCCAGTGCCGGAACGCGCGATGAAACGCGCTCGGATCGTCGAAGCCGATATCGGCGCCGATCGCCGCGATCGTGTCCGGCGTGTCGGTCAGCCGCTGGATCGCGATATCGCGCCGCAGCTCGTCCTTCAGCACCTGGAACGTCGTCCCCTCGGCGGCCAGGTGGCGGCTCAGCGTGCGCACCGAACAATGCAGGTGCTCGGCCGCCTGGTCGATCGCGGGCAGATCCGGCAGCGCGGCCGACAGGTACTGCCGCACGCGGTGGCACACGAGCTGTTCGCTGAACGATTCGAAGATCCAGTCGCCGGGCGCGCGCGCGAGAAACTTGCTCAGGTTGCGCTTGCTCTGCCGGATCGGCGCGTCGAGATAATCGGCGCTGAAGCGCATCAGCGTGCGCGCGCAGTCGAACTGCACGGCGCCGGTGAAGAAGTACAGGTGATCGACCGCATGGCGCGGCCGCGGGCACGCGAACTCGATCTGCAGCAGCGGGATCTTCTGCCCGATCAGCCAGGAGCACACGCCGTGCACGAGCTTGAGCATCAGCTCCTGGCCGAGCGCGCCGATCGGCCCAATGGCGTCGTTCGGACGCAGCAGCACCTGCGCGACGAGATCGTCGCGCTTCGATTCGACGAAGAAGTCGTCGAGCAGGATATGGAAGAATTGCCCGAAACGATGCAGCGCCGTTTCGAGGTTGCGCGCGTCGAGCAGGCTCAGGCACAGATACTTCAGCGTGCCGCCGCGCAGCGGCCGCGAGAAGATGCCGGGCATCTCGTCGTCGAGATCGATCGCGAGCGTGCGGTACAGCGTCGAGAACTGCTCCTCCGTCACTCGCGCGTGCGGCTCGCCGAGCAGCTCGATCGGAATGCCGGCGCCGCGCAGGTAGCGCTCGACCTCGTCGCGCTGCACGCCCGCGCTCGCGAGAAAGCCGTTGACGAGCGAGATCGGCACCGTCGCGCTCGGCGAAGGCAGCGCACGCCCGGGCCGGGCGGAAAGTGAATCTGAGCCGGTCATCGCGTCCCCGTCGATCGAACCGAGCGCATTGTACTTGAGCGGCCCGCGCGCCACCTTCGGGGCTTTCCGCGCAGCGGCGGCCGCGCGGCGCGTCGCTCTCATCAGTCGGTGCGGCTGAGTTCCCGGCGCAGGATCTTGCCGACCGTCGACTTCGGCAGCCGGTCGACGAAGCGCACGAGCTTCGGCACCTTGTACGCGGCCAGGCTCGCGCGGCAATGCGCGACGAGTTGCGCTTCCGTCACGTCGGCGTCCGGCGCAAGCACCACGAACAGCTTGACGGCCTCGCCCGTGCGCGGGTCAGGCACGCCGATGCATGCGCATTCCGCGACGCCCGGCAGCGCGGTCGCGACCGCTTCCACCTCGTTCGGGTACACGTTGAAGCCGGACACGATGATCATGTCCTTCTTGCGATCGACGATCCGCAGAAAGCCGGCCGCGTCGAACACGCCCACGTCGCCGGTGCGGAAATAGCCGTCGGCCGTGAACGCGGCCGCATTCGCGTCCGGTTTCTGCCAGTAGCCGCTCATCACCTGCGGCCCCTTCACGCAGATCTCGCCCGCTTCGCCGATCGCCACCTCGCGATCCTGCTCGTCGAGCAGCTTCACGTCGGTCGACGGCAACGGCAGGCCCGTGGTGCCCGTGAACCGGTCGATCGACTGCGGGTTGAACGACACGACCGGCGACGTTTCCGACAGCCCGTAGCCCTCGCGGATGAAGTTGCCGGTCACCGCCTTCCAGCGCGACGAGATCACGTCGATCACCGCCGCGCCGCCGCCGGCCGACAGCTTCAGCCGCGACCAGTCGACCTCCCTCAGGCGCGGATGGCCGGCGAGCCCCGCGTACAGCGTGTTCACGCCGACGAACACCGTCGGCCGCGCGGCCTTCAGCACGTCGATGAACCCGTCCATGTCGCGCGGGTTCGCGACGAGCCAGTTCCGCGCGCCGATCGCGAAGTAGGACAGGAAGTTCACCGTCAGCGCGAAGATGTGATACAGCGGGATCGCGGTGACGACGACTTCCTCGCCCGGCCGGCGAGCATCCGGCACGATCGCCGCGAACTGCGTGATGTTCGCGACGAGGTTGCGATGCGACAGCGCCGCGCCCTTCGACAAGCCGGTCGTGCCGCCCGTGTATTGCAGCAGCAGCAAGTCCGCGCCGCTCAGCGCCACCGGCTCGCACGCGAGCGATTCGCCGGCGGCGATGGCTTGCGCGAGCGCGTTCGAACCGGGCGGCAGCGCGTCGCAGGCGCCGGCCGGCGCATCGACGACGCCGAGATCCTCGCGCCCCACGCTCAGCACGGTGCGCACCCGCGTGTGGCCGACCACGTCCGCGAACGTGCCCATCGACCCGCCGCAGACGACCGCCACCTCGACCCCGGCATCGTTGAGCTGATGCTCGAGTTCCCGCGCGGTGTAGTGCGGATTCACGTTGACCTGGACCGCGCCGATCTTCGCGACCGCGACGAACACGACCGGGAACGCCAGCACGTTGGGCAGCATCACGGCCACGCGATCGCCCTTGCGCACCCCGACGACCCGCTGCAGATACGCGGCCAGCGCGGTCGACAGGCGCTCGACGTCGGCATAGGTGAGCGTGCGGCCGAACGCATGGAACGCCGGACGATCGGCGAAGCGGCGCATCGCGTCGTCCAGCAGCGCGCTGACGGAAGGATGGCGATCGGCGTCGATCTCGGCGGGGATCGAGCCATACGACCCGGTCCAGTGTCTCTTCGTCATGTCTCACTCCTCTTTGGACGGCACGCCAGCATGCGTACCGTTCGCACGGCGGCCTGCACGCCCGAAGGACGCGGGCCGCCGCCTGACCGGCGACTATCGCCCGCGCGACGCGCTTTGCAAATGATCCGGGCGGCCGAAAACATGATCGAAACGGACACGCGCGCACGCCGGCGTGTCCGGGCAACCCCGCCGGACGCCGCCACGCGCATATTCCCGGGCGCGAATTGCAAAGCAGCAAGCGGCATGGCGCGGCGTGCCACCGTTCTTCATAATCGACGACCGCTCCTCATTCGCCGAGACCATGCAGCCGCTCGCCCTGGCCCCCGCCGACACCTTCTCGTCCGTTCGATTCGTGCTGACCGACATGGACGAGACCCTGACCCATCGCGGTCGCCTGGCCGCGCAGACCTATGCGGCGCTCGAACGGCTGCAGACGCGCGGCATCCGCGTGATCCCGGTCACCGCCGCGCCGGCCGGCTGGTGCGACCAGATGGCACGGATGTGGCCGGTCGACGGCGTGATCGCGGAGAACGGCGGGCTCTTCATCCGGCGCGGCCCGGACCGACACGGCGCCGAACGCCGCTACTGGCACGCCGACGATGCGCTCGCCGGCGCGCGCGACGCGCTCCGGCGCATCGCGCGGCATGTCACGAAGGCCGTCCCCGCCGCCCGCCACGCGGACGACCAGGACTTCAGACTGACGTCGCTTGCGTACGCCCGCGGCGGCGGCGACCAGGACCAGCGGATTCTCGACGCGCTGCTCGAGGCCGGCGCGGACGCGACCATCAACAACCTGTGGGTGATCGGCTGGGTCGGCGGGTACGACAAGCTATCGATGTCCCTGCGCGTGCTGGCGGATACGTTCGGCGTCGAGGCCGGTGCGGCGGCCGGTTGCGTCGCCTATTCGGGCGACTCCACGAACGACGCGCCGATGTTCGGCTATTTCGCGCATACGGCCGGCATGAGCACCGTGGTCGAGTATCTGCCGCAGTTGCCCGCGCCGCCGCGCTGGATCACGCAAGGCCCGGGCGGCAGCGGCTTCGTCGAATTCACCGACGCGATTCTGCGCGCGCATCCCGGCGATCGGGGCTGACCGCCCGCGCGGATCAACACGTGGAACCGGCGCGCGAAACCGTTCGCGCGGCAGGCAGGCGTCTTCCAGCCCGGGTGATGCCGCGTAGCGCCGGCGTGTATCAGGGTGAACCCGCTGGCGGATGGGAGCGTTCCCGCGCAGAATTGCGTGCCGTCAACGATATCGATTCGGACGCAGGACCCGCCATGCCGCGCAGTGCGCTCTTGAAACCGACCGACGCCCGTCCCGCCCGGCTGCCGGACGCCGCTTCCGCCCACGCGTTGCGCGAGCAGCGCTTCACGCCGGCCAAGCTGGCCGTGCTGGTCGAGGTGGCCGCGCAAGCCGGCCTCGACCCGGCGACGGTGCTCGCCGGCACCGGCCTCACCCTGGCCAACGTCGCGGACCCGTTTGCGCTCACGTCGCCGCTGCAGTTCCTGACGGCCGCGCGCAATGCGGTCGGCCGGTACGACGACACCGACCTCGGCGTGCGCGTCGGCCGCCGGCTGCACGCGTCGAGCTACGGCATGTACGGCTACGCGATGCTGTGCTCGGAATCGCTCGCGCATGCGTTCGATTCGGCCGTCAAGTATCACCGGCTCGCGAACGGCATGCTGCCGATCCGCTGGGTTGAACAGGGCGATACCGCATCGTGGCTGTTCCCGGACCGGCACGAAGTCGCGCTGCCCGATCTCGACGAGCCGCTGTACCGTTTCCTGATCGACATGCAGTTCGCGTTGCACGTAACGATCATCAAGGACGTGATGGGCGGATGGTGCGTGCCGGCGCGCGCGCAGTTCGCGCAGCCGCGGCCGCCGCACGGCGCGCTGCTGGCCGACGCGCTCGAATGCCCGATCGCGTTCGACCAGCCGCATCACGTGCTCAGCTATCCGGCGGCGTGGCTCACGCGCGCGCCGCAGCTCGCGAACCCGATCACCGCCGCGCAGGTGTCGTCGCACTGTGCGCAGTTGCTCGACGAATTGCGCAGCCAGTCGGGCATCACGCGGCGCGTCTACGAGGAACTCACCCGCACGCCGGGACAATTCCCGGACATCGACGCGATCGCCGAGATCCTGTGCATGACCTCGCGCACGCTGCGCCGCAAGCTCGAAGCCGAAGGCACGTCGTACAGCGAACTGCTGACGAGCGTGCGCAAGGCGCTCGCGATCGACTACCTCAGCACGACCACGCTCAGCACCGAGGACATCGCGCTCACCCTCGGCTTCAGCGATGCAGTGGGATTTCGCCACGCGTTCAAGCGCTGGACCGGCACGACGCCGAGCGACGTGCGGCGCAAGCGCGGCGGATGACGCCGCCGCTCGCGGTCAGCGCGCGTCGGCCGCCGCCGGCGCCGCGACCGCCAGCGCAAACTCGAACACCGCGCCGCGCCCGGGCCGGTCGACGAGCCGGATGCCGCTGCCGTTGAGCGCGAGCATCCGGTGCACGACCAACAGGCCGAGCCCGCCGCTCGTCGCGGTGCCGCCGCTCATCGGCCGCTGCGGCCGCTGGAACAGCCCTTCGCGCCGCGCCGCCGGAATCCCTTCCCCGGTATCCGACACGGTCACGACCACGCGGTCGCCCCGCGGCTCCAGCGCGATCTCGACCTCGCCATGCGAAGGCGTGTGCCGCAGCGCGTTGTCGAGCAGGTTGGTCAGCACGCGCTCGATCATCCCGAGATCGGCCGACACCACCGGCACGCGCGGCGGAATCCGCGCATGCAGCGCGACGCCGCGCGATTGCGCGGCGAGTTCGAATTTCTGGAACACGTCCTGCACGAGATCGACGAGCGAGAACGGCTCGCGCTCGGCCTGCACGCCGCCCGATTCGAGCCGCGCGAGCTCGAACAGCGCCTGCGCGAGCCGTCCGACTTTCGCGCTCTGCGCGAGCGCGATCGACAGGTAGCGCCGCCGCTCCGGCTCGGCCAGCGTATCGGCCTTCAGCGACAGCGTCTCCAGATAACCGTGCAGCGATGTCAACGGCGTGCGCAGGTCGTGCGAGATGTTCGTGATCAGTTCGCGCCGCTGCTGGTCCTGGCGCGTCAGCGCGCGCCACTGATCGCCGATCCGGTCGGCCATCTGCGCGAACGCGGATTCGAGCACCGCGATATCGTCGCCGCGCGGGCCCGGCGGCAAGCGCAGCACCGGCGGCGGCGGCGTGTCGGGCGTACCCGGCGCGCCGGGTGCGCCGTTCGCGTCGAAGGCGCGCATCGCGGCCGTCAGCCGGCGCAGCGGGCGCGTGATGAAGCTGAACGCGACGAGGCCCGCGAGCAGGCCGAGCAGCGCGACGATCGCCATCGACCACAGCGTCGTGCGCAGCACGTTGCCGGCGTCGACGCGCGCGGCGAGCCGGTCATGCGCCTCGCCGAGCAGCACCACGTAGATGTAGCCCGACGGCGGCTGCCCCGCGCGCTGCAGCGGCGCGGCGCTGAACACCTTGCGCGCGTCGGGGCTGCGCGGATCGTCGCCGAGGATCGGCAGCGGCTCGCCCGCGATGAAGCGCTGCACGGGCGCGAGATCGACGCGGTCGCGCTTCACGTGGCCCGGCGGCGCATCGTCGCCCTTGATGCGCCCCGCGTTGTCGAGCAGGTACACCTCGACACTCGGGTTCACGCCCATCAACTGGCTGAACAGCGTGCGCACGGCGTCGGGGCGCAGCCCGTTCGCGTCCATCAGCGGCGCGCTGTTGGCGATGTTCGTGGCCAGGTCGCGCGACAGGGCCTGCACGACCTCCTTCTCGCGCATGTCGTTCGCACGGATCTGCAGCCATGCCGACGCGCCCGAGCACGCGATCAGCAGGATCGAGAACACGAGCGACAGCCGCCGGGTGAGCGTGAGTTTCATCACGCGTCCCGCTGGCCCGGCGCGGCGAGCTTGTAGCCGCGCCCCCACACGGTGAGGATGCGCACCGGCTCGGCCGGATCGGCCTCGATCTTCGCGCGCAGCCGGTTGATGTGGGTGTTGACCGTATGTTCGTAGCCTTCGTGCTGATAGCCCCACACGGCGTTCAGCAGGTCCATCCGCGAGAACACCTTGCCTGGGTGCCGCGCGAAGAAATACAGCAGGTCGAATTCGCGCGGCGTCAGGTCGAGGCGCGCGCCGTCGACGCTCGCCTCGCGTGCGATCGGGTCGATCGCCAGCCCCGCGACGTCGAGCGTGCCCGCGTCGATTCGCGAATCGCGCGCGAGCGCATCGACGCGGCGCAGCAGCGCCTTCACGCGCGCAACGAGTTCGAGCACCGAAAACGGTTTCGCGAGGTAGTCGTCGGCGCCGAGTTCGAGGCCGAGGATTCGATGCACCTCGCTCGACCGCGCGCTCGTGATGATGATCGGCGTATAGCGCGTCATCGCCCGCGCCCGCCGGCAGATTTCGAGGCCGTCGACGCCCGGCAGCATCAGGTCGAGGATCAGCGCGTCCCAGTTGCCCTGTTCGAGCAGGCGCAACCCTTCGGCGCCGTCCGCGCTGTGCACGACCTCGTAGCGCTCGTCGCGCAGGTGCAGGCTCAGCACGTCGGCGATGTCGGCATCGTCCTCGACGATCAGGATGCGTTTCGGTTGGTCCATGGCGGTGGGCGGCGGCACGTCGGAGCGAGGCTCGGTAATGGCGGTCGACGGGCGATCGGCCCGGGTCGAATCGCGGCGGAAGGCCGCGCTGCCGTCATTGTGCAAAATTTTGCGGCGGAGAGTGATCACATTTCGTTTAACTCTGGACCCCGACGCATTCCCACTCCGAATCAAACAGGCTTGATCGCAGTGCCTTGCGCGGTCATTTCGACGAAGTGATCCGCCGGCATCGGGCGCCCGAGCAGGAAGCCCTGCAGCGAGTTGCAACCGAGGCGGGTCAGGAACTGCTGCTGGGCCGCCGTTTCAACGCCCTCCGCGACGATCTTCAGGTCGAGTGCCCGGCCGAGCGCGACGATCGCCGAAATGATCGCGGCATCTTCGGTATCGTGTTCGAGATCCCGGATGAATCCCCGGTCGATCTTGAGCTCGCTGGCCGGCAAGCGTTTGAGATACAGCAAGCTTGAATAACCCGTTCCGAAGTCGTCGATGGAAATGCGCACGCCCATGTCGTGAAGCTGCTGCAGGATTCTCAAGCTGGCGTCCGCATCGCGCATCGCGGTCGATTCCGTGATCTCCAGCGTCAGGCAGTGCGGCTCCAGCGCGTGCCGCTGCAATGTGGCCTCCACGACCCGGATCAGGCTCGCGTGACCGAATTGCAGCGGTGACAGGTTGACGGCCATCGTCCAGTCGGTTCGACCTGCATCGCACCACACGCGCATCTGCCGACAGGCCTCGTCCAGCACCCACTCGCCGATCGGCACGATCAAGCCGGTCTTTTCCGCAATCGAGATGAACTGATCGGGTGAAATGAGACCGCGCGTCGGGTGCATCCATCGCAACAGCGCCTCGACGCCGATGATCGGTCCGTGCGGGACTTCGAACTTCGGCTGGTAATGCAGGACCAGCTCACGCCGCTCCAGCGCCAGACGGAGTTCCTGCACGATTTTCAGGTGCTCGCGAACATTCGCGTTCATCGATGCTTCGAAGAAACAGTACGCGTTCCGGCCGAGTGCCTTGGCGTGATACATCGCTGCATCGGCGTTGGTCATCAGGTCGCGGAAATCGCTGCCGTTGCCGGGATAGAGCGCAATACCGATACTGGCCGACACGCGCAATTCGTGTTCGGACACGCGGAACGGTCTCCGGATCACCTCCAATATCTTGTCCGCCACGCCGGCCGCGTCGGCGGGCTCGTCCACCGCCACGGCCAGCACGAATTCGTCGCCCCCCAGGCGGGCAATCGTGTCCTGCGAACGCAGGTTCGCGCCGATGCGCCGTGCCACGTCGACCAGCAACAGATCGCCGACGTGATGACCATAGGCGTCGTTGACCGCCTTGAATCCATCGAGGTCCATGAACATCAGTGCGAAGCTCCCGTGCTCGCGGTCGGCGCCCTGGATCGCCTGATCGATCCGGTCCTCGAGCAGCACGCGATTGGGCAGCTTGGTGAGGTTGTCGTGCAGCGCCAGATACGTCAATTCCTGGTTGGCTTCGGCCAGTGACGTGGCCAGTACCGCCGTGCGGGACTCCAGACGCAGATCGAGGATCGAGACGATCAACGCGATCGCGAGTATGGCCAACGTGGCCACGATGATGACGAGTGCCAGCCAGCCCGCATCCATGCGGGAGCCGGCTGCCCCGCAGTTGCTGCCCAGCGGGAAGCGGGCGGCGGCCATCCCGGTATAGTGCATGCCGGCGATGGCGGCGCCCATCAGGACTGCCGATCCCAGATTGAGCAGGCGCACGCGCGACGAGTTGGCACGCCGGATGAATACGATCCACAGCACGGCGCCCGATGCGACCACGGCAATCGCGACCGACAGGCAAACGAGCAACGGGTCGTACTGGATGCCGGGCGACATGCGCATCGAGGCCATGCCCGTGTAATGCATGCCCGCCACGCCGGCCCCCATCAACATGGCCCCGCCGCACAGCCGGCGCCACTTCAGCGTGTCGCGACAGACGAGCCACAGTGCGCCCGTGGAGCAGACGATCGCGATCAGCAACGACAGCAAGGTAATGGCCGGATCGTATCCCAGTGGAATCGGCAACGCGAAAGCGAGCATGCCGACGAAATGCATCGACCAGATGCCCGTGCCCATCACGCAAGCCCCGCCGACCAGCCACCACTGTGCGGCGCGCCCCTGAGCGCTCTTGATGCGTCCCGCCATGTCCAGCACGGTGTAGGACGCCAATATGGCAATCAGCAGCGAAAGAAGAACGAGCAACGCGTTATAACTGGTCGGCAGCATTGTTTTTTACAGATCGCTTTCGATTCAGCGACGACGAGACCACGCGTTGCATGGGGTCTTCGTGAATTCGTGTGAAGGTTGGGCACAAAAGGAAAGCGGTGCCGAAGGAACGGAATGGTTGTGCGACCAACCAGACGGTTCCAGCGACCACCGCTTGCATGGCGGATCATAAACGCGACCTCCCGTTCAGGGAAGGATCTAGCGCTGCGAAGCGCTGGAAGGGGCGTGGGCGGGAATCAGAACGTGTGGCGAATGCCCACCGCAAACGTGTTGCCGGTGGGGTGAGCGCTCAGCTTGTCGTAAGCGTAAACCGCGTAGAGGTCCGTCCGTTTCGACAGCAGGTGGTTGTAGCCGACGGACGCGGTGTTCCGCAGGCTGCCGGCCGCCGGGGTAGCGCCGGACCGCTTCGTGCGCGCCCACTCTGCGAGCAGGAAGTCGGCCGGTGACAACGGGATCGACAAGCCGGCTTCGTAGGTGCGGCTGCCGGTCGGCGTACTTGCGTCGCTCGTCATCGCCCACGCGCCGTAGAGCGTGACGAGCTTGAAGTCGTATGCCGCGCCGGCCAGATAGGCGTACTGCGCGCCGACCGGCCCTGCCGCGGTATACCGCACGCGCTGGCCGGACAGCACGGCCGTGAGGCCATGCGCTTGATAGTTCAGGTGAACGCCGAGATTGCCGACGCCCGGCGAACCCGCCACGCCGCCAAGACCATAGATCACGGTGGCGGCGAATCCCTTGAAGTCGGGCGTCGTGTACTTGACGGTGTTGTTCCACACCGTGTCGCCGATGATCGTCCCGCCATAGTTGGTCACGAACGTCTGCAGGACGAGCGGAGAGAAGACGGTCGAGGATCCGAACGGATTGACGAGGGATTCAGCCGTATAGGCCGGGTTTCTTTGTCGCCCGAAGGTCACCTGCCCGAAGTCGCCTTGAAAGCCCACGTACGCATTGCGTGACCAGAACGGGTCCGCCGTACTGCGGCCGAGCGCGCCGTTCGCGGGTTGAAAGAAGCTTTCGAGAACGAAAATGGCGCCGACGCCGCCGCCAAGGTCTTCCTTGCCGCGGATTCCCCAGAACGATGTGGTCAACCCGCCGCTCCCCATCTGTACCGCGGCCTGCGGCGTGTCGCTGCGTTTGATGCTCCCGGCGTAGGTGCCGAGCAGGCCATAAAGCTGGACCCGGGAGCCGCTATCCGCGTGCGCTCCGACGAAAGTCAATGCCACGCCGGCGCTGAATATCGCCGTCATGCCGAGCGTACCGACAACGCGCCGGGCGGCAACGCGCACCCCGGCCTGTCGTGTCTTTTTCATTTCGGTTGTCTCCATTCATATTGTTGTGAGCGTCCTTTTCCGTGGCAATCCACTCAGCAGTACTGATGGATTACGCTGTAACGGCGGCGCTTGTTGCGAGCATGTCGCTGAAGCCACTGCGTGACGAGCAAGGAAACGCCTTCCCTCGAGGCTTCTCAGGGGAAGGCGCCGTCAGGCATGCGAGTGGCTACGGGGAAATCTCTTCGAGCGAACGATTGGTCGTCTCCACCATTCGCGCGGCGACGAAGAAGCCCACCGCACTGACCGCGGCAAACATGACGAATACCGCGGCGATGCCTCTCCCGGTCAAGACGACGCCGACGATCGCCGGCGCGGCAGCAGACGCCGCGCGCAGCCACGAAGTCGCGAGACCGGTGCCGATGGCGCGCATCCGGGTGGGGTAGATCTCAGGGGTGTACAGGTACAGAAGGACCGTGGTCGTTGCCATCACCGCGTACGCCGACGATCCGAGCAACATCACGGACCACGCGCTGCCGGCGCCATGAATGCCGAGTATGGCAAGCAGGGCGGCGCTGATGATGAAGCAGGCCATCGCCCATCGGCGGCGCCCGACCCGATCGATCAGCAGCGCACAGGCGAGCACCCCGCAGGTACTCAGGACGTTCGAGATCGACGCCATCTGAAGCGACGTTTGCAGCGGCAGATGGTAGACCGTCTTGTAGAGGCTCGGCAGCCAGTTGTTGATGCCATTGGCCACGAAATAAGCGCTCGCCCAAAGCAGCCACGCGACGACGGTGCGGCCTCGGTAGAACGGCGAGAAGAGCTCCCTCCACGTGCCCTTGCGCTTCGACTGTCGTCCGGTCAGAAGGCCCGCCACGCGCGCGTCCACCTCGGCCCTTTGGGTCTGCGTGTCGAGGTTGCGCTTCGTGGTGCTGGCTTCGAGCCGCTCGATGATGCGTTCGGCCTTATCGAAACGCCCCCGTGCAACGAGCCAGCGCGGCGACTCCGGAAGACGTGCGATCAGGATCGCGACGACCATGCCCGGAATCCCGCCGATCAGGAACATGGTTTCCCAGCCGAAGCGCGGGACGACGAACGCACCGAGCTGCGCGGCCGCGAGCAGGCCCAACGGGAAAATGAGTTCGTACAGGATGAAGAAACGCCCGCGGCCGTGCGCCTGAGACAGCTCGTTGATGTACGTGGCGGCCACGGGCACTTCTCCGCCCACGCCGATGCCTTGCAGGAAGCGCATCAGAAACAGCATGTGAAAGCTGCCGGTGAACGCGCATACGACGCTCATCGCCGACATGACGCCCACCGCGACGGTGGCGCTCGGCACCCGCCCCAGGCGCTCGGCCAGCCAGCCGAACACCAACGCGCCGACGACCTGGCCCAGATAGCCGGCAGCGATCAGCACGCCGATTTGACCCGGAGACAGATGCCACAGCCCCACCAGGACGGGCAGCACGAAAGCCAGCGAAAGTGCGTCGAATGCATCGAAGAGGGTCGCGCTGCCCATGACGATCCGTGCCTGGGTGTGCCACTTGCAGAACGGCACGTTCTCGATGCGGAACAGCAGGTTCGCCGCCCGCAGTTGCTCGCTCGTGGGACGCGTTTCGCTCACGGATCGACCAAGGTCGACGCCGCAGGCGGTCGAAGGGGTGTTCATGCTGTCTCCTGAAAAGCTGCATTTTATGAACCTTCGGCTTGCTTCTTGTTTTGCAGCACCGGTCGCGTTTCTTTATGGTTTGCCGCGACATCGGCGTGTTTTTTATCGTTTGCCGAGCCTGTCGGCGGCGGCGCGCGCAACGCGGTTTCGCGCGCCGCCCCGACTGCTCGATGCCGACGGCAAGGGAGCGGCGTTTCGCCGTCGGCATCCGGCTATGGACGTACCGCGCCGGAGTCAATCGACGAGGCCGGCCGAACGAAGCGCGTTCGCGATTTCAACGTCCGCGCCTTGCGCGAGCGGCAGCAACGGCGAGCGCACCGTGGCGTGCTCGAGGATGCCGCGAGCCACCAGGCCATGCTTGAGCGCGACGGTGCCTTCCATGTGCGACCCGCGGTGATACACGTTGCGCGTCACCGGCAGCAGGCGATCGTGAATCGCGCGGGCGGCCGGGTAGTCTTTCGCCTTGCCTGCCTTGATCAGTTCGATGAGCGGCTCGGGAGCCAGGCCGCCGTAGCCGACGAGCGCGCCGTCGACGTCGAACATCGTGTGAAGCAGATACTCGTCGTGGCACGTCAGGATTTGCAGTTCCGGACGCTCGCGTCGGATGATCGGAATCTCGACGTCCCAGCGACGCATGTTGCGTACGCCGTTTTTCATCGCGAATACGCCCGGTTGCGCGGCGATTTCCAGCTGTGTTTCGAGGTTGTAGGTCGCCTTGGTGGCGTCCGGGTACTGGAACAGGATGAGCGGCAGGCCGCTGCCCTCGTGGATCGCGCGGTAGCGATCCTGCGGCGCGCCTTTCTGATAGCCGAAGCGCAGCCAGCCATGCGACGGATACACCAGACCGGCCGACGCGCCGGCCTCCACCGCGCGCTTCGCCTCTTCCACCGCCACTTCCGTGCCTTCGAGCGTGATACCGGCGATGACCGGAATCTTGCCGTCGACGGACTTCACGAAGCTTTCGATGACTTGAGCCTGTTCTTTCTGCGAGAGGAACGTGCCTTCGCCTGCGTGTCCGAGCACCGTCAGACCTTTGACGCCTTCGATGCCGCCGAGCCATGCGCCCAGCCGTTGAATGGCGGCATGGTCCACCGCGCCCTCGCGGGTGAAAGGGGTAACGGGTGCCGGGACCAAACCGCGCAGATCGATTGCCTTCATGACGTCTCCAAATGTGAGCTTTTCCGCTCCTCCTTGCCGGAGGAGAGCCCGCTGCCCGCTTCGCATCGAACCGTAACAACGGTGCATGCGTTGCAGTGTAGGGACGCCCGACCCATACGAGAACAGCCAGATCACACATTTCAGCTATACTGATTTGACATATCTCGGGGGGGGGGAGACTTCGCGATGGACTATGCGGCCTGGAAGCTATTCATCGACGCGGCGGAACTCGGCAGCCTGAGCAAGACGGCCATTGCTTACGGAACCAGTCAGCCTCACATCAGCCGGCAGATCGTCGAGCTCGAGCAGTATTGCGGCGGCCGTCTGTTTCAACGGACAGGCCGCGGCGTGGTATTGACCGAGCTGGGCGCGCGTATCGCGCCGCGCGTGAGGACCTGGCTGGCCAGCACGGAGCAGTTGTCCAACGACATCCGCAGCACGGCGGGCGAACCGATCGGCGTGGTCAGGCTCGGAATCCTGCCCTCCACCGCTCATCCGCTTGTCAGCACCCTTTACCACCAGCTTCGCGAGCGTTACCCGCTGGTGCAGTTACAAGTGCGCGAGGGTCAAGGGGCGTTGCTGGAAACCTGGCTCGAGAACGGCAGCGTCGATCTCGCCATCCTGTTTCGGAACAGTCCGACGCCGAGAAACGGCGACGAATATCTGGTCGAGGCCGCGACTTACCTGGTGGGGGCGGAAGGTGATCCTCTGACCAGTCAGCCGACGATCGCGTTTTCCAGGCTCGATGGCATTCCGCTGGTCTCTTTCTGCCGCCCCAATAGCTGGCGCGAGCGGCTCGAACAAATCGCGGACGAACATCAGGTGTCGCTCAATTTTGCGGCGGAAGCGGACTCGCTGAGCCTGCAGGGGCACATCGTCGCCGACGGCGGCATCCATGCGTTGCTAGGCCCTTACGCGATCGCCAATCTGGAACGGGAATGCCGGTTGCAGGCGTCGATGGTGGTCGAGCCGTCCGTGCCGCGCTTCATTGCGCTCGCCATGTCGCCTCACGGCGAATTGACGCTGGCGTGCCGCACGGTCATGCAGCTCACGAAGGAAATCGCACGATCGCGCAATCTCTCGTCGGATCTTCGGTTGGGCGTGTCCGCCGCGTTCCTGCGTTCCATCTGAAGGGCCGGGGTACGGTGTGTTCGCAGTCCTGATCGAGCGGGATATCGATGTCCGCCACCGCGTCCTGTTGTCGGGCGAGCGGCGCGGCGGGATGGCGCAACCTCTCCATCCGCCGCGCGCATCTCGCGTCGACCCCTAGTACGACTTGCCGCCCACCGTCGCTGCTTCCAGTTCGCGCGTGATGATCTGCGTGCCGCCGACGTTGGCGACCGACTTGACCAGGCCGACGCCCGGCGCGAGCCAGTCGTCAGCGCTCGTCTTGGTCGTCACCGCCTGGTTGGCGGTAGTCTCCGTGGTCTGATAGTGGCAGGCGTTCGCGAAGACCTTGCCATTCCGAAGGCTGACCGTTTCGCGCGCGACGTAGGTCCGCTGGATCGAGACAGCCGTTTGCGCGCCGCCTGACGGAACGACGGGCGTATCCACGTAGTTCACCGTCTCGCTTCCCGCGAGCCCGATCGTCTCGACATAGGGCGGCGAGTTCACGTCCCGCAACGCGAGCGTGCCGCCGCTGTAGACCTCGCCGCCGTAGTACGTGCGCACGCCGTTGCCGACGAGGTAGTAGTGATTGGTCTGGATCGGCGAGCCGGTCGTGGTTTCGGCCTGCTGCGTGAGCGCCACGCCGTCGAACGTCGCCGGCGCGTAAGTCCGCGTGTACACGCCGTTGTCGACCGACGGGCTCTGCGACGTCGCTTGCGTGTACATGTGCAACTGCACGGTATCGCCCTGCTGGTAAACCGGATCGCACTCGACGTTCGACGCGGTCGGCGAGCCCGGATTGCCGCCGGATGTGCCCGTGGTCGGCGTTCCGCCGCTTCCGCCGCTGCCGCCGTTGTTGCTCGTGCCCGATCCGCCTGATGCAGCGGGCGAGGAATTATCGTCGCCGCCGCAAGCGGTCAGCGCGAGGCAGGTCAATGCGATCAGTGCAACGGCTTTCATCGGGATCACCTTCTGAACGAACAGGACGAACGAAGCCGGCACGCGCGGATCACGCCGCACGCACCGGCCATCACGAATCAGAGATCAGGAATCGGCCGGCGGCATCCCGCCGGCCCGCCAACGTCAATTCACCTGCAGCTGGCCACCGCGGCCCAGCCCGCCCTTCACGTCCTGCGCCTTGTAGCTGCGCAGCGCGACGACCATCTTGTTGTACGCGTCGATGAACGCGACGACCGTCGCCTTGCCTTCCGGCGTCGACGAGAAGCCCGCCAGCGCGCCGCCCACCCCGCCGCCGAAGCCGCCCAGCGCCGCGCCGTAGTTGGTCGCCGTCGAGCTGCCTTCCGACGCCGCGATCTGCACCGCCGAGCGCACGTCGAACAGCGTCAGCGTCACCACCGACGCCTTCGTCTGCAGGTGGCCCGCCACCGCCGCCACCGCGCTGTTGCCGATCAGCCCGCCGATCATGCTGCCGATCCCGCCGATCGGCGAATCGTTGATCACGATCTGCGGCTCCATGTAGTAGTCGGCCGCGACCCGCTGCCCCTTCTGCTGCTTCGAACCTGCCCGGTATTCGCCCGAGTTGCGTTGCAGCTGCGTGATGCGCGACAGGCGCGCGTCGCTCTTCTGGTTGCCGATCGACGTGATCACGAAACAGTTCGACTGCTGCACGGCCAGCCGCAGCAGCGGGTCGATCGTCGTCATCTTGGTCGCGCTGCCGAACGGGCCCCACCAGTCGGCGTTGCGGCCGTCGTCGACCGCGATCGTGCCGAGCGGCGACGTGCAGCGCTGCAGTTGAGAATCGGCGCCGGCGCTCGCGCCGCCTGCCGCCGCGCCCGTCACGCCCGCGTTCTGGCCGCCGGGCGTCACCACGCCGCCGCAGCCCGCGACGGACGCGCCAAGCGCTGCCACCAGCGCACCTTGAGTGAGACGTTGGGAAAGGTTGGTCTTCATGTCGTTGTCGATCGATTAGAGTCGTTGTTCGGCTTATGTGTCCGTGCGAACTTCGATAAGCCCCCCGGCGTGGCGCGCGATGGTGGTCTCCCCGCGGCTGCCCCCGTTGCCCGATGCCCGGTCAGTAGTACCAGTACGTCTGCTGCCAGACGCCGTAGTACGGATAGCCCGAGTACCAGTACCCGTAGTAGGTGTCACGCCACTGCGTGCGCCATTTCCAGTCTTCTTCGTCTTCTTTCTTCGCCTTGCGCGCGAGCTCGAGCAGCTTTTTCGATTCCTTGTCGCCGCGCCCCGCCGCGATCGACAGCCACTTCTCCGCTTCGCGCGCATCCGAGCCCATTTCCTCGAGGCCGAACAGGTAGAAACTGCCGAGCGCCTTCTGCGCGTTCAGGTCGCCGCGCTCGGCCGCTTCGCGCATCCACTTGAGCGCCTGATAGCTGTCCTGGCGCACGCCGTCGCCGCGGAAATAGCGCAGGCCGAGGTCGTAGGCGGCCTTCGGCTGGGTTTTAGCGGTTTGCTTGAGCGCGGCGATGCGCGGATCGTCCCGGTCTTCCGCATCGTCCCTTTTTTGATAGGAGACCTGATCTTTAGGGCGATCGGAACATCCTGTGTCGTCGCAGATCCGTACCGTGCCGGCGGTGACCGACGGATCCTGCGCGCACGCGGCCAACAGCAACAGCAGCCCCGGTGCGAGTAAACGGCGATACATGGGTATTTTCCTCACGTTTCATTGGCGCCGTATTGCTTCGCGCATTCGCCCGCGAGCATGCCCACGGCTGATGCGAGGCGCTGCGCGGCGAAGATCGTCCGCGGGCCCGCATGCCAAGGCTCTCTCAGGTTCTCTTGTCGGCTTGAAACATCGTGCGGCGTCTGCTGCCGCAGATTACGGAAAACGGGGACACTAACCACCGTTCCGTCTCTTCAATCCACGCAATATCGATCGTTGCTTACTGGGTTCAAATGATACATATCGGTCTATCTAATAGTCAAGATGACTTGATAACCGGTTCGCCGAACGCGATTTACCGACGCGGAGGTGCCATCAAACAGGCCCGGGAGGCCAATCTCGACGAGTCGCTGATGATAGAATAATCGGTCTATGCTGCTGAAATTTCGAGGAGGAAGCCGTTCGTGCGAGCCAACAAACGCCAGCTGGTGGTAGACAAAGCGACCGAACTGTTCTCGAGGCACGGATTCCACCCGGTGGGCGTGGACTGGATCATCGACGATTCCGGTGTCGCCCGAATGACGCTGTACCGGCATTTTGCGAGCAAGGACGAGCTCATCCGCGAAGTGCTGGTCCAGCGCTACGACCTGATCGTCGGCAGCATCGACGCGCAGTTGCAGCACGTCGTCGATCCGGTCGAGCGCGTCAAGACCGTCTTCGACTGGTATGAAGCGTGGTTCCGCACACCGGAATTTGCCGGCTGCCTGTTCGAGCGTGCGCTGGCAGAATTCGGCACCGCTTACGCGCCGATCTCGGATGTCGCGATTCGCTATCGCCGCAAAATGGTCGAATGGATGGCGGAACTGATCGAGGCCCTCGTGCCGCCCGAAACCGCGAACCGGCTGGCGACCGTCTTCATGATGCTGCTGGATGGCGCCACGGTCGAAGCGCGGGCATTCAACGATTCCGCGGCTGCCGCGCGCGCGTGGCAGGCCGCGCATGCCCTTCTGGAACAGGCGATGCACGCGACGGTCTCGCCCGCCGACGGTGCGGCCAACCCGACGTAACGCACGTCGCGCGCCGTTAGTATTGCAGGCAAACCGAGGCCGAAGGGCACCGGGAGGACGACATGCAGGAGCGGATGCGCTTGATCGGTTTCGTGCTGGGTGCGGCAATCGCATGTGCCGGCTGCAAGTCGGTGAATGTCAGCCGATATGAAATCCAGCACCGCGACCGAAACGGCCTCACGATCGTTGCGTACACCACGGAAGACCTAGCGTCGCTCGACAAGACACCGTGGGCCGACCACGTCTACCTCCGCTACGCGGTCACGCCGGTCAGCATCCTCGAGCGATTCGATGTGGGCGCAACCGATCTCGACGACTATCCGTTCGCTGCCCGCCGGCTCGACATCCACGCCCGCTGCCCGGTCCCCACGTCGGACTTCTGCTCCTCCTGGTTCATTCCGTTCCATGATCGCGTGGGGCTGCATGGCCTCGACTATGTGTCGGGACTCGATGCCAGCGAACCGGCACGCCTGAAGTTGCGTATCGGCGGCGCAAGCATGGCCGGAACCCGGCTGGTGTCGAAGGAACACGCGATCAACGTCGACGCGGGCGACGTGGCGAAACCGAGCGGGCCGTAATACCCGCGTGGCCCCGGGCGCGAGGCACCCGTGGAGCGGGCACGGCGATTGCGCTTACTGCATTCCCGGGAGGCCCGCCATCATGAACGACAACGATTTTCTCCAGCCCGAGCCGACGGAACCGGCGCCGAACGGAGTCGCGTGGGTCCGGCGTCTCGGCCCCGGCCTGATCACCGGCGCTGCCGACGACGACCCTTCCGGCATCGGTACCTACTCGCAGGCGGGCGCCCAATTCGGCTTCGAACTGCTGTGGTCGCTGTTGCTCACGTACCCGCTGATGACGGCCATCCAGCTGGTGAGCGCGCGAATCGGCCGCGTGACGGGCAAGGGTCTCGCGTCCAACATGCGCAAGCACTACCCGCCATGGCTGCTGTACGGGACGGTCGTGCTGCTGATCGCGGCCAACGTGATCAACATCGCGGCCGACCTGTCGGCCATGGGCGCGGCCGTCAATTTGTTGCTGCCCGGCCCGCAGCAGCTTTACATCGTGTGCCTCGGCGGCGTGTCGGTCGTGCTGCAGGTTTTCGTCCCGTACGACCGTTATTCGCGATTGCTCAAATGGACGGCGCTGACGCTGCTCGCCTATGTCGCAGTCGCCCTCATCGTGCCGGTCAGCTGGGCCGAGGTCGGTCGCGCGATCGTGCAGCCCCACGCGCAACTCACCGCCGCGTATCTGACCACGCTCGTCGCCGTGCTCGGCACGACCATCAGCCCGTATCTGTTTTTCTGGCAGGCGTCCCAGGAAGTCGAAGAGTTGCGCGCCGTGCCGGACGCGCGGCCGCTGCGGCGCATGCCGCGCCAGGCGCCCGCCCAGTTGCGCCGGATCAGCTTCGACACGTGGTTCGGCATGGGCGTCTCGAACGTGATTGCCTTCTTCATCGTGCTGACCGCGGCGGCCACGCTCAACGCGCATCACATCGACGTCAAGACGTCGGCGGATGCCGCGCGCGCGCTCGAGCCGCTTGCCGGTCATTTCGCGTACGTGCTGTTTGCGCTCGGCATCGTCGGCACCGGCCTGCTGGCACTGCCGGTGCTCGCGGGATCGGCCGCCTATGCGGCAGCAGGTACGTTCCGCTGGCGCAACAGTCTCGCGCTGCAATGGGGCGTCGCGCCGGAATTCTATGCGGTGATCGTATTGGCGATCATCGGCGGGATCGCGTTCACGTTCATGCATTTCGACCCGATCCGCGCGCTTTACTGGAGCGCCGTCATCAACGGCGTGAGCGCCGTTCCGATCATGGTCGTGATGATGCTGATGGCGAGAAGCAAGCGGGTCATGGGCGAGTTCGCCGTCAGAGGCGCGCTTGCGTGGGGAGGATGGATCGCGACGCTCGCGATGGCGATCGCGGCGACGGGCGTGTTCGTGCCGGGATAGAACCCGCGGCTCGGATGCCGCGGCTCGCCGCGCTTACTCCGGTTCGTCCGTGCTCATCGCGGTGCCGAGTGCATTGCGCAATACGTCCACGAGCCGCTGGTTCTCGTCGATGCGGGCGTGTTCGATCGCGACGTCCTCCGCGTTGCCGGTCCAGCGCGCCCATTCCTGACGCTCGCGCGCAAAGATCATGCGCTCGTGAACCGCGCGGATTGCCGCCCATATCGCATCTTCCGCTTTCTGGGCTTTCGCGTCGTCGAGAGAGAGCGCGGAAAACGCGTGCCCGGTATGGCATGGGTATGACATCGGTATCGCAATGGACGATCGCCGCGCATGCGCCAGAGCACGCCGTTGCAACTGGGGCACGTGAGGGCGGAACGCGTGCCGATTTGGTCGAGAATCCGGGGGTCGACGAGGCCGCCCTCGGCAATCCGGCTCTCACGGTCCAGGTCGCGCAAGTCCGCCATCTTTCGCTGCTCCTTCACACGTGCTCCGTAGACCGCTGCATGAATGGCCTGCGGCACTTCTCGAAAAAGGTCTGCAACGCCTCGTACCACCCGCCGACGCACCGATGCCCACGACCGGAAACGACAGATCGCTCTTCAACGTCGCGGGCGATGGCGGCCGCTCCTTGTGCGTAGGCGCTTGCCGTGCCATTGACTTCTCCTGATGGTGTTGTGGGACATCGTGTACCGGACGCCGAGCGATACCGCGTTGTGTCGCCCTCGTCCGGTCGTCCCACGATCCCGCTCGCGATACTTCCCCCTGTGCTTCCGCGCGCATGGTGCGGCGCCGGCAAGCGCGCGACCGCGCCTGACTGAAGGCTTGCAATCCTCGTGCGGTGAAGCGCCCCGGGCATGTGCGCGCGGGGGCGTCGAGATGCCGCGCAAAGACCACCGCGGCCGCACGTCGGGGTGACACCGGAACGTCATTCGTGCCGACATACCATCCACATCGGCTCACGAAACGCGACGGGTTTCGTCGACTGCCAGCGGGAACGAATCGTGCTCCCGCTTCGGGCCGTCTAAACCAATTTATTTTCTTTGACGAATACCGTATTACCAGCGAATATTCGCGTCGATCAAGCGATTAGTACCGCTCAAAAACAAAACGAAACGATGCTCGCTCATGCAATCGGGGACGTTACGCTGCTTCGCCAACAGATACCGAATCGAAGGGGAAGAAATGACGCCGTTTTCCCAGGATGTGAGCATCAAGCAAACCGCCGCCGTCTCCAAGGCAGCCACGCCGTCGCCCGTTTTCTGGAAAGCGGGGCCGCTCGTCGAAACCGCTCCGCCCGAGCCGAAATCCGCAACGCCGGACCTGCGCGATTTCTTCGCCGCCGCCGCGTTGCAAGGCTTGCTGTCGCGCGACGCCGGACGCAACGTGTCGACGATCGCCGACTACGAATCGAAGCGCGCCATCAGCGCCTATCGGCTCGCCGACGAAATGCTGAAGGCGCGATGAACCGGCACGTCGGTCGGCGCTAGGCAGGCCCGCCGGCCACACGATCTTCAGCACGACGACGACGAACGCGAGCGTCATCGTGACGAGCCCGTGCGGCCAGGCCGGAATCCGGCACCCCACGAAGCCCGCATGATCATCTGCCCGGCCATCGTGCCGACAAATGCAACCGCTTGAAAATCCGGCAACGCGGGTTGGAGGTCGCGCGATGCACGCTCGTATTGCAGCCGACGCCGCCCCGCCCGCGTGCCGCGTCGTTGCGTCGGCATGAGTGCGCTCCGTACGCGAGAAGCGATTCGTTGCGAACCGGTCGCGCCTTCGTCACCCACACGGGATCGATTCGTGCTGTTTCGACACGGCGAATGTCGCGCAACCCTTTCCACGGAGATGCCATGTTCATCCACAACACACGGCTTCAGTACACGGTGCGCGTGGGCGCGCCGAATCCCGGCCTCGCCAACCTGCTGCTCGAGCAGTTCGGCGGCCCGCAGGGCGAACTCGCCGCCGCGATGCGCTATTTCACGCAGGCGATCACCGAGGAAGACCCCGGCCGCAAGGACATGCTGCTCGACATCGCCACCGAGGAACTCAGCCACCTGGAGGTGATCGGCTCGATGGCCGCGATGCTCAACCGCGGCGCCAAGGGCGAACTCGCCGAAGCGGTCGACGAACAGGCCGAGCTGTATCGCAAGCTGCACGGCGCGGGCAACGACAGCCACGTGACCCAGGTGTTGTACGGTGCGGGTGCGCCGTTGACCAATTCGGGCGGCGTGCCGTGGTCGGCCGCGTACATCGACACGATCGGCGAACCGACCGCCGACCTGCGCTCGAACATTGCAGCCGAAGCACGCGCGAAGATCATCTACGAGCGGCTGATCAACGTGTCCGACGATCCGGATATCCGCGACGCGCTCGGCTTCCTGATGACGCGCGAGGTGTCGCACCAGATGTCGTTCGAGAAGGCGCTGTATGCGATTACCGCGAACTTCCCGCCCGGCAAGCTGCCGCCGAAGACGCCGTACGATCACGTGTACTTCCGGATGCAGCCGGACGCGGCGCCGCTGGTCGGCCCGTGGAACCACGGCGGCGAACTCGAAATCCGCCCCGCCGAACCGGCGGTCGATGGAGGCACCGGGATTCCGGAAGGCATGCTCGACGCGCAGCAGGCGGATGCCATCGAAGCGATGACGCAGCGACTCGCGTCCGACCCGAACAGCGACCCGGTGACGGGCGCCGAACTCGGCGCGGGCCCGCCGGCCCCGCAGGGCCGCAAGCCGGGCAAGCCGGACGGCGCCTGAACGCAAGCGCGACGACGGGCGCCCGGGCGTGATCGCGGGCGTCTCTTCGATTTGATACGGATAACGAAATGGAAAAAAGTGCCGTTGGACGGGAAGGTTCTCGTCTATGGGTGTGCGGCCAGGATGCCGACGTGCCAGCGAAGCGGCGGGAACCGCATGCCTGATGCATCGCCGACCGTGCGCGCGCGTTCGACGGGCATCAGGCGCCCGGTTCGCCCTGCCCGGCCGGGTCGGTCTGGTCGGCCATCAGGTACTGAATGACCAGCGTCGGATCGGCGATGTCGAGAATCAGGCGGCGCATCACGCGCTTGCGCATATGGTCGTCATCCAGCGTCCACGGCCCCGCCGCGTCACCGAGGTAGCGGCCGATCGCGCCGCGATGGTCGCCGTCGGGCGGCAGGCCGAGCCGCGCCGCGAGCAGGCCGGCGATGACGTCGTCGAGTTCGACGTGCAGCGGCCTGGAATCGATCGAAAGTTCGAGCTTCATGGTCGGTCTCGCAAACATGAAAAAGCGGCGCGGCGCGTCCCCACTGTCGCGCGCGCCGACCAAAGCCGCTCCGGCCAGCGGCTGTTCGACGACCGCAGGCAGGCCTGCGACGCCGGTCAGTAGCCGAGTTCGGGCGCGGGGGCCGACTCGGCGCTCTCCTCTTTCGGCGCTTGGGCGACGGTCGCATCGGTCGTCAACACCAGGCTCGCGATCGACGCGGCGTTCTGCAGCGCGGTACGCGTGACCTTGGTCGGGTCGACCACGCCTGCGTCCACCAGATCGCCGTACTCCCCGGTCGCCGCGTTGTAGCCGAAGTTCCCTTTGCCTTCGAGCACCTTCGAGATCACGACCGACGGTTCGTCGCCGGCGTTGGCCGCGATGACACGCAGCGGCGCTTCCAGCGCACGCAGCACGATCCGGATGCCGGCGTCCTGGTCCGCATTCGCGCCCCGGATGTCCGACAGCGCCGCGCGCGCACGCAGCAACGCGACGCCGCCGCCCGGCACGATGCCCTCCTCGACCGCCGCACGCGTCGCATGCAGCGCATCGTCGACCCGGTCCTTCTTCTCCTTCATTTCGACCTCGGTGACCGCGCCAACCTTGATCACCGCCACGCCGCCCGCGAGCTTCGCGACACGCTCCTGCAGCTTCTCGCGATCGTAGTCGCTCGTCGCTTCGTCGATCTGCACGCGAATCGACTTCACGCGCGCCTCGATGCGCGCCGCATCGCCCGCGCCGTCGATGATGATCGTGTCGTCCTTGCGGACCTCGACACGCTTCGCACTACCAAGATCCTCCAGCGTGGCCTTGTCGAGCTGCTTGCCAGTTTCCTCCGAGATGACCGTCGCACCGGTCAGGATCGCGAGATCCTCCAGCATGGCCTTGCGCCGGTCGCCGAAACCCGGCGCCTTGACGGCGGCGACCTTCAGGATGCCGCGCATCGAATTCACGACGAGTGTGGCAAGCGCTTCGGCCTCGACATCCTCGGCAACGATCAACAGCGGCTTGCCGGCCTTGGACGCCGCTTCGAGAATCGGCAGCAGGTCGCGAACACTGGAAATCTTCTTGTCGTGCAGCAGAATCAGCGCGTCGTCGAGATAGGCCGCCTGCTTCGCCGGATCGTTGATGAAATACGGGCTCACGTAACCGCGATCGAACTGCATGCCTTCGACCACGTCGAGTTCGTTCTCGAGCGACTTGCCGTCCTCGACGGTGATCACGCCGTCCTTGCCGACCTTCTCCATCGCATCGGCGATGATCTTGCCGATCGCCTCGTCCGAGTTCGCGGAAATCGCGCCGACCTGCGCGATTTCCTTGTGGGTCGAAATCGGCCGGGACAGCTTGCGCAACTCGTCGAGCACCGCGCCGACGGCCTTGTCGATGCCGCGCTTCAGATCCATCGGGTTCATGCCGGCCGCGACGTGCTTCATGCCTTCCTGCACGATCGCCTGCGCGAGCACGGTGGCGGTGGTGGTCCCGTCGCCGGCCACGTCGGCCGTCTTCGACGCGACCTGCTTGACGATCTGCGCGCCCATGTTCTCGAAGCGGTCCTTCAGCTCGATTTCCTTCGCGACCGACACGCCGTCCTTCGTGATCACCGGCGCGCCGAAGCCGCGCTCGATCACGACGTTGCGGCCTTTCGGCCCGAGCGTCACCTTCACCGCGTCGGCCAGCACGTTCACGCCCTTGACGATCTGCTGGCGCGCGCCATCGCGGAATTTCACGTCTTTTGCAGTCATTTTCTTGCTCCGGATACAGTCGTTGAACGGGATGCCGCGCGCATCGGGTACACACCCGTGCGACGCGGTCGAATCGGCATTCAGGCCGCTTTCCTGGCGGCCGGCGATTCGGGTTCGAGCACGCCCATGACGTCCTCTTCGCGCATCACGAGCAGTTCCTCGCCGTTCACCTTCACGGTCTGGCCTGCATATTTGCCGAAGAGAACCTGGTCGCCGACCTGGAGCTGCAGCGGGCGCTGCAAGCCGTCCTGAAGCAGCCGGCCGCTGCCGACTGCAATCACTTCACCCTGCTCGGGCCGTTCGGCGGCCGAATCGGGAATCACGATGCCGGAGGCCGTCGTCCGCTGCTGTTCGATTCGCTTGACGATAACCCGGTCGTAGAGGGGACGAATCTGCATTTTCATCTCCTGAGCGATGAGATCACCTGAAAAAGGGAATCCGTCGGCGCATGCGCGCGCAAGGGCTGCGCTGCGCCGGCGTGCCATCGATTGGCGAAAAGCGAAATAGTGGCGGGCAGGCACGCTTCAAGAGGGTGACGAACGCTCAATATGTAACAAAATGTTTCATCACGAAACCGGCGTTCGCACCACCGGCGGTTGTGTCGAGAGGCTCTCCGTGACGAGCGGCAACACGACCTCGACGGTCACCGCTGCGGGCCACGCAAATCGTCATTGAACGGCGCTTGAAATCCGCGCTTCCCATCCTATTTTGGGTATCGCTCAAGCAGCCGCGGCTTACGCGCTGCGTGTTTCGATTTGTTTGTCAGCGAGGCCTCTCGCGGATCGACGAACTGGAGCGCGTGGTCCGGTTCGTCCTCCATGCGGGGTCCAACCGGGAGCGAATCATGAACCATCCTTTCTTCATCTTCGATCGGCTGCCGGAGGTCGGCCGCCGACCACGACGCGCCGCCCGCGTCGTCACGGGTCTGCCGGCCGGCCTGCGGAAAGCGCGCAACGACACGAGTCGCTTCGCGCCAATCGGCGCTCGCGTACGTGCCGAGCGCAAGCCATTCGCGTTGCGCGGCGCACCCCAACCCGCTGCGATCGGCCGACCGAAGCTGCCGCGCCGTCGAGTCGCCGGGTTTGGACGCATGCTGCACCCTATTTCGTTGTTCCGCGTCACGCCTGCGGGCGGCGGCTCCATGCGCGACGGGAGGCAGCCATGCTGAGCCCGCACGAATTCGCGACGCTGATGCTGGTGTGTCAGGCGCCGGATCAGCTCGACATGAATCGCGCCGAACTCGATGCGTTGCTCGAACGGCAACTCGTCATGCTCGAACACGGCGCGCCCGGCCGCCGGCGCGCGTATCTGACGAAGAAGGGTCGATCGATCCTCCACGCACTCGGGGCCGACATCGCTTCCCAACGGCGTCACGGGTCGACGGCGGAGCGCGGCAGTCAATGCGCGGCGCCCGTCGCCTTATCGGACGAGGCCGGATGACGCGGCTCGGCTCACCAACCCGCTGATCGACGTGCAGGCGGTCGTGCCCGACGTACGCGGTATCCGCGAAAGCGCGCCGCCAACACGGATGCGCCAGCCGGCAACATACATGCCCCGTGCGGCGCATCTCATGGCGCTTGACGGGATCGAAGGCGCGCCGGCATGCGCGCCACGCTCCTCACACGACCGTTGCTGCCGGCACGCCTCTCCGCCCGCCGCCAAACATCACGATTCATTTAACTTTCCATGAGGACTTCGACACCGGCCACTGCCTACGATGGGCGCATGTTTTCAGGACCTGCTTCCAGGAGCCCATCATGCCCACCCGCAGACATCTGCTGTTCGCCGGCGCCACCGGCCTCGCCGCGCTCGCGGCGCTGTCGTCCGCCGGCCGCCGCGCGCTGGTCGGCCGCGCGTTCGCCGCGCCGCCGGCCGGCTCATCGAAGGCCGCCCCGTTCGAGATCACGCTCAGCGACGCCGAATGGCATCGCCGGCTCACGCCCGCCCAATACACGGTCCTGCGCGAAGCTGGCACCGAGCGGCCGTTCACCAGCCCGCTGAACGACGAGCACCGGCACGGCACGTTCGCGTGCGCCGGCTGCGACCTCGCGCTGTTCTCGTCGGCCACCAAATTCGACAGCCATACGGGCTGGCCCAGCTTCTGGAAGCCGCTCGATCACGCGGTCGGCACCGACACCGACGCGTCGTTCGGAATGGTCCGCACCGAAGTGCACTGCCGGCGCTGCGGCGGCCATCTCGGCCACGTGTTCGACGACGGCCCGGCGCCGACCGGCCTGCGCTATTGCATGAACGGCCTGGCGCTCGCCTTCCACCCGGCCGTCGCCTGATCCGGCCCCGCTCCCGACCGACTGGAGAACGCATCATGCTGCTCATCGTCCTTGCCTATCTCGGCGGCGTGCTCACGATCCTGAGCCCGTGCATCCTGCCCGTGCTGCCGTTCGTGTTCGCGCGCGCCGACCAGCCGTTCGTGCGCACCGGCCTGCCGCTGCTCGCCGGCATGGCGCTCACGTTCGCCGTCGTCGCGACGCTCGCCGCCGTCGGCGGCGGCTGGGTCGCGCAGGCCAACCAGGCCGGCCGCTGGATCGCGATCGTGCTGCTCGCGGTATTCGGCCTGACGCTGCTGATGCCACGCTTCGCGGAACACCTGACGCGTCCGCTCGTGGCCGCCGGCAACCGGCTCACCGGGTTCGCGCAACGCGACGGCCGTGCGGCCGGCCCGGCGTCGTCGCTGCTGCTCGGCGTCGCGACGGGCCTGCTGTGGGCGCCGTGCGCCGGCCCGATCCTCGGCCTCGTGCTGACCGGCGCCGCGCTGCGCGGCGCGAGCGTCGGCACGACGCTGCTGCTCGTCGCGTATGCGGCCGGCGCGGCGACCTCGCTCGGCGTCGCGCTCGTGATCGGCGGCAAGGTGTTCGCCGCGATGAAGCGCTCGCTCGGCGCCGGCGAATGGATCCGGCGCGGGATCGGCGCGGCGCTGCTGGCCGGCGTCGGCGCGATCGCACTCGGCCTCGACACGGGCGCCCTCGCGCAACTGTCGACCGTCACCACGGGCGGGCTCGAGACGAAGCTCGTCGACCGCCTCGGCGGGCGCTCGAGCGGCGCGCCGGTGGCAACGGCCTCACCCGGTGCCGCCGACGACGCGGCCGGCGGCGCGATGATGGCTGCCGCCGCGGATGGCGCGCAGGCGGGTGAAGGTGCGATGGCCGGCAGCGCGATGATGCGCACGGCCGGCGCGACCCCGTCCGCGCTGCCCGTCGAAGGCACGCTGCCGTCGCTCGACGGCGCGGTGCAATGGCTGAACTCGCCGCCACTGACGGCGGCCGGGCTGCGCGGCAAGGTCGTGCTGATCGATTTCTGGACGTATTCGTGCATCAACTGCCTGCGCACGCTGCCGTACACGACCGCCTGGGCACGCAAGTACGCGCCGTACGGGCTTGTCGTGATCGGCGTGCACGCGCCGGAGTTCGCGTTCGAGCGCGACATCGGCAACGTGAAGAAAGCCGTGCACGACCTCGGCATCGACTTCCCGGTAGCAATCGACAACGGCTATTCGATCTGGCGCGCGTTCAACAACGAATACTGGCCCGCGCACTACTTCATCGACGCGCAAGGGCGGATTCGTCATCACCACTTCGGCGAAGGCGAATATGCGCAGTCCGAACGCGCGATCCAGTCGCTGCTCGCCGAAGCCGGCCATCCGGACGCGCTGAACGTGCCGCTCGGGCTCGCCGGCGCGCCCGCGAAGGGTGCGCTCGCGGCGGCCGACAGCGCGGACGTCCGGTCGCCCGAAACGTATGTCGGCTATGCACGCGCGGAAAGCTTTGCGTCGCCGGGCGGTGCCGTGCGCGATGCGGCACACCGTTACGACGCACCGGCCCGCCCGGATCTCAACGGCTGGGGCCTCGCGGGCACGTGGAAGGTCGGCGCCGAGCGCGCGTCGCTGGCCGCGCCGGATGGCCGGATCGTCTATCGCTTTCATTCGCGCGACCTGCACCTCGTGCTCGGCCCTGGCGCGAACGGCCAGCCCGTGCGCTTTCGCGTGACGCTCGACGGCACGGCGCCCGGCGCCGCGCATGGCGCCGACGTCGACGCGCAAGGCTACGGCACCGTCACCGGCCAGCGCCTGTACCAGCTCGTCCGCCAACCCGGCGCGATCGCCGATCGCACGTTCGCGATCGAGTTCCTCGATCCGGGCGTCGATGCGTACGCCTTCACGTTCGGTTGATCGCGCGCGCCGTGCCATCCAGGCACCGTCCTTTTCAACGCATTCCGAAGGAGCAAAACATGATCCCGATCCCGACCCGCCATGCCGCCGCCCGACGGCGCGCAGTCCTGCTGCGCCGCATCGGCGCCATCGCCGTCGCGGCGGCGGCCGTATTTGGCTACCAGCGCATCGTCAATTCCGCCGAGCCGATACGCACCGTACCCGCAGCGACGCTCGACGAAACGCCCGGCGCGTCGCACGACGAAACGGCCGTGCTCGCCGGCGGCTGCTTCTGGGGCGTACAGGGCGTGTTCGAGCACGTGAAGGGCGTGAAGCAGGTCACCGCCGGCTATGCGGGCGGCGCGTCCGAAACAGCGCACTACGCGCTCGTCGGCTCGGGGCTGACGGGGCATGCGGAATCGGTGCGGATCGTCTACGACCCGACGCAGATCACCTACGGCCGGCTGCTGCAGGTGTTCTTCTCGGTCGCGCACGACCCGACCCAACTGAACCGGCAAGGCCCCGACGAAGGCTCGCAATACCGCTCCGCGATCTTCCCGACCACCGCGCAGCAACGCGCGGTCGCGACCGCGTACATCGCGCAGCTCGGCGCCGCGCATGCGTTTCCGGCGCCCGTGGTCACGCGCGTGGAGCCCTACAAGGGCTTCTATCCGGCCGAGGCCTATCACCAGAACTACCTCGAACTGCATCCCGATGCGCCGTACATCGCGTTCAACGACCTGCCGAAGGTCGCCGGGCTGAAGCAGTACTTCCCGGCGCTGTACCGCGCCGACCCGGTGCTGTGGCGCGAAGCGCGCTTGTGAGCCGTTCGTGAGCCGCTTGTGACCGTCTGCTCGCTGCATGACGGGATGCCGCCCGACCGCGCCGCGGCCGCCCCGCACCGGCGGCGGCTGCGTTTGCGCCACATCAACGAATCGGCGGACGCGACGCCGGGGCAAACCCGCATCGCATCCGCCGGGGTCAGCAACTTCGCGTAGACTTCTCCTGATCCCCGCCGCATGATGCGGCACCCGGACACCCGCCCAGCCAGGAGGCGTCACGCATGCGCGCAGTGCCTTTGCCTGACAGCAACACCCTCGAAGAACCGTCCACCGGCGCGGTCGTGCGCGACCTGCGCCGCGTGCCCATTCATCCCGATCACTGGTATCCGCTCGCGTGGTCGCGCGAGCTCAAGCGCGGCAAGACGCTCGGCGTGCGCTTCGCCGGCGACCCGATCGTGCTGGTGCGCACCGAATCGGGCGCCGTGTATGCGCTCGAAGATCGTTGCGCGCACCGCCAGGTGCCGCTGCACGCGGGCGTCGTGAGCGGCGAAACGCTGCGCTGCTGCTATCACGGCTGGACCTACGCGTGCGACAGCGGCCGTTGCGTCGACGTGCCCTACCTCGGCCGCGAGCGCTTGCCCAACGGCGTGCGCGCGTATCCGTGCCGCGAGGCGCACGGGCTGATCTTCGTGTTTCCGGGCGACGCGACGCTCGCCGAAACACGGCCGTTCCCCGCGCTCGAATCGGCGGACAACCCCGCGTACAAGACGCGCCGCTTCGGCCGCGAGGTCAAGTGCCATTACTCGTTCATGCACGAAAACCTGATGGACATGAACCATCAGTTCCTGCATCGCAAGCAGATGGGGCAGATGCGCGCGCGTTCGGTGGGCCGCCGCCGCGGCGACGACTGGGTCGAGGTCGATTACACGTTCGCGCGGATGGAAGGCAAGCAGCCGGTTGGCGAGGCGCTCGTGTTCGGTTCGAGCAAGAAGCCCGGGGACCAGGCCAACAAGAGCGTGATGACGGTGCGCACCGGCTATCCATACCAGACGCTGCAGATCCGCTCGAGCGAAGGCACGCTCGTGATGGACCTGTGGATCGTCTACGTGCCGCTCGACGCGGAGCAGCGCACCAACCGCACGTTCGGGCTGCTGTCTATCCACAAGCCCGGCATCCCGTTCGCGCTCGATCTCGCGTGGCCGCTGCTCGTGTGGTTCACCGAGCGCATCTTCCGCGAGGACCGCTGGATCGTCGAGCGCGAGCAGGAGGCGCACGACGCCCAAGGCGCCGACTGGAACCACGAGGTGTTTCCGGTCATCAACGATCTGCGCGACCTGCTGCGCCAGTGCGGCGCGCGCACCGTGATCCCGATCCGCGAGGCGCGCGACAGCGCGTGACGCGACGCGACGCGCGGCGGCTCGCCGCGGTGCGCGCCGTTACAGCGTGAACGCGCCCGGCAGCAACGCGCTGGCCGTCGTGATCTCGACGGCCCCTTTCAGGTTGGCGAGGATCACTTCGATGTCGGGCTTGCCGATCTCGATGATCACCTGACGACATGCGCCACACGGCGCGATCGGGCCGTCCGTGTCACCGACGACCGCGAGCCGCGCGAAATCCCCCGGCCGATAGCCGGCGGCGATCGCCGCGAACAGCGCCGTGCGTTCCGCGCAATTGCACAGGCCGTACGACGCGTTCTCGACGTTGCAGCCGTGGAAGACCGTCCCGTCGCGCGCCAGCAGCGCCGCGCCGACCTTGAAGCGCGAATACGGCGCATACGCGCGTTCGCGCGCCGCCTCCGCCTGTTCGATCAGTTCGTCTCGTTCCATCGTGGTGAAGCCTCCGGGAGCGCGGTCAGTCGACTCGCTGGTAAAGGGTCGGCGGCGCTTCGCCGGTCTCGCCGAGCACGTAGCCGCGGCGCACTGCGTCCACCGCGTGGGCCGCGGCCGCTTCGTCGCGGGCATGCACGAAACCCAGCGGCTCGCCCGCCTCGATGCGCTGCCCGATCTCCGCGAGCGCCGTCAAGCCGACGCTGACGTCGATCGCGTCCTCCGCGCGTGTGCGGCCGCCGCCGAGCGCGACCACCGCCAGCCCGAGCGCGCGGCAATCGACGCGCTGCACCACCCCGCTCGCGGGCGCCGGAACCGGCACGATCACCGCCGCGCGCGCCAGATGCCGTGCAGGCGCGTCGAGCAGATCGGCGGGGCCGCCGAGCGCGACGACCATGCGCGCGAAACGCTCCGCCGCCGCGCCCGAATCGAGCGCCTGCTGCAGCTTCTCGCGCGCGTGGGCGGCATCTCGCGCCAGTCCGCCGGTGACGAGCAATTCAGCCGACAGCGCCATCGTCACGTCATGCAACCGCGCCGGACGCGACTTGCCCGTCAGGTAGTCGATCGCGCATGCGACCTCGAGCGCATTGCCCGCGCACGGCGCGAGCGACTGGTTCATGTCGGTGAGAATCGCGGTCGTCTTCATGCCGGCGCCGTTGCCGACGTCGACGATGCTGCGGGCCAGTTCCGCCGATTTCTCCACGGTCGGCATGAATGCGCCGGAGCCGACCTTCACGTCCATCACGAGCCCGTCGAGCCCCGCCGCGAGCTTCTTCGACAGGATCGACGCGGTAATCATCGCGACCGATTCGACGGTCGCCGTCACGTCGCGGATCGCATAGATGCGCTTGTCGGCCGGCGCGAGCCGCGCGGTCTGGCCGATGATCGCGACGCCGACCTCGCGCACCGTGCGGCGAAACGCGTCCGTATCAGGCATCACGTCGTAACCGGGGATCGCGCTCAACTTGTCGAGCGTGCCGCCGGTATGGCCGAGGCCGCGCCCCGAGATCATCGGCACGTAGCCGCCGCACGCCGCCACCATCGGGCCGAGCATCAGCGACACGACGTCGCCGACGCCGCCCGTCGAATGCTTGTCGATCACCGGCCCGCCGAGATCGAGCGCGCGCCAGTCGAGCACGTCGCCCGAATCGCGCTGCGCGAGCGTCAGCGCGACGCGTTCGTCGGTGCTCAGGTCGTTGAAATACACGGCCATCGCGAACGCGGCCACCTGGCCCTCGGTCACGCTGCCGTCAGTCACGCCGCGCACGAACGCGGTCATCCCGTCGCGATCGAGCGGCTGCCCGTCGCGCTTCCTGCGAATGAATTCCTGCGGTAGAAACATCGTTACCCCTCTTCGAACGGTCGGAGTCGACTGCACGGTTCAATGCAGTGAAAAGAACAGGCCGGCAATCGCCGCGCTCATCAGGTTCGACAGCGTCGCGGCCGTCAGCGCGCGCAAGCCGAGCCGAGCGACGTCCGAGCGGCGCTCGGGCGCGACCGCGCTGAAGCCGCCAGCGAGAATCGCGATCGACGAGAAGTTCGCGAAGCCGCACAGCGCGAACGACACGATCGCGAGCGTCTTCGGATCGAGCACCTGCAGGCCGGCCGCCGCCGCGTGCGCGCCGCCCTTCAGGTACGGCGACAGGTCGCCGTACGCGACGAATTCGTTGAAGATCAGTTTCTCGCCGATGAAGTTGCCGGCCAGCGCCGCATCGTGCCACGGCACGCCGATGATCCATGCGAGCGGCGCGAACAGGTGGCCGATGATGCCGACCAGCGTGAGCTGCGGGAAGCCTGCGAACGCGGCCGCACTGCCGACGATCAGGTTCATCAGCGCGATGAGCCCGACGAACGCGATCAGCATCGCACCGACGTTGATCGCGATCCGCAGGCCGACCGACGCGCCGGAGGCGGCCGCCTCGATCACGTTGGCGGCGCGCTTGTCGTCGAAATCGAGGCCGTCGACCACCACGCGGCTCGGCTCGACGGTCGGAAACAGCAGCTTGCCGAACAGCAGCCCGCCCGGCACCGCCATGAACGACGCGGCGAGCAGATACTCCATCTTCACGCCGAGGCCGGCGTAGCCGACCAGCACCGAGCCCGCGACCGACGCCATCCCGCTCGCCATCACCGTGAAGATCTCGGCGCTCGTCATGTTGCGCACGAACGGCTTCACGAGCGCGGGCATCTCGCTCTGCCCGAGGAAGATCGTCGCGACAGCCGAGCACGCCTCGATGCGGCTCACACCGAGCACTTTCGCGAGCCCCGCCCCGAGGATCGCGACGATCCACTTCATCACGCCGATGTAGTACAGCACCGAGATCAGCGCGGTGACGAAGATGATCATCGGCAGCACGCGCAGGCCGAACACGAACCCGCCGTCGCCGAACAACTGGAACATGCGCGCGTCGACCAGCCCGCCGAACACGAACGCGATGCCGTGATTGCCCATGTCGAGCACGCGATTGACGCCGTTCGCGGCCCCGGCCAGCGCCGCGCGGCCCGACGGCACGAACAGGACGAGCGCACCGATCGCGAACTGCGTGAGCAGCGCGGCGATCATGGTCCGCGCGCTGACCGCGCGGCGGTTGTTCGACAGCAGATACGCGACCAGCAACAGAAAAAGCATACCGAGGAGACTGCGCAGAATATCCACCTTGTGCTCCTTTCTCACTATTTGAACTGTCCGGCGGGCGGCCCGTGCCCGCGACCCGTGCGATCGGGTTGGTGGATGTTACTCGCTCGATATGCGCGCCGGCAACGTCGCCAAAATCGCCGCGGTCAATGGCATCGATCGTTTCTTTTTTCGTGCGTCGACGACTTGATCAGTTCTTCTACCTACCCTGTGAAAACGCGCGGGGCGCGCCGTTCGAACGGACACGCCCCGCACGACCTGCGTCGTTCAACCCGCGCGTTCTACCGGATGCGGCTCGCGCAGCCGGTTCGCGATCCGCGCGGCCTCGTAGTAGCCCGCGCCCGGCGGGCGCTTCAGGTAGCGGCCCGCGCCGCGCACCGCGCGCAATTCGCCGTTGGCCCATGCGAGTGCGCCGCGCGTGAGCGTGTGCGTCGCGACGCCCTGCACCGTCATCCCCTCGAACACGTTGAAGTCGACCTGCTGGTGATGGGTCTTCACCGAGATCGTCTTCGTCGCGGCCGGGTCCCACACGACGAGGTCGGCATCGGCGCCAACCTGCACGGCGCCCTTGCGCGGATACAGGTTGAAGATCTGCGCGGCATTGGTCGACGTGATCCGCACGAACTCGTTCGGCGTGATGCGGCCGTGATTCACGCCGTGGTGCCACAGCACCGACATGCGATCCTCGACACCACCGCAGCCGTTCGGGATCTTCGTGAAATCCTCGCGGCCCATTGCCTTCTGCGATGCGCAGAACACGCAGTGATCGGTCGCCGTCGTATGCAGCTGCCCCGACTGCAGCCCGCGCCACAGCGCCTCGCGATGCTCGGCCGAGCGAAACGGCGGGCTCATCACGTGGGCTGCCGCGCGCGTCCAGTCCGGGTCGCGATAGACGGCCTCGTCGATCACGAGGTGGCCCGGCAGCACTTCGCCGAACACACGCAGCCCTTCGCTGCGCGCACGGGTGATCACGTCCACCGCGTCCTTTGCCGACACGTGCACGATATACACGGGCACGCCGAGCACCTGCGCGATGCGGATCGCGCGGTTCGCCGCCTCGCCTTCCACCTCCGGCGGCCGCGACAGCGGATGCGCCTCCGGCCCCGTGATCCCGCGCGCGAGCAGCGCCTTTTGCAGCTGGAACACGAGCTCGCCGTTTTCCGCGTGCACGGTCGGCAGCGCGCCGAGCTCGAGCGAACGCGTGAAGCTGTTCACGAGCACCTCGTCGTCGGCCATGATCGCGTTCTTGTACGCCATGAAGTGCTTGAAGCTCGATACGCCATGCTCGCGCACGAGCGTACCCATGTCGCGGTGCACGCTGTCGTCCCACCACGTCACGGCCACGTGGAAACCGTAATCCGAAGCCGACTTCTCGGCCCAGCCGCGCCATTCGCGGAACGCATCCATCAGCGGCTGCTTCGGACTCGGAATCACGAAGTCGATGATGCTCGTCGTGCCGCCCGACAGCCCGGCCGCGGTGCCCGAGTAGAAATCGTCGCTCGCGGTCGTGCCCATGAACGGCAGTTCCATGTGCGTGTGCGGATCGATGCCGCCCGGCATCACGTACTGGTCGTGCGCGTCGACGACGGCTGCGCCGGCCGGCGCGTCGATCTGCTCTCCGATCTGCAGGATCGTGCCGCCGTCCTGCGGGTCCGCGCAGAGTACGTCCGCACGATAGGAACGGTCCGCATCGACCACGGTGCCGCCACGAATCAGGATTGCCATTTCGTTGCCTCCTCGTTGACTGTCGGTGTCGCATGCCGCGCGCGAGCCGCATCCGGCCCGCGCGTGCGTCATGCGCTCGCGATCTGCGCGCGCTGTCCGGCGCGCCACTTCATCCAGGTGCCGTACACGCCCGACGCCAGCACGAGGCCGACGAACCACGCGTACGTGTAAAGCGTGTTGAAGAACGCCGGCACGTTCGGGAACGACGCCGGAAACGCCGTATGCAGGAAGCCCGGCAGGTTCGGCAGCACGCCGACCGCGAGCGCGACCAGCGCGGCCGGGTTCCAGCCCCGCGCGTAGCTGAAATCGCCGCGCTCGTCGAACAGTGCGCGCGTGTCGAGCTGCGTGCCGCGAATCAGGAAATAGTCGACCATCAGGATGCCCGCGACCGGCCCGAGCAGCGCCGAATAACCGACGAGCCAGGTGAAGATGTAGCCGTCGGTCGTCGCGAGGATCTTCCACGGCATCATCACGATCGCGATCGTCGCGGTGATCATCCCGCCCGCGCGATACGAGATCGCCTTCGGCCATAGGCTCGAAAAATCGTATGCAGGGCCGACCAGGTTCGCCGCGAGGTTGCAGCACATCGTGTCGAGCGTGAGGATCACGAGCGCAATGCCCACGCCGATGCCGGTCATCCGGCTCGTCAGATCGATCGGATCCCAGATCGCGTTGCCGTAGATCACGACGGTCGCCGACGTCACGACGACCGACACCACCGACAGCAGCGCCATCGGCAGCGGCAGCCCGATCGACTGCCCGATCATCTGGTCGCGCTGCGAATGCGCGAAGCGCGTGAAATCCGGAATGTTCAGCGCGAGCGTCGCCCAGAACCCGACCATCGCGGTCAGGCCCGGCCAGAAAGTCGCCCAGAACAGTCCGGCCTTCTTGCCGCCCGCCGCGAACTGCGACGGCGCCGACAGCATCGAGCCCACGCCACCGGCCTTCGACGTCGCCCACCACACGAGCGCCACGCACATCACGACCTTGATCGGCGCGGACCAGCTTTCGAGCCAGCGGATCGAATCGGTGCCGTGCAGGATGAAGTACAGCTGCAGCGCCCAGAAGGCGAGGAAGCACGCGAGTTGCCCGAACGAGACGCCGACGACGGGCAGCGCCGCGCCGTGCAGCGCGTTGCCGGTCAGGATGTTCAGCAGCGTGTAGATCGCGCTGCCGCCGAGCCAGGTCTGGATGCCGTACCAGCCGCAGGCGACGATCGCGCGCAGCAGTGCGGGCAGCTTCGCGCCCTGCGTGCCGAACGACGCGCGCACGAGCACCGCGTACGGAATCCCGTGCTTCGCGCCCGCATGGCCGATCAGCAGCATCGGCACGAGCACGATCAGGTTGCCGAACAGCACCGTCATCACCGCTTGCCACGGCGACATGCCTTCCTGGATCAAGCCGGCCGCGAGCATGTACGACGCGATGTTCATCACCATCCCGACCCACAGCGCCGCGAAGTGGTACCACTTCCACGTGCGCTGCGCCGGCGTCGTCGGCGCGAGGTCGTCGTTGTACAGGCTGCCGCCGCGCGCCGCGGCGCTGTCGGGATCGGCGGGATTCGCTGCGTGATTCATCGAACACACTCCACGAAAACGTCAGCGCCGGCATCGTGCGATGCCGGCCCGGGGAAACGAAAAGCGGCGGCGCAGTCCATGCCGCGCCGCCGGACTTCGGTCAGGCCGCCTTCGCGTGCTTCTCGGGCGCGGCCGCCGGGCCACTCGCACCGGCCTCCGCGCTCGCCGGATTGTTCGGATGCGTGGTCCAGTTCGCGTAGTCGCCCGAATCGACGCGCTCCATCGTGATGCATTGCTCGACCGGACACACATGCATGCAAAGATTGCACCCGACGCACTCCGAATCGACCACTTCGAAATGCCGCACGCCGTCCTTCGTCGCCGTGATCGCCTGATGCGACGTGTCCTCGCACGCGATATGGCACAGCCCGCACTGGATGCAGCGATCCTGGTCGATGCGCGCCTTGATGTCGTACTTCAGGTTCAGGTATTTCCAGTCCGTCACGTTCGGCACCGCGCGGCCGCGAATGTCGTCGAGCGTCGCGTAGCCCTTCTCGTCCATCCAGTTCGACAGGCCATCGGCGAGATCCGACACGATCCGGAAACCGTAATGCATCGCGGCGGTGCACACCTGCACGCTGCCGGCGCCGAGCACCATGAACTCGGCCGCGTCGCGCCACGACGAGATGCCGCCGATGCCCGAGATCGGCAGGTTCGGCGTTTCAGGGTCACGTGCGATCTCCGCGACCATGTTCAGCGCGATCGGCTTGACCGCCGGCCCGCAATAGCCGCCGTGCGTGCCCTTGCCGTCGACGGTCGGCATCGGCGCCATCTGGTCGAGATCGACCGCGACGATCGAGTTGATCGTGTTGATCAGCGACACACCGTCCGCACCGCCCTTGTACGCGGCGCGCGAGCCCATGCGGATGTCGCTGATGTTCGGCGTGAGCTTCACGAGGCACGGCAGCTTCGTGCCTTCCTTCACCCAGCGCGTGACCATCTCGACGTATTCGGGCACCTGCCCGACCGCCGCGCCCATCCCGCGCTCGCTCATCCCGTGCGGACAGCCGAAGTTGAGTTCGACCGCATCGGCGCCGGTGTCCTCGACGAGCGGCAGGATCCATTTCCAGTCGCGCTCGTTGCACGGCACCATCAGCGACACGATCAGCGCGCGGTCCGGCCAGTCGCGCTTCACCTGCGCGATCTCTCTCAGGTTCACGTCGAGCGGACGGTCGGTGATCAGCTCGATGTTGTTCAGCCCCGCGATGCGCTGGCCGTTCCACTGCACCGCGCCGTAGCGCGAACTGACGTTGACGACGTGCGGGTCCAGCCCGAGCGTCTTCCAGACGACGCCGCCCCAGCCCGCCTCGAAGGCGCGATTGACGTTGTAGGCCTTGTCGGTGGGCGGCGCGGACGCCAGCCAGAAGGGGTTCGGCGAAGTGATGCCTGCGATGGTGCAGCGGAGATCGGCCATGTTCGGCTCCGTGAGAAGGGGTCGTGTTCGTCGGTGTGCGTGCGGTGCGTCGCGCGTTCAGGCCGCCTTCGCGTCGCGCGCCGCGAGCGTCGCGTCGATCGACGCGGCCGCGCGCTTGCCGTCCTGCACGGCCTGCACCGTGAGGTCGACGCCGTCGGTTGCCGCGCAGTCGCCACCGGCCCATACGTCCGGCAGCGCCGTGCGCCCGTCCGCATCCACCGCGATCCGTGTGCCGTCCGCGGTCAGCAGCGCGGCTTCGACACCGTCCGGCACCAGCGTCTGGCCGATCGCCTTCAGCACCATGTCCGCGTCGACGGTGAAGCGCTCGCCCGATGCGCCCTCGAATTCGACGCCCGTCACCTGCCCGTCCGTGCCCGCGATGCGCACCGGCTTCGCGTGCGTGACGAGCGTGACGCCGCTCTTCTGCGCGAACTCGCGCTCGGCCCACGTCGCGCTCATTGCCTCCACACCGCGCCGGTACACCATCGTCACGCGCTCGGCGCCGAGCTTGCGACTCTGCACCGCCGCATCGATCGCCGTATTGCCGCCGCCGATCACGACCACGCGCCGCCCGACCGGCACGTTCGCGAGCGTGTCGGCCTGCCGCACCTGCTCGATGAAATCGACCGCGTTCATCACGCCGCCCAGTTGCTCGCCGTCGATCGCGAGCGCACGCACGCCGCCGAGGCCCATCGCAAGGAATACCGCGTCGTGCTGCTCGCGCAAGGCGTCGAGCGTCACGTCGCGCCCGAGCGCCATACCCGTTTCCAGCGTGATGCCGCCCACCGACAAGAGCCACTCGACTTCACGCTGCGCGAAATCGTCGACGGTCTTGTACGCGGCGATCCCGTATTCGTTGAGGCCGCCCGCCTTCGGACGCGCGTCGAACAACGTGACGCGGTGCCCTGCGAGTGCGAGCCGGTGCGCACACGCGAGCCCGGCCGGTCCCGCGCCGACCACCGCCACATGGCGGCCCGTTTCGGGCGCGCGCCGGAACTGCACCGCGCCGGTCTCCATCGCCCAGTCGGTCGCATGCCGCTGCAGCGCGCCGATCGCGACCGGCTGCGCATCCTGATGGTTGCGCACGCACGCGCCTTCACACAGGATCTCGGTCGGGCACACGCGGGCGCACATCCCGCCAAGCGGATTCGCGGACAGGATGTCGGTCGCCGCGCCTTTCAGGTTGCCGTTGCCGATCTTGCGGATGAAGCTCGGGATGTCGATCTGCGTCGGACACGCGTGCACGCACGGTGCGTCGTAGCAGTAGTGACAGCGGCTTGCGGCGGCCGCCGCGGCAGTCGGATCGAGCAGCGGCGCGATATCGGCGAATTCGCACGAGAGTTGCGTGGACGACAGGCGATGCGCGGCGATATCGCCGGTTGGCTGGGTGGTCATACGCGTTCCTTCGACTGGGTGGAGACAAAGCCGTCCCCGCCGGCTGAGGATGCACAGTCGGGGCGGTCGTGCTTAGGAATGCAAATGTCTGACGTTATGCAGCCTCACGGCCGCTACGGTTGCTCCGTCACGAGGCCGGCTCGCATGCGCGCGACAGCATCGCGTGCAACAGCACGTTCGCGCCGGCCTCGATCCATGCGGGCGTCGCGTCCTCGATCTCGTTGTGGCTGATGCCGTCGATGCAGGGCACGAACACCATCGACGTCGGCGCGACCTGCGCCAGATAGCACGCGTCATGCCCCGCGCCCGACACGATGTCGCGATGCGAGTAGCCGAAGCGATCGGCTGCATCGCGCACGGCGGCGACGCAGGCCGGGTCGAACGCGACCGGCTTGTAGTAGAAAATCTGCTCGAGTTCGGTTTCGAGTCCGATGTCGGCCGCGATGCGCGCGACGCCGTCGCGCAGCGCCGCATCCATCTTCGCGAGCACGGCGTCGTCCGGATGACGGAAATCGACGGTGAAGAACACGCGCCCGGGAATCACGTTGCGCGAGTTCGGGTGGACCTGCATCATGCCGACCGTCGCACAGCCGAACGGCGCATGATCGAGGCCGATCCGGTTGACGAGATCGACCACGCGCGATGCGCCGAGCAACGCATCGCGGCGGCGCGGCATCGGCGTCGGCCCCGCGTGCGCTTCCTGGCCGGTAAACGTGATCTCGTACCAGCGCTGCCCCTGCGCGTCGGTCACCACGCCGATCGTCTTGCATTCCGCCTCGAGAATCGGCCCCTGCTCGATATGCAGCTCAAAGGCCGCGTGCAGCTTGCGCCCGCCGCACGGCACGTCGCCCGCGTAGCCGATGCGCGCCAGTTCCTCGCCGATCGTCTTGCCGTCCACATCCTTGCGCGACAACCCGTATTCGAGCGGAAACACGCCCGCGAACACGCCCGACGCGACCATCGCGGGCGCGAAGCGCGAGCCCTCCTCGTTGGTCCAGATCACGACCTCGACCGGATGCTCGGTTTCGATGCCGTGATCGTTCAGACTGCGAATCACCTCGAGGCCGCCGAGCACGCCGTAGATACCGTCGAAGCGCCCGCCGGTCGGCTGCGAATCCGCGTGCGAACCCGTGACGACCGGTGCCGCGTCGGCCACGCGGCCTGCGCGGCGCATGAACACGTTGCCCATCGTATCGACCGTCACCGTGCAGCCGGCGGCCTTCGCCCAGCCGACGATCAGGTCGCGGCCGGCCTTGTCGAGATCGGTCAGCGCGAGGCGGCACACGCCGCCCTTCGGCGTCGCGCCGATCTTCGCGACTTCCATCAGGCTGTCCCACAACCGCTTGCCGTCGACCCTGATCGACGTGTCGAAAGCTGCCCGCTTCACTGTTTCCGATACCGCGCTCATTCGTATCGCTCCTGTGGGGTCGGTGATGTCGCCAGCCCGGTCTGTGCCGGTGCGTGCGAGGCCTGTTTCGGGGCACGCCGCACGGATGCGGTGCATGTCCATCGATGCAGGCAACGCGTTAAATCCTGTCCGATTGGACAGGTTTTAGACGATCAAAATGACCAGCGCAACGTCTTTCTTGCGTGACGCGACAGAGCGAGAAACGTGCCATCGCAACGCAGCATCGTCGTGACTGCCGCGCGGCCACATGCGTGCGCGCGACGCGAATCAGCGGCTAGAATGAAGCCCAACGCGGCATGGCCGCCGCGCGAGGGTAACGATGAGACATGACGAGGCGGCAATCGCAGCCACCGACCGTGACGAAACGCCGGCGCCTTTGCGGCGACGCAAGGCGCACATTCGCGAGTCCAACGAAGCGCATCTGCTCGCGTGCGCGGAAGCCGTATTCGCGGAACGCGGGCTCGCCGGCGCCAGCACCGCGATGATCGCGGAGCGCGCCGGCTTGCCGAAGGCGAACGTGCACTACTACTTCCCGACCAAGCTCACGCTGTACCGCCGCGTGCTCGACGACCTGTTCGAGGACTGGCATCGCGCGGCCGGCTCGTTCGAGGCCGACGACGATCCGGTCGAAGCGATCGGCAGCTACGTGCGCGCGAAGATGACGCTGTCGCAGCGGCGCCCGCTCGGCTCGAAGGTGTGGGCCAACGAGATCATCCACGGCGCGGAGCACATGCAGGACATCCTGTCGCAACGCGTGAAGCCGTGGTTCGACGCGCGCGTCGGGGTAATCGAAGGCTGGATCGCGCGCGGGCTGCTCGCGCCGATCGACCCGCATGCGCTGATGTACCTGATCTGGGCGACCACGCAGCACTATGCGGATTTCGATGCGCAGATTCGTGCGCTCAGCGGCAAGCGCGCGTTCACGAAGAAGGCGTTCGACGAGAAAACCGAGCAGGTCGTGCAGCTCGTGATTCGCGCGTGCGGCGCGGTGTCGCCGAACGCGAAGCCTTAGCGCGATACGACGCTTCCATCGAATAAAAACGGGCGGCGCGCATCACACGGGGATGTCCCGTGCGATACGCGCCGCCCGTGACGCCGCGTTCGCGCGTGCGAACGATGCGATGCGCGACGTATTACGCGATGCGCTCGATCGCAACGGCCGTCGCTTCGCCGCCGCCGATACACAGCGATGCGACGCCGCGCGTCAGGCCATACGTTTCGAGCGCGGCCAGCAGCGTCACCATCACGCGCGCACCCGATGCGCCGATCGGATGCCCGAGCGCGCACGCGCCGCCGTGCACGTTCACCTTCTCGTGCGGCAGATCGAGGTCGCGCATCGCGGCCATCGGCACCACCGCGAACGCTTCATTGATCTCGAACAGGTCGACGTCGCGCAGGTTCCAGCCGGTTTTCTCGGACAGCTTGCGCAGCGCGCCGATCGGTGCGGTCGCGAACAGGCCGGGCTTGTCCGCATGAGTCGAATGCCCGACGATCACGGCCTTCGGCGTGAGGCCGAGGCGTTCGGCTTCCGAGCGGCGCATCATCACCAGCGCGGCCGCGCCGTCCGAGATCGACGATGCGTTCGCGGCCGTCACCGTGCCGCCGTCGCGAAACGCCGGCTTCAGCGTCGGAATCTTGTCGAGTTTCGCCTTGCCGGGCTGCTCGTCGATCGACACGACGCTTTCCGTCTTGCCGGCCTTCACGGTCACCGGCGCGATTTCCGACACGAAACGCCCTTCCGCGATCGCACGCTGCGCCCGCGTCAGCGACGCAATCGCGAACGCATCCTGCGCTTCGCGGGTGAACTGGTAGGCCTGCGCGCAATCCTCGGCGAAGGTGCCCATCAGGCGGCCCTTTTCATACGCATCCTCGAGCCCGTCGAGGAACATGTGGTCGAGCACCTGCCCGTGACCCATGCGCATGCCCGCCCGTGCCTTCGGCAGCAGGTACGGCGCATTCGTCATGCTCTCCATCCCGCCCGCCACGGCCACGCCCGCCGAACCCGCCAGCAGCAGGTCGTGCGCGAACATCGCCGCCTTCATCCCCGAACCGCACATCTTGTTGACCGTGGTCGCGCCCGCCCCGAGCGGCAGCCCGGCCTTCAGCGCGGCCTGTCGCGCGGGCGCCTGGCCCTGGCCGGCCGGCAGCACGCAGCCGAACACGATTTCGTCGATGCGTTCGGCCGGCACGTTCGCGCGCTCGAGCGCGGCGCGAATCGCCACCGCGCCAAGGTCGCTCGCGCTGGCCGCCGCCAGGTCGCCCTGAAAACCACCCATCGGCGTGCGCGCCGCGCCCACGATTACGATCGGATCCTGAGTCGTCATGATTCGCTTCCTCCAGTGTCAGCGCGGTGCCATGCGCAACGCGCCATCGAGACGGATGACCTCGCCGTTCAGCATCGTGTTCTCGGCGATGTGGCGCACCAGCGCCGCAAATTCTTCCGGGCGGCCGAGCCGCGGCGGGAACGGCACGCTCTTGCCGAGCGCGTCCTGCACGTCCTGCGGCATGCCGGCCATCATCGGCGTCGCGAAGATGCCGGGCGCGACCGTCACGACGCGAATGCCGAAGCGCGCGAGTTCGCGCGCGATCGGCAGCGTCATGCCCACCACGCCGCTCTTCGACGCCGCATACGCGGCTTGTCCGATCTGTCCGTCGAACGCCGCGACCGACGCGGTGTTGACGATCACGCCGCGCTCGCCTTCCGCATCGGCGTCCTGCTTAGACATCGCTTCGGCAGCCAGCCGGATCATGTTGAATGTGCCGACGAGGTTGATCGACACCGCCCGCGCGAAGCGCTCGAGCGAGTGCGGACCGTCGCGGCCGACGACCTTCTCGCCCGGCGCGACGCCCGCGCAGTTGACGAGCGCATCGACGCGGCCGAACGCGTCGCGCGCGGCCGCGACGGCCGCCTGACCGTCGGCTTCGCTCGTCACGTCGGTCTTCACGAAGCGTGCGGCCGCGCCGAGTTCGTTCGCGAGACCCGCGCCCGCCACGTCATTGACGTCCAGCAGCACGGCCTTGCCGCCTTGCGCGACGACCATGCGCGCCACCGCGGCGCCGAGGCCGGAACCGGCGCCGGTAATCAGAAAAACGCGATCCTTGATATTCATTGGCAGTCCGTATTCAGGGTTGAGCGACTTTCTCGGCTTCCATCTTGCGCAACACGAAGCGCTGGATCTTGCCGCTCGGGGTTTTCGGCAGCGCGTCGACGAAGTCGATCGCGCGCGGATAAGCGTGAGCGGACAGCCGCCGCTTCACGTGCAGACTCAATTCCTCGGCGAGTTCGGGGGTGCCGTCGAACCCGTTCGACAGGACGACGAACGCCTTCACGATCTCCGTGCGCTCCGGGTCGGGCACGCCGATCACGGCGGCCTCGCTGACGGCCGGGTGCTCGATCAGCGCGCTCTCCACGTCGAACGGGCCGATCCGGTAGCCGGACGACGTGATCACGTCGTCCGCTCGGCCGATGAAGCTCACGGCGCCGTCCGGCTCCAGCTCCACGTTGTCGCCGGTCCGGTAATAGCCGCCCGCGATCGCCGGCGTGTCCTGCTGCCAGTAGCCGCGGAACCACAGCAGCGGCGAGCGCGCGATGTCGATCGCGAGGTTGCCGGGCTCGCCGGGGCCGAGTTCGCGGCCCGCTTCGTCGAGCACAGCGACGCGGTAGCCCGGCATCGCGAAGCCGGCCGAACCGACGTGCACCACGTGAGTGAGGCCGTGATGGTTGTTCACGACCATGCCCAGCTCGGTCTGGCCGTAGTGATCGTGGATCGGCGCGCCGAGCGCCGCGTGGAACCAGCGCACGACCTCCGGGTTCAACGGTTCGCCCGCGCTGCTCACCACGCGCAGCCGGCCCTTCACGCGCCCGGCCGCTTCCGTCCCGGCCGCCATCAGCATCCGGAATGCGGTCGGCGAACCCGCGAGGCTCGTGATGCCGAGCCGGTCGATCACATCGTACGTGCTCTCGACCGTGAAACTGCCCTCGTACAGCGTCGTCGCATGACCGAGTAGCAGCGGGCCAGTGATCGCGTAATAGAGGCCGTACGCCCAGCCCGGATCGGCGATGTTCCAGAACCGGTCGTCAGCACGCAGGTCGACCGCTTCGCGCATGTACGCGCCGAACGCGAGCAACGCGTACAGCGGCACCGGCACGCCCTTCGGCAATCCGGTCGTGCCCGACGTCGACATCATCATGAACAGGTCCGACCCCTTGCGCGGTACCGGCTCGAACGTATCGGACTGCACGTCGAGCGCCGCGCGGAAATCGATGTCGTGCACCGGCAGCGCCTCGCCTGCTTCGCGCACCGTCGCGACTAGCGGGCAATCGGCGATTTCGTCGAGCTTCGCGCGATTCGCGACGTTGGTCACAATGAGCCGCGCATCGCTCATGCGCAGCCGGTGCTCGATCGCCTTCGGACCGAACGCGGTAAACAGCGGCTGGTACACGGCGCCCGCGCGCCACGTACCGAGGATCGTCGCGACGAGCTCCGGCGTGCGCGGCAGCAGGCCGGCCACCACGTCGCCCGGCTTCACGCCCTGCGCGACGAGCAGGTTCGCGACCCGGGCCGACCACGCCTGCATTTGCGCGAACGTAAAGCGGTGGTGCTGCCCGCCGGCGTCGATCCAGTCGAGCGCGATCGCGTCCGCCTTCGCGTGCCGGTCGCAACATTCGACACACGCGTTCAGGCCGCGCTCCAGATCGCCGTCCAGTTGCGCGGCAGCGGTCTCGATATTGAAACGGGCCACGGCGTCGGCGTAGGCCGGCACCGCGCGGGCGGTAGCTCCTTCAGGCATGCGTGTCTCCTGTGCGTTATAGCCGCCGACGAGCCAGAGGCGCGACGGGGATACATCGATAGTAGACAGCCCCTACATTGCAATCAATGACAAACGGAATCTAGAATCGTGATTGCTTTTGCCATGTCGGGAGGACGCAGAAAATGGGGCCGCAGATGATTTCGCCGGATTTCGTCGACGATGCGCTCGCGTGCCTGCGCCGGCGCGACCTGCCGACCGCGCCCGTGCTGCGTGCCGCCGGGCTGCCGGCCGCCGTGCACGAGCCCGTCACGCCGCAGCAGTACGGCCGGCTGTGGCTCGCGATCGCCGGTACGCTCGACGACGAATTCTTCGGGCTTGCCGCGCGCCCAATGCGGCGCGGCAGCTTTACGCTGCTGTGTCACGCGGTGCTGCACGCCGGCACGCTCGACAAGGCGCTGCGGCGCGCGCTGAAGTTCCTCCGTGTGGTGCTCGACGAGCCGCATGGCGAACTCGTCGTGGCCGACGGGCAGGCGCAGATCGTGCTGGCGCAATCGGGTGCGCCGTATCCGGCATTCGCGTACCGGACGTTCTGGCTGATCCTGCTGGGCGTCGCGTGCTGGCTGATCGGCCGGCGCATCCCGCTGCAGCGCATCGATTTCGCGTGCCCGAGCCTCGGCCAGCGCAGCGACTATCACCAGTTCTTCGGCGTCCCGGTGCATTTCGACCGGCCCGACAGCCGACTCGCGTTCAACGCCGCGTACCTCGCGCTACCGACGATCCGCTCGGAGCAGGCACTGCGGACCTTCCTGCGCGGCGCACCCGGCAATCTCCTCGTGCGCTACCGGCACGACACGGGCTGGGTCGCGAAGACGCGCGCGCACCTGAAGGCGCTGCCGGCCGGCGAATGGCCCGACTTCGACACGCTGGCCGTGCGCCTCGACACGACGCCCGCGACGCTGCGGCGGCGTTTGCGCAGCGAAGGGCAAAGTTTCGCGGCGATCAAGGACGAGTTACGCGGCGCGCTGGCCCAGTCGCTGCTGCGCGGGCACGCGCTCAGCGTCGCGGAGATCGCGGTCGAGCTCGGCTTCACCGAGCCGAGCGCGTTTCATCGCGCGTTCCGGAAATGGACAGGCACGAGCCCCGGTGCGTTTCGGCGCGACGTGCATGCGGCGAAGGCGGAGTCTTGACTGGCGAGGTGGATGCGGAGCGTCCCGTCATGTGCGGTCGATACGCGCCTGTCCGGTTTCTTCCGCGTTCCGGTGCGAATCTGCGTACCGCTCACCGCACCGCGGAAAACGCAGGACGTTGCGTCCCGATCCGTCTGACCACATACTGATCGGCAATCCGAACAAGGTTGCGTCGATGGTGAATGTCGATGAAAGCGCCGCTTCGATCTTCGGCGTGATCGGAACGGCCGTGTCGCTGCTGGCGGCGATTCCTTACGGGCTCGCGATCTATCGGCGCACCGTTCGCCCGCATCTGTTCACGTGGCTCGTGTGGTCGGTCGTCACGGCGATCGCGGCCGCCGGCCAGTTCGTCGCGGGCGCGGGCCCGTCCGCATGGTGCACGGCGGCGATTGCCGTCACGTGCTTTCTGACGCTGATCGCCAGCCTGTTTCGCGGCGAGCGCGGCTGGACGGGCGTCGACTGGCTGTTCCTGTGTGCAGCACTGTCAGCCATTCCGCTGTGGATGCTGACCGACGATCCGACGGTGTCGATCTGCCTGGTCACGCTGATCGAGCTGGCCGGCCTCGGCCCGACCGTGCGCAAGACGATCCGGGATCCGTGGAGCGAGAGCCTCGTCTATTTCGCGCTGTGCGTGCTCAAGTACGCGCTGGCGTTGCTGGCACTGAGCACGTGGAGTATCGCGGTCGCGTTCTATCCGGTCGTCAACCTGATCGCGTCGATCGGCATCTGCATGGTGATGCTGGTCCGGCGTCAGTCGCTGTCGAATGCGCGATAGACCGAGTTTGTCGCCCCCGTGCCGCTTTCCCTCCGAAATGATGCGAGGCCTGACATGGATGCAATCCGTACCGTCATCGAACCCAGCGAAATCGCGCTCCGCACGGCGATGCTGGCCAACGACGTCGAAGCGCTCGACGCGCTGCTGGACGACGATCTGGTGTTTACAGTCCCGACCGGCCAGGTCATCTCGAAAGAGGGCGACCTGGCCGTGCATCGCGCGAAGCTCTTGCGTCTCGACACACTCGACGTCATCGAAATGCGCGCATCCGCGGTCGACGAAATGATCCTCACCACGACGCGAGCGGCTCTCGCCGGCCGTTTCGATGGCGCGGCATTCACCGGCATGTTCGCTTATACGCGCCTCTGGCGTCGATCGGGCGCCCACTGGCGCGTCGTCGCCGGACATGCGTCGCAGGTCATATAGCCTCGCCGGGCGTGTGCATTTGAATGGCATCGCGCAACGCTGCGGCGAGCGGGTCGGCTGTCGATCGGGCGATGAGACCGTACGATCCGGATGATGCACTCATGAAAACGCCGACCGAGGGTGTCCGCCATGACGAGAGCCAAAATGCACAAGCTATTTACCGTGCGTGCTGCGCGTGCCACGGATGCGGACGAACTCACACGACTGGCGCGCCTTTCGAAGGCGCACTGGGGCTATCCGAAGGAATGGCTGGACGTGTGGCAAAACGATCTCACGATCTCGCCGGAGACGATCGAAGGGGCAATCGGTTACGTCGCGGAATCAGGCGAGTCGATCATCGGATTCTGGATCCGAGCATCGTTGAATTCGGATCGTCCAACGCCCGGATGGCTGTTCGTTCATCCCGATCACATGGGTCAGGGCGTCGCCCGTGCGCTGTGGGAATCGGTTCGGACCGAGGCCGCCGCGAGAGGAATCAAGAGCTTTGTGATCGAAGCCGATCCCAATGCCGCGCCGTTCTATCTGACACTGGGGGCCGAAAAGATCGGCGAAAAGGAATCGAGCGCCATCCCGGGCAGATTTTTTCCGATCTTGCGGATCATGGTCTGTGGAGCAGCCCCCTGAAACGCCGGACACAGTCACCCACTTACAATAACGGGTAGGCATACGACTATGTTTTTGACTAACACCAAGCAAGAAGTGATGGAAGTATTGACGGGACCCGAGCGCCGGCGGCGGTGGTCGGTAGAAGAAAAAGTGTCGATGGTCAGGGAGACCTTCGAGCCGGGCAAGACGGTTTCGATGGTGGCGCGCCTGTACGGTGTGAATCCGAATCAGCTGTTTCATTGGCGCAAGCTCTACCAGGACGGCAGCCTCTCGGCAGTCAGTGCTGGCGAAGAAGTTGTGCCGGCGTCGGAACTGAGCGATGCCCTCAAGCAAATCCGTGAGCTTCAGCGACTGCTCGGCAAAAAGACCATGGAAAACGAAATTCTTCGTGAGGCGGTGGAGGTGGCGAAGTCACGAAAATGGATTGCGCGCTCACCCTCATTGCCGGGGGACGAGCAGTGAAGCAGGTCTGCGACGTTCTCGGTGTAGCGCGCTCGAACATGGCGGCAAGGCTTGCAAGACCGGCAGATTGGCTGGATGGACGTAGTGCCAGGAAGACGGACGATGCCGGACTGGTGGAAGAGATTCGGCAGACCGTCGCTGAGCTGCCGAGCTACGGCTACCGCCGCGTTTGGGGCATGTTGCGCCGCGAGCGGGAGCGCCGGGGTATCGCTCCCGTGAATGCCAAACGCGTGTATCGGGTGATGCGCGTTCACGGCTTGCTGCTACAACGCCGGCCCTCTCCACCACGGCCGCAGCGTCGGCACGATGGCAAGGTCGCAGTGGCTAAGAGCAACCAGCGCTGGTGTTCTGACGGCTTCGAGTTTCGTTGCGACAACGGCGAACCGCTGCGCGTCACGTTCGCTCTAGATTGCTGTGACCGGGAAGCGTTGAGCTGGGCGGCAACGACTGGCGGCCACAGCGGCGACGTGGTGCGTGATGTCATGCTGGCAGCCGTTGAGAACCGCTTTGGCTACGTCCTGAAGGCTCCGACGGAAATCGAATGGCTGACGGACAACGGCTCGGGCTATACGGCGGAAAAGACCAGGGTCTTCGCGTCTGGCATTGGCCTGAAGCCATTGACCACACCTGTCTGCAGCCCGCAAAGTAACGGCATGGCAGAAAGCTTCGTGAAGACGATGAAGCGTGACTACGTGGGGTTCATGCCCAAGCCAGACGCCGCGAGCGCAGCGCGCAATCTCGCTATCGCGTTCGAGCATTACAACGGGAAGCATCCGCATAGCGCGTTGAAGTATCGCTCTCCACGTGAGTTCAGGCGAACCTTGGCCAGGGAGGGAGTCTGATGCAACCTGATGTGGTACTACGTCTCCGCCTCAGAACCACGGCCGAAGGGGGACGAAATGGGCCGGTGTTCATAAATCCGGGCATGCACTTCGGTTGCCCGCTGGTTATCGACGGCCAATACTTCGATTGCCGCTGGTTGGTGGACGGTCGAGCTCTCGAACTTGGTCACGAACACGATGTACCGGTAAAGTTTCTGTCCTTCGCCCTGGTTGCCCCACTTCTGGCAGTCGGGAAAGAAATCCAGATGTGGGAGGGCGGGGTCTTCGCAGATGGCGTCATTACGGACATCTGTCGAACACCTGATTCGCAACATTGATGAGTTCGTTCTGGCGCGTGTCCGGAGATACAGGGGCAAATCCAGTCTGATGGGTGAGGAGATCGCAGCAAGATGACTCACTGCGTACGGTCGATGAGATTGGGCTACCAGCTGCGGTAAGAGAGGTTGCAGCGGAGAAATACCGAGGTTCGCTCAGTCCGATAGCGGACCTGATTTCTGAGACTTCGGCGGCCCGCTGCTTAGACGTGCTGCCGCGCGGTCTTTCAGTACGAGCTGCGGCCCATACTAGGCGCACCGTACATTTCCATCGCTGAAATGCAAAAACCCCCGCCTTTTGGGCGGGGGTTTTTGGCTTAGGGAGCCTGACGATTACCTACTTTCACACGGGAATCCGCACTATCATCGGCGTAGAGTCGTTTCACGGTCCTGTTCGGGATGGGAAGGGGTGGGACCGACTC
>NZ_CADFDM010000017.1:0-55057 GCF_902832985.1 Burkholderia sp. BCC0097
TGTAATCCCGCTGCGTCCGCTTGATCCCTTGCTCCACTTGCCACCTCTTCGTCTCGGCGAAAAAGTGTCAACCTATTTCAGGATGGGTCACGGGCAATAAAAAAGGCTGCCAGTCGGGCAGCCCTCTTCGATACAGCGGTCGCGGGCTCGCGCCACGCGCGTCCGTTATCCGGCCTTGCGCACCGCCGCCAGCGCCTGCGCAACGCCGACGTATTCGGCCACGCTCACATCCTCCGCCCGGCGCGCGAGATCGAAGCCGAGCGCATCGAAATCGATCGTCTCGCGGTAGTCGCCGAGCGTATTGCGCAGCATCTTGCGACGCTGCGAGAACGCGGCCGTGACGATTTCGCCGAGCAGTACCGGATCGACGTCCGGCAGTTCGTGCGGCTCGTACGGAATCATCCGGACGATCGCCGAATCGACCTTCGGCGGCGGCTGGAACGATTCCGGCGGCACGTCGAGCATCTTTTCCATCACGTAGCGGTACTGCAGCATCACCGACAGCCGCGAAAACGCCTTCGTGCCGGGCTCCGCGACCATCCGCTCGACGACTTCGTTCTGCAGCATGAAATGCTGGTCGATGACCGCATCGGCGAACGTCATCAGGTGAAACAGCAGCGGGCTGGAAATGTTGTACGGCAGGTTGCCGACGATCCGCAGCGACGGCTTGTCGCCGGGCGCCGCGAGCGACCGGAAGTCGAACGCGAGCGCGTCGCCCGCGTGCAGTTCCAGCAGCGCGCCGAAGCGTTGCTGCAGGCGCCCGATCAGGTCGCGATCGAGCTCGACCGCATGCAGCGGCGAGTCGGGCGTCGCGAGACGCTCGATCAGCGGCCCGGTCAGCGCGCCGAGCCCCGGGCCGATCTCGACCATCCGCTGGCCGCGCGCGGGGCCGATCGTCGCGACGATCGAGTCGATCACGCCCTGATCGACGAGGAAGTTCTGCCCGAAGCGCTTGCGCGCGAAATGGCCTTGGTGCTGTCTGCTGTTCGACATCGGCTGAATGAAACGAAAAAATACGACGAATGGGGTAAACCGGCAGCGTCAGGCTGCGCGGCGATGGCGCGCCATCGTGACGGCCGTATCGAGCGCGGCGATCATGCTGCCCGGATCCGCGCGGCCCGTGCCGGCCAGATCGAGTGCGGTGCCGTGATCGACCGACGTGCGGATGATCGGCAGCCCGAGCGTCACGTTGATGCCCTCGCCGAACGTCGCGTACTTCAGCACGGGCAGACCCTGGTCATGGAACATCGCCAGCACGCAATCGGCATCGGCCAGATGGCGCGGCTGGAACAGCGTGTCGGCCGGATACGGGCCGCGCGCGTCGATGCGTTGGGCGTTCGCGCGGGCCAGTGCCGGCGAGATCACGTCGATCTCCTCGCGGCCGAGATAACCGTTCTCGCCCGCGTGCGGGTTCAGGCCCGTCACGAGGATGCGCGGTGCGGCGAGACCAAAGTCGCGCCGCAGGTCGCGATCGATGATCGCGAGCGTCTCGACGAGCCCGTCGATCGTCAGCGCGGCCGATACGTCCTTCAGCGGCAGGTGCGTGGTCGCGAGTGCGACACGCAGCGGCCGGTGGCCGGTGCCGGCCAGCATCATCACGACGCGCGGCGTATGCGTGCGTTCGGCCAGGTATTCGGTATGGCCGGTGAACGGCACGCCCGCATCGTTGATCGTGCTTTTCTGCAGCGGCGCGGTGACGATCGCGTCGTACCGGCCTGCCAGCGCGCCGTCGATCGCCGCGTCGAGCAGGCCGAGCACGTACCGGCCGTTCGCCGCGTCCAGCTTGCCTGCCTGCGCGGGCACGGCCAGCGCGTGATGCGCGACCGACACCTGCGCGCCGCCGGCCAGCGTGGCCGGGTCCGCCCCGACCGCCGCGGCCCGCGCGTCGAGCAGCGCCGCATCGCCGAGCACGGTGAAATGCGCATCGGGCCAGCGCTGCGCGGCATCACGCAGCGCCTGCACGGTCAGCTCCGGGCCGACTCCCGCGGGTTCGCCGGTCGTGATCGCGATCTGCAGCGCGGGCGTGGTCATCCGAAGCTCGCTCAGTTCGCCGGGCCGACGCCGCCGATCTTGTACTGCACGTACGACGAGTCGCGCAGCTCGCGCAGCCAGTCGGCATACGCCTGCTCTGCCTTGCGCTGGCCGATCGCCTGGCGGGCGATGTCCATCTGCTGCTGCACCGACCCTTCCGCCTCGCGGCGGCTCAGCACCTGGATCAGGTGGTAGCCGTATTCGGTACGAATCGGCTGGCTGATCTGGCCGTCCTGCAGGTTGTTCATCGCGCGCTCGAATTCCGGCACGGTCTCGCCCGGGCTGATCCAGCCGAGATCGCCGCCCTGCGACGCGGAACCGTCCTGCGAATAGGTGCGCGCGAACTTCGCGAAATCGCCGCCGGCCTCGACCTGGTTGCGGATGTCGACCAGTTGCTGACGCGCCTGGCCTTCGGACTTGCCTTCACCGACGCGCAGCAGGATGTGGCGCACGTGCGTCTGGACGATCTTCGGCGCCGCGGCGCTCGCGCCCTGGCTCTGGCGGCGATCGACGAGACGCACGATCTCGAAGCCGTCCGGCACGCGGATCAGCGTCGGGTTGACCTGGCCCGGGCGCAGCTTCGACGCGGCCTCGACGACGTCGGCCGGCAGCGCGCTCGGCGACTTGAAGCCGAGATCGCCGCCCTTCTTCGCGTCGTTCGCTTCGGAGTTGTTCTTCGCGAGGCGCTCGAAATCGGCGCCCGACTTCGCCTGCTGCAGCAGCGCGTCGGCCTTCTTCTGCGCGGCTTCGATGTCGGCCTGCGGCGCGTTGGTGGGCGCCTTGATGAAGATGTGCTGGAAGCGCAGATCCTGCTGCTGCGACGCGTTCGGCCCGCGCTGGCTCGCGATGTAGTTCGCGACCTCGGCGTCCGACACCGTGATCTTGCCGTCGACCTCGCGCTCGCGCAGCTTCGACAGCATCAGCTCGGTACGCGCATCGTTCGTGAAGATGCTCCAGGGCACGCCTTGCGCCTCGAGACGCGCGCGGTACTGGTCGAGCGTCATCCCGTTCGCCTGCGCGAGACGCTGCAGCGTGGCCTGCACGGTCGCGTCGTCGATACGGATTCCGTCGTCCTTGGCCTTCTGCACCTGGATACGCTCGAGCACCATCTGGTTCAGCACCTGCGCGCGCAGCTGGTCGGCCGGCGGCACCGGCGCGTTCTGCTGCTGCAGCCGGCGCGCGATCAGGCCGACGCGCTGGTCGAGTTCGCGGCCCGTGATCACGTCGTTGTTGACGACCGCGACGACTTCGTCGGCGAGCTGCGCACCTTGCGAACCGAGCGCCTGCGCCGCGGCCGGCGCGGCGACGAGCAGCGCGGCGGACGCGGCGAGGCCGGACACGACTGCCGCGAAACGAAGGGTTTTCTTCATTGCCACTGGAACTCCATTGAAATCGTGCTGACCGGTGCAGACATGCCGGCGTTACTCGTAGTTGCTGAAGCGGGACATCGGCGGCGGCGGCGGCGGCAACGGCGTGTAGCCCGGGACCCCGGCGCGGAATGCGGACACGAGGCCGTTGTCGACGGTCGACAGGCCCTTGAGCGTCAGCTGCATCATGAATCGCGTCGACGAGTTCTGCTGTCCCGACGAATTGATGCCGTTCGCGGCCCGCTGCACCCCGACCCCGAGCGCCCAGCAATCCGCGTCGTATTGTAAGCCGACCAGACCGTCGACCACGCGATCGCCGGCGAGGTCGTAGTTGAAACGGCCGATCGCATACAGACGGCGCGTGAGCGGCCATTGCGCGGACACCAGGAACTGGTTGATCGGCTGGTTGTCGAGCGTGGTGTTCGCACGCGTATAGCGGTAGCCGACGTTGATCACGCGGCGCTCGCCCGGGCTGTAGCCGAAACCGACGCTCGACTTCACGAGCTGGTTGTTGTTCTGGTTGTACTGGAACGCCGTCTCGGACATGAAGCCCGAGCCGAGCTTCAGCGCGGCGCCGACGATCAGGTCGGAGTGGCGCGCCAGCACGGCGGCCTGCCCGGGGTTCAGCGTGACGCGCTGATCGGCGAAGTAGTACTGCTGCGCGATCACGAAGCGCGCGCGCTCGTCGCCGGTGCGCGGATCGATGAAGCGCGACGTCAGGCCGGCCGTGATCCGGTTCGCATCGGCGATCCGGTCGTTACCGACGAACGTGTTCGGCTGGTAGATCTCCGCGAGGCCGAAGTCCGATTCCGCGGTGTCGAACAGCGGCGCGTTCGACTGGTCGCGATACGGCGTGTACACGTAGTACAGGCGCGGCTCGAGGGTCTGGATGAAGTCCTGGCCGAACAGGCGCACCGAGCGATCGAAGATCAGGCCCGTGTCGAAGGTCACGGTCGGGATCGACTCGGTGAAGCGCTTCGGGCTGTTCGGCGTGGTCGACGACAGGTAGTTCAGGTCGTACGACGCGAAGTGGTACTGGACCTTCGGCACGACGAAGTAGCCGGGGCCGTACACGCCGTACGAGATGTACGGGTTGAAGACGATCCGGTCGCCTTCGGTCGCATCGGCGGTCGTGATGCGGAACCGCGAATAGTCGGCTTCCGCGCCGAAGTCGAACCCGCCGACGTTGTACTTCGTGTACTTCACGTTCAACTGCGGCTCGCGGCTGTACGGCGCGATCGACGGCGGCAGCGTCTGCCAGTGCTGGTAGCGCGCGAGCACCGACCACGGCCCGTTGTTGTACGTGAGGCCCGCTTCCTGCTGGTACAGCGTCTGCGTCCCGTTGACGAACTGGTTCGCCGAGCCGAGGTCTTCGGGATACGTGTTGTCCGAGACCTTGTTGTAATAGACGTAGCCGCCGAAGCCGCCGCCGAAGTTCTGCTGGTGCTGCCAGTAGATCGCGTAGCGGTTGCGGTGCGCGAGCCGGTCATCCGGCAGGTAATTGGCCGTAAACGTGCCCGAATACGACGGCGACAGATAGCGGAACGTCGCTTCGGTCATCACGCCGCGCCGCGAGATGATGCGCGGCGTGAGCGTCAGGTCGCGGTTCGGCGCGATGTTGAAGTAGTACGGCAGCGACAGCTCGAAGCCGTTGCTCGAGTTCATCGAGAACGTCGGCGGCAGCAGGCCGCTGCGCCGCTCGCCCGACAGCGGGAACGTCATCCACGGGCTCGCGAAGATCGGCACGCCCTGGAAGAACAGCACGCCGTTGCGCGCGGTGCCTTCGTCGGCGCCCGTATCGAAATCGAAGCGGCTGCCCTTGATGTACCACGCGGGGTTCGTCGAGCACTGGCACGCCGTGTACGTGCCGTTGACGAACACCGAGCGCTCGTTGTCGACCATGTCGACACGCTCCGCGCTGCCCGACCCGCCCGTCACGTTGAAGTGATACTTCGGCGCGGTCATGAAGCCCTGGTTCGCCTCGATCTTCAGGTGCGCCTCGGGGCCGGCGAACGACGTGCCGCCATTGATCACCTTGACCTGGCCGTACGCATCGGCCATGTCGGTATCCTGATCGTAGTGGATCGCGTCGGCCTTCACGACGGCGTCGCCGCGCCGCAGCTCGGCCGAACCCTTCGCGGCGAGATCCTGCTCGGCGGTGCCGCTCGTATGGTCGGCGATCACGAAGGCGGCCGGCTTCGCGCCGTCCTTCAGCGGATGATCCTCGAGCTGGGGCGCGAGACGCAGATCCCACGGCGAGTCGAGCGGCTGCGGCTGCGCAGCCGCGCCCGACAGCTGCGCATACGACACGGCCGGCACGAGGCCGGGCACGGCCAGGAGCGCGAGCGCGAGCCGCCGTTTGCGCGGCGCCCCGTCACCGGGGAAAACATTCGGGAATAGCGGTTTGGGCGGCATCTATCGTTTGGCGAATCGCCCCTTGTCAACCGCGCCTGCACGGCACCTCGCGCGCGGCGGCCGCGCCGTCGAGCCGCGACTGCGGCTCTTCGCAAACCGGGGAGGCGATCGGGCGGACGGCGCGACAGGCGGCGGGCCTGCACGGCGGAAGCTGACGCGGGGCGCGTCAAAAAAGTCGTGGGGTATTATATGGCAAGACGTTCCCCCCTCCGCCGAGTTTCATGACGCCCCCATCCGCCGCATCCCAGCCCGACGCCCGCCTCGACGCGCTTACCGCGTGGCTGCACCCGCTCGCCGAGCGCTACGCCCTCGACCTGTCGACCCTCGCGCCCGCCTCGTCGGACGCCAGTTTCCGCCGCTATTTCCGCGTCGCGTCGGCCGCGAGCCCCGGCGGCACGCTGATCGCGGTCGATGCGCCGCCGCCCGAGAAGTGCCGCGAGTTCGTCCAGGTCGCGCAGTTGCTCGCCGCGGCCGGCGACCACGTGCCGGACGTGCTGGCCCACGATTTCGACGCGGGCTTCATGCTGGTGACCGACCTCGGCCGCACGTCGTACATCTCGGTGCTCGATCCGGCCGACCCGGCCGCCGCACGGCCGCTGATGCGCGCCGCGCTCGATGCGCTGATCCGCTTCCAGCTCACGTCGAAGCCCGACGTGCTGCCGCCGTTCGACGAAGCGTTCCTGCGCCGCGAAATGGAGCTGCTGCCCGAATGGTTCGTCGGCCGCCACCTCGGCAAGCCAGTCACCGACGCGATGCGCGGCACGCTCGACCGCACCTTCGCGCTGCTGGTCGCGAGCGCGCACGCGCAGCCGCAGGGCTTCATGCTGCGCGACTTCATGCCGCGCAACCTGATGGTCTGCGAGCCGAACCCGGGCGTGCTCGACTTCCAGGACGCCGTGTACGGACCGCTGACGTACGACGTCGTGTCGCTGCTGCGCGACGCGTTCATCAGCTGGGACGAGGAGTTCGAGCTCGACTGCTTCGCGTATTACTGGGAAAAGGCGAAAAAGGCCGGCCTGCCGGTCGATCCGGATTTCGGCGAGTTCTACCGCCAGCTCGAATGGATGGGGCTGCAGCGCCATATCAAGATTCTCGGCCTGTTCGCGCGCATCAACTACCGCGACGGCAAGCCGCACTACCTGAACGACCTGCCGCGCTTCCTGACCTATGCGCGCAAGGTCGCGCTGCGCTATCGCCCGCTCGTGCCGTTCGCGAAGCTGCTGGACGAGCTCGAGGGCAACGCGCCGGCCGACGTCGGCTATACGTTCTGACCATCCTCACGCCCAGTCGAACATGAGCACTACCCTGACCACGGCGATGATCTTCGCCGCCGGACGCGGCGAGCGGATGCGCCCGCTGACCGACACCCGCCCGAAACCGCTGCTCGAAGTCGGCGGCAAGCCGCTGATCGTGTGGCAGATCGAGGCGCTCGCGCGGGCGGGCATCGAGACGATCGTGATCAACCACGCGTGGCTCGGCGAGCAGATCGAGGCGGCGCTCGGCGACGGTTCGCGCTGGGGTGTGCGGCTCGCGTATTCGGCCGAAGGCGACGCGCTGGAAACCGCGGGCGGCATCGCGCAGGCGCTGCCGCTCATCGAGCGCGACGGGCAGCCGGCCGTGTTCGCGGCCGTCAGCGGCGACGTGTACTGCGCGTTCGACTACCGGACGCTCGCCCCGCGCGCCGCCCGGATGGCCGCGCTCGACACGCCGGCGATGCACCTGGTGATGGTGCCGAACCCGCCGTTCCACCCGGCCGGCGACTTCGCGCTCGGCGACGACGGTCGTCTGGCGCTCGACGGTGCCGCGCGCTTCACGTTCGGCAACATCGGCCTGTACGACACGCGGATGTTCCGCGATCTCGAGCCCGGCACGCGGCGCGCGCTGACGCCGTACTATCGCGCGGCGATCGAAGCCGGCCACGCAACCGGCGAACTGTACGAAGGCATCTGGGAGAACGTCGGCACGCCCGCACAGCTCGGCGAGCTCGACGCGCGACTGCGCGCCGCGGCAGGCTGATCGTTTCGCGACTGACTGCCGGTCCCCCGGCGTGGCGGCCGATGGGCCGACAGGCCGGTGACGGCGCGCGGTCCACCAGCCGCGAACCGTTCCGGAGCGAATGCCGGAAACGCTCCGCCGGCTCACGCAGCCGTGACGGCGCCACGCTGCAGGGTGTCGGACAGCCCGCACACCGCCCGCTCCCGCTCTCGTCGCGCGCCACGGCACGCAGCACGCCTCCAAGCCGTTACGCGGCTTCGGCCTCTTCCCCACCCGCCGCCGCGCGCTGCTGTTGCAGCGCCCACATTTGCGCATACAACCCGTCGGCGCGCACGAGTTCGTCGTGCGTGCCGCGCTCGACGATCCGCCCGTGGTCCATCACGAGGATCTGCTGCGCGTGCACGACCGTCGACAGCCGGTGCGCGATCACGAGCGTCGTGCGATGCCGCGCGATCTGGTCGAGTTCGTGCTGGATCGCGCGTTCCGAACGCGAATCGAGCGCCGACGTCGCTTCGTCGAACAGCAGCACCGGCGGGTCCTTCAGCAGCGTGCGCGCGATCGCGACGCGCTGCTTCTCACCGCCCGACAGCCTCAGCCCGCGCTCGCCGACCGGCGTGTCATAGCCCTTCGGCAAAGTTTCGATGAAATCGTGGATGTGCGCGGCGCGCGCGGCCGCGACCACCTCGTCGCGGGTCGCCGTCGGCCGGCCGTACGCGATGTTGTAGTAGATCGAGTCGTTGAACAGCACGGTGTCCTGCGGCACGATCCCGATCGATGCGCGCAGCGATTCCTGCGTGACGTCGCGAATGTCCTGGCCGTCGATCCGGATCGCGCCGCCCGTCTCGCGATCGAGATCGTAGAAGCGGAACAGCAGCCGCGACAGCGTCGATTTCCCCGAACCGCTGTGACCGACCACCGCGGTCGTCGTGCCGGCCTCGATCGTAAACGTCACGTCGTGCAGGATCTGGCGCGACGGCTCGTACGCGAAGTTCACGTGCTCGAAGCGCACCTGCGCGCCGGCCACCGCGAGCGGCGGCGCATCGGGCCGGTCGGCCACTTCCTTCGGCGCGGACAGCAGCCCGAACATCCGGTCCATGTCGGTCAGGCTCTGCTTCAGCTCGCGATAGACGACGCCGAGGAAGTTCAGCGGAATGTACAGCTGCAGCATGAACGTGTTGATCAGCACGAGATCGCCAAGCGTCAGCTTGCCCGCGAGCACGCCCTGCGTCGCGCGCCACAGGATGAACACGAGGCCCGTGCCGATGATCGCCTGCTGGCCGAAGTTCAGCACCGACAGCGAGTTCTGCGAGCGGATCGCGGCCTTCCGGTAGCGCTTCAGGTTCTCGTCGTAGCGCTGCGCCTCCCACTCCTCGTTGCCGAAGTACTTCACCGTCTCGTAGTTGATCAGCGAATCGATCGCCCGCGAGTTCGCGCGCGAATCGAGCTCGTTCATCGTGCGGCGGAAGTGCGTGCGCCAGTTGGTGACCTTCACGGTGAACACGATGTACGTGACCAGCGCGGCGAACGTCACGTACGCGTAGTAGGCCTCGTACTTGACCACGAAGAAGCCGAGCACGAGCCCGACCTCGACGAGCGTCGGCAGGATGCTGTACAGCGAATACGAAATCAGTTGCTGGATGCCGCGCGTGCCGCGCTCGATGTCGCGCGACATGCCGCCCGTCTGGCGTTCGAGATGAAACCGCAGCGACAGCCCGTGCAGATGCCGGAACACCTGCAGCGCGAGCTGGCGCACCGCGCTCTCGGTGACCTTCGAGAACAGGATCTCGCGCAGCTCGGTAAAGAGCGACGTCGACAGCCGCACGAGCGCATACGCGACCACCAGCAGCCCGACGCCGCCCGCGAGCACGATGCCGGCCGACTGCTCGGCGCGGCCGAGCGCGGTGAGCTGCTGGACGTAGGACAGATGGTCGACGATGCGCTTCATCACGACCGGCACGCCGAGGTTCGCGACCTTCGCACCGATCAGGCAGCCGAGCGCGAGCGCGACGCGCCATTTGTAGGTGGTCAGGTACGGCAGCAGCGACCGGATGGTCTGCCAGTCGTTGCGAGGCCCGGTCGAAGCCGGCGCGGGCTCGCCAGAAGCGGGAAATCGGCGCATGGGGAAGGGTTCCGCGGCGGGGCCGGAACCGTGTCTCGGCGGCCGGCTCGCGCGCTTTCTCGTACAATTTGTGAACGTTGTATTGTCGCAGAAGCCGCTTCGCGCCGCTGCCGGCGCCCTCGCCGGCCAGCCTGCGCGCGGCGGCCCCTTTATTACAGGATGAAAACCCCCGCCATGACCGATTCGACCCTCGATCTCCCGCAGAAGCAGCCCGCGCTGCGCGTCGTCCCGCAACCGCACGACGCGAACGTCCACGGCGACGTGTTCGGCGGCTGGATCATGTCGCAGGTCGACATCGCCGGCTCCATTCCCGCGAGCCAGCGCGCGAACGGCCGCGTCGCGACGGTCGCGGTCAACTCGTTCGTGTTCAAGCAGCCGGTATTCGTCGGCGATCTGCTGAGCTTCTACGCCACCATCATGCGCACCGGCAACACGTCGATCACGGTCGACGTCGAGGTGTACGCGCAGCGCATGCGCCTGATGGGCGAAGTCGTGAAAGTCACCGAAGCGACGCTCACCTACGTCGCGACCGGCTCGGACCGCAAGCCGCGGCAACTGCCGCCGCTCTGACACTCACGCGCCGCGCCGCGCCGCAGCGCGGCATGCGGCCGTCAGTGCGTGGCGGCCAGCCCGAACTCCCGCATCGCGGGCACGAAATCGTGATTCAGCTTCGGCTTGCGCGACAGCTTGACCAGCACGTAGCGCTGGAATGGCGCAAGCCGCTGCCACTGCACGAGCGCAGGCGCCGGCAGCCCGGCCAGCGCGCTTTGCTGCACGAGCGACTCCGGCACCGTGTCGACGGCGCGCCAGGCCGGTTGCTCGTCCGGCTGGAACCATGACGGCTCCAGATCGGCGTGCGTGCGCAGCATTTCGAATAGCGCGTGATCGAAATTGGGCTCGATCGCGGTGTCATCGTCGGCCGGAAAGCGCGCGAGCAGCTTGCGGTCCTCGAGCGGCAGCAGTTGCCACTGTTCGAGCGAAATTCGCAGCCCGAAGCGGTCGAGATTGAAACGCACGATCATCGGGATGTACGTGAAGTTTTCCGACGAATCGTGTTCGAAGTTGAAGAGCAACGGAGCGTCGCTGAGTCCCATGGTCGTTACCTGACGTGGCGGATGCCGGCGCGGCCGGCTTGCCTGGGGTATTTTAGAACCTCTGCGCGCGGGCGGCGGCACGATCGTCGCCGGCCGCGCTTCGAATCAACGGGAGTGCTCGTGAATCCGACCCAATCAGACGAACCGCGCGATGCGTTGCGCGACGAACCGCGCGGCGCGATCGAGCTGCCCGTGAGCCGCACGCGCGGCGGCGCGGTCGAAACCGCGCACGACTTCGTCGGCCAGGAATGGCCGGTCGCACTCGTCTTCAACGGCATCTCGCACGCGGTGATGATGTGTACGCCGTGCGACCTCGAAGCGTTCGCGGTCGGCTTCGCGATCTCGGAAGGCATCGTCGCGCGCGGCAGCGACATCAAGGACATCGAGGTGATCCTGCACGCCGGCGCGCCGCTGCCGCATGCGGAAGTCCATCTGGAAGTGGTCCAGCAGGCGTTTGCCGCGCTGAAGGACCGGCGCCGCGCGCTCGCGGGGCGCACGGGCTGCGGCGTCTGCGGCATCGAAAGCATCGACCTGCTCGACCTCGCGCCCGAACGCGTGCCCGATACCGGCTTTCTCGCGCGCCTCGCGCCCGACGCGCTGGCGCGTGCCGCGCATGCGCTGCCGGCGCATCAGGCGCTCACGAAACTGACCGGCGGCCTGCACGCGGCCGCGTGGTGCGACGCAACAGGCGCGATCCGCGCGGCATTCGAGGATGTCGGCCGCCACAACGCGCTCGACAAGCTGATCGGCTCGCTCGTGCTGTCGCGCGCCGATACCACCGACGGCTTCGTGTTCCTGTCGAGCCGCGCGAGCTACGAGCTCGTGCGCAAGGCCGCGCGAGTCGGCATCCCGCTGGTCGCGACCATCTCCGCGCCGTCGTCGCTCGCGATCGAGATCGCGAAGGCGGCCGGCTTGCGGCTCGTCAGCTTCTGCCGCGAAACCGGCCACGTCGATTACGGCACGGCCTGATCCAGGCCGTGCGATCGCGCCGACGACATCCCGCCGGCGCGCATCAGTCCGTCAGTCGAACTGACGGAAATCCGGCTTGCGCTTCTCGAAGAACGCCGTCATCGCCTCGCGCGCTTCCGGCGCGCGCAGCATCGTCGAGAAGTGGCGCGCCTCTTCAGCCATCCGCGCGGGCGTCGCCACGCCGCCCGTATCCTTGAGCAGCGCCTTCGTCACCCGCAGCGATGCCGCCGGGAGCGCCGCCAGCTTCGCTGCCTGCTTCGCCGCGAACGCGTCGAGTTCGGCCGCCGGCAGCACGCGGTTGACGATACCGATCCGGTGCGCTTCCAGCGCGTCGAACGCCTCGCCCAGCAGCAGCTTCTCGGCCGCGACCTGATGGCCGGCCAGTCGCGGCAGCAGTGCGCTCGACGCGGCTTCCGGGCACAGCCCGAGCTGCACGAACGGCAGCGAGAACGTTGCGGTGTCGGCCGCGTAGACCAGATCGCAGTGCAGCAGCATCGTCACGCCGACGCCGACCGCAATGCCCGGCACCGCGGCCACGACCGGCTTGCTCGCGCTGCTGATCCGCGCCAGGAACTGGAACACCGACGCGGTATCGTCCTGCGGCGGCGCCTTCAGGAAATCCTCGAGATCGTTGCCCGCGCTGAAATTGCCGTCGCTGCCGCGCAGCAGGATCACGCGCGTCGCCTTGTCTTCCTGCGCGTCGGCGAGCGCATCGGCCATCGTCTGGTACATCGCCGCCGTCAGCGCATTCTTCTTCGCCGGGCGCGCGATCGTGATCGTCATCACGCCGTCGGCGCGTTCCACTTGAATGTCGGCCACAACCGTCTCCTTTGACTGTCTCTACCGGAATGAAAAAACGGTGCGCGAGCTCGTGGCCCGCGCACCGTCGTCGCTTTTCGTCGCGTCCCGCTTACAGGCGTTCGATGATGCCCGCCGCACCCATGCCGGTGCCGACGCACATCGTGACCATCCCGTATTTCAGGTTGCGGCGGCGCAGGCCGTGCACGACGGTCGCCGCCCGGATCGCGCCGGTCGCGCCGAGCGGGTGGCCCAGTGCGATCGCGCCGCCCAGCGGGTTGACCTTCGACGGATCGAGGCCGAGATCGCGCATCACCGCCAGCGACTGCGCGGCGAACGCCTCGTTCAGCTCGATCCAGTCGAGATCGTCCTGCTTCAGGCCGGCGGCCTTCAGCGCGGCCGGAATCGCTTCCTTCGGACCGATACCCATGATTTCCGGCGGCACGCCGCGCACCGCGAAGCTCACGAAGCGCGCGAGCGGCGTCAGGTTGAATTCCTTCAGCACCTTCTCCGACACGACGAGCAGCGCACCGGCGCCGTCCGACGTCTGCGAGCTGTTGCCGGCCGTGACCGAGCCCTTGTTCGCGAACACCGTGCGCAGCTTAGCGAGGCCTTCGAGCGACGTATCCGCGCGCGGACCCTCGTCGAGCTTGATCTCGCGCGTCTTCACGTCGACCTCGCCGGTCGCGAGGTTCGGGAAACGCTCGGTGATCGTGTACGCAGCGATTTCGTCGCCGAACTCGCCGGCCTGCTGCGCGGCGAGCGCCTTGCGGTGCGATTCGACCGAGAACGCGTCCTGGTCGTCGCGGCTCACCTTCCACTGCTCGGCCACACGCTCGGCCGTCAGGCCCATCCCGTACGCGATGCCGAAGTCTTCGCTGCGATCGAAGATGTGCGGCGACATCGACGGCTTGTTGCCCATCATCGGCACCATGCTCATCGATTCGCAGCCGCCCGCGAAGATCGCGTCCGATTCGCCGACGCGAATGCGGTCGGCCGCCATCGCCAGCGCGGTGATGCCCGACGCGCAGAAGCGGTTGACCGTCACGCCGCCGACCGTCTGCGGCAGGCCGGCGAGCAGCGCGCCCATGCGCGCGACGTTCAGGCCCTGCTCGGCTTCCGGAATCGCGCAGCCGATGATCGCGTCCTCGATCACCTTCGTGTCGAGACCGGGCACCTGCGCGACCGCCGACTTGATCGCGTGAACCAGCAGCTCGTCGGGGCGCGTGTTCTTGAAGACACCGCGCGGGGCCTTGCCGATCGGCGTGCGGCTGGCGGCGACGATGTATGCGTCTTGCAGTTGTTTGCTCATTTCAGACTCCTTGTCTGCTCGCTCAGTTACGCACCGGCTTGCCGGTCTGCAACATGCCCATGATCCGTTCCTGCGTCTTCTGCGTGCCGAGCAGCTCGACGAACGCGCGGCGCTCCAGCGCGAGCAGCCATTCCTCGTCGACGAGGCTGCCGGCTTCGACGTCGCCGCCGCACACGGCTTCGGCGATGCGGCTCGCGATCAGGTAGTCGTGGTCGCTGATGAAGCGGCCGTCACGCATGTTGACGAGCGATGCCTTGATCGTCGCGATCGCCGAGCGGCCCGCGACCGGCACGTCCTTCGCGCGCAGCGGGGCGCGATAGCCGGTATCGGCCAGCGCACGCGCTTCCTTCTTCGCGGTGTCGAGCAGTTCGAACACGTTGAAGACGATCGTGTCGGACGGCTTCACGTAGCCCATCGCACGCGCGTCGTGCGCGGACGCCGACACCTTCGCCATCGCCGCGTTCTCGAACGACTTCGTGACGAACTTCAGGATGTCGGTGGTCGCGTTCGCGGCCGTCGCGGCGTCCGCCGCGCGCAGCGCCGCTTCCTTCAGGCCGCCGCCGGCCGGCACGAGGCCGACGCCCACTTCGACGAGGCCGATGTAGCTCTCGACGTGCACGACGCGCTTCGCGCTGTGCAGCATCAGCTCGCACCCGCCGCCGAGCGCGATGCCCGACACGGCTGCCACGACCGGCACGTTCGCGTACTTCACGCGCAGCATGCCTTCCTGGAACTTCTTCACGAACGGCTCGATGCCCTTCGCGCCGCCCATCATGAACGCGGGCATCGCCTCCTCGAGGTTCGCGCCGGCCGAGAACGGGCCGCCCGGCGTGCCGAGTTTCAGCGACGTCGGTTGCCAGATCACCACGCCCTTGTAGTCCTTCTCCGCGAGTTCGATCGCCTGCACGAGGCCGTCGATCACGCTCGGTCCGATCGTGTTCATTTTCGACTTGAACGACACGATCACGACGTCGTCCTCACCGGCACGGTCGTCGACCCATGCGCGCACCGCGTCGGTTTCGAACAGCGTCTTGCCGTACGTCTTCGGATCGGCGCCCGCTTCACCCAGCAGCGGCGCGCGGAACACCTGCTTGCGGTACACGGCCAGGTCCGAACGCGGCACGAAGCGCTTCGATGCCGGCGCCCACGAGCCTTCAGCCGTGTGCACGCCGCCCTTCTCGGCGACCGGGCCTTCGAGCACCCACGACGGCAGCGGCACGTTCGCGAGCGCCTTGCCGGCCGCGATGTCTTCCTGGACCCACTCGGCGACCTGCTTCCAGCCGGCGGCCTGCCAGCCTTCGAACGGGCCTTCGTTCCAGCCGAAGCCCCAGCGGATCGCGAGGTCGACGTCGCGCGCGTTGTCGGCGATCGATTCGAGATGCACGCCGATGTAGTGGAACACGTCGCGGAAGATCGACCACAGGAACTGCGCATGCGGATGATCCGTCTCGCGCAGCAGCTTCAGGCGTTCCGCCGGCGGGCGCTTCAGGATGCGGCCGACCGTTTCGTCCGCCTTCGCGCCCGAATCGACGTAGCTGCCCGTCTTCGCGTCGAGCACCTTGATCGCCTTGCCTTCCTTCTTGTAGAACCCGCCGCCCGTCTTCTGGCCGAGCGCGCCCTGCTTCACCAGTTCGGCGAGCACGGCGGGCGTCTGGTACACCGGGAAGAACGGATCATCGGCGAGGTTGTCCTGCATCGTCTTGATCACGTGCGCCATCGTGTCGAGGCCGACCACGTCCGCGGTGCGGAACGTCGCCGACTTCGCGCGGCCGAGGCGGCTGCCCGTCAGGTCGTCGACTTCGTCGAAGCGCAGGCCGAACTTCGCGGCCTCGGTGATCACCGCGAGGATCGAGAAGATGCCGACACGGTTCGCGATGAAGTTCGGCGTGTCCTTCGCGCGCACGACGCCCTTGCCGACGACGCTCGTCAGGAAGGTTTCGAGCTGGTCGAGGATCTCGGCACGCGTGTGCGCGGTCGGGATCAGCTCGACGAGGTGCATGTAGCGCGGCGGGTTGAAGAAGTGCACGCCGCAGAAGCGCGCCTTCAGCTCGTCCGAGAAACCTTCGGACAGCTTCGTGATCGACAGGCCCGACGTGTTGGTCGCGAAGATCGCGTTCGGCGCGATGTGCGGCGCGACCTTCTTGTACAGGTCGTGCTTCCAGTCCATCCGCTCGGCGATCGCTTCGATCACGACGTCGCATTCGGCGAGCTTCGCGATGTCGTCTTCGTAGTTCGCCGCCTCGAGGTACTTCGCATCGTCCTTCACGCCGAACGGCGCGGGCGACAGCTTCTTCAGGTTCTCGATCGCCTTCAGCGCGATCGCGTTTTTCGGGCCTTCCTTGGCCGGCAGGTCGAACAGCAGCACCGGCACGCGCGCGTTGACGAGGTGCGCGGCGATCTGCGCGCCCATCACGCCGGCGCCCAGCACGGCGACCTTGCGAATCAGGAAATTGCTCACGGGATGTCTCCGGATAGTGCCGTGCAGCGCGGAATGTGAGGGCTGCACGGCGAAGTGAGTACCAGGAACCGTTGCGTTCGGGCGGCGCGGCACGCGGCGCACACCGCCCGGACTCGCGTCAGAACAGCGATTCGTCGACTTCCATCAGCGTCTTCGAACCGGCGCGCGCGGCGCGGATCGTCGATGCCGTTTCGGGCAGCAGACGCGCGAAGTAGAAGCGGGCGGTGGCAAGCTTCGACTTGTAGAACGGATCGCCCGACGCTTCCTTGTCGAGGGCGAGGCGCGCCATGCGCGCCCAGAAGTACGAGAACACCAGGTGGCCGACGGTGCGCAGGTACGGCACGGCGGCCGCGCCGACTTCGTCCGGGTTCTGCATCGCCTTCATGCCGATTTCCATCGTCAGCTTCTGCACCTTTTCACCGATGTCGGCGAGCGGGTTGATGAACTCGGCCATTTCCGGCTTCACGCCTTCGGCTTCCGCGAACTCCGTCACGAGCTTGCCGAACTTCTTCAGCTTCGCGCCCATGTCGCCGAGCACCTTGCGGCCCAGCAGGTCGAGCGACTGGATCGAGTTGGTGCCTTCGTAGATCATGTTGATCCGCGCGTCGCGCACGTACTGCTCCATGCCCCACTCGGAGATGAAGCCGTGGCCGCCGTAGATCTGCATCGCGTGGTTGGTCGACTCGAACGCGTTGTCGGTCAGGAACGCCTTGATGATCGGCGTGAGCAGCGCGACGAGGTCGGCCGCTTCCTTGCGCACCGCTTCGTCGGCGTGCGACAGTTCCTTGTCGATCTGCAGCGCGGACCAGTACGTGAACGCGCGCGCGCCTTCCGCGTAGGCCTTCTGCGTGAGCAGCATGCGGCGCACGTCCGGGTGCACGATGATCGGGTCGGCCGGTTTGTCCGGTGCCTTCGGGCCCGTCAGCGAGCGCATCTGCAGGCGTTCCTTCGCGTACGCCAGCGAGTTCTGGTATGCGACTTCCGTGAGGCCGAGGCCCTGCATGCCGACGCCGAGGCGCGCGGCATTCATCATCACGAACATTGCGTTCAAGCCCTTGTTCGGCTCGCCGACCATCCAGCCCTTCGCGCCGTCCAGGTTCATCACGCACGTCGAGTTGCCGTGGATGCCCATCTTGTGTTCGATCGAGCCGCATTTGATGCCGTTGCGCTCGCCCGGCTCGCCCGCGGCGTCCGGAATGAACTTCGGCACGATGAACAGCGAGATCCCCTTCGTGCCTTGCGGCGCGTCCGGCAGGCGCGCGAGCACGAGATGGATGATGTTCTTCGACATGTCGTGCTCGCCGCTCGAGATGAAGATCTTCGTGCCGCTGATCGAGTACGAGCCGTCGCCGTTCGGTTCGGCCTTGGTGCGCAGGATGCCGAGGTCGGTGCCGCAGTGCGGCTCGGTCAGGCACATCGTGCCCGTCCATTCGCCCGACACGAGCTTCGGCAGGTATTGCTGCTGCAGTTCCGGCGCGCCGTGCGCGTGCAGGCATTCGTACGCGCCGTGCGACAGGCCCGGATACATCGTCCACGCCTGGTTCGCCGAGTTCAGCATTTCGTAGAGTGCGTTGTTCACGAACGCGGGCAGGCCCTGGCCGCCGTAGTCGGGATCACAGCCGAGCGCCGGCCAGCCGGCCTCGACGTACTGCTGATAGGCTTCCTTGAAGCCGGTCGGGGTCTTCACGACGCCGTCGCCTTCATACGTGCAGCCTTCGCGGTCGCCGACCTGGTTCAGCGGGAACAGTACCTCGGAGCAGAACTTGCCCGCTTCCTCGAGGACCTGGTTGATCGTGTCGGCGTCGAGGTCCGCATGCTTGGGCATTTGCTTGACTTCGGCTTCGACGTTCAGAAGCTCGTGCAACACGAATTGCATGTCGCGCAGCGGCGCGGCGTACTGTCCCATGACTCTCTCCAAAGGTGGGCTACAACTCGAGCTCCTGGCGGGCGGGTCACGCGCCGCTAACGGCTCTCGCTCTGATACGAAACAATCGTCTTTTCCAGCGCGGCCCACGTGAGGCGCACGGCGTCCGGCGAATGCAGGAAGCGTGCGTCGTGATGCAGGCCGAGCGTGAAGCTGTACAACTCGAAGAGCATCAGGTCCGGATCCGTATCCGCGCGCAGATGCCCTTCTTCCATCGCCTGCGAAATGGCGCGCAGCAACGCGGCACGCCAGGCGGTCACGCTCGCGATCAACTGCTCGCGCACGGGGCTGTCCGGCCGGTCGTCGTACTCCACTGCGCCGCTGATATAGATGCACCCGGTCGTCACCTCCTGGATGCGCTTCTCGATCCAGCGCGCCAGCATCGCCCGAAGACGCGGCAGACCGCGCGACTCGCGCAGGCTCGGAAAGAACACCTCGTTCTCGAAACGATGGTGGTACTCGCGGACGACCTCGACCTGCAGGTCCTCGCGCGATCCGAAGTGCGCGAACACGCCGCTCTTGCTCATCTGCATGCGCTCGGCCAGCAGGCCGATCGTCAGCCCCTCCAGCCCGTCACGGCTGGCGAGGTCCAAAGCAGCTTCAAGTATCGCGGCACGCGTCTGTTCGCCTTTTCGCATAGCTATTTCTGTAACCGTTCGGGGGTTCGAATAAAATCGAACGGCCGTACTATTATTGAGTGCGGCCGCTCGCGAAACAAGGAAATTATTAGAAACCGGTGTCTAACCGAGCCGCTATTTTGCGCGATTCCGGCGGGACCGGAGCGGCTTTTCCGCACGAACGTGCGGACAGATTTTTTGAAGCGAATACTTAGTCTGCGTCAGTCGTAACCGCCGACCGTCAGCGCCTTCATCACGAGGCGGTATGTGTTGTACGCCAGCCAGTTCAGCAGCCGCTCGATGCGCGGGCGCGCCGCGTAGCGCGCGGCGTCGATCTCCCGGCCTTCGGCGAATGCGGTGGCGATCGCATCGCGCAACTGGTTCGTCACTGCATCGTAGCGCACCAGCACGACGTTCGCTTCATTGTTCAGCATCAGGCTCAGCGCGTCCAGATTCGACGAACCGACCGTCGCCCAGTTGTCGTCGATCACGGCGACCTTGCCGTGCAGGATCGTCTTGTCGTATTCGGCGACGCGCACGCCCGCGCGCAACAGCGAGTGATACAGGAACGGCACGGCCGTATCGAGCGCCGTGAATTCCTTGCGGCCGATCAGCACCTGCACGTCGACGCCGCGGCGGGCCGCGCCCGTCAGCGCGCGGCGCAGCTTGCGGCCCGGCATGAAATACGGATTCGCGAGCAGGATCCGCTGGCGCGCCTGGCCGATCGCCGCAAGATAGGCCTTCTCGATCGCGCGGCGGTTCACGACGTTGTCGCGCGCGACGAACGCGACGCTCGGCTCCGTCACGACCCGCAGCGCGCCGGCCTTGATCCATCGATGGCTGCGCATCCAGCGCCGGAACATGTCCGGGAACGCTTCGCCGCCGTGCAGCCCGGCCGCGTACTGCGCATACGGCTTGTGGCCGAACTGGATCCGGTGCCATTGCAGCTCGAACGCGGCACGCACGTCAGCCACCGCGGGCCCGGCCATCTCGACCGCGAAATCCCAGCGCGGGAACGGCAGCGTCGCGCTGCCCTGCGTGTAGTCGTCGACGATGTTGATGCCGCCGCAGAACGCGGTCGTCTGATCGATCACCGCGAGCTTGCGGTGCGTGCGCGAGAAGCCGAAGCGGCCGAACAGGAAGCGGTTGTAGATGCAGTGCTCGACGCCGGCTTCGGCCCATGTGTCGAACAGCGGCAGGCGCGCGGTGCCGATGCCGTCGGTGATCACCCGCACGCGCACGCCGCGCTGCGCCGCGCGAATCAGCGCGTCCGACACCGGGCGGCCGGCCGCGTCGTCGCAGAAGATGTAGGTTTCGAGCATCACCTGCTCGCGGGCGGCGTCGATCCGCTCGATCAGCGCGTGGAAGAATTCGCCACCGGTTTCGCACAGCCGCACCGTGTTGCCGGCCGTAAACGCGAGCCGCGACGCGGAGCCGCGCTCCTGCAGGAACATCTGCCGCAATTGCGCGAAGCGCTTGCGGGTCTCCGCATTCATGCGGATGAGCCGTGCGGCGCACGCGCGAGGGCCATGCGTGCGGGCAATTGCAGGATCGCCTCGGCGTTCGACGGCGAGAAGCAGCGCGCGGCCGCCTCGCGGAACGGCAGCCACGCATGGTCGACATGCTCGCGCGGCGACAGCGTCACGTCGACGCGATGCGGCACGCACAGGCCGAACCAGTGCTCGACGTTGCGGGTGACGCCCGGCGCATAGCGATGCAGGTATTGCGGATAGATCGTGTATTCGATCCGGTGATGCCAGTCGACGAGCGCGCTGGCCGGCACGTCCGGCGTGCCGACCGCGATGCCGGTTTCCTCGGCCACTTCGCGCGCGGCGGTGAGCGCGAGCGGCTCGTCGAGCGCGTCCTTCGAGCCGGTGACCGATTGCCAGAAATCGGGCTGGTCGGCACGCTTGATCACGAGCACATCGAGGTCGGGCGTGTAGATCACGACCAGAACGGATTCGGGGATTTTCGGCGGCTTCGTCATCTTTGTTTCATGCGGCACAGGGCCGTGCGCCGGGCCTGCGCCCGAACGTGCGGCAAGTGCTGCGACTGTACCGCAAAAAACGAAAAAGGCGCATCACTGCGCCTTTTCATGGTGCCGTGCGTGCGTGACCGCACACACGACCGGGGGCGAAAGCGCGTTACGCCTTCGGCTGCTCCGGCTGACGCAGACGGATGTGCAGCTCGCGCAGCTGACGCTCGTCGACCGGGCTCGGCGCCTGCGTGAGCAGATCCTGCGCACGCTGCGTCTTCGGGAACGCGATCACGTCGCGGATCGAATCGGCACCCGCCATCATCGTGACGATGCGGTCGAGACCGAATGCGATACCGCCGTGCGGCGGCGCGCCGTACTGCAGCGCGTCCAGCAGGAAGCCGAACTTCAGCTGCGCTTCTTCCGCGCCGATCTTCAGCGCGCGGAACACCTTGCTCTGCACTTCCTCGCGGTGGATACGCACCGAGCCGCCGCCGATTTCCCAGCCGTTCAGCACCATGTCGTACGCCTTCGCGAGGCAGCGGCCCGGGTCGGTCTCGAGGTACTCGAGGTGCTCGTCCTTCGGGCTCGTGAACGGGTGGTGCGCGGCGACGTAGCGCGCATCTTCGTCGTCGTATTCGAACATCGGGAAGTCGACGACCCACAGCGGCTTCCAGCCGGCCTGGACCAGACCGTTCGCCTTGCCGAATTCCGAATGGCCGATCTTCAGGCGCAGCGCGCCGAGGCTGTCGTTGACGACCTTCGCGCGGTCGGCCGCGAAGAAGATGATGTCGCCGTCTTCGGCGCCGGTGCGCTCGAGGATCGCGGCGATCGACGCGTCGTGCAGGTTCTTGACGATCGGGCTTTGCAGGCCGTCACGGCCCTTCGCCTTCTCGTTGACCTTGATCCACGCGAGGCCCTTCGCGCCGTAGATGCGCACGAATTCCGTGTAGCCGTCGATGTCGCCGCGCGACAGCTCGCCGCCCTTCGGCACGCGCAGTGCCGCGACCCGGCCGTCCTTCGCATTGGCCGGCGTGCTGAACACCTTGAAGTCGACGTCCTTCATCGCGTCGGTCAGCTCGGTGAATTCGAGCTGCACGCGCAGGTCCGGCTTGTCCGAACCGAAACGCGCCATCGCTTCCGAGTACGGCATCACCGGGAATTTCGCGTCGAGCTCGACGTCGATCGTCGTCTTGAAGATGTGACGGATCATGTCCTCGAACAGGTCACGGATTTCCTGCTCGCCCAGGAACGACGTTTCGCAGTCGATCTGCGTGAATTCCGGCTGACGGTCCGCGCGAAGATCCTCGTCGCGGAAGCACTTGGTGATCTGGTAGTAACGGTCGAAGTTCGCGACCATCAGCAGCTGCTTGAACAGCTGCGGCGACTGCGGCAGCGCGAAGAACTGGCCCGCGTTCACGCGCGACGGCACGAGGTAGTCGCGCGCGCCTTCCGGCGTGCTCTTCGTCAGCATCGGCGTCTCGATGTCGATGAAGCCCTGCTCGTCGAGGTACTTGCGCGCCTCGATCGCGACGCGGTAGCGCAGGCGCAGGTTGTGCTGCATCTGCGGGCGACGCAGGTCGAGCACGCGGTGCGTGAGACGCGTCGTTTCCGACAGGTTGTCGTCGTCGAGCTGGAACGGCGGCGTGACCGACGCGTTCAGCACGTTCAGTTCGTGGCACAGCACTTCGATCTTGCCGCTCTTCAGGCCGGCGTTGACCGTGCCTTCCGGACGGTTGCGCACGAGGCCCTTGATCTGCACGCAGAACTCGTTGCGCACGCCTTCGGCGGTCGCGAACATCTCGGCGCGATCCGGATCGCACACCACTTGCACGAGGCCTTCACGATCGCGCAGGTCGATGAAGATCACACCGCCGTGATCGCGGCGGCGCTGCACCCAGCCGCACAGCGACACGGTTTGGCCCAGCAGGTGTTCGGTCACGAGACCGCAGTATTCAGTACGCATCGACATGATGTTTGCTTTCGTTCGGTTTGATCAACGGGCGCCGCAACGCGCGGCCCGGGCGATGATTCTTTACTTACAGCGGCGGCTCGACGGGACGGCGGGCGGGCGCCGGAGCAGGCGCCGAAGGCGCCACGACGCCCATCGAGACGATGTACTTGAGCGCGGCATCGACCGACATGTCGAGTTCGATGACTTCGCTCTTCGGCAGCATCAGGAAGAAGCCCGACGTCGGGTTCGGCGTCGTGGGCACGTACACGCTCACGTACTCTTCCGTCAGATGGTTGACCACGTCGCCGCCGGGCGTGCCGGTCAGAAACGCGATCGTATACGAGCCGCGGCGCGGGTATTCGATCAGCAGCGCCTTGCGGAACGCGTTGCCGCTGCTCGACAGCAGCGTGTCCGATACCTGCTTGACGCTCGTGTAGATCGGCCCGACGACCGGGATGTGGCGCACCACCGCGTTCCACCACGTGACGAGCTTCTGGCCGATGAAGTTCTGCGTGGCCAGCCCGACGACGAAGATGAACGCGAGCGTCAGCACGGCGCCGATCCCCGGCAGGTGGAAGCCGAGCAGCCGCTCGGGCTGCCACGATTCGGGCAGCAGGAGCAGCGTCTGGTCCATCGTGCCGATGATGAGGCCGAGCACCCACAGCGTGATCGCGAGCGGGACGAGAACCAGCAAGCCGGTCAGGAACACCGTTTTCAGGGTCGTCTTTTTCATCATCTGCCGTCAATGAACCGCGCCTAAGGCGCGGGTTGGTCGCGACCCGGCCGGGCCGCGACGGTCAACTGCCGGCGGCGGGCGTCGCGGCCGGTGCCGGCGCGGCGCTCGTCGTCGTGGTGCTGCCCGAACTGCCCGAGCTGCTCGTCGCAGCCGGCGCGGCCGCAGCGGGTGCGGCTTGCGCCGCGGGTGCTGCCGGCGCCGCGTCGCCCGACGCCGTCGCCGGTGCGCTGGCGCCGCCCGAGCCGCCGCGGAAATCGGTGACATACCACCCCGAGCCCTTCAGTTGGAAACCGGCGGCGGTCACCTGTTTGCGAAAAGCATCCTTCCCGCATTCAGGGCATTGCGTCAGCGGCGCGTCGCTCATCTTCTGGAGCACGTCCTTCGCGAAACCGCACGCTTCGCATCGATAGGCGTAGATCGGCATGATATTTTTTCCCGCAGAAACTGGAAACGGCTTGCAAAGCCTTGAATTATAGCCGAAACCCCGGCGCGCTCCGGCAATGGCCGCAACGCCCGCGCATCAGCGACGGCGCCACGTGAGCCAGCGCTCGTGCCCGTCGAACACGGCCAGCGAATCGGTCACGGGCAAATCCTCGAGCAGCTCGAAGTGCGGCGCGAGCAGCGCATCGAGTTCCGCCCGCTCGATCCCGAACGGCGGCCCCTTCGGTTTGGCCACCACGAAGAAATAGCCGGCCAGCAATCCGCCCGTGGGCAGCAGCTCGGCCATCCGCGCCGCATAGCCGGCGCGCAGGCTCGGCGGCAACGCGCACAGGAACGCGCGCTCGTACACCCACTGCACGTCGAACGGCGGCCGGTACTGGAAAAAATCGGCCTGTTCGACGACGTCCGCATGCGCGCCGAGCTGCGCCTTCGCCGCAGCGACCGCCTGCGCGGCGAAATCGATCGCACGCACCGGCCAGCCGGCCTGCGCGAGCCAGCCGGCCTCCTGCGCACTGCCGCAGCCGGGAATCAGCACCGCGCACGGCTCGCGCCGCTGCGCGAATGCGCGAAAGCCGTCCGGCACGCCGCCGAATTCCCACGGCGTCACGCCGCGCTCGAAGCGCTCGTTCCAGAACGACGCACTGCCCGGGTCGCGCGTCGCGAAATCGGAGGCCGACGGTGCGGCCGGTTGCTTCGGTTCGGACATCGCCGCGCTCCTTTCGATCAAGCGCCGTACGCGAGCGCGAGCAGCACGCGCGCGACGAGCGCCCCGACGCCGACGGCCAGGCCGAAGATCAGCAACGCCTGCAGCAGCCGGTTCGTCCGCTTCTGCTCGACGAGGACCTGACGCATCAGCTCCTCGCTCGCGGCGCGCGGCGCGTCGTGGCGCGCGGCCAGCGCATGGTGGATCAGGCGCGGCAGTTGCGGCAGCGTCTTGCTCCACTGCGGCGCCTCGACCTTGAACCGCTCGTACCAGCCGCGCAGGCCGATCTGTTCGGTCATCCAGCGCTCGAGATACGGCTTCGCGGTCTTCCACAGGTCGAGCTCGGGATCGAGCGAGCGGCCGAGCCCTTCGACGTTCAGCATCGTCTTCTGCAGCAGCACGAGCTGCGGCTGGATCTCGACGTTGAAGCGGCGCGACGTCGAGAACAGACGCATCAGCACCTGGCCGAGCGAGATGTCCTTCAGCGCGCGGTCGAAATACGGCTCGCACACCGCGCGAATCGCGCTTTCGAGCTCCTCGACGCGTGTCTCGGGCGGCACCCAGCCCGATTCGAGGTGGAGCGTCGCGACACGGTGGTAGTCGCGCTTGAAGAACGCGAGGAAGTTCTGCGCGAGGTAATTCTTGTCGAAATCGGACAGCGCGCCGACGATCCCGAAATCGAGCGCGATATAACGGCCGAACGTGTTCGGGTCGAGGCTCACCTGGATGTTGCCGGGGTGCATGTCCGCGTGGAAGAAACCGTCGCGGAACACCTGCGTGAAGAAGATCTCGACGCCTTCGCGCGCGAGCTTCTTGATGTCGACGCCGGCCGAGCGCAGCGTCTCGACCTGGCTGATCGGCACGCCGGTCATGCGCTCCATCACGAGCACCTGCGACGTCGAGAAATCCCAGAACATCTCGGGCACGAGCAGCAGGTCGAGGCCCGCGAAGTTGCGGCGCAGCTGGCTGCCGTTGGCGGCCTCGCGCATCAGGTCGAGTTCGTCGTGCAGGTACTTGTCGAATTCGGCGACGACCTCGCGCGGCTTCAGGCGCCGGCCGTCGGCCCACATGCGCTCGGTCCACGTCGCGATGTCGCGCATCAGCGCGAGGTCGGAATCGATCACCGGCAGCATGTTCGGCCGCAGCACCTTGACGGCGACGGCCTTGCCCGCATGCACGCCCTGCTTCAGCTTCGCGAAATGCACCTGCGCGATCGACGCGCTCGCGATCGGCTCGCGCTCGAATTCGTCGAACAGCTCATCGACCGGCGCGCCGAGCGACTTCTCGATGATCGCGATCGCGACGGCCGAATCGAACGGCGGCACCTGGTCCTGCAGCTTCGCGAGTTCGTTCGCGAAATCGACCGACAGCAGGTCGCGGCGCGTCGACAGCACCTGGCCGAACTTCACGAAGATCGGACCGAGGCTTTCGAGCGCGTGACGCAACCGCACGGCCGGCGGATCGGAGAAACGGCGGCCGATCGTCGTGATCCGCAGCAGCAGTTTCACGCGCCGGTCGTCGATCCGGGACAGCATCACTTCGTCGAGACCAAAGCGGATGACGGTGTAGACAATCTTGATGAAACGGAAAATGCGCATGCCCTGCGGCCCTCAGTGCGCGCCGCGCGGGCCGGAGCCTGCGCGCGCGCCGATTTTTTGTTCGAGTCGCTCGACCCGCTTTTCGACCCGCGCGAGTGCATCGCGTGCGCGCGCCAGTTCGGCGTCGAAGCCGCCGAGCGACGCGCGCCGGACGACCTGCGGGTTCTCGTCGAGCCAGTATTCGGCGACGGAATCGAGCACATTGCGGCCGGTGCGGCGCGCGCGCGCGCCGGCGTCGCGCACGACCGTCGCGATCCGGTACGCCGCCGCGTCGCCGACCAGCTTCGCGAGATCTTCTTCCGGCTCCCAGCGCAGATGCTCGGCCAGCTTCGCGATCTGCGTCGCGAATTCCGCGTCGCCTTCGATCTTCACGTGCTTCATCACGGCCGCCTGGCCACCCTGCAGAAACGCGGCGACCGCGTCGCCGGCAAGCGCGATCGACACGTCGACCTGTTGCGCATCGTGCGCGTCGACGGCCGACAGATAACCGTCGGGCTGCACCAGCAGCGTGAGCGTGACGGGAGGCACGTCGATCCGAGCAGTCTTGCCGGCATAGGGAATCAGGCGGTCGCGTGCCCACGATTCGCGCGCGAGCAAGTGGTTGACGGCAGCAGCAAAGGGCTTGGCGGCAAAGGTCATCGGGCTGGGAAAGAAAAAACCCGCGCAGGCCGGGCGCCCACGCGGGTTTCTATTGTAACGTCGGATCGGCGGCAGACCGTGCCTGACCGTACACCCGGGCGGCAAGCGGTCGCAGTGCGGCGGCCGTCGCGCGGGTGCCCGGCGGCGCAGGCCGCCGGCCACGCTCAGTGCGTGTTGATCTGCTGGATACCCGCGAGCAGCCAGCCCTGACTGCCCGACTTCGACAGGTTCCACACCTCGTCGAACGGGGCGGCCGACGTATTCGCCGATTCGCGGATCAGGCCATGGAAGCGCACGCTCGCCGACTGCTCGATGCCGCGATCCTCGATCGCGACCAGTTCCGCGTCGAGCTGCACGACGTCGGTCTGGTTCGCGTCGTTGCCGCGCGAATCGAGGTCGATCTTGATCTCGGCGAACATTTCGGGCGTCGTGAACTCGCGGATGTCGGCCAGGTTGCCCTGGTCCCACGCCGCCTGCAGGCGCACGAAATAGACTTTCGCGCTACGCAGGAACGCTTCGGTGTCGAAGCCGGCCGGCACCTGCAGCGGCGCCGCTGCCGCCGCGGCCGCGCCGGCGGCCGCTGCACCGCCACCGAACACGCCCTGCGCTTCGTTCGCATAGCTGCTGCCGCTACCCGCGTAGTTGCTGCCGGTGTTGCCCTGCTGGAACGACGGGCTTTGCGAGTAGCCGCCCGACGACGATGCCGCGCCGCCGACCGAATACGCCGGCTCCTGCGGGCGACGGCGGTTCATGAACTTGCGGATCAGCCAGATGCCGACCATCGCGAGCAACGCGATCACGATGACGTTCGCCATCATGCTCGCGAATGCGCCGCCGAGACCGAAATGCGACAGCAGCGCCGCGATGCCGAGACCGGCCGCGAGGCCAGCGATCGGCCCGAGCCAGCGCGAGCGGTTGGGCTGCGCGGCCGGCGTGGGCGCGGCCGGGTTCGCACGCTGCGCCTGCGACGGCGCGGCCTGCTGCATCGGCTGCTGCGCGGGCGGCGTGGCCTGGCGCTGCGTGACGGTGGAATTCTGGCGGCCGATGCTGCGCCCGCCGCCCATGCGCCGGGCTTCGGCATCGAGCGATGCGAACGTGCCGGCCGTGAGCAGGCCGACCATCAGCAGCGTGCCGACCCGTCGAGCCCACGGCTTCGACGGTTTGCTACGGTTGAACAACGAACGCGATTCAGACATCAGCTTCTCCGAATGTAAGACGAATGTAGGGAAAGAACCCCTTAGTACTTGGTCCCTAGGTGTAAAGCTACCACGCCACCTGACAAATTGTAATATTTGACGGCGTCGAGGCCCGCTTGTTCCATCATCGTCTTCAGCGTGTCCTGATCGGGGTGCATCCGGATAGATTCAGCAAGATACCGATAACTTTCAGCATCTTTCGCGAACTTGTCGCCAAGCCACGGTAATACTTTGAAAGAATACAGATCGTACGCCTTTTTCAGCGGATCCCACACTTTCGAGAATTCCAGCACCATCACGCGGCCGCCGGGCTTCGTCACGCGACGCATCTCGGCGAGCGCGGCATCCTTGTGCGTCATGTTGCGCAGCCCGAACGCGACCGTGACCACGTCGAAGTAGTTGTCCGGAAAGGGAATTTTCTCGGCGTCGCACAACAGCGACGGCGTCACGATGCCCTTGTCGAGCAGCCGGTCGCGGCCGACGCGCAGCATCGATTCGTTGATGTCGGTATGCCAGACCTCGCCCGTCGGCCCGGCCGCCTTCGCGAACGACTTGGTCAGGTCGCCGGTGCCGGCCGCGATGTCGAGCACCTTGAAGCCGGGGCGCACGTTCGCCTGCGCGATCGTGAACGCCTTCCACGCGCGGTGCATGCCCGCCGACATCAGGTCGTTCATCAGATCGTAGTTGCTCGCGACCGAATGAAACACGCCCGCCACTTTCTTCGCTTTTTCGTTTTCCTCGACGCTCTCGAAGCCGAAGTGGGTTTTGCTCATCGCGTTGATCCTCAGTAAATGGCAAGACGGCGCCGAGCGGGCGCCGTCGATTTCAGTGGCAGTGGCCGTGCGGCGCGCCGGCCGCCTGCATCGGCGCGTCGCGCTCGACGCCCGCCGCCTTCAGTTTGTCGAAATAGTCGCGCCACAGCGCGTCCTGCTGCGTCGCCAGCTCGTACAGCAGGTCCCACGAGTAGATGCCGGTCGAATGGCCGTCGGAGAACGTCGGCTGCAGCGCATAGTTGCCGACACCCTCGAGCGCGGTGATCGTCACTTCGCGCTTGCCGGTCTGCAACGTCTCCTGGCCGGGCCCGTGGCCGCGCACCTCGGCCGACGGCGAATAGACGCGCATCAGCTCGAACGGAATCCGGTAACTCTCGCCGTTCGGGTACTGCAATTCGAGCACGCGCGACACCGCGTGCACGACGACGCCGGACGGAATCGGCGTCGTGGAAGTCAAACCGCTCATGCTTGCCTCGAATCGGTCATGCGTTGAATTTCCTCGCGCACCGCATTGTGCAGCAGCGAGGCCTGCGCCGCGCGCGAGCGCAGCAGCGCCTCGGACACGCTGCGCTGGCGCGGCGCCCACACGGGCTGCGGAAAATGGGCATCGTTGGAAAAACGCGGAATCACGTGCCAGTGCACGTGCGGCACCATGTTGCCGAGGCTCGCGAGATTCACCTTGTTCGGCTGCATCACGCGGCGCACGGCCCGCTCGACCGCGTAGACCACACGCATCAGATGTGCCCGCTCGGGCTCGCCGAGATCGGAGAACTCGGCCACGTGCGCGCCCCAGATCACCCGGCAGAAGCCCGGGTAGTCGTGCTCGCCCGTGGCGAGCACGACGCGCAGCGCATCGTCCTGCCAGAGCACCTCGCCGCCGTCTTCACGGCAAAACACGCATTCCATCGTCGCTCCCATGTGGACGGGCGCCGGCATGACATGCCGGCGCCCGCTCATTCCCGGCCCGGTCGGGCGGTCGTCATGCCCGCATTAGACCAGCACGCGCTCGATCCCGCCATGGTTCGCCCGTGCGACATAATCGGCCATCCAGTTCTCGCCGAGCACCTGGCGCGCGATTTCGACCACGATGTAGTCGGCTTCGAGGTTCGCGTCCTCGCCGTAGCGCGACAGGCCCTGCAGGCACGACGGGCAGCTCGTCAGGATCTTCACGTCCGGGCCGTTCGCGGCCGCGGCGGCCGGCGCCGGCGCATCGCCCGCCACCACGGGAATCGCGCGCAGCTTCGCGGCGCCCTTGCGGATCTCCTCTTCCTTGCGGAAGCGGACCTGCGTGGAGATGTCCGGCCGCGTGACCGCGAGCGTGCCCGATTCGCCGCAGCAGCGATCGTTCTTCTCGATCTTGTAGCCGTCCTTCTCCGAGCCCATCAGCTCGTTGACCAGCTTCACCGGGTCGATCGTCTTGATCGGCGTGTGACACGGGTCGTGATACATGTAGCGCGTGCCCGTCACGCCGTCGAGCTTCATCCCCTTCTCGAGCAGGAACTCGTGGATGTCGATGATCCGGCAGCCCGGGAAGATCTTGTCGAATTCGTAGCCCGCGAGCTGGTCGTAGCAGGTGCCGCACGACACGACCACCGTCTTGATGTCGAGGTAGTTCAGCGTATTCGCGACACGGTGGAACAGCACGCGGTTATCCGTGACGATCTTCTCGGCCTTGTCGTACTGGCCCGAGCCGCGCTGCGGATAGCCGCAGCACAGGTAGCCCGGCGGCAGCACCGTCTGCACGCCGGCTTCCCACAGCATCGCCTGCGTGGCCAGCCCGACCTGCGAGAACAGGCGCTCGGAGCCGCAGCCCGGGAAGTAGAACACCGCTTCCGAATCGACGGTCGTCGACTTCGGGTTGCGGATGATCGGCACGATCTTGTTGTCCTCGATGTCCAGCAGCGCGCGCGCCGTCTTCTTCGGCAGGTTGCCGGGCATCTTCTTGTTGACGAAGTGGATCACCTGCTCGACCGCGGGCGGCTTGCCGGTGGTCGCGGGCGGGTGCTGCGTCTGCTTCGTCACGACCTTCTTCAGCATGTCGTTCGCGAAGCGCTGCACCTTGTAGCCGACGCCCATCATCACGCCGCGCGCGAGGTTGATCGTCTGCGGATTGGTCGCGTTCAGGAAGAACATGCCCGCCGCATTCCCGGCGTTGAACTTCTTCTTGCCCATCTTGCGCAACAGGTTGCGCATGTTCATCGTGACGTCGCCGAAGTCGATCTTCACCGGGCACGGCGTCGCGCACTTGTGGCACACCGTGCAGTGGTCGGCCACGTCGTTGAACTCGTCCCAGTGCTTGATCGACACGCCGCGGCGCGTCTGCTCTTCGTACAGGAACGCCTCGACCAGCAGCGACGTCGCGAGAATCTTGTTGCGCGGGCTGTACAGCAGGTTCGCGCGCGGCACGTGGGTCGCGCACACCGGCTTGCACTTGCCGCAGCGCAGGCAGTCCTTCACCGAATCGGCGATCGCGCCGATGTCGGACTGCTGCATGATCAGCGATTCATAGCCCATCAGCCCGAAGCTGGGCGTGTACGCGTTGCGCAGGTCGGCGCCGTCGAGCAGCTTGCCCTTGTTGAAACGGCCGTTCGGGTCGACGCGCTGCTTGTACGCGCGGAATTCGGCGATCTCGTCGTCGGTCAGGAATTCGAGCTTCGTGATGCCGATCCCGTGTTCGCCGGAGATCACGCCGTCGAGCGAGCGCGCGAGCGTCATGATGCGGGCGACCGATGCATGCGCGTCCTGCAGCATCTCGTAGTTGTCGGAGTTGACCGGGATGTTGGTGTGGACGTTGCCGTCGCCCGCGTGCATGTGCAGCGCGACGAACACGCGGCCGCGCAGCACGCGCTTGTGGATCGCCTGCGCTTCGTCGAGGATCTGCTTGAACGCGCCGCCGTTGAAGATCGCGCGCAGTTCCGCGCGGATCTCCTGCTTCCACGAGATGCGGACCGTGCGGTCCTGCGTAATGTGGAACACGGTCGCGCCCGGCTGCTCGTCCGCGCGATCGGCGAACTTCTCGGCGAGCGCCTCGTAACCGAGCTGCACCAGGTAGTGCTGCGCCTCGCGCAGCGGCTGGTCGAGCCGGTCGCGCACGAACTCCCAGCGCGCGCGCACGCGCTTGAGCAGCTCCAGCGCCTGCTGCACACGGTCTTCGAGCAGTTCGGCGCTCGGGATCTCGTTCGCGTCGTCGGTCTTGCCGAGCGGCAGGTTGCCGCCGCGGAAGAACGCTTCGAGCGCGTCGACCAGCTGCAGCTTGTTCTTCAGCGACAGCTCGATGTTGATCCGCTCGATGCCGTCGGTGTACTCGCCCATCCGGTTCAGCGGGATCACGACGTCTTCGTTGATCTTGAACGCGTTCGTGTGCTTCGCGATCGCGGCCGTGCGGCTGCGGTCGAGCCAGAAGCGCTTGCGCGCCTCCGCGCTGACCGCGACGAAGCCTTCGCCGCTCTTGCCGTTCGCCATCCGGATCACTTCGGACGTCGCCTGCGCGACCGCATCGGCGTCGTCGCCGACGATGTCGCCGATCAGCACCATCTTCGGGAACGCATTGCGCTTGCTCTTGGTCGCGTAGCCGACCGCGCGCAGGTAGCGCTCGTCGAGGTGCTCGAGGCCCGCGAGGATCGCGCCGCCCTGCTTCGACGTTTCGAACAGGTAGTCCTTGATCTCGACGATGCTCGGGATCGCCTCGCGCGCCTGGCCGAAGAATTCGAGGCAGACGGTGCGCGTGTGCGCGGGCATCTTGTGCAGCACCCAGCGCGCGGACGTGATGAGCCCGTCGCAGCCTTCCTTCTGCACGCCCGGCAGGCCGGCGAGGAACTTGTCGGTCACGTCCTTGCCGAGCCCTTCCTTGCGGAACCGGCGGCCTTCGATCTCGAGCATCTCGGTACGCAGCAGCTTCTCGCCGGGGGCGTATGCGCCGTCGAACCACTTCAGCTCGAAGCGCGCGACCGCGATGTCGTGGATCTTGCCCTGGTTGTGCTCGTGGCGCGTGACTTCGAGCCAGTTGCCGTCCGGGTCGACCATCCGCCACCAGGCCAGGTTGTCAAGCGCGGTGCCCCACAACACGGCCTTCTTGCCGCCCGCGTTCATCGCGACGTTGCCGCCGATGCACGAGGCGTCGAGCGAGGTCGGATCGACCGCGAACACGTAGCCGGCCGCTTCCGCTGCCTCGGTCACGCGGCGCGTGACGACGCCCGCGCCGGAGAAGATCGTCGGCACCTTGTGCGCGACGCCCGGCAGCTCGGTCAGCTCGACCGCGCCGAGCTGTTCGAGCTTCTCGGTGTTGATCACCGCGGAGAACGGCGTGAGCGGCACCGCGCCGCCCGTGTAGCCGGTGCCGCCGCCGCGCGGGATCACGGTCAGGCCGAGCTCGAAGCACGCCTTGATCAGGCCGGCGATCTCGGCTTCGGTGTCGGGCGTCAGCACGACGAACGGGTATTCGACCCGCCAGTCGGTCGCGTCGGTCACGTGCGACACGCGCGACAGCCCGTCGAAGCGGATATTGTCCTTCTGCGTGCAGCGGCCGAGCGCCTTGGTCGCGCGGCGGCGCAGGTCGGCCATCTTGTCGAATTCGTCCGCGAACTCGTTGACCGCCCGCTGCGCGGCGGTCTCGAGCATCTCGACGCGCGACGCGCGCTCGCGGCCCGCGTCGTCGCGGTGCTCGGTGAGATCCGCGCTGCGGCGCTTGCCGATCTCGGTCAGGCGGTGGTTCAGCGCCTCGATCAGCAGCGCGCGGCGCTTCGGGTTGTCGAGCAGGTCGTCCTGGAGATATGGGTTGCGACGCACGACCCAGATATCGCCGAGCACTTCGTACAGCATCCGTGCCGAGCGGCCCGTGCGGCGCTCGGCACGCAGTTCGTCGAGCACCGACCACGCCTCTTCGCCGAGCAGGCGGATCACGATCTCGCGATCCGAGAAGGACGTGTAGTTGTAGGGAATCTCGCGCAAGCGGGGCGCGGGGTCGGCGGCGACGGCGGCGGCCGCGCCATGCGGATCGAAAACTTGTGGTGCGTTCATGTTCGGACGACTCGGAGGGCCGATACACCGTGCACGGGCGTCGGCAAGCGCGTAGGCGCAATCTTGGGGAAATCTGTTCTGTTACCAGGCGCGCGGCTGTCCTTCATGGGGCCGGAGCGGGCGACTCGCCCCTCCGGGCCGGCGACAGGGCCTGGCGGCACTCGGAACCATCAGCACGATCGCGCGCGGCGCGCATGCCGTTCGGCCGCGGGGCTGGCTGCGCGCGGCGTCGGCTTCAACGGTGCGATCCGAGGGTGCCTCTGCATCTTCCGAATCCTTGATTCAAAACGGAATTCTAACCCATGATCGCGCCGCCCGTGGCACGCCGGACAGGTCGTGGGGCTATCGCCGCGAGCCGCGCCGGGCGGGGCTCGGCGCGATTTCATGTGATCATTCGCCGTCCGTCCGGTCGGTAACCATACGGTTAAACCGGTAAAAACCGGCCGCCGGCGGCGCCAAGGGTCCGCCCGCACGCGCAGGCGGCCGTCCACGACCACCCGCCCGGCATGCCGCTTGCGTGCGGGCGGACCCTTGGCGCTATCATTGACCCTTTACCGTCTGCATCCGCACTGCACGCGAGCGCCCATGGCATCCCACGATTACCTGAAGAAAATCCTCACCGCGCGCGTCTACGACGTCGCGATCGAGACGGAACTCGAACCGGCCCGCAACCTGTCGGCCCGGCTGCACAACGCCGTTTACCTGAAGCGCGAGGACAACCAGCCGGTGTTCTCGTTCAAGCTGCGCGGTGCGTACAACAAGATGGCGCACATTCCGGCGGACGCGCTCGCGCGCGGCGTGATTACGGCGTCGGCCGGCAACCACGCGCAGGGCGTCGCGTTCTCGGCGGCCCGGATGGGCGTCAAGGCCGTGATCGTCGTGCCCGTCACGACGCCGCAGGTGAAGGTCGATGCGGTGCGCGCGCACGGCGGCCCGAGCGTCGAGGTGATCCAGGCGGGCGAATCGTACAGCGATGCGTATGCACACGCGGTCAAGGTGCAGCAGGAGCGCGACCTGACGTTCGTTCACCCTTTCGACGACCCGTACGTGATCGCCGGCCAAGGCACGATCGCGATGGAGATCCTGCGCCAGCACCAGGGCCCGATCCACGCGATCTTCGTGCCGATCGGCGGCGGCGGGCTCGCGTCCGGCGTCGCCGCGTACGTGAAGGCGGTGCGCCCGGAGATCAAGGTGATCGGCGTGCAGGCCGAGGATTCGTGCGCGATGGCGCAATCGCTGGACGCGGGCGAGCGCATCGAGCTGAGCGAAGTCGGGCTCTTCGCGGACGGCACCGCGGTGAAGCTCGTCGGCGAGGAAACCTTCCGGCTGTGCCGCGAATTCCTCGACGGCGTCGTGACGGTCAACACCGACGCGCTGTGCGCGGCGATCAAGGACGTGTTCCAGGACACGCGCAGCGTGCTCGAGCCGTCCGGCGCGCTCGCGGTCGCGGGCGCGAAGCTGTACGCGGAACGCGAAGGCATCGAGAACCAGACGCTCGTCGCGGTCACGTCCGGCGCGAACATGAATTTCGACCGGATGCGCTTCGTCGCCGAGCGCGCCGAGGTCGGCGAAGCGCGCGAAGCCGTGTTCGCGGTCACGATCCCCGAGGAGCGCGGCAGCTTCAAGCGCTTCTGCTCGCTCGTCGGCGATCGCAACGTCACCGAGTTCAACTACCGGATCGCCGATGCGCAATCCGCGCACATCTTCGTCGGCGTGCAGATCAAGCGCCGCGGCGAATCGGCGGAGATCGCCGCGAACTTCGAGTCGCATGGCTTCAAGAGCGTCGACCTGACGCACGACGAGCTGTCGAAGGAACACATCCGCTACATGGTCGGCGGCCGCTCGCCGCTCGCGCTCGACGAGCGCCTGTTCCGCTTCGAATTCCCGGAACGGCCGGGCGCGCTGATGAAGTTCCTGTCGTCGATGGCGCCGGACTGGAACATCAGCCTGTTCCACTACCGGAATCAGGGCGCGGACTACAGCTCGATCCTCGTCGGGCTGCAGGTGCCGCAGGCCGATCGCGCCGAATTCGAACGCTTCCTCGCGGCGCTCGGCTATCCGTATGTCGAAGAGAGCGCCAACCCGGCTTACCGCCTCTTCCTGTCGTAAAGGCTTCGTGCAATGAATCCCGAACATTCCCCGCTCGGCAAGGCCACCGTCTACGCAGCGCAGTACGACGCGTCGCTGCTGTTCCCGATCCCGCGCGCCGGCGCGCGCGAGCAGCTCGGCATCACGTCGGCGCTGCCGTTCTTCGGCACCGACATCTGGAACGCGTACGAGCTGTCGTGGCTCAACGCGCGCGGTAAGCCGCAGGTCGCGATCGCGACGTTCTACGTGCCGGCCGAATCGCCGAACATCGTCGAATCGAAGTCGTTCAAGCTGTATCTCGGCTCGTTCGCGCAGTCGAAGTTCGACTCGGTCGACGCGGTGCGCGACGTGCTGAAGCGCGACGTGTCGGCCGCGTGCGGCGCGAGCGTGTCGGTCCAGCTGGTGTCGGCGCACGATTTCGCCAAGCTCGAGATGGACGAGCTCGACGGGCTGTCGCTCGACCGGCTCGACCTCGACACCGACGTGTACGAACCCGATCCGTCGCTGCTGTCGGCAGCCGACGGCGAGAACGAAGCGCCGGTCGAGGAAACCCTCGTGTCCGACCTGCTGCGCTCGAACTGCCCGGTCACGGGCCAGCCCGACTGGGGCAGCGTGCAGATCCACTACGTCGGACCGCAGATCGACCACGCTGGGCTGCTGCGGTACATCATCTCGTTCCGCAATCACACGGGCTTTCATGAGCAGTGCGTCGAGCGGATCTTTCTCGACATCCTGCATGCGTGCAAACCGGTGAAGCTCGCGGTGTATGCGCGCTATACGCGCCGCGGCGGGCTCGACATCAACCCGTTCCGCACGAACTACAACCAGCCGATGCCGGATAACGCACGGACGGCGCGGCAGTGAATGAGTGGGTTGGCGGACATTTTCGGTCCGCCAACACTGCGTGCTTGCGGAAGGCGCGCCTCTCTAATTCGGTGCGAATACGTCGGCCCGGCACTTCGGACAATACAGGCAGATTGTTCGACCATCGTGCATGGAAATGAAGCCTCGCCTTGCCTGGTCTATCCTCCATTTCGCCGCGCCACCACCCGCCAGACGCGCTTCGCCTTCGGCATAGCAACGCGCGGCGTCCAGGTCATGGCTGTACGCCCGTTCTGTTACGCGGTCCGCACGCTTGAAAAACGCGCTGACATCCGCACGCCGAAGAACGAACGTACGACACATATCGGCCGTTTCGTCCCCGCTGATGTCAGCCGACCACGCACCGTTCCTGACGATTTCGACTGACTCCGGCACGACAATGGGTAGCGCGCCGCCAGGCGATAACCTATTGGGCAACGTGCCCGCAAGCGCACCGTGGTCGATCAAGAGCGCCAAAGTCAAAACTGCGATCCAGATCACCATTGCCCCCGGCGGCGTCCGTGCGGTTCTTCCGCAAGCCGCGACGTACACTGTCACCTGTCCCGCGCCGGCAAGCCGCCAAAGGTGCGTGCAAAGTTGCTCTCGATATAGGCCAGCGCACGCGTCAGCGCGTCGTGGTCTTCGTACAGATCGACAAGCGCGTCCTCATCGAGCGAATCTGGACCGATGCGCTTGATCTGTTCAAGCCGCAGACGGATGGTTTCCATCAGTACGGCGCATTCGCCCATCAGCGATGGTACGGCCATGTCGGCTGGAATTTCTGCTTGGTCACCTGGAGTCGTTTCAATTCACCTTTTGACAATAAGTAGCCTACTCCCGCAGCAAACCGATGAATTTGGCAAACGGCATGTTGCCGGGAGGCGCCAACCTGTGATGCCCCTCAATCAAGCATGCGCCTTACCAAACACAGCCCCAAGAGCAATTACGCATTGCCCGGCATCCGCCAGACACCGCGCCTGTTCGAATATCCGATGTTTCACGGCAGCGCGGCCAATCGCGCGGCGTCCCATCTCCTTTCTACGGCTGCACGATGCAGCATCGCGAGCGTAATCGGTTCCCGTTTGAAGTCGTGCGGCTTTCGGAGCACCCATCGCAGGAATAGCGAATAGAGCAACCCTTCGCCTTCCATCAGGAAATATCTGTGGAAATCGAAATCGCCCGTATCCACAGCAAACCGTTCAAAAAAGTGCCCCATGAAATCGTTGGCTTCGTCGCCGGTTTGACCCAGGTCTTCCCAGAGCCGAGTGCCAGCGGCGAGCGGCTTCGATGGGCCGAGCCCTGCCTCCGACCTGACAAAGGCCTCGATCTCGTCCCAACTCACCTTTTCCATCAGAACACCCTATCCTCGCGTTTGACCAGGCTGTTGTATCTGCAGACCATGCCGTGAACGATCGCGAACACGTCACGCGCAAGCAGCGCCCAACCCACGCCGGGAACGGCACGTCCGACAAACACGCTGAGCTTATGGGTCAAGATGATCCGAAACGACTTGATACTCTGCAACGTGACGGTGGGTAAAACCTTCCTGTTCAACTGGTATCGGAAAATCGATCGAGCCATCACGGATGCGACGGACGTTCCTTTCGTCGCGCCGCCGAATTTCTGCCGCGTCGGCAAAACCGGCCAGCCCGCGAGAATCAGGATCACAGCTTCGACATCGTCGATCCCGGCCCGTGCACACGTCTCTTCTACAGCCACGAAAAAGAAAAGCTCGGCGGGAGTGAGATCCGAATGAACGCTGTAGCGGTATGTATTGCTCGTCATGGTGCGACTTCACGAAATCGTTGATCGGGAAGACGACCATACCCAGCAATCCGCTTGGTCTGCTCGTTCGAATTTCACGATGCCGGTTGCGAATTACGCGCCCATCACTGCCGTCACCCGCCAGACGGACCTATCGTCTCGCGCTCTCATCGACAGGACTCTATTCAAAGTGTAAAAAATTCAGTGCCAACGCAACAAGGCCGGTGCACATCAATGCACCGGCCTTGTTGTACAGCTTCCGCCCTCGCCGCGTTACTTCACCGGCGGCTTGTACGCGATGCAATCGACCTCGACCTTGCAGTCGATGACCATGCTCGACTGCACGCAGGCCCGCGCCGGCGGATGCTCGCCAAAGTACGACACGAAGACCTTGTTGAACGACGCGAAATCGCGCGCGTCGTCGAGCCACACGCCGCAGCGCACGACGTGCTCGAGGCCATAGCCGGCTTCCTTCAGGATCGCGATGACGTTCTCGATCGTCTGCTTCGACTGCGTGACGATCCCGCCTTCGACGACCTCGCCGTTCACCATCGGCGTCTGGCCCGACACGTACAGCCAGCCGTCGGCCTCGACCGCACGCGCGAACGGCATCACCTGGCCGCCGGTCCCCTTCGCTTCGCCTACGCCATATCGCTTCATCGTTTTACTCCTCATATTTCGGTTGCGGATGCGCGCGCCTGCTGCTGCGGCGCGCGCGGAAGATCGGAATGCGCGCGTTCAGAACGCCGCATCGGCACTGGCCGGCACGCGTTCGCCGCGTGCGACGAAACCGCCGGCGCGCTCGCCGGTCGGCTGGCCGTTTTCGTAAGTCAGCACGCCGTTCACCCACACCGCGTCGATCCCGTGCGCGGGCTGTTGCGGCTTCTCGAACGTCGCCGCGTCGATCACGCTCGCCGGATCGAACAGCACGAGATCCGCGTGGTAGCCGACATGCACTTCGCCGCGCTTCGCGATGCCATAGCGGCGCGCGGACAGCGACGTCATCTTGCGGATCGCCTCTTCGAGCGGCAGCAGGTTGGTGTCGCGCACGTAATGGCCGAGCACGCGCGGGAACGCGCCCCACAGCCGCGGATGCGGCAGCGGATCGTTCGGCAGGCCGTCGGAGCCGACCATCGTCGCCGGATGCGACAGGATCCGGCGCACGTCGTCCTCGGACATGTTGTGGTACACGGCGCCCGCGGGGCGAATGCGCTGCGCGGCTTCCTGCTCGCTCACGCCCCAGTCGGCCGCGATCGCCTTCAGCAGCTTGCCCGCGACTTCCGGGTGCGGCTCCGACCACGTGATCGTGATGTCGATGTCGCCCGTCACCTGCTTCAGGTCGAGCGTCGACGAACTGCGGCTGTACGGATAGCAGTCGCAGCCGACCGGCTGGTAACGTCGCGCGCCGTCGAGCGACGCGAGCACCTCGGTGCTGCGCCCCCAGTTCGACGGGCCCGCGCACTTCAGGTGCGAAATCACGACCGGCACCTGCGCGTGGCGGCCGACGCGGTACGCCTCGTCCATCGCGTCGAGGATCGCGTCGAACTCGGTGCGCATGTGCGTCGTATACAGCGCACCGGCTTGGGCGAGCGGCTCGGCGAGCGCCATCACTTCCTCGGCGGGCGCCGCGAACGCGGAGCCGTACGCGAGACCCGACGACAGGCCGAGCGCGCCGTTCGCGAGCGCCTCCTCGAGCTGCGCGCGCATGCCGGCGATCTCGTCGTCGGTCGCCGCGCGGTCGAGGCGGTCCATCTGGTTGTTGCGCAGCGCCGTGTGGCCGACGAGCGCCGCGACGTTCACGGCCGGGCGCGCAGCGTTCACGGCCGCGACGTAAGCAGCGAAGGTCGGGTACTGGAACGCGCCGCGCTCGCCGAGCAGGTTCATCGGATCGGGCGGATCGCCCGCGAGCGTCACCGGCGACGCGCTGATCCCGCAGTTGCCGACGATCACGGTCGTCACGCCCTGCGAGATCTTCGGGATCATCTGCGGCGCGCGGATCACGTGCGTGTCGTCGTGCGTGTGCACGTCGACGAAACCCGGCGCGAGCGCACGGCCGTTCGCGTCGACGACGTTCTCGGCCAGCCAGTTCGACAGGTTGCCGATCGCCGCGATCAGGCCGTTGCGGATCGCGACGTCGCGCATGACGGGCGGCGCGCCGGTGCCGTCGTACAGTTGCGCGCCGACGATCAGCGTATCGGCCGCTTCGGGATGCGAATGCATGGTCAGTCTCCTACCGGTTGACGGTCGCCGCCGCCGCGGTGCGCATCGAGCGCGTGTTTGATGCGGCGCAGCGATTCCCGGCCCGCATCGCCGAGCCGCAACGCGACGCCGGTGACGAGCACGTCGATCGCCATCATCATCGCGTAGCGCGATGTCGACGGCTTGTAAATGAAATCGGTTTCGAACGCGACGACGGGAATCAGATGGTCGGCAAGCTTCGCGAGCGGCGACGCCGGCGCGGTGATCGCGATCAGCTTCGCGCCATAGCGCTTCGCGAGCCGGCAGCTTTCGAGCAGCTCGGGCACGCGCCCGCTCACCGACAACGCGACGACGACCGTGTCGCCCGACAGCGTCGCGGCCACCATCCGCTGCAACAGGCTGTCCTGGTAGCTCGCGACCGGCCGGCCGAAGCGCACGAGCCGGAAGCGCAGCTCGTCGGCGAGTGCGGTCGAGCCGCCGCCCTGCCCGTACACGTACGTCATCTTGGCCCCGGCGAGCAGGTCGGCCGCCGCGTCGAACGACGTGTTGCGCAGCAGCTGGTGATTGTGCGCGAGCGCCACGCGGATTTCGTCGTAGACCATCGACGCGGGGCTCGCATCATCGGCCGGCGCGTCGTCGGACGGCACCAGAAAGCGCTGGCCGACGGCCGCCGCCTGCGCGACGAGCACCTTCAGTTCGCGCACGTCGCGGCAGCCGACGGCCTTCGCGAAACGCGTGACCGTCGCGACGCTGACCTCCGCGTCGCGCGCCAGTGCGCCGATGCTCGCATGCGCGGCGCGCGCCAGATCGGCGAGGATGAACGCGGCGACCTTGCGCTCGGCTTCGCGCAGCTCGGGCGCGCATTCGGCGATCCGCGCGACGATGTCGAGGACCGGGACGGCGGCCTGAGCCGAATGGGGCTCGGCGGCGGGCGAAGCGGACGAGGAAGCGGGCGTGTTCATCGAGGGAAAAGGGTGCGGGGCTTGATGTTATTAAATAACATCACCGCGCAGATGCTACTTTCTGTACCATCTGCATGTCAACTTCAGTGCAATGCATAGTGATGATGGAGCGGGATGACATGAAAGTTACAAACTATCAGGAAGCGACGATCGATCCGTTCGGCAAGGGCCTGGGCAATCTGCCGAGCGCGAGCGTGCCGCTCGGCGACGCGGGCCGGCTCGAATGGAATCTGCTCGCGGAAGACGTCAGCCTGCCGGCCGCCGTGCTTTACGAGGATCGCGTCGAGCACAACCTGAACTGGATGCAGGCGTTCGTGCAGAAATACGGCGTCAAGTTCGCGCCGCACGGCAAGACGACGATGGCGCCACAACTGTTTCGCCGCCAGCTCGACGCCGGCGCGTGGGGCATCACGCTCGCCACCGCGCACCAGACGCAGGCCGCATATCACGGCGGCGTGCGGCGCGTGCTGCTCGCGAACCAGCTGGTCGGCCGCCAGAACATGACGATCATTGCTGGGCTGCTCTCCGATCCCGATTTCGAATTCTTCTGCCTCGTCGATTCCGCGGAGAGCGTCGACCAGCTCGGCCGCTTCTTCGGCGCCGCGAAGAAATCGCTGAACGTGCTGATCGAGCTCGGCGTACCGGGCGGCCGCGCGGGCGTGCGCGATGCCGCGCAGCGCGAGGCCGTGCTGGCCGCGATCGCGCGCTATCCGGACACGCTGAAGCTGGCCGGCATCGAGCTCTATGAAGGCGTGCTGAAGGAGGAAGGCGAGATCCGCGCGTTCCTCCAGCAGGCGGTCGCGCTCACGCGCGAGCTGGCCGAAGCCGGCCGCTTCGCGCGCACACCGGCGATCCTTTCCGGCGCCGGTTCGGCGTGGTACGACGTGGTCGCGGAGGAATTCAGGAAGGCGTCCGACGCGGGCTTCGCGGAAGTCGTGCTGCGTCCGGGCTGCTACCTGACGCACGACGTCGGCATCTACAAGAAGGCGCAGACCGACGTGTTCGCGCGCAACCCGATCGCCCGCTCGATGGGCGAAGGGCTGCTGCCGGCGCTGCAGCTGTGGGCATACGTGCAGTCGGTACCGGAAGCCGACCGTGCGATCGTCGCGCTCGGCAAGCGCGACGCGGCGTTCGACGCGGGCCTGCCCGAGCCGGCGCGCCACTTCCGCCCGGGCCGCGACACCGCGCCGCGCGACGTCGCCGCCACCGAAGGCTGGGCCGTCACCGGGATGATGGACCAGCACGCGTACCTGCAGATCCCGCCGGGCGCGGACGTGAAGGTCGGCGACATGGTCGCGTTCGACATCTCGCACCCGTGCCTGACGTTCGACAAGTGGCGCCAGGTGCTCGTGCTCGATCCGCAGTTCCGCGTAACGGAAGTCGTCGAAACGTTCTTCTGACGCCCGCCGCGCGCGGCGCCGCCCTGCCGCTCGCGCGGGGCGGCCGTCACGCGCGCTTCAATCTGCCGGAGTACACTGCGCTTTCGTCCTCGGGGCCCGTCGCGGACGTCATGCACGGCGCGACCGGGCCTTCAACGCTGCTTCACTGGAGAAAGCCATGGCCGCGAAGAAGATCCTGTTCCTGACCGGCGATTTCGCCGAAGACTACGAAACGATGGTGCCCTTCCAGGCGCTGCAGGCCGTCGGCCACCACGTCGATGCAGTCTGCCCGGGCAAGCGCGCGGGCGACAAGATCAAGACCGCGATCCACGATTTCGAGGGCGACCAGACCTACACCGAGAAGCCCGGCCACAACTTCACGCTGAACGCGGCGTTCGACGACGTCGACGCGGCGCGCTACGACGCACTCGCGATCGCGGGCGGCCGTGCGCCCGAATATCTCCGACTCGATCCGAAGGTGATTTCGCTCGTGCGCGAGTTCGCCGAAGCCGGCAAGCCGATCGCGGCGATCTGCCACGCGGCGCAACTGCTCGCGGCCGCCGACGTGATCCGCGGCAAGCGCATTTCGGCCTACCCGGCCTGCGCGCCGGAGGTCAAGCTCGCGGGCGGCGAATACGCGGACATTCCGGTCGACGCGGCCGTGACCGACGCGCCGTTCGTCACCGCGCCCGCGTGGCCCGCGCATCCGGCCTGGCTCGCGCAGTTCCTCGCGCTGCTCGGCACGCGCATCGAGCTGTAAACGCCCAATCAGAATGAAATGAAGCGGCGGTCGGCGGCGTTCACGTGCCGCCCGGCCCCGCGTATCAACGCGCGACCGGTGTCGACCCGACGTCCGCGATCCGAGATTCCAGCATCGCGAGCGCACCCGACAGTGCATTCAGCACATCGTCCGGCAACTGCGCCATCGTCTGTTCGAGAAACGCCTTGCGGCGCGGCAGGCACGCGTCGAACGCCGCGCGGCCGGCGTCCGTCAGCGTGACGTTGGTCACGCGGTTGTCGCGCGCGTCCGATTCGCGCTCGATCCAGCCGAGCGCGTCGAGCGACTTCAACTGGCGCGTGAGCGCGCCCGGATCGATGCGCAGCACTTCGACGAGCTTCTTCTGCGACGCATGCCCGTCCATCGTGTGCAGCGCGACCATGATGCGCCAGCGCGGCATCGGCTGCCCGACGTGCGCTTCGAACGCGGTCATGAAGGCGCGATACGTGCGTCCGAATTGCTGCAAGATCGCGACGCGGTCCTGTTCTTCCATGCGCTGATTTCGTTCCGGTGAATCGTTGAGTCGTCGAATCGCCCGATCGGTCGATCGCTCGGTTAGTCAGTTAATCGGCCGCGACGTGCGGTTCGATCTTGCGCCGCAGCGCGATCGGCGGCACGCGACGGCACTGCCACACCGACACCACCGCGACGACGGCCGCCATCGCGACACCCAGGTGAATCGCGCCGACCAGCGATTCGCGGGCCGCTTCCAGCAGCAGCGCGCCATTATGCCCGGCACGCGTCAACTCCGCGACGAGACCGCCCTGCGCCGCGCGATCGATCAGGATCTGCGGATCGGCGAGGCGCGCGTGCCACTGCATCGCGTGGTCGGTCGACAGCGCATTGCGCACGCCGCCCGAATACATCTGGTTGACGAGCGTGCCCGTGAGCGCGGTGCCGAGCATCCCGCCGACCATCCGCAGCGACTGCAGGAGCGCCGTCGCGATGCCGAGATGCTCGCGGCCGGCCGTCTGCTGCGCGAACACGGTGAGGTTCGGCAGCACGAAGCCGAGCCCGATGCCGCCCGCGACCATCAGCGCCATCAGCATCCAGGTCGGCGTCGTGTGGGTCGACACGACGATGCCCGCGCACGCGATCGCGAACAGCACGAAGCCGACGTGCAGCATCGTGTTCGGATGGCGGATGCGCGTGACGACGCGGCCGTTCATGATGCTGCCGATCGTGATGAACACGACGAGCGGCGTGATCACGAGCCCGGCCTCCCTCGGCGACATCCCGAAACCGCCCTGGAACAGCAGCGGCGCGTAGAACAGCAGCGAGAACATCGAGAAACCGGCGAGGATCGCGAGCACGAAGAGGGCCGACAGTGCGCGGTTGCCGAACATGTCGAACGGCAGAATCGGCTGCGCGCAGCGCTTTTCCCAGTGCCACAGGCCGATGCCCGCCGCGACCGCGACGACGAGCAGCAGCGACGCCCAGCTCGCGACGCCGTACTTCGGCAGCCATTCGACGAATAGTTGCAGCGCACCGAGCGACAGCGCGATCAACAGCGCGCCCGGCCAGTCGAGCCGCATCTTGCGGTCGTGCTCGACGTGGCGCAGGTGCGGCAGGTAGCGCCACACGAAGAACAGCGACAGGATGCCGATCGGCAGGTTCACGTAGAACACCGAGCGCCAGCCGAACGACTGGGTCAGCACGCCGCCGAGCGACGGGCCGACCGCATTCGCGATGCCAAACGCCGAGCTCATCAGCACCTGCCAGCGCAGCCGCACGACGGAATCGGGGAACAGATCGGGAATGCACGCGAACGCGGTGCCGACCAGCATCCCGCCGCCGATTCCCTGCAGCCCGCGCGCGAGCACGAGATACAGCATGTCGTTGGCCATCCCGCACAGCACCGACGCGCCGGTGAACACGACGATCGACGCGATCACGAACGGCTTGCGGCCGTAGTAGTCGCCGAGCCGGCCGAAGATCGGCACCGTGATCACGGAACTGAGCAGGTACGAGGTCGCGACCCACGCGTACAGGTCGAAGCCGCGGAGTTCGGCGACGATGGTCGGCAGCGCGGTGCCGACTACCGTCTGGTCCAGCGCGACCAGCATGGTGACGAACGAGATCCCGATCATCGCGAGCAGCGATTCGCGGAACGGCAGGACTTGCCCGCTCGAATGGTGGGCGGCAGTATGAACGGCCATTTTTTGTCGATGCAACTTTTGCCGAGTCAAAGAATCTCAAAATTCTAGCATGCCGGAGTAATCTAGGCTGGCGATAGGTTCAGGGCCTGTTCAGGCCAGGGAGAAAGATGGAACCGATTTCAATCACCCCCGCGACGACGCTTTCGCCGGAGGATCGGGACGCGCTGCGGCGCGCGAAGCAGGTGCTGGAAAGCCCGTCGCTGACGATGAAGCTGACGGGCGTGCTCGGCGCGCCGGTCGAGAAAATGATCGCGCGGCTGCCGGACTTCGCGACGGGCAAGATCAACGACGCGACGCAGCTCGCGCTGCGCAAGTGCCTGAACATCGCGCTGCGCACGCTCGGCAAGCCACAGGCGCCGGACGCCGAGCCTGAAAAGCCGAGCAACCTGCTGCACAAGCTCGCGGTCGCGACGACCGGCGCGGCGGGCGGCGCGTTCGGCTTCCTCGCGCTGCCGGTCGAACTGCCGGTGACGACCACGCTGATCTTCCGCTCGGTGTGCGACATCGCGCGCAGCGAGGGCGAGGACCTGACGTCGGTCGATACCCAGTTGCAATGCCTGGCCGTGCTCGGCATGGGCGGCAACCCGGACAAGCAGGAGGAAGACGCCGATCTCGGCTATTTCGTGCTGCGCGGCGCGCTCGCGCAGGCGATCTCGAAGGCGTCGTCGGACATCACCGCAAAAGGCATCGCCGCGCACAGCTCGGCGGCCGTCTTCAAGCTCGTGCAGACGGTGGCGTCGCGCTTCTCGGTGCAGGTGACCGAGCAGATGGCCGCGAAGTCGATCCCGGCGATCGGCGCCGTGCTCGGCGCGACCGTCAACACGCTGTTCATCGACCACTTCCAGCAGATGGCGCACGGCCACTTCACCGTGCGCCGGCTCGAACGCAAGTACGGCTCGGTGGCCGTCCAGGCCGCCTATCAGGCGATCGACGCCTCGCCCGCGCGCTGAACCGCACGCTCGACCGCGACGCGGCGCAGGAACGCGGCCGCGCCGTCGAGCGCGTCGCGCGCTTCCGGCACCATCGGCGCGTACAGTTGCCACACGTGCGGCATGTCGGGCCACACCTCGATTTCCACCTGAACGCCGGCCGCCTTTGCCTTCTCGGCGACGCGGCGCGAATCGTCGAGCAGCACCTCGGTGCTGCCGACCTGGATATACAGCGGCGGCAGGCCCGTGAAATCGGCGTAGAACGGCGACGCGTACGGATTCGTCGCGGGCTCGTCGCCCAGGTACAGCGTCGCCGCCTTCGGCAGCGCTGCGGCCGCGAACATCGGGTCGCGGCCGTCATTGCTGCGCATCGTGCCGCCGGTGCCGGCCAGGTCCGTCCACGGCGAGAACAAAATCGCGCCAGCCGGCAGCGGCTCGCCGCGGTCACGTAGCGCGACGAGCGTCGCGAGCGCGAGGCCGCCGCCCGCCGAATCGCCGCCGAACACGATCGACTCGGGCGGCGTGCCGAGCGCCAGCAGTTGCCGGTAAGCGGCGAGCGCATCGTCGAGTGCGGCCGGAAAGCGGTTTTCGGGCGCGAGCCGGTAGTCGAGCGAGAAAGAACGCACGCCCGCGCGCTTCGTCAGCCCGAACACCAGCGGCCGGTGTGTTTTCGTCGAACAGAAGTAGTAACCGCCGCCGTGGAAATACAGCAGCGTGCGGCCCGGCCCGCGGCCCGCGCCCGCATCGGTGCGTTCGAGCCATTCGCCGCGCAGCGGCGCGTCGTCGGCGCCATAACACTGCCGCAACCGGTAGCCCGACGGCGGCCGGCGCGGCACGAACATCCGCAGGTCGGTAAAGCGCCGGGCACGCGCGGGGTCGAGCACCTCGCGCGTGGTCTCCGGACGAAACTGCCAGCGCAGCAGCCAGCAGGCGAACTTGCTTTGCCAACTCATCGGACGCACTCCGTCATCGCAGTGTGACGATGGTACGTTCAAACGTTCCCGCGTCGCTCGACAGGTGCCTCTACATCAAACGCCGGCGCTCAGTTCGCCGGCATCACCTGGCCGCGGATCTCACCGGACGGATGCTCCTTCGTATGGATGTTGAAATACCACTTGCCGCCCATCAGGTCGGTGACCTGCTCATCCGTGAGCGCCTTCGAACCCTTGATCGGGCTCGCCAGTTCGTCCTTCGGAATCGGCACCTGCACGCCGGCGTTCTGGCCGACCGGCGCGGGCCCGTGGAAATGCGCGGCGGTGGCCGGCCCCGTGAGGTGTTCGTAAGTGACCGTCCACTGCAGCATGTGGGTGGCCGTGTCGTAGGCGGCGGCGACGGTGCCGGAGCCCTTGGTCGCCGTCGGCGGCACTTCGCTCGACGGCTGCAGACTGGCGGACAGGCGCACCGTTTCGGCGGCGGCGCTGCCGGCGGCCAGCACGCCCGCCAATAACGCGACCTGGAGCGAACGCAGCTTGAGCATGGATTCTCCTTGTACGACGTGGTACGCCGCCGGAACGGGGGCGCTACGCATGATGGTAGTCGATCGCCGCCGCGCCGGCAGTCCACCGAACGGCCATGCTGCGAATCGCCGCACCGCCCGTCGGCGCGCCGCGCGTGGCCGGCGATCTTGCGCGGCGGCTGGCGCGGCAGTCTGCTTCAGGCTGGAACGGACCTTTGCAGCCTGACGGCTGAATCCATGCGCGGCCTTTCGCTACACTTCGTTCCACAGTTGCTTGTTTCCTTCGTCCGAAGGAGTCTGCGAGTATTCACGCGGCCACCCGGCCGCGTTTTTTTTGCGTGCGCCGCACGTCACGCGCGGTAGCCCGGATCGATCCGGTCGACGATACGCTGCAGCGCGTCGAACGCGTCCTGTCCCGCGCCATGCTTCGGATCGAAATTCAGCGAATCGCGCACGCACCCTTCGAGCACGGGCGGCGCAATCGGCAGCGCAGCGCCGATCGCATGCGTCGCGATCTGCACCTCGCACGCGCGGTTGAGCAGCCACATCAGCGAAAACGTCTGCGCGAGCGTCGCGCCGATCGTCACGGGGCCGTGGTTGCGCAGCAGCAGCACCGGCCGCCCGCCCGCGCTCTCGACGATGCGCCGGCCTTCCTCGAGATGCACGGTGATGCCTTCGAAGTCGTGATACGCGATCTTCCCGTACAGCTGCGCCGAATAGAAATTCGAGAACGACAGCCCGTCGCGCGAACAGCACACGGCCATCGTCGGCGTCGTGTGCACGTGCATCACGCAGTGCGCATCGGGCAGCGCCGCATGGATCGCGCCGTGAAACGTGAAGCCGGCCGGATTGATCGGCCAGTCGGAATGACCGATCACGTTGCCGTCGATGTCGATCTTCACGAGATTCGACGCGCACACCTCGCGGTAATGGAGCCCGAACGGGTTGATCAGGAAATGTCCGTCCTCGCCCGGCACGCGCAGCGAGATATGGTTGTAGATCAGCTCGGTCCAGCCGAGATGATCGAAGATGCGGTAGGCGGCCGCGAGCTGCACCCGCGCCTGCCATTCGGCTTCGGAAAAGCGCGCGGGACGCGTGAACGGCTGGTTCGGTACACGTTGCATGGAAAACTCCGGTTGCGAGGGCGCGGCCCCGGGCGAATGGCGGTGCGCATCGTCCATCGTGTGCAGGCGCCGGGCGCGGTGCGAGGTGCGTATCACGCACGTGTGGCGGCGCGTCGTTCGGCGCCGTTCCGGCCCGCATTGCGCGAGCGGCTCGGCAGCGCCCCTTCACGATTCACTTATAGTTGCGCGCACAACCATATCACCTTTCCCCGCATGCCGGTATCGCGGGTTTTGCCGGAGCCGTTCGTGCCCTTACAGCTGGTCGTCGACCGGCAGCAGCGTGAAGATGCCCGTCATCACGTTGCGCAGCAGCCCCGCATGCGGGTCGACGTGATAGGTGGCGGTCTGGCCGCCTTCGGTGCCCGTCCATTCGAGCGCCGGCGGGCCGCCATCGGTCCGCTTCGCGAGCGTGACGCGGTAGCTTTCGTCCGGCTGCGTCACGCGCGTGAAGATCGCCGCGCCCTGCTGCGCGAGCACGGGGCTGTGGATCACGAGCGCAAGCTCGGTGTTCAGGTGCGCGGAGCGCGGATCGAGGTTCAGCGAGCCGATTACGAGGATTTTCCGGTCGATCACGTACGCCTTCGCATGCAGGCTCGCACGCGAGCGCGAACCGAACAGCCGCGCGGGCTGCTGGTCCGGCTGCGACTTGAATTCGTACAGCTCGACGCCGCGCTGCAGCAGCGGCACGCGATACGGCGCATAGCCGGACTGCACCGCGACCGCATCGGTCGCCGCGAGCGAGTTCGTCACGATCGCGACGCGCACGCCGCGCGCGGCCGTGTCGCCGAGAATCTTCACGCCGGCGTCGTGCGGCACGAAGTACGGCGAAAACGCGAGGAATTCCATCTGCGCGCCGCGCGTCAGCTCGGCCAGGCGCTGCATCGGCGGGCTCACGTACGTGCCGGTCGGCCGCGCGACCTTGTCCGGCGCATCGACCTTGAATTCGGCCGGCGCCCACACGAGTTCGAGTTCGTCGCGCGCGATCTGCCGGGCGAGCGGCGTCGCGTTCAGCGGTTTCGCGTTGTACGGATCGGCGTTCTTGCGCCAGTGATCGCGCAGCTCGTCGCGCATCGCGTCGAGATCCTTCGGATCGAACGTCTGATGATTGAGCACGCGCAACGGATAGCTGCTCGCGCTCGCCCAGTAGTCGTCGAAGCTCTTCGAGATGTCGCCCGTCACGGGGCCGGCCGCCAGCACGTCGAGATCGCGGAACTGCAGCGTCGGGCTCGCACTGAAGTATTCGTCGCCGAGATTGCGGCCGCCGACGATCGCGAGCTGGTTGTCCGCGATCATCGCCTTGTTGTGCATCCGGCGCGTGAAGCTGTCGATCCGCGTGAAGAAGTTGGCCGTGCGCTCCATCATGCCGCGCTGCGACGCGCCGAACGGGTTGAACACGCGGATCTCGATGTTCTGGTGCGTATTCAGCGCGGCCATCACGCGGTCGATATCGTGGAAGTTCAGGTCGTCGACCAGCATCCGCACGCGCACGCCGCGATCTGCCGCGTACAGCGCCGCGCCCAGCAGCAGCTTGCCGGTGGTGTCCTCGGTCGCGATGTAGTACTGCATGTCGAGCGTCTTCGTCGCCGCACGCGCAAGCGCGATGCGCATCTGCAATGCGGTGGCGCCGTCGGCCAGCAGCCGGAAGCCCGACTGCCCGGGATGCGCGGCTTCCGGCGCGGCCAGCGCATCGCGCAGCGGCGTCGCGGTTTCGGCCGACAACGCGTGGGAGACGGGGCGATCGAGCGAGGTGGCGGGCGGATGCGTCGCGCATGCGGCGAGCGGCAGCAGCGCGCAGACGACCAGCGCGCGGGCCTTGCGGCATGCGGCGCGCCACGACAACGCGGCCGGCGCGCGCCGGATCAAGGATGTGAGCACGGAAGCTTCCTCGACAGTCGGATCAATGGGCACATCATGGCCGCGGCGCGCGGCCGACAGGCGGTTCCGGACGATTCTAGTGGGCGCCCGACGAGCGGGTCAATCGAGCGGCCCCCGCATGCCGCGCCGCCGCCACGTGCGTCATGCACGGCGGCTCGTGATGCGTGTGCGCGACCGGTCGCCGCTCGTGCGGGCATCGGCGCAGGTCCAATCAATCTCACGGTGCGCCGCTCCCGTTCGAAATGGCTGCGCACGCAGCGGATATGCGTCCGCATCGCGGTGCGCACCTCTTCGGGCCGGTGCGCGCAAATCGCCTCGTACACGACCCGTGTGCTGCAATGACAGCAACTCGGATGCCTGCTCACCCTCCATCGTCATCCGGCCACGCCGATGGAGATGTGCTCGCGCAGCATGCCGATCACGCTCGTATGTAGATGCAGGAACATCGTGTTGTCCGACGCGAACGCGATCGCCTCGTGCAGCTTCGCCTGGGTCGCGGCTTCGACGGCCGCGTCTTCCTTCGCGTGCGCGGTTTCGAGCTGGTAAGCGGCGACGTGCATGCCGAAAAAACAAAAAACCCACGCCCGAGCGAGCGTGGGTTGCTTCATGTCGCTTGCCGATCGCCGGCGCTGACGGCCGGCGATCGGCCGCGGGATCAGCTGCCCTTCGCGATGCGATCCTGGATGTGCTGCGCGCGGCTCGCCGACGACGGGTGCGAGCTCATCATCGAGCTCTGGCCGCCGTCCATCTGCGCGAGCTTCTGGAAGCCGGTAACGAGGCCCTTCTGGCTCATGCCCTTCTGCTTCATCAGGTCGAACGAGTAGTCGTCGGCCGCGCTTTCCTGCGACTGCGAGAACTGCGCGTTGATGAACTTCTCGGTGATGTCGCCGAGCTGCGAGCTCGACAGCGCCGCCACGCCCGGCGATGCCGCGCCGGCCGCGCTGCGCGCCGCGCTCACCGCGTATGCCGTCTGCATCGCCTTCTTCGAGTGGCCGAGTGCGACGTGGCCCATTTCATGGCCGATCACGCCGCGCAGCTCGTCGTCGTTCATCATGTCCATCAGGCCGCTGTACACGCGCACGCAGCCGTTGCCCATCGCCCACGCGTTGACGTCCTTGGTCATGTAGACCTTGTAGTTGATCTTCTGGCCGTTCAGCGTCATGTCGCCGAAGCCCTTCATCACTTTCGTCAGGCGCTTCGCGTACGCGCTGTTCGCCGGCGCGATCTTCGATTCGGCGTCGCTCGACTTGCACGACTCGTTCGACAGCGCGGCGATGTCGCTGTCCGACAGCGTCGCTGCCTTGTACAGGTTGGTCCCCGCCGACGTCAGGCTGTTCGCGTCAAGGCTCTGCACCCCGCCGCACGCGCTCAACAGAAACGCCACGCCACATGCCGCCACCGCTTTCTTGAGTTGCATCCCGGAATCCCTCGATAGTTGTATTTGGGAGCGGCGATTTTGCATAATCCGGCAGAAAATTACCAGATGTTTACATCCAATGACACGTTCATTACTCAGTGGATTGACATGACGTAGCGATCCAGCCCCGGATTGGCGACGAAAAGTGGGGCAATCGCGGCGACCGGCGCGCCGGCCGGAAAGGAAAGCGGCCGCCGCTCAGGCCGTCTGGTCGCGGCGCCGCGTCAGACGGCGTGCGACCAGCATCGGCAGCCGCATCGCGAAGCCGGTGAACAGGCGAGGTGCATCAACGCGAGCAGCGCGTTGTCGCGGCCGTAGTGAAAGTGCGACACACCGCCTTCGTGCCGGCCGAAATAGCGCACCGGCGCATCGATGCGGATCGGGCGTACGCCGGCCCAGCACAGCCGCACGGCCGCTTCGGGACCGAAGTCGAAGCCGCGCATCCACGGCTGGCGCCGCATGATCGCCGCCAGCGGCGCGACCGGATAGACGCGAAAGCCATACGACGAATCGCCGATCCCGGCCCACAGCGTCTCGCTCGCCGATCGCGACGCGCCTCTCAGCGTGCACCGCGCATGCGGCGCAGCGACCCCGCCGGCTTGCGCGCGAAGCACTTGCCGTACGCGGCGAGCCAGCAATCGCGATGATCGAAGTTCCGCAGCAGCCGCGCGCGGCGCCGCTCGAGCCAGTAGAGCGAGATCGCCATCGTCAGCGCGACGGCCAGCGCCGAGCCGCCGATCACGAGTCCCAGCCAGGTGTCGCCCATGCGTTCTCCGGAATGCGGGGCCGAAGCGGCGTGCCTGCCGCCGCTCCGGCAGGGGGGATAGTGGGGAACGCGGCCCGCGCGGGCGCGAACGTCGTACGGGCCGCCGCGCGTCAGTGCATGTGCTGACCGCCGTTGATCGCGATGTTGGAGCCCGTCACGAAGCCGGCCTCCTCCGAGCACAGGTAAGCCACCAGCGCCGCGACTTCCTCGGGCTTGCCGAGCCGGCCCGCCGGGATCTGCGGGAGGATCTTCGTGTCGAGGATGTCCTGCGGAATCGCGGTGACCATCTTCGTCGCGAGGTAGCCCGGCGACACCGTGTTCACCGTCACGCCCTTGCGCGCGACCTCGAGCGCGAGCGATTTCGTGAAGCCGTGCATGCCGGCTTTCGCGGCCGCGTAGTTGGTCTGGCCGACCGCCCCCTTCGAACCGTTCACCGACGAGATGTTGACGATCCGGCCCCAGCCGCGCTCGACCATGCCGTCGCAGACCGGTTTCGTCATGTTGAACACGGAATCGAGGTTGGTGCGGATCACCGCATCCCAGTTGACCTTGTCGAGCTTGCGCAGCGTCATGTCGCGCGTGATGCCCGCATTGTTCACGAGAATGTCGACCGGGCCGACGTCGCGCACGATCTTCTCGATGCATTGCTGGCACGAGTCGTGATCGGCCACATCCACCGGATACGCATGGAATTCGCGGCCGGCCGCATGCATCTCGGTCAGCCAGCGGTCCGCGCCGGCATTGTTCGGCGAATACGTGACGACTACCCGGTGACCCGCGTCGTTCAACCGGATGCTGACCGCCTCGCCGAGGCCGCCCATCCCACCTGTCACAACTGCGATTCGCTTAGTCATACTATGAATTACCGACAAAAAAAGTAATCGATGAAAGGCGGGGCGACGGCATCGCACCTGCTGCCGCCCCACCGCTTCGATGCGCAGCCGCCTGCGTCGCGGGCGCGACACGCACCGGCACCTCGCGCTTGTCGTTGACCACCTGTGTTGCGCGAAAACCGCCCGGCTCGCCCGCGGCGCTGGCCCACGCCGCAAGCGAACCGTGTCGTCAGCCGCTGCTCAGACGCGCTCGACCGCGAGCGCGACGCCCATCCCACCGCCGATGCACAGCGACGCCAGCCCGCGCTTCGCGTCGCGCTTGGCCATCTCGTGCAGC
>NZ_CADFDM010000018.1:0-34488 GCF_902832985.1 Burkholderia sp. BCC0097
GTGATCCAGTCCCACGCGCTCTTTACGGCACCGACCAGCCAGTCGAACACGGGCTTCAGAGGCGCGAACGCCGCGCCGAGCGTCGCGAGCACGCCGCTGAAGATCGGCGCGAGCGGGCGCAGGCCGTCGGTCAGCCCCTGCCAGAAGCCCGAGAAAAACGCCTTGATCGGCTCCCAATACTTGATGACCAGGAGCGCGGCGAGCGCGATGCCGGCGATCACCAGTCCGATCGGATTCATCAGCGCGGCGCGGCCGACGAACAGCAGCGTCTGCGCGAGCCCGCCGAGCGCCGCGCGCACGCCGTTGATCGCGCCCATCGTGCCGCCCTTGACCAGATTGAAGCCGCCGCGCGCGGCGTCGCCGGCAATGCCGGCCGCACCGCGCCGGCCGACGTACTGCCGGGCTGCGGTCCAGCGCGACGCCGCAGCCGCGCGTGTCGCGGCCGCCTGCGCGGCGACGGCGCGCCACACCTGGGCGGTGTACTGCCGCGCAGCGCCGGCGCCATCCTTCATCGCGGTCGCGGCCGACACGCCCCATTGCAGGATCGACGCCTTCGCGGCCTGGCACGCGGCCGGCACGCGCTGCGCGAGCGACGCGAGATAGGTGCGGAGGGACGACGCCGCCGCTCGAGGCGACGACGCCTGCCATGCGCTCGACAGCGCCGTGCGGATGCGCCCGGCTGCAGACTGCGTGCCCTTGCCGGCGGCCGTGACGCCGGCGGCTGCGCCGGACGCCGCGCGGGAAATGCCGCGCAGCGCGCCAGCGCTGGCACCGAGCGTGCGCACAAAGGCGCCGCCCTGAATGCCGAGCATCGACATGCTGAAGCGCACGATCGCCAGCGGCCCCAGGATACCGGCGAGGGCGATCGTCAACGTGCCGAGCACGGCGAGCAGCACGCCGAGGCCGGCCGCGCCGATCGCGACCGCACGCGTGAAATTCGGGTATTCCTTCGCGAAGCCGAGCAGCCGCTCGAGCACGCTCGTCGTCAGCTCGAGCGCGCGGTTGTAAACGGGCAGCACCTGCTCGCCGATGACCGTGCGCAGGTTGCGCACCTTCTCGAGCGCGATCAGCTCCTTCCCTTCGGTTTGTTTCTGGCCCAGCTCGTGCAGCTTGTCGATGCCGTACGCGCCACGGTTCAGCTTTTCGTTCTTGTGAATCTGCTCGCGCTGCATGAACATGGTCGCGAACAGGTTCGCGCCGTTGCCGTTCGTCATGATCGTGGAGAATTCCTCCAGGATCTTCGCGTCCGACGTGATGCCCTTGGCCTTGAGCTTCGGCAGCAGCACCTTCTCCATCCACTCGAACGGCGACGCGTTGAAGAGGTCGCCCTGGATCAACGCGCCGGGTTTGATGCGCTTCACGTTGCCGATCGTGTTGTATTCGACCGACTTCTTATCGACCAGGCCCAGCTCGACCAGGCGCTTCGCGGCACGCACGGTCGTCTTGCCCTGCATCAGGTTGCTGTACGCGGCCTGCACGCCGGTGCCGGCCGCATGTCCGCCCATTTCCTGAATCAGCGGTTCCATCTGGTAATAGAACGCGTCCTGGCGCATCTGCTTCGCCGCGACCTTGCCGGTCTGGATGAAGTTGCGCCACTCGTCGCCGCCGACACGACCGCCCGTCGCGGTCAGCACCTGCTGGACCATGTTCGCTTCGCCCTTGAACGCTGCCTCGCTTTTCGTGCCGCCGCGCAGCTCGATCACCTTCAGCATGTTCATGAACTTCTCTTCGTTCTCGTGCCCCTGGCCGGCACCGAACATCGCCTCGTTCGCGAACTTCATCTTCGCGAGCGTCGGCATCACCATCTGCGCGTGATGCTCGTCCGCGAAGATGGACATCGCGTCGCGCATCAGCGTCATGTTCTCTGCGATCGCAACACCTGGCGTCTTCGTCGCGCGGACGTAGCGCTCGGCATCCTGCGTCGCACGGTCGCCGAGGCCGAGCCCCTGGATGCGGCCGCGTTCGTTCTGGACCTTCTTCGCCTCGGCGAGCGGCTCGCGCAAATCGTTGAGGATGTGCGAGCCGGTTGCACGCGCGGCATATCCGCCGATCGCCATTTCTGCCGCTGCGCCGCGCGCGGCGCCCATCTTGGCGCGCGCGTCCGCGATGCGCTTTTGACGGGTGTTCAGCGCGTCGAGCCGGCGCGATTGGGCGTCGATCGCGCCGGTCGTTGCGGCGATGTCGGTGCGCAGCGTGCGCTCGTGCTGGGAGAGCTTGCCCGTGTCGACGCCGGCGCGGGTCAGCCGCGTGCGCAGCTCGTCGACGCTGGCGGATTGCTTCTTGAACGCGGCGCCGAGTTTCGACGAGGCTTGCCGCGCCTTCGCCAGCTCGGCAACCATCTGTTGCGACGGCGGCCCGTACGCTCGCAACGAGGTCGCGAGTTCCTTGACCTTCTTCTGTGCGTCGGCGAGCTTCGTCGCGGTGTTGGCGAGCCCCGTGCGCATCTCGCGGAACTCGCCGACGCGCCGCTGCGTATCGTTGAGTTCCTTGAGCCGCGCGCGGGAGTCCCGCAGCTCCTTCACGAGCGTGCGGTTCTTGGTGGCGATCTCGCGGATCGGCCGGCTCGCCTGGTCGAGCGCCTTGAGGACGACCTCGAGGCGCAGGGAACGGTCACTCATTCATCGCCCCGTTCGTAGCGGACGCGCGCATGCTCGCGCCAGGTCATCAGTTCATCCAGCGACATGGCGTTCATCACGTCAGGCGTCCAGTGGAAAACGAGGGCGATGTCGGCCATCACTTCGTCGACGGATCGAGGGATGCGTCCTGCTTCACGGAGTTCGGTACCAAAAAACCGGCAAGCTCCGTGCCGAGCTTGACCAGGTCGGCCGGGTCCATGCGCAGCACGTCCTGCTCGGTCAGCATCGGATTGCTGATGCGCGGGAGCACCTTCGACAGGGCGATGACATCGAGCTGCAGGACATCGGTGAGCGTGACGCCGCGCAGCGCACCGCTGCCGGACATGGTCAGCGTGACAGCATCGATTTTTTGTTCGCCGCGCGCGATCGGGGTGTCGAGCGGCAGCGGGTCGGTTCGTTTCAAAGACATGGGCGTTCCTTAGAAAGTGAGGGGGATAGGGGTTACAGGCCGAGCGCGCGGCGCTGCTGGGCGAGGCGATCGACACCGCCAACCATTTCGATGAAGTTCGGGAAGTCGATCTCGATCAGGGTTTCGCCGTTGACGACGAGGCGGTAATACGCGAGCGACATCGTGCCGGTCTGGTCGGCGTTGTCGCCGGCTTTGGCCTTGCCGGGGTCGATTTCCTTGTAGCGGCCGCGCACGTACACCTCGACCGCGTCGACCGCTTCGGTGTCGTCGCGCTGATAGGAGCCGGCGAAGCGTACGGTGACGCCGTCGACCTTCGACGTGCCCCACGTCCTGAACATCTCCTTCATGAAGCCGCCCATCGTGAGGCCCAGCTCGAGCTTCTCCATGCCGAGATCGATGTCGACCTCGCCGTTCATGCCGCCGCCGCGATATGCCTCCATCTTGCGCGTGAGCTTCGGCAACTGGATTTCCGGCACCTCGCCGACGTACGAGACACCGTCCTCGAACACGATGAAATTCTTGAGTTTGGATGGCAGAGCCATTGCGTTTTCCTATGGTGAGTGGCGAGCCGTCAGACGGCGATGCTTTCCGCGAACTTGAGCAGGTAGCGGTCCGTGATGCGCTGGCGGAACGTCAGGTCTTCAAGCGGCGGCGTCGGGCAGAAGTCGTAGTCGATGAAGCCATTACCGGCCTTCAGCGAATCCTTGTCGTTCGCGCCCGGATCGAACCAGCACTCGCCGTCGATGACGTAGCCGGCGTTTTTCCACATCCGGAACTTCGCGTTCACGCCATCGACGACGTCGCGAATCAGCGTCCGGCTCATCGGCTGGTCGACCGCCCACATGTGGGCCTCGGCCATCGTGTCGGCGATCACCTGTGCGCTTCGCACGTAGTTCTCGAACGCCCACAGCTTGTCCTCGGAGCAGGTCCTCGCCCCCCACAGACGGTAACCATTCGCGTTCACCAGCGTGGTGACCTCGTGGCTGTTCAGGTAGCCGGCGTCGGTGTTCGGGTCTTGCAGGTCCCAGAACACGTCGCGGCTGATGCCGGTGACACCGTTCACGACGACGTTCGAGATCGTCTTGTGCCAGCCCGTCTCTTCGTCGATCTTCGCGCGCATGCCGAGCGCCCGCGCCGTCGCCCAGGTGATGTCCTCGGCGTTGGTCGTGGTGTTCCAGTTCACGAAGTCCGGCCAGATCGTCATCAGCTCGCGCTGGCCGAAATTCGCGCGGTAGGCGACGGCCTCTTCCTTCGTTTGGGCACCGAAAGCGTTGACGTATGCGAAGCCGCGCAGCTTCTGCGCAATCGTCGCCAGCTCGGTCGCGACCGGCAAAGTGTCGAGACCCGGACAGCCGAGCACGCGCGGCTTGACGCCGAGCCGGGTATTCGCAGCGAGCAGCGCCTTCAAGCCGGTGTACTGGCCGTCCGCGGTCGTCGTGCCGATCACGTTGCTGGTCGTTGCATCCGCGTCCTTGCCGGTCGGCACGCGCACGGCGACGATCAGCGGCGAGGTCTGCGCCGCGATCGCGTCGAGCGAACGCGCGAGCGTGCCCTTCGTGCCGGCGCGGCCGATTGCGGAGCGCACGTCCGTGATGAGGACGGGACGGTTTTCGGGGAAGGTGGCAGCGTCGGCATCGTCGCCGGTGCTGACCAGGCCGATCACGGCCGTGCTGACCGTGCGGATGGGGCGCGTACCGTCATTGATTTCAATGACGCGTACGCCGTGGTGGTAATCAGAAGGCAAGCTTTTCTCCCGGAAGTGAGCCTTCCGAAAGATTGCCTTCCGCGCGCGCGGAGATCACGCGCGGGAGGTTGTACAGCGGCAGGGCACAACCGAAGCCGCTGCATGGTGTCGCTACGCAGCGACGGGCAACGCGTCCAGCTCGGCCAGGCGCGCGGTCGCGACCTGGTGGTAGGTCGGCTCGAGCTCGCAACCGATCCAGTGCAAACCGGCCTCCTTCGCTGCGGCGAGGAACGTGCCGGACCCCGCGAACGGATCGAGCACAACGCCGCCGGCCGGCGCCAGGCGCACGACGTCGCGCGCGAGCTGCGCCGGCTTCTCGGTCATGTGGCGCTTCGGATGCGCGAGGCGCTCGGAGAACACGCCAGGCAGATACACGTCGGCTCGGCGCACGGCGCCCTTCGTGGCCCAGACCAGGAACTCGGACTGCTGCGCGAAGCCGCCGGCGCGCGGGCGTGTGCGGCCGCCGGTCTTGTCCCATACGGCGACGCCCCGCCAAGTGAAGCCGGCGGCCTGGATCGCATCGGTGAGGCTCGGCAACTGGCGCCAGTCGACGAAGCAGGCCAGGTGCGCTTCGTTGCGGCAGAGGCGATACGCTTCCGCGAGCCACGTCATGCACCAGAACGTCCACGATCGCTGGTCCTTGTTGTCGTGCTGGAATTCGGGGTAGAGGTCCTGCGATTGACTGACCAGGTACTTCTTCGACGGAGACTGGCTGCGCGAAGCGCTCGTCGTGCCGCCGGACGAGTAGGGCGGGTCGGTGAAGACCAGGTCGACGCACGCATCGGGCAGCGCGCGCATGACGCTCAGGGCGTCGGCCTGGTGCACGCGGTTGATCAGATCAGCGGAGATGGTGTGTTGCATGGGGCGATTCCCTCGTATCGGAGGCTCGGTGGCCTGCGGGTAAGGGGCTCGCGGCCCTCAGAATATTCAATGCGCCGCAACGCGGGCATTTGATGTTGAGCCGGACGTATTCGCCGGCGCCAAGTTTGCGGTTACAGCTTCCGCATCGGATGTCCTGCATGGGGTGATTCCTGCCTGTGCTAGGATGCCGGCGCCTCTCGAGAGGTGTCGCGGCCCTGGCCAATCCTGCAGGTATGCTCTGCTGGTGCGGGGCGTGCACGATGTTCCCGCATCGCGCACGTCGCCGCGTCCTTTCCTTTCTATGCCGCCTTACGCGACGATCTCGCCACCGGCCAGCATGTAGCGGTCGAGCGCGTTGTACATCATCGGTCGATCGTCGGCCGACTTCCCGTCCTCCGGCTTCGCTTCGATCAGGCGACGATGAATGTACGGCACCGCCCCCTCGTTCTCTTCCGGTACACCTTCGACGGAAATGGTCGACGAGAGCTGCAGCGGTTGCTTGCCCGCCTTGTACGTCTCCTCCGACACGTAGCTGTTGATCGATGCAACCGTGGTCCCGCTCAACACGTCGAGCGTCACGTTGCCGATAACGTGGTAGCCGGCCGTCGCGCCGGTCAGTGCGAGAACAACGTTTTTCTTGATTGCCATTTCAAACTCCTGGTGGTGTGTGTCAATTCAGTGGTACGGGGGATTGCGGCCATACGACGTCCAGCGGGAATCCAGTCTGTTGCGGAACGTCTCTCAGCTCGGCGCGGTAACGTCGAAGGGCTGCTTCCAGCTCGGCCTGTCCGGAGTCGGCCGCACGTTCGACGAGCGGATCGACCTGGGAGAGCAGCTCGTCGCGTCGGCGCCGCACGCTCGCGGCCGCTTCGGTCAGCTCGAACTCTTCCTGGAACTCGGGCCACCAGCGCAGCAGATCCGCTGGCGTCGGTGGCGAAATGTCGGTCGGCGTCCAGATCGGCACCCATGCGGTTTTGGTCTGCTCGAGCGATTTCTCGTCGACCGGGTGCGCGACCCAATAATCCTTGCAGCGGACGAGCTGCGGGAATTTCTTCGAGAGAATGAACGCCGCCTGCTCGACATGAAGCATGAAATTGTTCGTCATTGGTTCCTCAGTACTACGCCATAGACCGTGATCGCGTTTGCCGTTCCGTTGCCCGGGCCGCTCAATCCGCAAACGACCCACGGAGCCGGCAACGCGCCATTGAGGCGATCCACGGTGCCGAAGTTGTTCACGCCGGAGTCCCACTGCACACGTGCGCCCGCACTGGCTCGCGCGTTGATGTTCCCCCAGATATCGTCAATTTCCGCGCTCAGGAATCGTCCGCGCCACGTCAGATTCAGGTTCCCGTCTGTTTGCAGGATTTGCGCGCCACGGAGATAGAGCGTTCCCCAATCGTCCACTGAAAGCGTCGTGGCGTTGTAGGCGTTATTGATGAATTCGAAGCCGCCTCCGTCACGCGCACGCAAGTACGTCCACGAGTCGTAACCGGGCCGGTTATTGCGCAAGCCGAAATCGGCTTGCCAACCGTCGCGGTTGAGAGTTGGACGGTTATAGAAGCGCGATTGCGCCGTAACATGGATGTCGGTGTTGAAAACGACTCGGTTGTCTGAGTTGTAGACAAGGATGGCATTCGCCTGCCACGCTCCGTCCGCTTTCATCGTCGCCCATGCGGAGTAGCCGCCGTTCATCGTGCCGTGGAACCATGCCTGCGCCGTGCCGTCTGCGCGCGCGAGCACAAAGCCGCGTGCGTCCGTGTTGTTGGGCTGCTTGACACGGATGTCGCCGGTCGCCGTGTCCCCGGCCTTGTTGAACTTCGTGTTCGGGTCGAAATTGCCGGTGTCGAACGGAACCGCACCAGCCGCCCACGTCGGGCGCTTCGCGAATGAAACGACCTGCGTTCCACGGGCAACGTCCAACACCTTAGTTTGCGTGGTACCGTCATCGGCCCATGCGGTTACTGCAAAGTCGTCGGTGTCGGTTTTGCCGATCGCGAATCGCGTCTTGGCGCCGTTCTTGAAATAGATCGTCGCCCAGGACGCCCCACCATCGACAGCGTATCCGCGTCCGCGTACGAGCCCTTCCGCGTTGAGAATCGAGCCATCGTCAACTGCGCCGCCAATCAACACGCGCCCGCCGCTCGGCATCAAACTCATGTTCCCGACAGAGGAACCCGGCCCGCGCGAAATCAGCACTGCATTCTGAGCCGAGGAGTACGCGTCATTCACCGTGCGGATGCCGAACGACCCGACTGAGTCGTGCATGATTTCCCACTGCTTTTGATCGGCCGGGCCACCTTCGCGTCGAAGCATGATGGACGTTTGATCCGTACCCCCACCATTCGATGCGACAAGCGCACCGACACCGCTCGCCGCTTTAATCGGGCCTTTCGCCTGTACGACGGCACTGCTACCGTCCTCGCTCGTTGCGCCAACAACGAATTTCCCTGACGGCGTGACGCGCGCACGCTCAGTACCGCCTGCGCTAAACGTCAGCGCGCCCCCACCTGCCGTCGTGCTGCCGTAGAACGCGATGTTCGGTCCGTTGCTTCCTTTGTTGATGCCGATCAGACCGGAGTCGCCAGCACCCTGCCCGTTGATGAAGTAGTTGGCCGCGCGCATGCTGCCCGCGACCTGCGCCACATTCACGCCATCGTCGGTTGTTCCGCCGATCGTCATCCGCCCGCCCGGATAGAGCCTCGCGATCTCTGCGTTGCCCGCGATCAATTGAAGCGCACCGTTCGTGTTTTCACTGCCGATCGACAAACTGCCATTCGAGCGGAAATATCCCCATCCCGCATCGCTGTTCGACCACGTAACAATCGGACCAGTGCCGAACCAATGTACCCCTCGCGTCGCTGCGTTCCCACCGATTTGCAACAAGCTTTGACCGTCGTCGCTTGGCGAACCGATGAGCACGCGATTGGCCACCCCACCGGACAGAAACCGCATGGTTTCACGCGCGTTGTTCGCGACGGCAAACACGCCATCAGCAATGTGGAAAAAACCCGTGTCCGGTGCACCGTCGTTCACGAACGAATAGCCAGGCCGCGTCACGGTGCCTTCGGCGGCCAGAATCTGCCCGGACATGGTGATGCCCGTCGTCTGCGCAGGGTTCGGGAGGTTGCCCGCGTTCCATACTTCGTTGCCGACGACAGTCAGGTTCTTTTTCGCGAAGTCGAACGCGAACATTGCGCCCGTCGACGGGAGGTAGAAGCCGGCGGCATTCGCCGTGCCGAAGAAGTAGCCGCCGCTCGGGCCGAGCAACATGCGCGCCTCGTTCGCTCCGTTGCTGACGTTGAGCATGCCCTTGACGGCCAGTTGCCCGCCGACGTACGTTCCGGCCCCCGTGTCGTCCAGCATCACGGCACCCGTGGCGACGTTGATCGTGAACGGCCTGTATGCGTTCCACGACGCGCCCGGGTCGCTGTTGTTGGTCAGCAGCAGATAGAAATTCGAGCCGTCGTTGCGCAGCAGCACGTCGCGACCATTACGCAGTCGGATATTGGCGCCGCCCGCATCGAGTCCCGACGACGAAATGCCGCCAGTGAACGCGCCATCGCCGCCAACCTGAAATGCGGTTTTGCCATCGTCGTCGCGGTTGCCGACGACGACCCGACCGCCGTAGGTGATCCGCATCGCGCGGACCTGGTTCGCGTCGCTGTTCGCGTCGTTCGGTGTGCGGTTGATCCAGAAGTCGAGGTACTCCCGGCCCCACGTGCCGCCGTCGTAGCCGGCGCGGATCGATGCGATGAGGCGAGCGTTGGTGTCCGCCGTGCCAGCAGCGAACGTCCCGTGAAAGCGGATCTTCGCCGCACGGTTGAGAGCGCCCGACGTCGCCGCGACGGCGAACTGCGCGTCCTGGTCCGTCGCCGTCGACGTGACGCTGACCGGGCCGGCGAGCTGCGGCCGCACGAGCGGCGCGTATCGCACGGCTGCGGTCTTCGGCGTCACGGCGCGCGTGTCGTCCGCACCGTCGTCGACCTCGGCCTGCGTCGCCAGCTCGACGACGCCCTTGCGCTCGGTGGTCGCCGGCGGATTGAGGAACGACGTCGGCCCGAAAACCAGTTTCGTCACGTCGATCGACGCGAACACGGTATCGGCGGCCAGCAGCAGCATCGAGGTCGCCGCTTTTTCGAGGATCGGATCGTTCTGCACGTAGACGCCGAACAACACGCCGTTGTCCAGGTACAGCCCGAATCCGTACAGCTTGTACTGGTCTGCGGTGTCGTCCTGGATCACGATGTGGATCGTGTCCTTCGCGACGGTGTCGCCGCCGAACGTCGTGATGCGCTTCAGCTCGCTCGGCATCGCGGTCATGTCCGGCTTGAACACGAAGGCCGCCGTGGCGAGGCCAATCTGCGTGACCTGGTGCGCGGTGGTCCCGGTGTTGCCGGGCGACACCAGTGCGGCGCGGCCGGCGTCCGTAATGTAGATGAGGTTTCCAGCCATGTTCGTTAGTCCGTGAGAGAGAGGCGGCGATAGACGGCCGCGCGCACGCCGCATGCGACGCCGATCGAGCCGTGCATGCTGAAGCCCTGCGTGAAGGTGTAGTGGGCGGTGCCGCGCTTCGCGCGATCGACCTCGGCGCGAATGTCGTTGACGTACTGCGCGGTGGCCGGCACGCCGTCACGCGCGCCGACCGTCATCACGATCTCGAACGTGCCCGGTACGCCGCGCGGCGTTTTCTCGAACCACTCACGCATCACCACGTTGGCGCCGAACGACGCGCACACGTCGCGCACGGCGTCGGCCGTGCCCTTTTTGCGGGCGATCCGGATCGCGGATTTCACGCGTGCGCGCTTCACCTGCTCGGGCCATTCATCGCGCCAGGTATCGACGCCCATGTGCCATGCGAGCCAGGGCAGGAAGCGCAGCGGGATTCGATCCGGGTCCATCAGCGTGTCGATTTCGACCGGGATGTCGAGCACGTCCGCGTTGGCTTCGGCTAGGCGCCGCTCGAGCACGGTCGCGTTCGGCGGCAGCAGGGAGACGGCCGGCTTATTCATCGGCCACCCCACCGTCCATCAGCTCGATACCCGTGCAGTACGGCGCCTGGTCGATCGCGATCGGCACGCCTGCGGCCGGCGTGTCGAGCAGCACCTTCTGGACGCCGGCGACGCGCATTGCCGCGTACAGACCGTCCAATGTGACCTCGGAGCCCGGCCGATGCATCGAATCGGTGAATTGCTGCGTCTTCTTCAGCGATTCCGCGAGCACGACCGCGCGATCCGGTCCGTTGAAGAATCGCAGCGTCGCGCGGATCGCGTACCGGACAATCTTCGCGCTCTGCACGATGACCTCGTCCGCCTGCGGTCGCTTCTTTTCCAGCCCCTTCTTTACGATGTCGATCAGCTCCTGGCTGGCCGTGCCGTCGCCTTCGCGGGACAGGATCGTGACGATCATCACGCACGGCGACGGGCTGTAGGCGGTGGCCGCTTTCACGCGCCCGTCAGCGGAACGTGCATGGAACACGTACGCATCATCGGGGCCAGCGACGGAGAAACCGCGCGGCGCGAGCTGAATGCGCTCGCGCAGGCTGTCGTCGTCCTCGTAGACCGGATCGATGCCCTGGTCCGGGTCACCCGGCGAGATCAGCAGACGGTCGACGTCGAAGAGGGCGCCGATGTGCTCGAGCGTTTTGCCCTTCGCGTACGCGAGCAGAATGCCGCGTGCCTTCTCATTGATGAGCGCGAGCAGCAGCATCTTGTCGTATGCGGCTTCCTGCAGCAGCTTCACCATCGGTTCGGATTCGAGCTCGAGCGTGGCGGCAATCTCGTCCTGCTGTTCCTTCGGATACAGCGAGACCAGGCGCGCTTTCTTCTCGGCCAGGATCGTTTCGTAGTCGAGTTCGTCGACGATGTCCGGTGCCGGGAGCTGCGACAGATCGATCGGCGTGGTTCTCATGCAGCACCTCGCCCGTTCGTCGCCGGTAGGCGCATGGAGAAGGCGGTGCCCGCGCGCGGGCCGTCCGTGCGCTCGCCTTGCAGCTCGAGCACGGCGCCGCCGTCGATGCCCGTGCTACCGAAGTCCACCTGGTTGACCTGGATGCGCGGCTCCCATCGGGCCAGCGCCATCACGGACGCCGCCATGACGCGCATGCGCATCAGGGGATTGACGGGGCCGTCGATCAGCTCGGGCAGCAGCGAACCGTACTCGCGGCGCATCACGCGTGTGCCGAGCGGCGTGAACAGGATGTCCGCGACGGACTGCTCGATGTGGGCCTGGCCGGCGATCGCGCGGCCGGTGCGTGCGTTCATGCCGTTCATGCGCCACCTGCGATCGGCTTCGAAGTCTTGGCGAATTCGCCCTGCGCCTGGTGCGGATGCTCTACCAGGCTGACGCCTCGCGACTTCACGTCGACGTCAGCAGTCACGGTGCCTGTGAAGTGCGCGCTGCCCTGAATCTCGATCACAGGGCCGCCACTGCCGGCGCCGCCCCCGCCCTTGCCGGTCGCGCCCGATTCGAACGTGAGCGGTCCCTTCACGAGCAGCGAGCCCGTCACGGTCGTATCGTCGGCGTCGAGCGTGACCGATTTCGCCTTGACGGTTGCGGTTTTGGTTTCGACCGTGACGCTGCCAGGCGCGATGACCTGGACGGTGGCGCCGGCCGGAAGCGTGGCGGTGAGCGCGTGCGCGGCGAAGTCGTACTGGATGCGTGCGCCGTCGCGGTAGACGCGCACGTGTTGCGTCGGGCTCGAGCTGGGCGAGTCGTGGCCGTCGCAATACACGCCCGGGAGAAAGAGGCCCGTCGTCGGTTCGCCGGACGGACAGAACAGCAGCCCAGGCTCGCCCTGGGACGGCGGGTCCCACGTGATGCTGTCGCCGGTGCGCTGCGCGAGCCAGCGAATCCAGTCGGTTTGCAGGCCACCGGATTCCACGCGTACGCGGCGGGCATCGTGATCGACTTCGATCACGGTGCCCTCGCGCAGGAGGCTTTCGAGGCGGCGGTTCAGGTCAGCAAAATCATCCATGCGGCAAGGATGCCGCGCGCGCGGGAGGCGGTCATGCGAAAAGGGTTGTACACGGCTGGTTAACAACCGTGACCCAGGACGAGCGGACGGAGCGTCGCGCTATCGCGACAGGAAGTCGAGAACGACGTCCGCGATTCGGTCGACGTCGGCATCGGCCAGGCCGAGCAGCTCGCGCACCGGATACTGGACGACCGGGCCGTTGCGCTCGACGCGATCGCGCAGACCCTCCTGGTGCACGCGCGCGATGCGTTCGACCTGGCGCGTGAAATGCAGCACCGACGCGTCGGCGGTCGACGCGGTTTTGAGGAAGCGCGCGGTGCGCAGCTTCGCGAACATCGCGCGCCGGATGCGGCCCTTCTTGCGCCGGGCCTGCGGCTTGCGCGGCGCGAACCGGCTGCCGTCCGGGTTGCGAGCTTCGGCGATGCGCCGCGAATGGCGCCGGCGTAGTTCGGCGGCCAGCCCCTTCGCCAGGACCGCGCGCTGCGCGGCCGTGAGCTGGCCGAGCAGGCCGGACGCCCAGTCTTCGGCGCGGGATAGTCGATCGACCATCAGGTCCCCGCGATCGGCGGCTCGCCGAAGTGGCGAATCTCGTAGCCGCCCGGTTGCTCGATCACGCCGACGCGCTCGGTCAGCTTCAGAAGGATCTCGACGTCCGTTTTGCCGTTGTCGAGCAGCTCGGCCTGGAACTTGAACCCGTCGTGGCAGAGGTCGCGGTTGAGCAGCAGCTCGGGCTGGTGGATCTTCAGCCAGGCGATGATCGGGACAATAAGGTGATCCGAATGGCCGGCGTAGTCCGTCACGACGATGTCGAGCGTGTACGCATATTCGAACGACAGCGACTTCGCGGCGGTGACGGCAATCGACCCGTGTTCGATGAAGATGTGCAGCCGGTCGGGATCGCGCGCGAACTCGGGCAGGGCGGCGGTAAGCGCCGCGCGCAGGCTGTTGGGCTTGTTCATGGCGCCGGTTCCTCCGTGTCGCGTACCCGGGCCTGCAGCGCGATCAGTTGCTCGGCATTTTCGTGACAGGTGGTGTAGTTGCCGGCGACGGTTGCGGCGACGGCAGAGAGCGCAATGCCCGAGGGGGCCGCATCAGCGCTTCCGGGATCGCCCACCGGCACGTTGGCGGCGGCGCCGTCGTGCACGCGCACAAACCCAACAGGAACAACGCAGGCGCGATCCGCTTCGCGATCCACATAGACGGGAACCTCCTTGATGATGGTGTCGCCCTTCTCACGGACGACCTGGACACGGTCGACGTACTGCGTGACGACCTTCACGTCGCGGCGTGCCGCGTCGCGCTCGGCCGTCCGATCGCGCACGTCGCGCGCGAGATCGTCGACGCGCTGACCGGCGTCGACCAGGCGCGCATGCTGGATCGCGATGACGACGGCAGCTACGGCGAGCGCGATCGCGCCGGCGACGACGATACGTGCGCCAGTCGTCACGCGGCCGCCCGGCTGTAGCGATCGAAGGCCCGTTCGAGCTTCACGTCGTACAGGTTCTCTGCGTAAGCCTTGCCGTTGTACAGCTCGGCGAACTTCGCCCACTTCTTACCGCGCAGCGCGGCGAGCATTACCTTGTCAGCCAGGACGAAGCGGACGAATGCCTCGAGCTGCTCGGCCTCGCTGACCTTCATCGCCTCGACGAACGCGAACACGTCCGGATAGCCGAGCGCCTTCCAGTGGAAGCCCATGATTTGAAACGCGCCCCAGCTCGTCGCTTCGAGCGCGCAGGCGGCCGAAATTTGCGACGCGCTCGCCAGGCGCGCATATTCCGCCGCGTCGCCGGCGTAGCCGCCGCGCTTCGGGTTGACCAGGGCCGGATACTTCGCCGCCAGCGCGTCCGCATCCAGGCCGGCCGCCGCGAGCTGGCGGTACATGATGTGCCGCTCGTACAGGATCACGGGCCGCCCGTCAGGCAGGAACCCGGCGCCTTTCGATTCCACCTCGTTGACGGCACGCACGGCCGCGAGATCGACTTGCAGCCGATCGGCCGCGCGCTGCAGGTCGGCGTCGGTGAGGTGGCGCGGATCGCGCCGGCCGGCCGAGAGCGTCGACCAGGTCTTCGGGCCGGCGATGCCGTCTGCGACCAGCCCGTGCGTTGCCTGGAACGCCACCACGGCGTTACGGGTTGCGCTGCCGTAGATTGCGTCGGTGTCGAGGCGCGCGCCGGCTGCGATGAGCTGGCGCTGCAGGTAGCTGACGTCGGCGCCGCGGTCGCCGAGGCGCAGGGTCTTATACATGGCGCCCCCATACCTTGAATTGCAGCACGCGCGCGATCACGGAGTCGCGCGGATTGCCACGGTGGAACAGCTCGACGACGTTGCCGCGAACACCGTACACGGCGAGGCACAGGACGCCGACCAGCACCGTGTCGGCAAGATTCGCCGGCGGCAGCATGCCGAACGCGGCGCGGATCGGCGCGGCGCCGGCGGCGACCGCGATCGTGTACGCCAGGCATGCCGCGAGCGGCCGGTGGGCGCTCGTGCCACGGCGGAAGGTCACGAGGCGCAGCGCGAGCGCCGCGCACAGCAGCACGTAGACGGTCGTGAGCATCACTTTTCCCTCCCCTTGAACACGTTCAGCAGCCGATCGGGCGCGTCGGCCTGGGCGATCAGCCACAGCAGCAGTTTCACGACGAGCGCGGATGCTATCAGCGCGCCGATGCCGGCGTGCACCTCGACGCGGGCCGGCAGCACCGCGTCGAGCGCGGCGGCGAACAGCTCGGCCGTGAGGCACCCGGCGACGAACGAGATCACGAAGAACGCGATGCGCTTCGGAATCGACGGATCGGCGGCCGTCATCACAAACAGCAGCGAGCCGGCGAACGCGCCCATGACGACGTTGGCGTCGACGCCGGGAAACAGCGACAGCGTGGCGACGCCGAGCGCCGCGACCGTCGCGGACGACGTGGAAATAGGTTCAGCCATTCTCAGTCCCATAACTGGAGCCGCTCGGCGCCGGATTGCGCCGCTTGCGGTACTTCGTCGGGCAGCTCGACGAGCAGCCCGTGAGGCAGGATCGGGCCGTACTGCGCCAGGTCCCGGTTGAGGTCGAGCACCGCTTCGACGACGCCGCGCGTGCGGCCGAGCACGCGCCAGCAAAGTGCGTCGATCGTTTCCCCCTGGAGCGCCCGCACTTCCATCAGATCAGCTCCACCGTCACGCGAGGGCGGCCGACGATGTCGCTGATGGCCCAGCGGGCATCACGGCGCAGCTCGTCGCCCTGGGGCTCGAGCTCGTCTGCGCGGCGTGCGCCGTCGCCGGTCGTGTCGTAGTCGCGGTACCGCTCGATGAGCGTCGCCTTCGCCAGGCAATACACCGCGCGCCGGTAGTGCTGCAGCCGTACGCTTTCGCCGTCGAGCTGGTCGGCCGGCGCGTCGGCCAGGCAGGTGATGCCGGCATCGCGCCACGCCGCGCGTGCGCTGCGCAGCTCGTCGTTTACCTCGGCGATCGCGGCGAGCAGCTCGTGCCGCAGACGGGCGTCGGTGATTGACCCGTCGAGGCGCATCGTGTCGCGCGCGTGCTCGAGCGACACATCCGGATAGAACGGATCGTTCTTGATCGGCTTTGCGGGTTCCGCATCCGCTGGCGCACGCGGCAGCGGCGGGGTCGAGACAAAGGACATGGTCGGGTTCGTCAGGTTGATCGGTAGAGGCGGTGGACGGGGCTTTCGCGCGGACAGTGCCGGCTACGGCCCCGTGCCGCCTGGTGCGCGGGGTACGCTCGGTGTCAGCCACCGGGGCCGGACTGGCCCCCGTTGGCGGAATTTTTCAGCTCGCGCTCGAGCCGCTCGATGTCCTTCTTCACGCCCACGTTCGCGAAGAGCTGCAGCGCTCGGCGTAGATGGTCGAGGGCGCGCGCGGGATCGGAAGCGGAGAGGCCATAGCCGATCGCCTTGTGCAGCTTCGCGCGCACTTCGTCGGGCATGTCGGCCGTTGCCGTGAGCTGGTCGATCTCGACGAGCGGTTCGACCTGGATCGCATCGCCGGCGCGATGGGCGCGCAGCGCGGCCTCGGCGAATTCCTCGACGAGCAGACACGGCGTGCTGCGCTTGTACTGGTCGGGCAGCGGCAGAGCGTGCCGCAGCGCGTACGCGCCGATCTCGAGCGCGCCCTGGTAGTCGCCGACGTCGACGCGCCAGACCATGATCGTCATCAGCACGTCGTCCTGGGCGCCGGCCGCGCCGTCCAGCACGCCGGCGACCCACGCGTCGTATGCGGGCAGAAACTGACGCTTCAGGTCGGCTTTGCGCTCGAGCGACTCGACAGCCTTCAGCGCGCGGCGGTGTTCGTCGAGCTGCGCGAGCATCAGCGTATATGCCGAGTCGTCGCGCAGCCCGCCGACACTCGTCGGCGTGCCGCGCGCGGCCGTGGCCGCGACGGTGCGCTGGAAGTGTTGGCGGAACGGGTTCGTCATGCGCCACCCTGCGGAGCGGCCGGGGCAGCGTCGACGAACTCGATGCCCTCGACCACGCAGCCGGCGCCGTACTGCTCGATGACGTACGCATCGTTCGAGCTTTCATAGTTCTCGATGCGATCGCGCTCGGGCACTTCCTTCAGCGAGCGCCGGCGCGCGCTGATTTGCCAGTAGATCGACAGATTGTCCAGGCGCGTGACCATCAGCGCATGCGGCGGGAAGTACGGCACGCTGACGGCCGGCAGGTTGCCGACGCGCTTCTGCGATACGACGATGTCGGTTGCGAGAGTTTCGGTCGACGGCTGCGCCTGGTTGATGAGCGGGAAATACTTGTCCTGGAGCAGCTCGCGGCCGCAGATCACGACGAGGTTCGGGTCTTCGGCGTACCAGGGGTCGAGGAACTCGTTGCGCGCGAGCGAGACGACAGCGTCGAGATTCTTGAATTCTTCGCCCTTGCCGATCTTCACACCCGCGAACACGCGTTGCTTCGCGTTGTTGCGGTACTGCTGCAGCCAACCAATGTTCACGTCCTGCAGCAGCGGATTCGTGGCGAGATCGGTATCGTCCGCAACCTTCACGCCGTTCCAGCCGATCATGATGCGATCGAGTGCCTGACGCACGATGATGGAATCGCGCAGACGTGCCTGGAAGTCCGGGAACTTCGCCCACGCGTCGAGTTGCTGATAGCGGAGGTGCGTGTCGTAGTTCGTCTTTTCGCAACGGTACTTCTGGTTGTCGAGTGCCGAGACGTCGCGCGTTTCACGCGCTCGCTTGGTCGTGTCGGTGCGGCTCGCGATCGGACCGGATACGCCGAGGCCGATCTTCTCGCCCTCCATTTCCTCGACGCCGTGGATGTTGATCCGGCCGAGGAATGCGCTCGATTCCTGAATCTTGGTTTCGAGCGTTTGCTGCACGCTCGGCGCGACCGAAAACTTCTTCGTTGCATCGGTGATGCCGTTCAGTTCCTGGATGCGAGCCAGATACCGGTTGTACTGCTCGCGGGTAGTGTTCCGCATGGGTTCTCCGTCTTGGGGAAATGGGATGAGGGCGGGTTAGCAGTCGGTCTGCGCCCCGTTGTCGCTGCCCGTCGACGTTGGCCGCTGTTGCGGGCTGCTGTCGGTGCGCGAAAGCTTCTGGACCAGCTCGCTGTGTCGCTTCTCGCCGTCCTTCTGCGCGCGTTTCAGCTCGTCGACGTTCGCGTTGAATTTCTCGAGCTGCTCGAGCACCTGGCTCTGGCTTTCTGCGAGCGCGACGACCGATTGCGAGAGGTCGGAAAAGCGCTGGTCATCGGTTGCTTCTTTGCGGTTCAGCAGGCCGCGTACCTTCGAGAACAGTGACTTGCCGGCATCACCGGTACGCGGCGGTGCATCCTCGTCTTCGATCTCGATGTCGGCTTCGATGGCGGCGCTGAAAAGGTTTTCCGGGCGCTGCTTCCGTGCGTCGTACGCTTTGTGCTTCGCACTGAACTGCAACATTTCCGTGCCGAGGCTTGCCGGGTTGTCGGTGACGGCGAGACCGACGAGGTACGCCTCACCCGTGCCGGCAAAATCGGGATCGACTTCCATCGACGTGTAGACCTTTTGCCGCTGCTCGTTGGTCAGCGCGACCAGGTCTTTAGTCGGCGACAGTTGCGCGAGCAGGCGCATCTTTCCGTCCTGCTCTTCTGCCTTGAGCGCGATCACGTCGCCATACGCGCGGAACGTGCTATCCGGGGTGTAGCCGCGAATGTGTTCCATGTTGATGCGTGCGCCGTACGTTTTCGGGTCGTAGCTGCTCGCCATCTGTTCGAGCATCGCGCGATCGATCGTGCGGCCGTCCGTCGTCGCGCCTTCGGTCGCGATCCGGAAAAACTTCGTCTTCTTTGCGTCCTGTGCCATGTGCGAATCCGCTGAGAGGGGGCTGTGTTCAGGGATTCCAGTTTCGACAGTTCGAACCGGAGTCGCAACGCATGTTGGTTGTGCGCGCAACCGATACAACCGTATGCAGTAGGGCCTACGCGCGCGCGTCGGTAGCCTTGCTGCATGACTGCACTTCCCATTGATTCATCCGACGTTGATCCACGTCGACGCGCACGCGACCTGTACTGGCAGGGGTATCGCATCGCGCGTATCGCCGAGCTGCTCGGCGTGAAGCCGGCCACGCTTTATAGCTGGAAAAAGCGCGACGGATGGGACGAGACCGAGCCGGTTGAGCGAGTCAACATGACGATCGAGGCGCAGCTGATAAAGCTCGTCACGAAGGAGGCGAAGGAAGGGCGCGACTTCAAAGAGATCGACCTGCTGACGCGTCAGCTCGACCGGTTGCGCTCGCGACCAGCGAACGATGCAAAGGTGAGCGAATCCGGGGGCGGTGGCGGCACGCGCCGGTCGCGCAGCTCGGACGACCGCAACGCGTTCAGCGAAGAGCAGATCGAGAAGTTGAACGATGCGTTCCTCGAATCGATCTTCGACTATCAGCGCACCTGGTATCGGGCAGGCTTCAAAGAGCGGATTCGCAACATCCTGAAGAGCCGGCAGATCGGCGCGACCTGGTACTTCGCGCGCGAAGCGCTGCTCGATGCGCTGAACACGGGCCGCAATCAGATCTTCCTATCGGCCAGCAAGGCGCAGGCGCACGTGTTCCGCCAGTACATCGTCCAGTTCGCGAAGGACGCGGTCGGCGTCGAGCTGAAGGGCGATCCGATGGTGCTGCCGAACGGCGCGACGCTGTACTTCCTCGGCACGAACGCGCGCACCGCGCAGAGCTATCACGGCAACCTCTATTTCGACGAATACTTCTGGGTTCCGCGTTTCCAAGACCTGCGCAAGGTAGCGTCCGGCATGGCGATTCATTCGCAGTGGCGCCAGACGTATTTCTCGACGCCGTCGAGCCTCGCGCACGACGCTTACCCGTTCTGGTCCGGTGCACTGTTCAACCGCGGCCGACCGAAGGATCAGCGCGTTTCGATCGACATCTCGAACGCTGCGCTTGCGGCGGGCCGCGCGTGCGCGGACGGCCAGTATCGGCAGATCGTGACCGTCGAGGACGCCGTGCGCGGCGGCTGCAACCTGTTCGACCTCGAACGCCTGAAGCTCGAATACAGCGCGGACGAATACGCGAACCTGCTGCTTTGCCAGTTCATTGACGATTCGCTGTCGGTCTTTCCTCTCGCGACGTTGCAGACGTGCATGGTCGACACGTGGGAGGTGTGGGACGACTTCAAGCCGCTGTACATGCGCCCGTTCGGCGACGAAGAGGTGTGGATCGGGTACGACCCGTCGCACACGGGCGACAGCGCGGGCTGCGTGGTCTTGGCGCCGCCGAAGTATCCCGGCGGCAAGTTCCGCGTGCTCGAGCGGTTCCAGTGGCACGGCCTCGACTTCGAAGCGCAGGCGGCGCAGATCGAGGCGCTGACCCAGCGCTACCGCGTGACGTACATCGGCATCGATACGACGGGGATCGGCCAGGGGGTCTATCAGCTCGTCACGAAGTTTTTCCCGGCCGCGACGCCGTTCCACTACTCGGTCGAGATCAAGACCGCGCTGGTGATGAAGGCGCAGAACGTGATCCGCAAGGGCCGGCTCGAGTTCGACACCGGCTGGAAGGATCTCGCCGCCGCGTTCATGGCGATCAAGAAAACGATCACGCCCAGCGGGCTGCAGGTCACGTACAAGGCGAGCCGATCCGAAGAGGCGAGCCACGGCGACCTGGCCTGGGCATGTATGCACGCGCTCGCGAACGAGCCGCTCGAGGGCGCGACGGGCACCAATACCGGATTCATGGAGATTTTTGATGGCAGGTAAGTATCGACGCGGTGCCGGGCGCCGCACGCATGGCCGTGCCGAGCAGGCCGCCGAGTCCACGCCGGCGCCGGCGCCGCGTGCGGAGGTGTTTTCGTTTGGCGATCCGATCGAAGTGATGGATCGGCGCGAGCTGCTCGAGTACGTTGAGTGCATGCGGATGGGGAACTGGTACGAGCCGCCGCTGCCCCTGGACGGCCTCGCGCGTTCGTTTCGGGCCGCGCCACACCACAGCTCGGCCATCTACGTGAAGCGCAACATCCTCGTGCAGTCGTACATCGAGCATCCGCTGCTGTCGCGTGCCGACTTCAGCCGGTACGTGCTCGAGTACCTGGTCTTCGCGAACAGCTACCTCGAGCTGCGCACGAACCAGCTCGGCGCGCCGATGGCGCTGAAGTCGTCGCTCGCGAAGTACACACGGGTCGGCGTCGAGCCGGATCAATACTGGTTCGTGACGAACGTGCGCGAGCCGTACGAGTTCCCGAAGGGCTCGGTCTATCACCTGTACGAGCCGGACCTGAACCAGGAGATTTATGGGCTCCCCGAATACCTGTCGGCGTTGAACTCGACCTGGCTGAACGAAAGCGCGACGCTGTTTCGCCGGCGCTACTACAAGAACGGGAGCCACGCCGGCTTCATCCTGTACATGACCGACGCGGCCGAGAAGCAGGAGGACGTCGATAACCTGCGCTCGGCGCTGAAGAACGCGAAGGGGCCGGGCAATTTCCGGAACCTGTTCATGTACGCGCCGAAAGGGAAGAAGGACGGCATCCAGCTCCTGCCGATCGGCGAGGTCGCGGCGAAGGACGAGTTCTGGAACATCAAAAAAGTGACGGTCGAGGATCAGCTTGCGGCGCACCGCGTGCCGCCGCAACTGATGGGAATCATCCCGTCGAACGCGGGCGGGTTCGGTGACGTGCAGAAGGCGGCCGGGGTGTTCAATGACCTCGAGATCGAGCCGCTGAAAGCGCGGCTCCGGGAGCTGAACGATTGGATCGGAAAAGAGGTTGTGCGCTTCCGGCCGTACGTGCCGCCGGCGCAGTGACGTGGCGCTACGCGTCGATCGTGCCGGTTACTCGGCCGGCCGGTCAGGTTCGGCGGTCATTTCGTCGGCCGGGTAGAGCTGCAGCATCGCGCGTGCTGCTTCGACGTTCGACGTCGTCAACCACTCTTCCCAATCGTCCGGGCGCAGGATCACGACCGAGCGCTTTTCGTCGAATGGCTTATGCATGCGCGACATCAGCGGGTGGCCGTCCGCGTTGACCGTGATCATGGACATCACGTGGTGTTCGGTGCCGTCCTGGTTCGTGAGCGTGCGCCAGATGCCGGCGACACACATCGTCGGGCGATCGACCACGCCGATTCGTTGCCACACGCACGGCCCGAGCACCCAGTCGCCGTTCGCTTCTTGGCGCGCGTGCGGATACGACGGCTCGACTATGAAGCGCGCCGGAATCAGGCAACGCCTGCCCTTGCGCCACGCCGGGCCATACAGCGGAGACTTCCCGAGGTTGTCGTCGCGCGCGTTCATCGTTCTCAGGATTTTCCGAACTGGGCGCCCCGCCTTCTTGTCTTCCTCTTGCTTTGCTTTCTGGTCGGCGCGCGGCCAGAAGCCGAAGCCCGCGATCAGCGGCTTGAACACCCCGTCGACGTTGCCGACGATCGGCGCGTCGTAATCCTCGTAGATCTCAGGTTTCCACGGCGTCCACCGGTACAGATCGAAGAAGTTGTCGATCTTGAGCTCGTTGAGTCCTGGGTCATCACCAGGCGCGTAGTAGTTGGTGCACATCGCTGTCCCCTTTTTTGTCTGACTGGCCGGTCTGTTTCACCGTATCCGGAGTCGTTACCGTCAGCTACACTGTATAAATATACAGGTGTTTGTGATGGATACGGAACGACCAGGCTACGGGCTATTCACGCCGCAACTGACCCGTCCATGCTGGACGTGTGAGCACTGGAGCGGGTACATCGCGGGCAGCGACAGGTCGGCCGTGTGCTTCCTGCCGGGCTCCGAGCATGTCCGCGCGATCGCGGTGTGGGGTTGCGCCTTCTGGGTCCGCGCGACCGGGATCGACGAGCTGACGAACGCGCAATGCGACGCGTTCGTGCAGGAATACCAGCCGGAATACCCGTATCGAAGGCGCTCGCGCACGTTACGAAAATAACTTATAAAACGCTTGTGAAAACTTATAATAAAACTTATAATCTTTTCCATGAACTCGATCAAATGGACCCCCAAAGCATTCAAGCAACTGCGCAAGCTTGATCGTCAAATCCAGACGGCCATTCGTGACAGCGTGGGCACCTTGGAGGCAATGCCGAACTGCCAGAACGTGAAGTCCCTGACGAATCACGAATATGACTACCGGCTCCGGGTTGGCAACTACCGAGTTCTATTCAACTGGGACGGTGAGATCAAGGTAGTCGAAATCGAGGAGGTAAAGAAACGCGATGAACGCACGTACTAACATCCAAATCATCAACGGGCCGGACGGAGCGCCGGCCTTTGTGGTGATCCCCTACGCGGAATACATGGCGCAGCGCGACGAAGAGCGCGACCTGATTCCGCATGCAGTCGTCAGCGCGACGGTCGACGGGGCAACGCCCCTGCGCGCGTGGCGTGAATATCTCGGGCTGACGCAGGCCGAAGTCGCGACGCGACTCGGCATCAGCCAGTCGGCCTACGCTCAACAGGAGAGCAGCGAGAAGCTGCGCAAGTCGACGCGCGAGAAGATCGCCGCCGCGCTCGGCATCACGGACGCGCAGCTCGACGTCTGACGAGCTGTAGGCCAGCAGCAAAAAGCCGCCAGGCACTTCGGTGCCGGCGGCTTTTTTTTCGCCATGTCGAGGCGTGAGAGGCGCGGCCTCTGGCGCCCTTTGGGCGGCCGGCCGCGCGACGACGCGCGGACGGTGCACCGGCGCGCGGCGGGCCGCTGGCGGGCCGCTGGCGGGCCTGCTGACGCGTCCTAGAGGCTTCCCCGGGGGGGCGGATTGGTCCCGGAAGATGCCGGCGCCGACCCGGCGCGCGCAGTTGTGACCCCGCCCCACCTGCCCGCAAAAACGAACGGTTTTTATGCACTCATGCGCCTGGCGCTCCGGGCCGCCCGGCGCGGGCCGCACGGCGGGCGGCCGGCCGGTTCTTCTATGCAGTTTTATGCGCCTTGGTTATGCAGGCTCGGCGCGGTCACTGTCGATCCGGTAGCTTTGCCGTCTTGTGAAGCTCGACCCAGTAGTCGGGGAGCTCGTCGTCGGGCACGTTGAAGCGCCGGAGCCACGCTTCGCTCGCAATCGTCGTACTGAGAAGGGGAGCGGTGCTGTTGACGGTGCCATCCTGCAGGCTGTCGATCGTATCGGCGACGATGGGGCGCAGAGCCCGGTTCAGCACGACATATGCGGCTGGCGGCTCGGGCGGGTGCCCCGCGCCAACCGACACGCCGGTTTGAGGTTCCACCCCTGCCTGAATCAGCAGGCCGCCGTCGCCGAACGCAGCCTTTCGATACCAGTCCGGGGGGAGCACCATTCCGTCTGCTCCACCGGCGCGGCGGACGAGATCGGCATCGATCACGGTCAGCCAGTCGACCGTCTTGAGCTTGTCGGTCAGGTCGCGCACGCACGTCCGCCGTGGGCTTCCGACGTCGACGCCGGCCCCGTACTGCCGCGCCCAAAAATACTCGCTCGCCTCGTTTGGCTCGCGCCCCATCGGCGGCAGGTTGACCGCGTAACCGCCATGTCCGTGTACTGGCCGCAACCATTCCGCGAACTCGGCGAACAGCCGCTCGAACGCGCCAGGCGCGAGCTGCAGAAAGCTGCGCGGCACCGTGAACGACATCACGTCGAGGCTGCGCTCAAACTTCGCTTCCCAGTCTTCGAGGCAGAACACGGCGAAATCGTAGAAGCCGGCCGCGAGCTTGTGATCCGCGCTGGTCGTAGTCGACACCAGGGCTGCATTGCTCGGAACGTGCTTCGCCAGGTCGGGAAAGCCAGGGGATTTGTCGAACGCGACGGGCGCCGCGCCTTCTGCGTAGAACCATCGCATCGGGCCGGCCTTCGGTGGATCGCGGCCTTCAGCCTCTGCCAGTGCCGTCTCGTACCTGGTGATGACGTCGAGATAGCGGTCGTAACATCGCACGAGCGACTTGCGCGTCGCCTCCGTGTAGCCGTTCCGGAAGTACAAGACGCCGCGCACGACAAACGCCGCGCCTACGATGCCTTTCTGATAGGGCGGCTCGAACAGTCCATACGGCAGGGTATCGCGGCGCTTCGGGTCATTGGCCCACGCAGCCAGTTCATCTTTCGTCATGGTATTCAGGGGAACGCGAAGCCGGGGACGCCCGGCGGAAGATGCGGAATCGGGGCAGGCATTGCGCGGTTCGGCCCGGCCGGACTGACGCCAAAAATCGACTCGACGTCAGATTGCGTTTGCGTCGATCGCGCCGGTTTTTCGTCCGGCTTGTCGTCGCCACATCCGCAGTCGGCTGGGCGCAGCGTTGCCACCTTTTTGTCGCTACCGGCGATTCGCACGTATGCCTCCCGTTGACGATCGCCGTACGAATCCTCGAACTTCATTTCGACGACGGTCTTGATATTCGACTGCTCGGGCGGCAGAGCAGGATCGCGCACGATCACGACGTCGGGTCGACGCGTTTGATCCAGGCCCGTTTTCTTCCCGTCGCGGTAGCCCTTCATGCCGCCCGGCCAATTATCCCGTATCCAGTCGACGACGGAATCCGGGCGCAGCGGCCGATCCTCTTCGGTCATGATCGGGACCGGAGGCGCTGGCGGTGTCGGGCTCATGTCGTAGCTGACCTCTGGCAGGTACTCGGTCGGCCCGCCGAACGTCGCTCGCGACGATTCGTTCATGGCGTCCAGGCGTTGAGCGACGCATGCTTGTCGGAGCGTCCGCGACCTCCCGCGCTTGTCCACTCTCGTCTGGACGCCGATGCGTGCGCAGGGGCACATCACGCCGCAGAGCACTTCCTTATCCTTGCCCGACAGGCGACCGTCGAGCCCGACGAGGGTCGTGTTGCCGTCGCCCTTGCTTGCGCCGGGGGCCGAGCTGCGCGAATAGTCGGTCATACCTTCGTGTCCGCGGTGCCTGTCGTGCCCGGCTGACTGAACGACAGCGATGCGGCCTGCTGTGTATTCAGCCAATCCGTATGGCCGTTCGCATCCGTCATGCCGTGAATCGTCTGGCCGTCCGTCGACGTCACGGTGTACGGATGGTTTGCGATGGGCCGGCGTGTGTTGTCGTCGACGACCTGAAAGCGGCCGCGATTCGGGCCGTCGTTCTGCCGCACTACGCTCTTGCCGCCGCCGACCGGCGCGCCCGCGCCCGATGTCGGGGAGGCTGTTGCGCTGCTCTGCGACGCGATCAGCGTCGCACCACACGCAGTTACGTCGCCCTCGGACACGACTGGCCGACCGTGGAACGTCATGTTCAAACCGGTCTTGATCTTGACGATCGGATAGAGGCCGCCGCAGCGCGGACATGAAACCATGTCGCCGAGCAGAGCGAGCGCCTTCCCGTCGACCGTATTGGTCATGTCACTGGCAATAACGCGCCCACCGTGCGAGGTCGTGTCGCCATCCCGAATGAATGCGAAGCCCATGCTGAACCCTATGAAGAAACGGTGCCGCCGACTGTAGCACGCGACACGTGAGCCCTTCCCCTGTTGGGATTGACAGGTTTTTGAGATTGTCAAGTGATAGGCGGTGACCTTGCGCGAACTGCTCGCATTGCTGCCAATTTGTTCAGGTCGTTGCGGAGGCGCCAGGTTCTTCCGGCAAGTGAGGCCAGATAAACTGAGGCCAACAGCTAACGCCATCACGTCCGGGGAAAATAATGACAGTCTGCCAAGAGCACACGATTTGCTTTGAGCTAATGAAGGGGGTGCCTTCCGCGATCGTCGCGGTAGTCGTCGCGATTGCATCATGGATCATCGCGTCAGAGCAGGTCCGGGTGGCAAAAGGGAAGCTCAACCTTGACCTCTTCCAGGAGCGTTACGCGCTGTTCAACCTGATGTGGAGTCACCTTAGCGATATGACGCGCGGGCCGACAAATCGACGGCACGAAGTGCAAGTCGACTTCCGGAATTCCGTGCCGAAGCTCGAATTTCTGTGTGGCAGCACGATGGCGGAGTATGCGAAATTGGTCATCAGGCATGTGGCTGAGTACGAATCGATCGAGTCCAGTACACGCGCGAACGGCGGAGTCATGCGGCAGGAGCATATCGACCGCCACACGGAGCTGATGAAGTGGTTTTATGACGAGGCCACGGAGGGTTTGAGGCGTAGATTCGCCGAGTTCCTGGACTTCGAAAAATGGCGGTGATGGGGGCCAGCGACTACAGTGAAATTACAGTTTGGGTGAGCTTGGACAGCCTTGATTGACCTTGATTAGCCTTGGTTTTGCTGATTGCGAGTCGTGTAAGGCTTTGATTTTTAAAGGCTCCCGGTGTGCCGGTAAAGCTCCGAAGGCAGGGGTTGCTGGTTCGATCCCAGCCGGGCGCGCCAAGCCTAGTAAGGCTTCCAGCGGTTTCGCTACTTCATCGTTTTCTCCCACTTCAGTGAAATTACAGTCAGCCGGCGGCGACGTGCAGCTCGGCGACCCGTGTGTGCGACTGCACCCACTGCGTCAGGTGGTCCGCTGACAGGTGCGCGTAGCGCTGCACCATTTCCAGCGTTTCCCACCCGCCCAGCTCCTTCAACACCTGCAACGGCGTGCCGCGCTGCACATGCCAGCTCGCCCAGGTGTGGCGCAGGTCGTGCCAGCGGAAGTCGCGGATGCCGGCGCGCTTCAACGCCTTCCGCCAGGCCTCGGTCACGGTCTGATAGACCGGCCGGCCGTGGTAGACGAACACGCTGTCGACGAACTCGGGCGCGCGCTTCTTCGCGCGCTGGCGCAGCAGCACGGCGATCGCCGCATCTGAAAGCGGCACGGTGATCGCCTTCTTCGCCTTCGCCTGGTCCGGATGAATCCAGGCGACGCGCCGAACGATGTCGACCTGGGACCACTGCAGCCCGGTCACGTTCGAGCGGCGCAAGCCGGTCTCGAGCGCGAAGCGCGCCATGTCGGCCAGGTGATCCGGCAGCTCGGCGAGCAACCGCTCGGCCTCGGCCGGCGTGAGCCAGCGAATCCGCTTCTGTACGACCTTCGTGCGCTTCGTGACCGGTACGCGGTCCAACCATTCCCACTCGACGGCAGCGTTCAGCACGGCCTTCAGCACGCCGATTACGCGCGTCACGGTGCCGGCGCTGACGTACTCATCGGTGGTCACGATCCCGTGCTTCGTGCGGATCACCTTCGGTTCTCTCCGTTTGGCGAGAGCGATCGCGTCGATACGGTTGCGGTCGATGTCGGCCAGCGCGACGCCGGACAGGTGTTGGTCAAGCCAGCGCAGGTGCGTTTTCGACGTTTCCAGGCTCGACAGCCCTTCGCGGTCGCTGATGTACCGCACGACGGCGTCGTTCCAGGTGTAGCGCGGCTTGTGGCCGAGCCGCGCCTGGTTCCACAGATCGACTTTCAGCCGATCGTGCAGCTCTTTCGCCTGGGCTTTGTTGCTGGTGCCAGTGCTGCCTTGTACGACCGGACCGCCGCCAGGCGGGGTGAGACGGTAATACCAGTTGGGACTGTTACTGCGTTTATAGAGCGACATGATTCAAATTTCTCCTGCGGGTCGCCCTGCACAACTCGCGGAATCCATTCTCCGGCGAGGTAACGCTGCAGGGCAACTGTCGAAAACATCCAGCGCTTGCCGACCTTCCGACCAGGCAGCGCGCCAGCCTTCGCTTTGAGGCGCACCGTTTCAGGGTGCGCACCGAGCAGCGCGGCGGCTTGTTCGAGGTTCACGGTGTTCATCGGGCTATCTCCCGAGCGTGACGCGGCGGGGGGAGGGGCAAAACAACTCGTGGATTCGTGGCATGCCCTGTTATTCATACGTAACCATCTGATTTTTAAGGTTTTCGTTTGCCATCATTTGCCATGAAAAACACATGGCACCCCCTTCCGACTCGTGGCCTAAAAAATAGGCAGCGCCCGCGACTCGTGGCAAAACGTGCCCGACTCGTGGCATCGCTTTTCGGTCAATTTCCGCCCCTTCTACGTATTCTTTCTTCTTCTTTTTCAATGAATTAGAGAGGAGAGAAAAAGGGACGGCGGCGGCCGGCGCAAAAACCGGACTAGTGGCAAAACCGCATCGACTAGTGGCAATTCGAATGCGATTCATGGCGGCACTCTTCTCAACAATCAAAGAGTTACGAGCGGACAGCCCCGAAAACCACGATTCGCGTGCGCTGCCTGCCCGTTCCCTGTGGAAAAACCGGTCCGGGCGCCCCCTCTCCCTCAAGGCTCGCGTAGTTGCCCGGCCGTTTCGACTTGCGGGGGGGACGGGGGGAACCGGACAGCACGGCGACCGCGTGACGGCGTGCGCCGATTGCTGCGCGCATCGACGCACGCATCCGAAACTCGAATACAGGGCCGCTACGCGGCCAGAAAGAAGGAGGAAAGGGGTACGGCCGCGCTGCGGCCGCATCGGCTGAGAGGGCGTCACGCTGCGGCCCCTTGTCGTGCGTCGGTCGCCAGGTCTTCACGGATGGACACGTGCAGGCCGAACGCGGCCAGGCGGTCCAGCGAGATCGGCGTGAGGTACGGCACGCGTCGGGTGTAGATGCGCCGCTCGACTTCCTTCTCGCCGACCACGACGCCGGCGTGCTTGAGTTGCGCCTTGAACACGCGATCGGATTTCACCGGCAGGCCATTCCATTTGTCGCGCAGTGCGCTCGTGTGGGCGATGTGGTCCATCACGTGGCCGGTGCGCAGCAGCAGGCAGAACTCGCCGTCGACGGTATCGAACGTGAACGGGTGCTTGTAGTTGCCGCCGTCGATCTCTGACAGCACGGTTTCCATGATCCAGACCCACGGCTCGCGATCGGCGCTCGTCTCGGCAACGTGGCCGTTCATTTCGGTGAGCAGGTCGCGCGGGAAGTCCCCTTCGCTCGGGTCCATGCCGGCGAACTCGCACAGGTAGCGCCAGGCGAGCGCGACGGCCGCATAGTTGCCGGCCATCCGCTTCGCGCCGTCGTCCTCGCCGCTCGCGCGGCAATTGGCCAGCGCCTTGTCGCGCAGCGTCGCGTACTGGTCGGCCACGGCGCGCTTGTCCAGGCCGGCGAGGAATTCGAGCCACTGGCGAACCGGGAAGCGCGGCAGGTCGTCCGGCATCAGCGGGCCGCGCTTGCCGGTCAGCGTTGTGCGCACGAGCTTGCCGAGCAGACTGCGCACGGGCACGTCTTCGCCGGCCAGCATCACGGGCGCGCACAACAGGTATTCGGTCATGTCGGTGCCGCGACGTGTCACGGTGTACTGGTAGTTCTCCTGCAGGAGGCCGACCGCCTTGTCGATCACGTCCTGCCGGCGCGCGGACAGCTCTTCCCATCCGACCGGGTGGCTCGTATGGCTGATGCTGGTCAGCAGCCGGAACTCGGTCTGCAGCGACTGCCCGGAAAACATCGTGAACGCGAGCGAGCGCTCGAGGCGCTTGATGAGCGTCGACTTGCCGGCGCCTTTGTTCGCCTGGATCGTGATGTGCGGCCAGAAACCGAGCAACGCCTTCAGGTGGCCACCGAGCGCCCACACGAGCGGAATCGTCGCGGCGTTCTGCTTGAACGTCGCCTGGTATGCGGCGATCACGCGACGCGCGTCGCTGGCCGGGCCGGTCGGGAAGGTCAGGTTGTGGTACGGGCACTGCTTGTCGGCTTCGGTGAAGTAGCAGTCCGGGCCTTCGTTGACGATCAGGCGGCCATCGCGCCAGGCGAGGCCGACGAAGTTCGCCGCCTGGCGTGCGCCGAGGTCGGCGCCGCGCTCCAGGATGTTGACCATGCGCTTGAACGGTGCCGGCGCCCAGATCGGGCCGAACTTGCCCCACTGGTCGACGTTGTGGAGCTGGTCGTCGAGCATGACGCGGCGCACGAGCTGCGCACCGTGGCGCGGCGCCTGGACTGACACGGCGAAATAGACGGTCGGCGCCTGGTCGGCGTCGCCCGTCATCGTCGACGTCGCGCTCGCCACGGACACGCGGCTGATGCCGGCGATGCGGAAGCCGCACAGGTCCGTCATGACGGGCGTCTCGACGCCGCTTTCCTCGTTCTTGTCCATCTTCGTGATGTAGCTGGTGAAGTCCGGCCGCACGCGGAAACGCCAGTACTGCGCGAAGTCGTGCGACGGCAGGAAGATGCGCGGCCGGCCGCGACGCGTGGCGTCGCCGGCGAGGCCGGCGATGAGCCACGGCTCGAGCTGGTCGAGTGCGCGCTGCAGATCGGCCGGGCCGCGCAGTTGAAGGTAGTCGTTCACGTCATTGATCGGCTTGACGGCCTTCTCGCCGTCCGCGAGGTCGGCGAACCAATTCGCCTGGTCGACGAGCACGGCGCTGATGTTCAGCGCCGTGAGCCGTTCGTAGAGCGCCCAGGCAGCTTCCGGCCCAGGGCGGCGGCCGGCGCGCGGGTGGCCGTCCGCGAACGGCTCGTCGTTGTCCAGGCAGATCACGACCTGTTTGCCGCGCAGGAACGCGAAGTCGATGCCGTCGACGTTCGCCAGGCCGCGCAGCGCGAGCGCGGCGGCACCAGGCATCGCGCAGGTGTCGATCGACAGCGCGTTGATCGCGCTTTCGACGATGAACACGCGCTTCGCCTTCTCGAGCCGACGAGGATCGGCGGTCCATCCGTAACCGGCCTTGTCGCCCTGGGTCTGCGTCTTGACGCCGCCGTTGAGCGCGGGATCGACATAGCGCATGTCGACGGCAACGACGCGGCCGTCGCCAGGCGCGCGCACGATGAACGCGGCGGCCGGGCCGGCGTGACCCACTTCGCCGGCCGCGACCTTCGAGCTGGTCCACGTGTTGAAGCCGAGCGTGCGGGCGGCGATCGCCGCGTCGATCGCGCCGGCGGAAATGCCACGGCCGACGAGGTAATCGCGCACCTGGTCGCGCTCGGCGAAGCACCGATCGGCGATGTATTCGACGGTCGTTTTCTCGCGGCGCTCGGCCGGCGCCTGGCGGTCGAGCGGGATGCCGTACGCGTCGTGCAGGTAGCGCACCGCGTCGGCGACCGTGCCGCCGCGCGCGTGAATGACCAGGTCGATGCACGAGCCGCCGACGTCGGCGCTATGGTCGCGCCAGCCGGTGCCGTGCTTCGGGTGGTTCACGTAGATCGACAGGGACGGGCTCTTGTCGTCGTGCTGCGGCGAGTGGTACAGCGCGCGGTCGCCACCGCGACCGCGCTTCAAGCCGAGGCGATCGGCGAGGTCATGCAGGTCGATGCGTTGTTTCAGTTCGTCGATCGAGGCCATCGTTATTACTGTTGCTGTTGATGCAGGGAGAGGGCGGCAGGGTTGCCGGGTGTCGCGGGGCTGTCGACGATCGCCTTGAGCGCGGCGGCCGACGCGGGGAAGCCGAGCGCTAGGCGATCGCCGAGGACGGTGACGAAGAGGGCGAGCATCGCCAGGCGGCGCAGGCTGCCGGGCTCGTTCTCGAAATTCAGATAGCCGGCGGCGGCTGCGATGGACGCCGCGAGCGCGGCGTCCTGAGGGGTAGTCGTGTGCGTCATGCTGCTGCACCTCCGAGGATGTCGTGATGGTTCTGCTGCAGGCGTTGAACGGCGTGCTGCAGCTCGTAGCGCGAGGTCATCGCCTGGTCGAGCGTGGAGCGCAGGCGGTCGCGGATGCGATCGACGTTCGCCGCCGCGTTCGCACGCGCCGCGTCGTGTGTCACGCCATGGCCGATGCGGATGCCAGAGGCAAGGTGCGTGACGACCCATTTTTCTGGATGGCCGTCGCGGAGGTGCGGCTCGACGTGGATGCCGAACGCGGCACCGACGTCGTTCGGGATGACGACGTGATCGCCGGCGACGGTGCGCAGGCCGGCCGTCGTCAGCAGCTCGTAGCGGATGGTGGGTGCGTGATTCATGCTTCACCCGCGCGGCGGAACGGACCATGCCAGGGCCGCGATCAGGACGACCATCGCGACGACGCCGATCACGAAAGCGATCGCGCGGGCGTTTCGAACGTCGAACAGGCGCAGCACGTCGGCGGCCAGGTAGTAGATGCCGGTGAGGGAGAGGGAAAGCATCAGCAACACGCTGATGCCGAACACGTATGGCTTCATGGTGTGGTTCCAGGTGAGTGCGCCGGCGGCCGGCGCGGATGGGTCAGTCGAAGTCGTTCGCGGCGCGGCGTTTCCCGTCGACGGCCGATAACTCGGGCGCGGGTTCTCGATCGCGCCATACGTTCGCCGTGCATTCGAAGGCGCGGCGGGCGGCCGGGCACAGGGCGTCGAAATTCCCGACCATGCGCAGGCGGCGCCACATCGCGCGCAGGTCGAGGTCGGTGAGGGGCGCGCGCATCGCGTCAGTGCATCCACTCGAGCACTGGCGTGCCGTGCGCAAGGTCCCATGACACGACGAAGCCCAAGGCACGGGCGGACGCGACGAATACGTCGGCGCGGACGTCGGCAGCGGAGATCTTCGTGAGGTAGGCGACGCGCTCGTCGTAGGACAGCGACTGGGCGAGTGCGGCGATCGGTGTGGTGATCAGCGTTTGCATACGGCCTCCAAGAAATTTCAGGCAAAAGGAGTCCCTCACGCCCGCAGAGCGGGCGCGATGGGTGTTCAGCGAAACAGCGGGTTAGGGCTTAGGCGTCGAGCAGCGGGAGCTGTCGCGAATCGGTCGGTAGCCGATCAACCTTGCCGATCGGCACGTACACGTGCGGATTCGGGTTGAGGCTCGGCGCGATCGTGTGGACGGTCGCGACGTGGATCTTGTAGGTCGTCGCGCATTCGATGTTGGTGCACTGGCAATACGCTTCGCGAACGAGAGCGGACAGCGTGCGGCTGGTTCGAATGACGGCGCGGCTGCCGCAGTGGTGACACTTCAATTTCATCGTGACTTCCTGTCGGAGACTGCCGCGTTAGGAACGGCTGCTGTTGTGGACGACGTAGAGAGCCCGGTCTCGTCCGGTGAGGCGACGTGTGCCGAGACGCAGTCGTCGCTTCACGAGCCATTCGGCCGCCTGCTGGAGCGTCGCGAGACCTTCCTGCTGTCGCACGCGCTCGAGCAGTTCGGCGTCCTGCTCGGTGAATGTGATTTCGAGTTCGGGCATGGAATCGGCTGCTTCTGAGCTGCTGCCTTTAGCCGCGCTCGTGGGCTACATTGCTCGATGGCAACAGAGCCTCGGCGGCTTCGCGCAGGACCATCTGGCGAATCAGCGTTGCGGTTTGCTCGCCCTGGTAGTTGGCGAGTGCAGTGATCAGGGCGTATTCGTAATCGTCGAACCGCACCATCAGGCGTCTTTCGCGGACGCGCTTGGGATCGGGGTACATGGTTATCACCTCGGGTTCAGCTTGCGGAAACATTGCCCGTGGTGTCCTCAAACGAGGACATCTTGGCGAGGTAGAGGGGGAGCCCTTCGAGATAGATGAGACGCGCGAGGCTCGACAGCGAGCGCCGTTCTTCGCGGCCGAGCAGCTCGAGCTGGGCGCGCTCTGCGGGAAGGAGGCGCAGCGAAACGGTCTTGCTGGACATGACGCCCGGCGGCGCACGCCGCGGGCCTTTGTGGGTAGTCATGGCGGGTATACTCAATTTCGATAGTGCTTCACTAGGGATAGGTGAAGTGTAAGGTAAT
>NZ_CADFDM010000018.1:34496-39259 GCF_902832985.1 Burkholderia sp. BCC0097
GGAGGAGCGGATGCGTATCGGTCTGAGCCAGGCAGAGTTCGCCGCACTGGGCGGCCTCGGTAAGCAGGCGCAGCTCAATTACGAATCCGACGCGCGATCGCCAGATGCGAACTACCTGGCGGCGCTTTCGAAGGTCGGGGTCGACGTGCTGTACGTCGTAACTGGCGAGCGTGCGCAAGGGGGGCCGATGCCGGACGACGAAGCCGAGCTGCTCGATGGGTTTCGCCAGTTGAACGACGTCGGTCGGACGGCCGTGCAGGCGTCGATCAATGGCTTCCTGCTCGCGGGCACGATGACGATTTCGGGCGCGCCGGCGAAGAGGCTTCCGCGTCTTGCTGAAAACCGAGTAGCGAAATTGGATGCTGCGGCGCTGCAGGCGCTCAAAGACGCACAGGCAGACGCAGAGCGCACAAAGGGCGCGCGATCTCCGCGTAAGAGCGGTGTGAAAGGTCAGGACTGACGAAGTGTCTCTGCGGCGCGCTCGAGCGCCGCCATCGCGGTTTCTACTTCACCCAACACGTCGATCGTCGTCATGCCGGTCGATTCCTCACGAGAAAATTCGCACAACGCAGCGAGTTCGCGATCGAACCGCGCAACAACGGTGCGGAGCTGCGCTCCGAATTCGGTAAGCCGAAACCCATCACTTCCTGAACGACGCTCCATCAGCGGACGGCCGAGGACGCGCTCGAGCGCGGACACCTTCTCGCTGACGGTCGGTCGCTGCACTCCCATTGCCTGCGCCGCTTCCGAAATGCTGCGATAGCGCGCGATCTCGCTATATGCGCGCAGCAGATTCCAGTTGAGCCGAGGGGGAGTCGTCCGGGAAGCCATGATTCGAGCGGTAGTTGTTGTTGCAGTAATGCGCGCGTCGCAGGGGCGGGGGACGAGTGGTCGGGAGAAAGTCCGCGAAAGTTAGGCGTTTTCCTAACTTTCACGGGGCTTTCTCCTTCATTCCATTTGTCTGAAAAAAGCACGAAAATGGGGCCGCGTTACAGCACGCGTGAATGCCGTTTCACGTCGTAGCGCCTCTCAAAATATCCGAAGAGGAAGCCGTTGTGAGTAACAAGCCGCAAGAGCCGCAATTCCGAAATGCAACAGCCGAGGACGGGGTAATCCGACGCTGTACCGAAGCCACGATAGCCGCCCAATGTGGGCGCGCCAGCTCCACTGTAGCCGGGAACCGCGAGACGCGCGCAGTGCGCGATTTGTCGGCCGGCGAGCGAGCGGCGCTGCTCGCGCAGGTGACGAGCGCGATGTTGAGCCTATCGAACATCCGCGACCTGCTACTGACGTAACGTCAGCCCGTCTCCGAGGTGTCGATCTCCGGCACCTCGTTCGCCTTGACCTCTAGGTCGAGGTCCGATGTAAATCCGCCGTTACCGTCGATCGAATGTGTAACGCGCGCAATGATCCAGTTGCAATCATCAATGACACGTTTGTAACCGCGCACGGTTACAGGTAATTCGGTCATCAGCTCGGGGCGGCCGAGCGCCAGCACAATGCTGAACTCTGCAACGCCGCGCTGCAACTTCTCCCATTCCGCTTTCGCCGCGCGCGTCGCGTTCGCCTTGTTCGCGTACGTGTGCCGCAACGTCTTCACATTCTCGGCCGTGCCGAACAACACGTCGCCGCTCTTGTCGATCGGCTTCTTCTTCGCCGTCGTGCGACGCCGGCGCCGCTTCACGGTGGTCGACTGCTTCTTCGCGGTGCGCGTGTTCAGGTAGAACGCCTGCACGCCGGAATACGTGTCCCGATCGGCGACGCCGAAGTCGTGACGGTCGCCGACGTCGCGCGTGATCGTGACGGCCGGCAGTGGCTTGCCGCTCGCCGTGGTTGCCTCGCCGGCCTTGATGAAGAGCAGCAGCCCATTCTTCACGGTGGCGATCGCGTCAAACATCTTCGCCAGGCGTGACAGCAGATTGGCATCCGACTCGGCCGTCTGGTCGATGTGGTCGACGAGCTGCCCGTCGAGCGCCTTGCTGATACGCGCCTCGACCTTGTTCTGACTGGCGATCGCGCGCACGATCGCGCCGACCGTCTGCCGATGCCAGGAGCGCTCCTTCTTGATCGACAGGCCCGCGCGCAGATCGACGCTGCGCGCGCGGATCGTCAACACGTCCGGCGTGCCGGTGTGCCGTACCTCATCGACCATGAATTCGCCCTTGTCGACCAGGCCGTTCGCCGCGCCGGCCCAGCCGATCGCCAGCTTCAGCGTGACGCCGCGATTCGGAATCTCGAGGGCACCGTCAGAATCGTCGAGGCTGATGTCGAGCTGGTCCGCTTCGAAGCCGCGGTTGTCCTGCAGCGTCAGCGAGATCAGCCGGCCGTCGAACTTCTTCGTGATGTTCTTGCCGTTGAGCGTGATCGAGTAGATCGCACGCGGCACGCGATCGTCGGCGATCACGACCTTCTGCACCATGTCGGCGCCAGGGATGTCCGACAGGTTCATAGCGAGATCGCCCCCTTGATGGCGTCGGTCACGATGCCGAGCATGTCGAGATCGTCGTTGCGCGTCAGGGCAATGGTGAACTCGATGCGCCGCGCGGTGCCGTCGTCGAAAAACAGCGTGCGTGTCGTGTCGATGTTGTCGATCGTGAACATGCCGTAGATGTGGCCGGTGCCCTCGATCAGCGGCCAGGCGGTGTGCTGGTCGGCCATCGCTTCAATGACGGCGAGCGACATGTCGCCGCCCGTCAGCTCCGGCAGCAGCACGCCGGACAGGCTGATGGTTTCGTCGTCCTCGCCGACGTACTGCCGTGCGGGCTTTTTGCCGACGCGGTTGTTGCTGGCGAAGCGCCAGCCGCGCCGGCGCTTCAGCTCCTGGTAGGGCAGGGTCGACAGGCTAAACACGAACAGCCCGAGCGCCATCATCATGCGAACCTCTCCTTCAATCCCGATCGCGCAGTCGCGAGCGCTCGCGCGCGGCCTGCGTGGCCTGTTCCTGGCGCATCACCTGCAGCACCTTCTGCGCGAGCGCCTGTTCACCTACGCGGAATACATGGCGCAGCGCGACGAAGAGCGCGACCTGATTCCGCATGCAGTCGTCAGCGCGACGGTCGACGGGGCAACGCCCCTGCGCGCGTGGCGTGAATATCTCGGGCTGACGCAGGCCGAAGTCGCGACGCGACTCGGCATCAGCCAGTCGGCCTACGCTCAACAGGAGAGCAGCGAGAAGCTGCGCAAGTCGACGCGCGAGAAGATCGCCGCCGCGCTCGGCATCACGGACGCGCAGCTCGACGTCTGACGAGCTGTAGGCCAGCAGCAAAAAGCCGCCAGGCACTTCGGTGCCGGCGGCTTTTTTTTCGCCATGTCGAGGCGTGAGAGGCGCGGCCTCTGGCGCCCTTTGGGCGGCCGGCCGCGCGACGACGCGCGGACGGTGCACCGGCGCGCGGCGGGCCGCTGGCGGGCCGCTGGCGGGCCTGCTGACGCGTCCTAGAGGCTTCCCCGGGGGGGCGGATTGGTCCCGGAAGATGCCGGCGCCGACCCGGCGCGCGNGATGCCGAGCATGTCGAGATCGTCGTTGCGCGTCAGGGCAATGGTGAACTCGATGCGCCGCGCGGTGCCGTCGTCGAAAAACAGCGTGCGTGTCGTGTCGATGTTGTCGATCGTGAACATGCCGTAGATGTGGCCGGTGCCCTCGATCAGCGGCCAGGCGGTGTGCTGGTCGGCCATCGCTTCAATGACGGCGAGCGACATGTCGCCGCCCGTCAGCTCCGGCAGCAGCACGCCGGACAGGCTGATGGTTTCGTCGTCCTCGCCGACGTACTGCCGTGCGGGCTTTTTGCCGACGCGGTTGTTGCTGGCGAAGCGCCAGCCGCGCCGGCGCTTCAGCTCCTGGTAGGGCAGGGTCGACAGGCTAAACACGAACAGCCCGAGCGCCATCATCATGCGAACCTCTCCTTCAATCCCGATCGCGCAGTCGCGAGCGCTCGCGCGCGGCCTGCGTGGCCTGTTCCTGGCGCATCACCTGCAGCACCTTCTGCGCGAGCGCCTGTTCATCCATGCCGGGCGCCGCATACACCTGGATCGTGATCGGCGCCGGCGCGACAGGCGCGCGGGCAGCGGCCGACGCGACCGTGAGCGGCGGGCGGTTGTCGACCGTGAGTGGTGCGCCGCCGGCGATCGCCGCGCCCGTGATGCCGATGCCAGCGCCGGCGGCAACGATCCGCTTACCGACTTCGAGCACGGTTGACAGCGGCCCGTCCTGGCCCTCGCGCAGGCCCTGCTCGAGGCCGGCCATCGTGAAGCCGCCGAGCGCGGCGAAAACTCGGCTCGGCGAATGGATGCCGAGCTTTTCCTTGAACCAGCCGATCACGCTGCCACCGGCCGACTCGATCGCATCCTTCACCGAGCCCAAGCCGCTTTTGATGCCGTTGACCAGGCCGGACATCAGGTTCGCGCCGAAGTCGACGAAGCGCGCAGCAGCCTGCGCCGCGACAACGACGATATCCGCGAGCCACGCGCCGAACCCCTTGCCGGCGCTGGCCGCCGCGTCGAGGCTCTTCTTGCTGGCGTCGACCGGACCCAACAGGCGCGTGATCCAGTCCCACGCGCTCTTTACGGCACCGACCAGCCAGTCGAACACGGGCTTCAGAGGCGCGAACGCCGCGCCGAGCGTCGCGAGCACGCCGCTGAAGATCGGCGCGAGCTACGCTCAACAGGAGAGCAGCGAGAAGCTGCGCAAGTCGACGCGCGAGAAGATCGCCGCCGCGCTCGGCATCACGGACGCGCAGCTCGACGTCTGACGAGCTGTAGGCCAGCAG
>NZ_CADFDM010000019.1:0-26869 GCF_902832985.1 Burkholderia sp. BCC0097
CAGCTCGACGGGCAGCGCCAGGCGCTCGAGCGGGGCCAGCTGCCCGGCGCCGGCGGTGACGCCCGCCGACGTCGGCGCGAGCGCGTCGCCGGCGTCGACGTCGACCTCAACGGGCGCGCCGATCGACGCCGCGTGACGCCGCAACCAGGCGACCAGCACGCGGGCGCGGCCGACGCCGATGCGCGGCACCGATCGCCACCACTGCCCACCGCGGCGGTTCACGAACGCGACGAGCTCGCCGAGCGTGTGGATGCCCTCTCCCTCCAGGCGTGCGGCAACGAGCGGCCGAAACCAGCGACCGACCGGGTGCTCGGCCCGCGGCGCGGCGACCGCCCACTGCGCGGCGACCTGCTCGATCAGTTGCAGCGACACGGGCGTCAGGCGGGGCTCGCCGTATTTCGCGATCGCCGCCTGCAGGTGGGCTTGCAATACTGGCGAGCCGTCGCGTAGCGCGGCCGCGACCAAGTCGTCGCGCATCGTGCGCAGCAGCTGAGCGACGTCGACCGGCTCGACGGCATCACGGTCGAAGTACAGTCGCTCGATTGTCTCGATCGGCAAGCCTTTCACGCGCGCGCGCAGCGCCGTGAATTCGGTGCGGCTGTAGCTGCGCAACGGCATCTGGGCGAGCTGCTGGGGACGATTTGCCATGGCTCAGCCTGCAGGAATGGGCGATACGACCGTATCGGCCGTGGTGACGCGCTGAAGCCGTTCGAACGCGGCGATATAGCGATGCATCGGTACCGCCGCCAGCTGCGCGTCCAACCGTGCGAGCACGTGCTCGACCGCCGCGCGCTCGAGGTCGGTCAGCGCGCCCGACTCGCCCCGCTCGGCGCGATCGGCGCAGTCCTGGAGGGCCGCCTCGGCCCGTCGATAGAGTGCCGCCTCGGTCGAGTCGAGAAAGTACGCGAGGTAGATCGCATTCAATAGCGTGGCCAGCTGCGCGACGTCGTCGTTCGCGTCGCGTAGTGCCGCGAGCGCCACGTGGTGCTTCAGCTGGATCCGACGCAGTTCGCCGGTCGGGATCGGCAGCAGTTGCGCCCTGGTCAGCGGCCGGCGGTTACGGGACGTGGCTTTTCTCATCGGCTCGGAAAATTCGACGAGCGGACCTTGTCGCACCGCTCGCATTGATACGCGTGGAGACCGCTGTCGTTCAGTATGTAGCGGTAATGGGTATGCTGCACCCAGCGATGCGCACCCACCAGACACGCTAAACGTGCCATCCAATTGCGGAGCATGTTGTCCTCCAGTTCGATTTTCGTCTGCAGCTCGAGCGGCGCTGCGGCACCGTTCGGGCAGCGCATCGGGAAACTCGCAGAGCGCCGTGCAGGTTGTCATTCGGCCGTCGCGGTTTGAGCTGGCCCGAATGTGTCGGCCCAGCTCTCGTCCGTCACGTTGTCGAGCGTGGCAATCGCCGCCGCACGCGACGCGTCGATGCTCGACGCCTCACTGTTCGGCACGTGCATGCCTGTCAGCACGTCGGAAGCCGCATAGCAAGGGACATCATCGCGCCCGACGATCGCATGAACGGCCCATGTCCGACCGCGGTGCTCGAACGGTATGCCGATCACCTGGACATCGCCCGTCCGCATGGCGAGCGTGAACACCACGCCATTGACGTATTGGGGCGCCGGCCGGACAGGCGGTTTTTTCCGGTAAGAGCGGGCCATGGTATTAACTCCTGCAGGGAATCGGCACCCAGAGTTCGGACACCGGCGGTTCGCCGAGGACAAGCGCGAGGAAATCGCCTGCCGCCGCCGGGTGTTCAATGAAGCGCTGTACATGGGCCGGCCGAGCAAACGCGACATCCAGCAACGCGCCCGATGCGCTGCGGACCAACGAGTGCGAGACGAAGCGTTGTTGCGCGCCGTCGCCACCGTTCACAAGCCAGCCGCGTACCGGCGTATCGCCGGGATGCGATTGCAGCCAGCGCGTGACCTGCTCGTGGCAGCGATGCGGATTGGGAGGCCAATGCGCCAGCGCGCCGGCACCCGCGTAACGGTCGATCGACAGAGCGTTCGCATAGTCGTGCGCGATGGCGTCGGAAAGCGTCAGCTTCACGGCGGTCAGCGCGGCGTTACGGTCGAAGGCAGCGGTCATGATGCGCGGTCGTCCGATGTGGTGCGCCCGGACGGTGCGGCCGCGGCGCTGACCAGATCCAGCAGCCGATGCTCGTCGCGCTGCAGCGCTTGCCGTCCCGCGTCATCGACGGTCTTTCGGGCGGCGTTCACGAAGCCGAGCCAGTACGCGAACAGGCTGACGGCTGATGCATGCAGTGCCCTGCGTTCGGCATCGTCGCCGGCGGCCGCGGCGAAGGTCATATAGTCGCGGATATGCCTTTCGGCCGATGCGGTCAGTTCAGGATACGAGACGGTGTAGTCGTGCACGTTGGTCTATCAGGTGTTGAAGTTGGAGGAATCGAGATCCACCGGAACCGCTCCGATGGATCTCTCGTCATTGCTGTTTTTCTACCAGGCCGGTGCGAACGCGCCGGGCTTCAAAATGAGATTCATGAAATGGTGCGTGGTCAGCGACACCGGCCGCTTCTTCGGACGCTTCAAGATCTCGAACTGACACGGCGCCACTTCGACGAGCAAGCCACATCCTTCCGGCACCTCCGACGCCTCGATCATGCCGGCCGGCGCTGCGTAGTACAGCACCTCCGCGATTTTCCCGTAGCCGGCCCGCTTCTCGGGGCGAGCCACGTCCGCGAGAAAATCCGCGCGACTCACCTTCACTTCATCGACACACGGATTGATGCGCTTTTCGTCGTAGTTCGCAGCGACTGAAAACACGTCGGGACGAATCGCTTGCCGGCCACCGCTTTCAAGGTCGACCAGCAATTCGATGTTCTGCCACGTCACGCGACCTTGACTCTGACGCCACTGCGCCAAGCGGCCAGCAAGAGTGTGATGCGGCTGACGCCGCTCGACCTCGCGCGCCTTCTCGGCGGCAAGCTCTTGCTCGCCCGCTTTCGTGATGCGAAAGCGAACGCCGTAGCCGAAGCGCTCGAAGCGCTCAACCAACCCGAGTGCGGCCAGGTCCAGGTCGATGCCGTCCGTCATCCCGGCACCACCATTCGCCAGGCCTTGCCAATAGAACCGCAGGCGTTTGTAGTGTTGGCGTGTCAGCGTCGTCATCGCGTTTTCCGTTACGATTCGTATCCCGGTTGGTGAATAGGATCAGTCGGGTGACCGCCACAGACGCGACACCAGAAGACCCCTTCCGATGGTTGGTCCATCGGAACCACCTCGTGACCGATCATCTCCCTGTCCTCATCATAGTGACGTGGATCTAGGGGAGGCAGTACGCCCAGATCGAGAACTTTCTTCCGGGTTCCGGCCATGGCGTTTTCCTATGCTCGCAGGCGCATCGCTCGCGCCGCGTCTCGAATACGCGTGGCCGCCCGGCGCGGCGTATCGTTGATGCACGTCCAGTCGTGATGCCACCACGCAATCAGGTCCGCCGCGATGCTGATCGTTCGTGCTGCGACGACGTCGCGAATTTCGTCGGCTACCTCATCCCACCAGGCCGCGCCTTCGCCGTCGCCGGCCCGCGAGTCGATTGCTTGACGGTAGATCGCCTTAGCAGCGTCGAGCGTGATCGTCATCGCGTTTTCCTATTCCGTTTCTTGACGCGCAAGTCGGATCTTCGCGGCCGCATCGAGCAGCTGCTGCGCGAGCGCTTCCGACTCGTCCGCCGTGGCGAGGATCCGGAAGTGGTGTTCGCTGTCGAGCTGGCCCACGACATCGAGTTCGATCACTTGATGGTCCTCCCACGCGAACACGCGTGCCCTGGCGTGGACCGACGCGTCGCCGCGGCCTTTGGTGTAGCGGGCGGTTGTTTTCATCAAGGCTCCGTCAAAACCCGTACTGATCGTCGCCCCAGCGACGCAGCACCTGGTAATCATGTTCGGGCAGCACGATCAGCCCCGCCTCGGCCGCCTCGAGCACGCGCTCCATCTGCCCGCTCAGGATCAGGTTGCCGTGCAGACCGTAGAAATACCAGGCGAAGCGATGGCCGATGCGCTCGTCGAACTGCATCAGCTTCCCGTACAGGCTGTACACGTCCAGCTTCGCGGTGTTCTTCAGCGCCGCGATCTTGCGCGTGTGAGTCCAGCGCGGTATGAAGTCCATCTCCCGGCCGATACGTGGATCGGTGTTGTCCTGGGTGATGAAAACCCACCGCTGACAAATGCGCTCGCCCGCCTGGCCGGCGCTTGACGCAGCCCAGTCGTCGAAGAAGCGGCGGCCGCGCCATTGTTGGTTGTCGTAGCCCGGCGTGAGCTCGCGCACACTGACCACCCGCGATTCGCCCGTGTCGAGGTTCCGCTCGACCAACTGCCGATCGCCGTCGCGCTGCCGGCGCTCGTTATAAGTCGTCTCGGCGAGCGCCGCAAAGTGCTTCATGTCGATCACCGCCTCGAGCCGATAGCGCGGCGAGCCGAGCGTGCGCCGCTCGAACCGTTCGACCGGCATGTCGTGCCAGCCGGAGCGCAATTCATGCACATCCGGCGAGCGCCACGGCGTGCTGCGCGGAAACACCTCGCGCTCGACGAATTCCTGTTCTTCCCAGATTTCGAGCTGCACGAAATTGTCCTGGTCACCGCCGCGGTCGAATACGAAGTAGTGCAACAGCGGCTGGACGTCGACCAGTAGATAGCCGGAATCCCGGTGCGCGAGCAACACGTCCTCCACCGAGCCGCCGTGCACGTCGAGCTGGCCGTCGATCCACGCGTGATAGTCGGCTGCGATCTCGCGGCCGTCGGCATCGATCACGCGGGCGGGCCGTTCAGAGAACTCGTCGCGTGTGACCGCGTAGCGCGCGCCGCGATAGTCGGTGCGGGTCGCAAACGTCGTCAGCAGCGCGGCGTGCTTCGACGTGACCGGGGTCGCCGCGACGATCGTCGCGAGCACGTCGGTCTGCAGTTCGTATTCCTTGCGCATCGCAGGGTTCCTATTAGACATGGGTTTGAATACGAGTCAGGCCATCAGCCGGACGAGCGCATCCCTGGCACTTCGGACTGCATCTGCCGCGGCGGGATGTTGAGCGATGCGATGTCCAGGCAGATCAGCACGGCGAGTCGCTTGCAATCGGCCAAATAGGCCGCCTCATCTGCCCCGTGGAAGTCTCTGGCGAGCACCTTCCACATCGACAACACGCCAAGCGCCGCGCGCCATGCGCTCGCCGCGCGGCTCCGGTCATTCGCCACACGATGTGCTTCGGCGATCGCAAGGTACTCGACCATCTCCTGCTCGGCACGCGCGGTGATTCGTTCGTAGGTCAGTTTTGACATGACGGGATCTCCTGATCGTTTCAGCGCCTCGGCGCGCGCTGCTCGAGGTGGATCACGTTCGACCGCGCGAAGGTCACGCGCTCGCCGATGAAGAAGCCGCGGTATTCCTCCCCGGCGCCGGCAGCACCGACGAACTCGGTGACGATCGCGCCGTAGCTGTCCTCGTCGACCAAGCCGTCGTGCACCCGATCCAGGCACACCGTCGCGCGCAGTAGCGGGCCGTCGACCGGCTGTAGCTCAACCACGTCGCCGCGCTCGATCGTCCTGCGCTTGACGTCGCGGTCAGGATTCCAGTCCCGCTCGAAGTCCTCGTGGCGCTCAAAATCGCTCGGATAGCGATAGCCCCACGACCGGCGCAGCAGCAACCACGCGGCGATCGGCATCGGCGCCTGGCCGGCCTCCCAGCGCTGGACCTGGCGCTCCTTCACGCCGAGCAGCGCGGCCGCCTGCGCCTGGGTGCGCCGGCCGCGCTGCCGCATCGCCCTGATCTCGTCGGGCGTCGGCCCGCCGTCGTACGGCGCGACTTCGAGCGTCACACCGCCGTCCCACTCCAGCGTGACCGGCTCGTAGCACTTCGCGCAGGTGGCGGCCGCGCCGTCGTAGCTGTCGTCCGGGTGATGGACCTCGCCGCGTTGGCCGCAGGCTCGGCAGCGATACACGTACAGCACGGACATGATGCCTCCTGAACAGAACCCGTCTTAAAGACGTATAAACCAGCATAGCACGTCTTAAAGACGTGTCAAGCCACTTTGATAAACCGCCCTTTCGGGTATTCGTGCATTAAACGCAATGCCGATAAGGGGAGTTATCGGCATTGACGGCACGCCATAAAAACCCGGCCGCAGCCGGGTTCGGCGTCGTTCAGGACCGCAGGATCAGGTACGCGGCCATGAACGGCAGGTTCGCCGCGGCGATCGCCGCCAGCGGGTGAACCAGCCCGTAGCTGGCCGGCCACAGCGCCGACAGCCCGCGGTCAACGGCCGCCAGCGCGATCAGCGCCCCTCCGGCCGCTACGCCCCTGCCCCACCCGCTTTCCTCGAACTGCCATGCTGTCACGTTCATTGCCGAGATCCTCTGCATTCACCCGGTGGATTCCATCGTGCCGGCCACTCACGCAGCGGGCTCACCGTCCGGCAGTTCGGGATCCGGCAGGAACGACACCTGGCCGGGCGGGATGACAAAGCTCGGCAACCAGTCGTCCAGGGCCGTACACACGCGCTCGTAGGCCGCGTCGAGCCCGGAACCCTCCGGTGCGTTCGGCGCGTCCGGAAACAGGCGCCGGCCGGTCTCGATCATGTCGTCGCAGGGGAAGCCGTACCGCCCCTTCTGCAGCATGGTCCACAGCGCGTCGTAGCGCTCGGCCTCGAGGGACATCAGGCCGACCGACATCGCATCCGCGATCCGGAATTTCATGTAGCCGATGCACCACTCGAGGAACATCTGCTGGACAGCCGTCATCGGCGTTGTCACTTCGCCATCTCCTTCGCCACGCCCACGTATCGCAGAACGGCGATCGGCATACCTGGTTCGCCCGGCGGTCGGCCGGCGCTCAGTGCTCGCCCCGGGACGCGTAGACCGTGCACACAATGCACGCGGCGAACGTTACTCCCGCCGGTACGCTCCAGCCGAGCGCGAGGCACCCGACAGTCAATGAAAAGGCAAAAACCGCCGCACCGCCGAATCCGTTCATCCCCGCTCCTATTCTGTTCTCAGGCGCGCTGTCGTGCGTCGGTGGCGCCCATCGTACCGCCGGCGGCCGCCACGCCGCGTTACGTCGCCGGCCGCAGCCAGTTTTCGACCGGCAGCCCCGCGATACGGGTGAATTCAGCCGTGTTGTCCGTGACCAGCACGGCGTCGACGGCCAGCGCATGCGCGGCGATCAGCATGTCGTTGGCGTCGATCAACTGGCCTTGCTTCTCGAGCTCGGCCCGCAACCGCCCGTAGCAGCGGTCCGCGTCCGGTTGCAGCGGCAACACGGTCAGGCTTGCGAGCAGCTGCTCGACGCGCTGCGCGAGCGTTGACGAGCCACGCTTCCAGACGCCGAACCGCAATTCCGCGGCCACGATGATCGAGGTGCACACTTGTTCGGGCGGCGTTTCTCCAATCCGGGTGGCGCATGCGCCGCGCGGGTCGCGGATCACGTTCGACAAAATGTTGGTATCGAGCAGGTACAGCGTCATTCGATATCGACCGGTTCAGGCGGAAGGTCCTCGATGTCCGGGAAGATCTCGTCCAGCGGGGTCCATTGGGCGAACAGCTCGCGCAAGGGCGCGGCCTCTACGGGCTCAATGATCAAGCGGCGACCTTCCCGGTGGATGGTGACCTCCGACACCGGCAGTTCGAATTCGCGCGGGATCCGCACGGCCTGGCTCCGCCCGTTGCGGAACAGGCGCGCGTGGCGGGTGTCATGGTTTGGCATCGGGGTAGCTCCAATTCAAACAGAATGGCATATGCCACAGCATATACAAACCGACGCGAGTTCGCAACGCGCTCAGCGCACCGATTGATCGGTCTTACTGCTTGGAGGGCAATCTCTTGCTGCTGTGGGGGCGTTTCGGCGCGCGCGGGTCTTCGCGAGTCACGCTCCGTGCAGGCTTGTCGGCGCGCCGCCCACGAAACGACGGATGACGCAACTGTCCGGTCGGCGTCCACTCGAGAAACGCTACTTCGGCAACGAGTTCCGGCTTCAGCCAGTGGAACTCGCGATCGGCTTCGGGTTCCGGCGCGCGGACGAACGGCGAGCGCTTGCGGCCTAAGGATGCAAGGCGGTCTTCGAATTCCCGTGCCTGGCGGGGCGCGAAGCGCGGCGCGACGTGCCCGACGTACCGCAGTTGTCCGCCCTCCTCGTACACGCCGAGCAGAACCGCTCGCACGCCCCCGGCGGCGCCCTTACGGCGCGAAAATCCCCCAATGACGAACTCCTGGCGTTTACTGCATTTGAGTTTGATCCAGCGGTCCGTTCTTCCCGAGCGATACGGCGCGTCCACCCGCTTGCCCATGATTCCCTCTAGACCAAGGGCACACGCCGAGGCCAGCATGGCGTCGGGGTCGGCATCGACCGCCTCAGAGAAGCGCACCTCGTTGCCGAGAATATCGGCAACGAGCTTCGTTAGCGTGGCTCGGCGTTCACGCCACCTCCACGGCCGGAGATCATTGTTGTTAAGCCACATCAGGTCGAAGACGACAAGCGAAATCCCTGCAGTTCGACGTCTATCAAACGCATTCTGCAGGCCGTTGAAGTTTGGCCGCCCTTCTGTATCGAACCAGACGGCCTCCGCGTCAAGCCACGCACGGTCGACCGGCAATCGTTCAAGGACGGACCTCAGGTGCGGTAGTCGGGCGGTCCAGTCGTGGCCGTTCCTAGTGAAGATTCGAACGTCACCAGCGTCGATACGCGCGAGCATCCGGTAGCCGTCGAATTTGATCTCATATCCCCACTCTCCCGACGTTGGAGGTTCTGCAGCAAGCACGGCCAGCGACGGCTCGATGAATTCCGGCATGCGTTCATTTTTGGCTACTGGCGTCCGGGCACGGATGCCGAGCTCACTTGTCCACCGCCCCATATGCCCTCCTCGCTTTGCAGGTATGCGGGCAATCTATATGCCTGTTGCATGGGGCGCCTGACTAGGCCAGGCCGATCTTGGCTCGAGCCAAGATCGAGCCGTCCAGAGGGTGAATGAACTGTTCTGGATCGGCGGGAATCGTAGCCACCCCAATCTCAGTGAGTTGCTTCCGCGAATCTTGGCTCGAGCCAAAACTATTTAAAAGTGTGGTTCATGGCGAATCATCCAACATGGGATCTCCGATCTTGGCTCGGGCCAAGTCGGTAGCATTTTCGCTCCGAATCGTTGTTACTTGACCACATTTTGTAAAGATCACAAAAAAATATAGTTATTTGATTGACTTATTTTGACTGAGGAATAAAACTCCGAGCGTTGAAACAAACACTTTCCAGTGGAGGTGAAATGGTCATCACGATTGGGGCGGAAAAAGGAGGTGTTGCTAAAACGCGGTTAGCAACGCACATAGCAGCCCTGGCTGCCGCGGAAGACGTGGATGTCGTTCTTCTGGATACTGATAAACAGGGCTCTGCGATGAGTTGGTCGCGAATCCGAAATGAGGAGGGCGTTACACCAGCCATTCCAGTGCTCGCTCTCCCGGCTAATCCGGCCCGGGAACTCGCAAACCTCGCCAACAAGTACACCCTCGTCGTGGTGGACATCGGCGCGCAGAACTATCGGACGATGCTTGAATGTGCACTGTTATCCGATCTCGTGCTGGTCCCTTGTGGGCCAGATCAACAAGAAGTGGAGTCGACCTTGAATGTCTTCGCGACCCTTAAAGAAATGGGGCCGCGGCATGAAAGCGGTGAGATCCCCGCGTACGTTGTGCTCACTCGGGTGTCGCCGGTTGAAGGATCGAAGGCGACTGCGGAATTGCGGGCATATTTGAAAAGCGAAGACATTCGACTTTTCGAATCACAGATTCCGCAGAGAGAAGCTTGGCGTGCGACGGGCAAGACTGGCCGGGCCGTTCATGAGCTGAAGGGCCGTGATCGATCGAAGAAGGCGATCGACGAGATGGAGGCGGTCTATCGGGAAATCATCGAACGGATCAACGGTACGGAGGTCAAGTAATGGCTACTTTTAAGAAAAAATCAGTAGCGGTCGAGCGAGTCGCGGCGGTGGAGGATGCCGCTTCGTTGGCTCCCATTGTGGGCGATCCCCGCATGGCGCCGCCGGTGGCAACTATCTCGCAGCTTCGGGGAGGCGAAGTTGGCTCGAGCCAAGAGCCTACCAGATATGAGATCGGGCAAACGTATGAAGTTCCGATTGGCAAAATTAAATCAAATTCTGTCAATCCGAGAGCCATCTATACAGCTTCTGCTGTATCAGAGATGGCGGAGTCGCTAGCGGCGCGGGGGCAAGGCCAGTCGGCGAGTGCGTATGTCGATGAAGTGGGGGACATCGTGCTCATTGACGGAGAGAGGCGCCTTCGCGGGGCTCGAACGGCCGGGCTCCCGACGTTGCGGGTGGAGATTCGTCCGAAACCAGCGAGTGAGCGGGAACTGTATGAAGAAGCACGCGCTGCCAACGTGGAGCGTAAGGATCAAAGCCCGCTCGATGACGCGCTCAAATGGAAAGAGCTGCTTTCGCGGAAGATTTATCCGACACAAGTGGCTCTGGCCAAAGCGCTCAATCTCGGGGAAGACCATGTGAGTCGGACTCTGTCGCTCGCTCAATTGCCGAGCAAGATCGTTCAAGCCGCCGCCGAGTATCCGGAACTTCTCTCTCTCAAAATGCTGAACGCAATTCGAGAGTTCTGGGAAGTGAAAGGGGAAGAAGAGACCCTCGAATTGATCTTCGATGCTGCTAAGACCGGGATCGGGTACCGCGATGTCGCCGCTCGCAGAAAGGCTGCGGCAAAAGGGACGGTTAAGCGGCCGCGGTCTACGCGCGAGCAACTGTCCTTCCGTGGAGCGAAGGGGGAGTTCAAGTCGTTCGAGGAAGATGGCCGGATCGAGTTGAAGCTGAAGGGTTTGGCGCCGGACGTCGCGGCAGAGATCACCGAAAAGATCTTGGCTCTCTTTCCGAAGGAATAGCGCGACTGTTAGACCGTGAAGGGAGTTGGGGTCGATATCGGGGTGTCCCCTGGATGACGCTGGAGAACATTGCTCACGTGACCGAGCAAAAACGACTATCGGTTATGCAGCGATGGAAGCCAGCGTCGCCTAGTCGTTTGGACTCGTCTCTGGAGCGATGGAGGGTGACGTTCTTCCAGCGATGCTCTATATGCGGCGGGCATCTGCGTGAGAGTGTGTACTCACCTTGTAGCGCTGCCGCTTGACGGTATTGTCTCGTTCTTCCAGCGATGCTGATAGGGCGGGGGTCGTCTCTCCAGCGATGGTCGAGAGGACTACTTTCTCCAGCATTGTCGTTCTTCCAGCGATGGTTTGCCGCTCCGACGCGACTCTGTTGGCGCGGAGGTATCGTGCTTACAACGATGGATCGGTCGATTAGAAAAAGATTAAAAGAAGATTAGGCTCTGTGGACAACAGAGGTAGGCGATTGATTACAAAGGTGTTTTTTGTAAGGCTCGCTCGCTGGAAGAACGATAGTGCCATCGCTGGCGATACGAGTGGTGCCTCGCTGGAGGCACGATTGACCTCGTTGCAGGCACGATAGGGGCTTCACGCTGGAGGAACGAGGAACATCGCTGCAGTGACGAATGCACCGTGATACCTCGCTGGAGGCACGATAGTCCCGTAGTTTTTTTGTTGAACCATCGCTGGAGAGACGAGACAAGGGTCTTGATGGCGAAATTCACGTACTTATACTTCTCGCATGGCAAATTCCATCGTCGACCAGGTGAAAGCGATCGCAGCCCGCGCTAGCAGCGCGGGTGTGGAAACGCAATCCCATCCGACACAGATTCCACTGTGGCCGGCGAACGTTCGTGGGATGCCAAACGCGCTCGCGCGCTCGGCACTGTTCAACGTGAACAAATCGAATGCGCCGCGTAGCCGAATGGAGAAGGCGCTGATCGCTAGCGTTGATGGCGTCGAAATTTCGTTTAGCGGGGAAGAGCTTAGACAGGACGACGCGGACGTCTTTCTTGAAGTGCTTCACCTGGCCCGTGATACTCAGCTGAACGAGAAGGTGGAATTCACAGGCTACAGCGTGTTGAAGTCGCTTGGCTGGGGCACGTCGGTAAAGTGTTACGACAGGCTCGTGACAACGCTGGAGCGGTTGCAAGCGGGGCAAGTTAAGGTTCGCTTCACGGGCAACAAAAAGGGGTTTGTCGGGTCGTTGATCCGTAAATTCCTGTGGAAGGAAGGCACCGAGACGGGAACTGACGGCAAGACGCGGTGGGTGGCGTACGTCGAACCGGAAATCGTCGCGCTTTTCTCTGACGACGACTACACGCGGCTGGCGCGTGAGCAGCGTCAGCGGCTGCGATATGAGTTGTCAAAATGGTTGCATACGTACTACCACACCCATGCAGTGCCTTTCGCGCATTCCGTACGTTTCCTTCATCGTCAATGCGGTTCGCAGACGAAAGAGTTGTTCCACTTTCGCGCGAACTTGAAGAAGGCGCTCGACGAACTCGTGAAAGAGGGCTTCTTGGTCAGCTGGACGATTGACAAGAACGACCTGGTGCATGTCGTGCGTGCGTCGTCGCGTGGCGCGATTGCGGCCTGAAAATGAGGCGGTGTTCGCCGGCCAAGAACCTGTCCGCATTTTTGTGGGCGAGGCGGTTGAACAGCGCGTTATCCGCGCGCCTGCGTGAATCGCTCGCCAAACAGGATAGCAAACTGGTTCATCGCTGATTTCCAGTCGAAGGCGGCCCGCACGGTCTTGGCCAGCACGTTGCGCAGCGCCAGCCAGAGCAGCTTGATCGCGGCCTCGTCATTCGGGAAGTGACCACGAGTCTTGATGATCTTGCGCAACTGCATGTTCAGACTTTCAATGGCGTTCGTTGTGTAGACAACTCGTCGAATCTCCGGCGGAAACACGAAGAACGGTATGACGTGCTCCCATGCACGCTGCCACGACTGCACGATGGTCGGGTACTTCGCGCCCCAAGGGCCGTCAGCGAAGTCTTGCAGTGCCTGCCTTGCCGCCTCCTCGCTGGCGGCCGCGTAGATCGGGCGCAGCGCTGCGGCGAGCGCCTTACGGTCCTTGTAGCTGGCGTACTCGAGACTGTTGCGGATCAGATGCACGATGCAGGTCTGAACGGTCGTGCGGGGATAGGCTGCGCTGATGGCCTCGGCCAGCCCCTTCAGGCCATCGACGACGGCGATCAGGATGTCCTGACAGCCACGCGTCTTGAGTTCGTTGAACACCTTGAGCCAGAACTTGGCGCCCTCGGTCTGCTCGATCCAGAGGCCCAGCACGTCGCGCTGGCCGTCGGCCTGGATGCCCAGGGCCAGATAGACGGCTTTGTTGCTGACCACACCATCGTCACGGATCTTGACCCGCAGGGCATCGAAGAACACCACCGGATACATCGTTTCGAGCGGGCGGCTCTGCCAAGTCAGCGCTTCGGCCATCACCTCGTCGGTGACCGAGCTGATGAAATCGGGAGATACCTCGGTGCCGTAACTCTCGGCCAGAAAGGCCTGAATCTCGCGCACACTCATGCCGCGAGCGTACATCGCGATGATGCGTTCGTCGAAGCCGGTGAAGCGGCGCTCGTGCTTGGGAATCAGGATCGGCTCGAAGCTGCCGTCGCGATCGCGGGGGACTTCGACCCGAACCGGGCCACGATCGGTGATGACCGTCTTGCCGCTGGCGCCGTTGCGCTCGTTGGCCTGACCGGGCGGCTTGGACTGGCCTGGTCGGTAGCCCAAATGCAGATTCATCTCGGCGCCCATCGCGCGCTCGATGACTGCCTTGTTGAACGCCAGCATCAGGTCCTGAACCTCGGCCGGCGTCATCGGCCCCTTAACCAACTGGTCCAGCAGTTCCTTGGGCAGTTCAGGCAGCGGCCCGCGGGCCGCTGCCTGACGCGCTACAGTTTGCCTTTTCTTCTTCATTGGCATATCCATGACTTTTACACCTCATGATATGCCCCGCCCACGAAATCACGGATAGGTCCCCGGCCAACGACGCGCCTTGTAGTTTGGTGATGATCGACTAGCAAAACTCCCGCGACGTCGTCGGCAGGGCACCGAGCAATTCGGTCCTGTCGACGAGCTTGCTAGCGATCGGGTGACACACTTTCCCTTCGGCGTGCCAAACGCCGTACACGGCCAGCAACGCGGCGCCGAGCGCCTCCTTCCGAAACTTCTCCAGCAGTCCGGAAGAGGGTCACGTTGACCTGGCCCGCCTCGTCCTCGAGCGTCATGAAGAGCACGCCGTTCGCCGTGCCCGGCCGCTGCCGTACCGTTACCAGTCCGTACGCACGCGCTGCCCGCTGCCCAGCGTTGCCAGCTGCTCGCTCGACTGCAGGGGTGTACCGAAATATGGTCAGGTTGGCGCGAAGCGTTCCAGCAACCATCTGCCAGCAGGGCCGGGCAAGCGATCAGTGAGATAGGTTGCCTGGAAAGGCATTAAACCTGCCGAAGGCCCTTCCAATACGATACGCACCAAGCGTCCTTCCTTCAGGTCTTCTTTGATAAGCCAGAGCGGCATGTGCCCCCATCCGAGTCCCGCGCGCAAGAAAGCGTGCTTCGCGCCGAGATCGGCGAGCCGCCAAATATTCTTTCCCTGCACTCCGAAGTCGACGCCGTGAGTCAGGGTAGAGCGGTCGGTGAGGACGAGTTGTGTTTCATTCAACAACTCCCGGAACACGATAGCGCCCCGTTTACCGGCTAGGGGCGATCCTGGGGCCACTACCGTGACCATTTCCTCGCTGAACAGCCGCTCGGCAGCAAGTCCAGGGGGAAGGAACGGCAGCGTCCCGGTTATACCGAGACTGCACTGACCATTGAGCACAAGTTCCGCCACCCGACCCAACGCCTCGACATGGAGCCTGAGCGGCGTGGACGGGAAGCGTTGCTTAAAGCTGCTCAAAGCATCGGTCAGGCATTGCTGCGGAAACATGACATCGACGACGATGGAGAGTTCGGGCTCTAGGCCGGCGGAGAAGCTTCGGGCCTTGGCCTTCAGGGCGTCGGCATCCAGCACGACGCGGCGCGCATCCACCAGCAGGTTCTCTCCGTGTGCCGTCAAGCGGGGGTAGCGGCCGACGCGTTCGAACAAGGTGACGCCGAGCTGCGCTTCCAAATTGGCAATGGTCTGGCTCACTACCGATTGCGCGCGGCTGATCGCTCGGCCCGCCGCCGAAAAACTGCCCTCGTCTGCTGCAGCGACGAAGGTACGCAAGTGATCGAGGGAAACACCGTCCAGCAATGTATCTTTTCCGTAGATGGTTTGTATCGAATAATATAGGCTTCTCAGGTGGATGGATAGACCCTACGCTGCATGGCAAAGGAGTCTTCCATGTCACAGAATATTTTTGTCATTGGCGCCTCAGGATTTGTGGGAAGCACCCTTGCAAGACATTTCGTTGCGCAAGGGCAAGAGGTGTCAGGGCTCGCGCGTTCCAGCCACGCAGAATCTGCTCTGCGGGCCGTCGGCGTCCAGCCCGTGCACGGAGATCTCGACACCGATCTCGCACCGGTACTGGCTGCAGCTTGCTCGGCTAACGTCATTGTCTATGCCGCCCAGGTCGCTTTTGAGCGCGAGCCGGCTGTTATCCGGAGGCTATGCGACGCGCTTGCCGGCAGCGCGAAGACTTTGATCTTTCTTTCAGGAAGCGGTGTCTTCATGCAGCGAACGGGCGGTGCGTGGAGCCCGGACAGCTTCGCGGAGGATGATTCCTTCGTGCCGGAGCCTTTGGCACTTCTCAGGGTCGAGGCGGAAGAAATCGTCCGCGCTGCCGCTCGGCGTGAGTTGCGCAGCATGGTGATCCGGCCACCGCTAATCTGGGGCCCGGGGGACAACGGCCCGGTAGCCCAAGTGTATCGCTCGGTCGCGCTCACAGGGGCGGCCTGCTACATCGGGTCCGGGCTTGCCGCCTATTCCAACGTGCACGGCGACGACCTGGCACGCCTGTTCTCACTGGCCATCGAACGCGGGCAACCCGGCGCGCTGTACCACGCTGCTGCCGGCGAAATTGCTTACGGATGGATTGCCGAAGCCGTGGCGCGTGACCTGGGCGTCAAGACGCGCAGCCTGTCGATGGACGAGGCCGTCAAAGTATTCGGCCCCTTCGGCGCACTGATTCACTCGGCGTGTAGCCGCTCACGCGATCCGCGAACTCGGGGTGAGCTGGGCTGGAAGCCTACCCGACTCGACCTTCTTTCCGAAATCGGTGAGCCGCGCCTGCGGGCGCTCGCGATTTCTTAACCCAACCAAGGAGCACATTCATGAAGACACATGACAACAAGATCGCCATCATCACTGGCGGCAAGCAGGGCATCGGTCGCGGCATCGCTAATCTTCTCGCACAACGCGGTGCTCAGGTGGTGATTGTTAATCGCGAGAAGGCCGACGAAGCCGCCATGGCGATCGGCCATGACGCCATTGCCATTGCAGCCGACGTGACGAGCGAAGACGGCTGGGCCGCAGTCGCCAGCCAAGTCGAACAGGCATTCGGGCGGGTCGACATCCTTGTCCATGCCGCAGGCATTTATCCCCTGGCGACACTCGACCAGATGACGCCTGCCGAATGGCGCCGCGTGATGGCGGTGAACCTCGATGCGCATGTGCTCGGCGCCCGTGCCATCGTGCCGCTAATGCGCAAGGCGGGCCGCGGTGCGATCGTCACGATCGGATCGGATGCTGTCGGCATGGTGACCCCGCCCGGTATGGGTTTCTCGCACTATTACGCATCCAAACTGGGCGCGATCGGCTTGGTACGTGCGCTCGCCAACGAACTGGCGGCCGACAACATTATCGTCAATGCGGTGCATCCCGGCATCACTGACACCGAAGGTGCCAGCGGCATGCCGAACGAGCAGAAGGCGCAAGTCTACATGCAGCAGGCCATCAAGCGACTCGGTACACCCGCTGACATCGCCGGCCCGGTGGCTTTCCTCACCAGTGACGATGCCCGCTTTGTCACGGGTCAGACGCTAGTGGTCGATGGTGGCTGGATGAGGCTATGACGGAAGAGGGGGAGCGGCCGGAAGAATACCGGATCGATTCTCGGTAGGGGCCACAGAGAGAGATCTCAACAAAATTCCCGCGATGTGGTCGGTAGGGCGCCGAGCAACTCAGTCCTGTCGACGAGCTTGCTCGCGATCAGGTGCCGCACTTTCCCCTCGGCCTGCCTAACACCGTAGACCGCGAGCAACGCGGCGCCGAGCGCCTCCTTCCGAAACTTCTCCAGCAGTCCAGGCCACAGGATCACGTTGACCTGGCCCGTCTCGTCTTCGAGCGTCAAGAACAGCACGCCGTTCGCCGTGCCCGGCCGCTGCCGTACCGTGACCACTCCGCACGCGCGCGCGAGCTGCCCGCTGCGCAGCGTTGCGAGCTGCTCGGCAGACTGCAGGTGATCCAGCGCGAGGCGATCGCGCAGCTGCGCCAGCGGGTGCCGGCCGAGCGTGAAGCCCATCGCGCGATAGTCCGTCACGATCTCGTGACCCTCCGATGCCCGAGGCAATGCCGGCACCGCGTCGTCACATTCGGTGCCGCGCAGCAGATCTCGATCAGGCACGGCGGGGGCAGCCAGCCAGAGCGCGTCGCGTCGGTTATCGCCGGCGAGCGAGCGAAGTGCGTTCGCACCCGCGAGCACCTGCAGGTCGTGCCGATCGAGCTGCGCACGGCGCGCGAGGTCCGCGACGTCGACGAACGGGCGCGCTGCGCGTGCGAGCTCGATGCGGCCGGCGACGTCCTCGCGCATGCCGCGCAACAGCGAGAAGCCGAGACGCACGGGCGCCGACGTTGTCGGCCCTTCGATCGCCGAATCCAATGTGCTCCCGTCGATGTCGACACGGGAGCACCGCAGCGCCGCGGTGTCTTGCGTCCTGCGGTAGCTGCGAGGATATGCGAGAACCAATCGAACGGCGTGGGCCCCAGAGTACCGAACCCGAGCACGCGGCGCACGGCTCTAGACTAGGTACTGGACGAAGCCTCCGTTTGTTTGGGCGTATACCCTAGGTATCGGGGAACGAAATGCTTTGATATGTTTATTTCAAAATGTTTCAGAAAAGAAATTCTGAGAGCCGAAGTGCAAAACAGGCGTAGGGAAAGTTCCACTTTCTTGCCTTAAGCGCGTTGCGACAAACGATTACAACGGATGCACCCGGGGGCAATATGCGTCGTCCGAAATTCGAGCTTGGCGTTCGCCATGGCGAACGAGTCATGCACCGTTTCATTCGAGGGACTATAGCCCTGGCGTTAGTGGTTGTCAGTGCTATCGCAACGTCCGGCTCCATCACCTATACGTACGACCCGCTGGGCCGGTTGACAAAGGCCGTTTTCAATAACGGCTCCACTACCACAACGGTTACCTACAACTACGACGCAGCGGGAAACCGAACGTCCGTCTCCACCACATCCCCATAGCGAGGTAAGCAGTCACAGCACATAGCACGCAACAACAGCTCATCTAATTTCGTAGTTCGAAGTATTTAGAATCCTATCGGGGGATGTAATGCCCACGTTTCCGCGCGTCGATTTCCGGCAGTCAGTGCGTGTCTTCCTTCTGAGTGCCCTGATGGCTCTCGGATCTCACACTCTTGCTAGCCCTATTCAATCCGCCTTGCCACCAACCGCCAAAAAGGTGCCAGCGGATTGGATGTTGGGTGCACAGCCGACTGCACCGAAGTCTTCGAAGCACTACGTTGGAAAGGAGCCACCTCCCTCTGGCGTCGGGCAGCCGGTGACCTTCGTGAGCGGGAAGCCTGCGATTGCGTATTCTCCGGAGGATATTTCGGCACTCGCTAATGCGCAGGGGCCGGGGAGAAATGCAGTCAATATGTTTCCGATCTCCGGTAAAGAGTGGGAGCAATCCCGCTCGCGAGTCGTCCTCCCGCCGAACGTCAATCAAGGCGCAGCGGTCAATACGAAAACCGTTGCACCGTCCACGCGCAGCGCACGTGCCAACGTCATGAGTGCGGGCGGCAACGGAAGTCCTCAAGGGCCGGCATCGATTGCCGAACTTGCTCGCGCACTCAACTATAACCCGGACGTCATCTATCAATACGTTCGCAACAACGTCGAGGTGTATCCGGTATACGGTACTCAGAAGGGCTCATTTGGCGCCGTGCTGGACAATCAGGGGACCGTCTATGATCAAGCGATGTTGATGGTCGATCTCCTCCGAGCATCCGGCTATACAGCGAGCTTCACGACAGGGGTGATCAAGTACACGGCAGCACAATTCAACACGCTTTACGGCGTCGATACATCAAATGTTTGTGGAATCCTGAAGCTGCTAGGCGACGGCGGATTTCCAATCTATGGGGCGACGGCAGTGAGTCCCGGGCAGTGTCCTGGTAACACATCTGCACTGGTTGACGTGTCAGTGGGGCACGTCTGGGTAAAGACGGTCATCAACGGTACGACCTACTATTTCGATCCGAGCTACAAAACTCATTCATTCAAGACCGGCATCAATCTCGCCAGTTCGAGCACGACAGGCTACGACGCACCGACGTTCCTGAATTCGGCGAAGAGCGGAGCGACGATCACCGCGGACTATGCACAGAACATCAATCGCACGAACATTCGAAACAACCTGACGACCTACGCCAATAACCTCGCGACGTATTTGCGATCGAACATGCCAGCGGCTACGGTCGACGATGTGGTTGGCGGCAAATCAATCGATCTGATCTACGGGGCGATTCCGCACTACACATCGCCACCGCTGCAAAACACGGTCTATGCGCTTCAGGATCAGACGGATGTTCCGATATCCATGAAGCCGACTTTGCGGATCCAATATCAGGGGATCGATCAGACCTACTCGTCGGATGCGATCTACGGTCATCGGCTAACCATCACGTACAACTCTACTAATCAGCCGATCCTCACCCTCGACGGTTCTGCAGTGGGAAGTCCTGGCACGGCCCCTCCTTCTGGTGCGTCCACGATCCTCACCCTTACAGCGACGCACAACGCATATGCTACGACAGCTGCAAACCTGACCATCAATCAAACGATTGTCGCGAAACCCGGAAACGTGTTCACGATTGCGAATGCGTGGGGACCGACCGGTCGTGGCCTGCCGAACTATTATCAAACCGCGCTCGGCAACCTTCGAGCGGCGGGCGCGGCCGACACATCGGAGGCGGTGGGGGGAACCACTTTGGCTGTTGTCGCCGCACATTGGCTTGGCCAAACATCTCGGATGCAGTCCCTAAGCGAGCGCTTGTCCAACACCACGTTCCTGGTTCATCACGATATCGGTGTTGCAGGTTATACCGGTGCGTCCTCCTACGTGGACCTGCCCGGCGGCACATTTTCAGTGGCGAGCGTCTCTGGTGACTCGAATAGCGAGACCATGGCCTTTTTCCTACAGGGGATGCACTCGAGCATTTTGGAATCGACTGTTGTGCAACAGATCAGTTCTGTTTCAGCGGCGTCTACGGTGAAGTTGATCGATACGGCTGCGGCGGCCGGGCAGCCGATCTACAACGCAACATCGGCAAACTATGCTACCGCCGTTCAACCGAATTTGGTGAATTGCAGCGCTTACTACGGCACCTTCAGTTCTTACCTGTCTAGCGGGTTCAGCCTGGTTTTGCCGCAACACTGTGATCTGACTGAGAACAGCTGGACGGGTGCTGGCTACTACGTGCAGAGCCCCGTATTTCTGGGTGCGTTGATCACGGGGAACCTCGCCGGAGGATACATGACCCTGGGTCAGTTTCTCTCCACCCTTTCCCCGTTGGCGCAGGTCGCGTCGCCGTTTCCGCCTTCGATGTACAACCTTCCGGTGACCGTCCTAAGCGATGGCAGCTTCCGATTTGCGCCGTCTCTCCAAGGTGGGACGTCTCTCCAAGGCGAGCCATTCAATTTCGTTGCCGACCCCATCGGCCTGGCGGCCGGGAATTTTACGTACAGCCGCGATGACCTATCGTCAGGTGTGGGCCTCTTTCCGCAGCGCCTCACCTTCAGCCGCATATATAGTTCGAGCGCCAAGAATCAGGACAGTGTGCTTGGGAAGGGCTGGGCTCACAACTTCAGCGTGACCGCAAAGGTAAATTCCGACGGTTATCAGGGAATGGGGGAAGATTCAGCGCTCGATGCGGTAGCCGCGTTGGTCGAGATGAAGGCGTCGTCGGATCTGCTTACTGATGCGTCACACCCGATTGAAAAATTGGTCATTGCGACTTTGGGGCAACGGTGGTTCGGCGATCAGCTGATCAACAATACCGTGATCGTCACACAAGGTCTGAATGGCGAGGTGTTCGTGAAGTTGCCGGACGGTAGTTTCAACCCACCCCCGGGGAATTCTTCGAAGCTGATACTGAACGGGGATGGCACTTACACGTACGACACCGTTCACCATAACTCGATGCACTTCAATTCGTCGGGGAACATCGATACCTACAAAGACGCCAACGGCACGCAGGTCAACTACAGCTACACCGGAAGCAACTTGACCAGCGTCAGCAACGGCTTCTGGCGCACACTAAATTTCAGCTATACGAACGGACGGATTAGCCAGGTCTCTGACGGCGCTCGAACGGTTCAATATGGCTACGACGCGAATGGCAATCTGACGACCTTCACCGACACGTTGTCGAAGAGCACGACATACGGCTATGGGTTGCCCGGTCAGATAACGCAAATCTTTTATCCGAGCTTCCCGTCCACCGCCGGCGTGACGAACGTCTATGACAGCCTTGGACGAGTCCAAACGCAGACGAACGCGCGAGGCAAGACATACAGCTACTATTTCGCTGGATCGCGAGCTCTTGAATCTGCGCCGGGTGGTATCACGAGGCTCAGCTATCTCGATGTGCTCGGGAATGTGTTGCAGCAAGCGGATCCGCTGTTCAACGTCACCCAATTCGCTTACGACGGACAGGGGCGGCTGATTACCAAGACTTTGCCTCAGGGGAATGGCTTCTCGTACACGTACGACGATGCATCCTGTGCGAGCTCGGAGAAACGCTGCACGCAGAACGTGAAGTCGATCACGCAGTTCGCACCATCCGGCTCAGGTCTCGCACCGCTCACTCGAAGCTTCACCTATGAGAGTGCCTACAACAAGGTTGCAACTGAAACCGATGCGCGAGGCAATGCCACGACGTACACCTATGCGCCCTGGGGCGACATCGCGACCGTTACCTCGCCGGTTGACGCGAGCGGGGTAGCGCCATGGACAGCCTATGAGAGGTGGCCTCGCTCGTTCGGACAGTTTCTGAGATTTTTAAGTGGAGCGTCCGAGGCAATCATGCTGCCGATTTGATCGCAGGCAGCGTCGCGAAGTATGCCTCATCCGGCGTCTGATCCGCCAGGCTCGAATGGGGCCGTTTCCGGTTGTACAAGTTGATGTACTCGCCGATGGAGCGCCGGGCATGGCTGACCGACTCGTACGCTTTCAGGTAGACCTCTTCGTACTTGATGCTTCGCCACACTCGTTCGACGAACACGTTGTCGCGCCAGCTTCCCTTGCCGTCCATCGACAGCCGGATGCCTCGGCCCAATACGGCTTCCGTGAACGCGTTCGCCGTGAACTGGCTGCCCTGATCGGTGTTCACAATGTCGGGCTGCCCGTAGCGCGCGAACGCTTCCTCGAGCGCCTCGACGGCGTGCACCGCTTCCAGCGTGATCGCCACCCGGTGCGAGAGCACCTTGCGACTCGACCAATCCACTACCGCCGTCAGGTACACGAAGCCTCGCGCCATCGGAATGTAGGTCGTGTCCAGTGCCCACGCCTGATTGGCCCGGTCGATTTTCATGCCGCGCAGCAGGTACGGCCAGATCTTGTGCTGCGCATTGCGTCGGCTCGTGTTCGGCTTGCAGTACAGCGCTTCCACGCCCATGCGTTTCATCAGCGTGCGCACGCGGCGGCGGCCGACCTCATGGCCTTCCCGGCGCAACAGACGCGCCAGCATCCGCGCTCCGGCAAACGGAAACTCCATGTGCAGTTTGTCGATCCGCCGCATCAGCAACTGATCCGCCTCGCTCACTGGCTGCGGCCGGTAATACGCGCTCGATCTCGCCACGCCAACGAGCCGGGCTTGCTGCGAAACCGACAACGCATGCGTACGGTCGATCATCGCTTTGCGCTCAGCAATCCCGCTTTGGTGAGCGCGCCTTCTAAAAAATCGTTCTCCAGCGTTAGCTGCCCGATCTTCGCGTGCAACGATTTCAGATCAACCGGCGGCTCGTTCGACGGCGCACCGGCCGCGCCGAACACATCCGCGGCACGCTCCTGCAGTTGCCGCTTCCATTCCGTGATCTGGTTCGGGTGCACATCGAACTGCTGCGCCAGTTCGGCCAGCGTCCGCTCGCCCTTGACCGCTGCCAGTGCCACTTTCGCTTTGAACGCCGCTGAGTGCGTCCGTCGGGTTCTCTTCGTCATCTTTCCGGTTCCTTTGCCTGCATTATCGCTGGCCCAGGCCCCGGGCATTCCACTTACCCGGCTGTCCGAATTTGCGCGGCCACCTCTATGATTACTATTCCTGGACACCGACGGGCTTCCCGACGATGTATCTCTTGTGGAAGACGACGGTCAAGACGAGCGCATCGAATTCCACTGCGACGACGCGGACCTATGATTGGGCGCACCACGAAGTGCCCGCGACCACGACAGTCGACGCCGGCACGGGAACACTGAATCTCACGACCACGTACACCTATGACGACATCGGCAACCTGACCGTGGTGGACGGGCCGCGTACTGACGTGACCGATACGGTGACGACTAGCTACGACAGCGAACGGCGCCCGACCGTGGTCACGGATGCGCTGGGGAAGCAAACTCAGACCACCTATGATGCGGACGGCCGGCCAATTGCTGTCGCCCGGCAGATCGGCGCTCAATGGTTGACAAACTGCTCGCGGTACAGTGCGACAGGAAAAGTTATCCGGGCATGGGGCCCTTCGCTGACTGCATCGGCGACGACTTGCCCAACAGAGGCAGCACCAGTGCCGATCACCGACACGGCATATGACGATCTCGATCGGCCATATCAGCAAACGCAGTATCTTGCCGCTGCAGACGGGGGGAACAGAGTGACGACGACGGTGTACAACGTCGACGATTCGATCAACACCATCCAGAAAGCGACAGGCACGGCGCAGCAACAGAACTATGTGCAATACACCTATACGCCGAACGGTAAACTCAATTCGAGCGCTGATGCGAAGAACAATCTGACCGTCTATGCATACAATGGTTTCGACCGTCTGACGAACCGATACTACCCGCTGGCCAACACACCAGGCTCGGCGAACAGCAATGATTACGACGGCTATACCTACGATCCGAACGGGAACGTGGTTACCATCCGCAGACGTAGCGGGGGCACGATCACCCAGACCTGGGATAACCTGAACCGCCTGACCGCACGTACCTATCCGAGCAGCGCTAACAATGTTCAGTTCGGTTATGACCTGCGCGGACTACGCACCGCGTCGCAGTACGCGAACGGCAGTTACGCGGTGTCCTATGCTTGGGACAACGCAGGTCGATTGCTCAACACGACGGCGGGGGGAAGAACGCTCAATTTCCAGTACGATGCCGCAGGAAATCGGACCCAGACGACGTGGCCGGATGGGTTCAATACGACTACCAGCTACGATGCGTTGAATCGGCCGAGTGTGATCAAGGAGAACGGAAGCACAGCACTCGCAACGTACACCTATGACGACCTGAGCCGGGCTACCACCCTCACGTTCGCGAATGGAACGTCGATTCAACGCGGGTACGACAATCAAGGTGGGCTAGCAACGCTGACGAATGCGTTGACTGCGCCGGGCGACCAGGTGCAGTTCGTATACGCACGTAATCAAATTCTGGATGTAACCAGCGTCACACCGAGCAACCTCGCGTACCAGTGGAGCGGTGGAACGACCGGTAGCCAGAGTTATACCGCGGATGGCCTGAATCGTTACACGACGGCTGCTGGCGGTTCTGTCGGGTACGACAACAACGGAAACGTGGCTAGCTACAGCGGTTGGTCGTATGGTTACGATCTCGACAATCGCCTCGTATCTGGTACTACTGGATTGTTCTCAACAGTGAGTCTTGCGTACGACGCAGAAGGTCGCCTGCGCCAGACTGTTGAACCGAACGGTCTTGGCAGTCTCACGACGAACATGCTGTACGACGACACGAAACTCGTCGCCGAATACGATTCGTCGGGCAATATCCTCCGGCGCTATGTTCATGGTTCCGGTGCAGACAATCCGCTCGTTTGGTACGAAGGATCAGGGACCACGAACAAGAATTGGTTCTACACGGATCAACTGGGGAGCGTCGTCGCGACGGCGAATACATCGGGGGCCAAAACGGCAATCTATACCTACGGTCCGTTTGGTGAGCCGAACGCAACGAGTGGCACGCGGTTCCGCTACACGGGGCAGCAACTGATCGGTTCGCTCGGACTGTACTATTATAAAGCGAGGTTCTATTCACCGGGGCTGGGACGATTCTTCCAGACCGACCCTGTTGGCAGTCGCGATGATCAAAACCTGTATGCATATGTCGGAAACAACCCGGTCAATCGGTCCGACCCGGACGGATTGACTGGCACGATCGTAGGTACGGATTCGTTTCAACTTGCGGGTAGTTATATATGGGGGCACGGCGACAGACACGTAAGCGATCCGGATGCCGCGCGCGCAGAGATCGGCGCCCATCTTCCTCCAATAGGGGATGTGGGTGGCCCATTTTGGGGCGTCACACCGAACTATATTTATCGCGTCTTTCCGTTACCGTCTGGTGATGTAAATATTGGAACGTACTTTTATCGGCCATCTGGGATTCCGTATTAAACACTTAAATTTCTATGTGGGACGGGCATTGGGAGTTTGCGAATGAATATTTCTCAGTTTCGAGAGCTGAGTCAATTGGAAGTCGCCCTCTTGCGCAGGATGGCGACCTGTGGGGTGCCGAATGGCGATATCTTAATGGCACAGATATTAGCTGCACGCGCAAGTCCAATTGATGAAGAGGGATCGCTCCGCCTCGTGACAAGCAGTGATAAAAAATACGGTGACGCGACCGGACCTCTGATAACGGCTGTCCAAGAGGATGTCGACACAGTGCGAAATTATGGGCCATATATTAATTTCGTATTGATATTGAAAAATGGATTTATCGACGAGCTGGAGGTTTATAAGGATGACGGGGGAAAAATTGCCGCTGACTTCAATCCTGATGGCTTGTCGATCACATGGGGTGGCCCGAAAGATTCGCGAGTCTTTTAGGTTCGGTGTGCAATATCGCGGTGAAGCTTGCGCTAAGCTAGGGGGTGCCCTCACGATTTGGCACAGCGCATACAAGACGCCGCTTTAGTATCGTCATGGAGAACGCGTAAGCGTTAGCAAAACTCCCTTGACGTCGTTGGCAGTGCACCGAGCAACTCGCTCCTGTCGACGAGATTGCTGGCGATCAGATGCCGCACGTTCCCTTCGGCCTGCCACACGCCGTAGACCGCGAGCAACGCGGCGCCGAGCGCCTCCTTCCGAAATTTCTCCAGCAGACCGGGCCAGAGGATCACGTTGACCTGGCCGGTCTCGTCCTCGAGCGTCATGAACAGCACGCCGTTCGCCGTGCCCGGCCGCTGCCGCACCGTGACCAATCCGCACGCGCGCGCGAGCTGGCCGCTGCGCAACGTCGCCAGTTGCTCTGCCGACTGCAGGTGATCCAGCGCGAGGCGATCGCGCAGCAGCGCCAGCGGATGCCGGCCGAGCGTGAAGCCCATCGCTCGATAGTCCGTCACGATCTCGTGACCCTCCGATGCCCGAGGCAATGCCGGCGCCGCGTCGTCACATTCGGTGCCGCGCAGCAGATCTCGATCAGGCACGGCAGCGGCAGCCAGCCAGAGCGCGTTGTCACGGGGCGGCGCTATGGAGCCAATGCGGGGTCGGCATAAGGGCGCCACTTGAGGGGCGGCACATAGGCGCCAGTCCAAGGGCGGCGTAATGGCGCCAC
>NZ_CADFDM010000020.1:0-24700 GCF_902832985.1 Burkholderia sp. BCC0097
CGCCGCCCTTGGACTGGCGCCTATGTGCCGCCCCTCAAGTGGCGCCCTTATGCCGACCCCGCATTGGCTCCATAGCGCCGCCCCGTGACACGCTGGCGCGGATCGTCATCTGTGGCGCCGACGCTCGGCGCGTCGGCATGTGAGGGTGTCGATGCCGTTGTTCAGGCGCTCGCGGCGCATTCCCGGCCTCTGACACCATCCTCCCTGTTCTAACGATTCCAACCTATAAAGCAGGTTGCGTGCCAGCCATTGAACGCCAAGCATTCCGTTGATTTATAAGGACATTTTTTTAGATCGGCGACAATGTGACACGTGTTCTGTCGTCGTAACGCTCGGATGTTACGTAACGTCACGGGAAGGGACCGGACCCGCCGAACATGTACATCCGCCGGCGAGCGACCATGAAAAAAGCCCGCCGGATGGCGGGCTTTTCAAGGGGGCGGGAAACGCCGGAATCAGCGGAGCTGATTCACGAGCAACCCCATGATCTGGCGAGCCGGCGACGACGTATCGATCGCGCCCGCATCGTCGACGACCGCGACACGCGTCTGATCGGCCGTGAGCGCCTTCACGTTGACGCGATACTGCTTCGCCTGCTTTTCCTTCTTGCCGTGGAACAGTTGGCTCCAGAAGCCCTGCTCGGCCGCGCTCAGATCCTTCGGATCGACGTAGCGCACGAAGTACAGACCCTTCGAGCGATCGCGATCGTCAACCGTGAAGTTCGCGCGATCGAGCGCGAGACCGACGTGCAGCCACGACCGGTCGTACGGTTCGCCGAGCGTGACTTCGGACGGCACGGCCGCTTCAGCCGCGTCGCTGCCTTGCGCCGACGTGCGCGAGACGTTCTGGGCAGCGATCGCTGCGGCAGCCTTCGACGACGCGTCGCCATCGGCCTTCTTGTCCTTCGGTACCGCGTTGTCCTTGATGTTCGCGATCGGCGGCTCGCCGTTCTTCGCGCGCTGCTCATTCTGCGCGAGCACGGCCATCAGCCGCTTCAGGTATTCCGTCTCGAGCGCCGGATCGTTCGGCTTCGGTTCCCACTTGCTCGAATCGTTGTTCGCACCGGTGATCGCCTCGCGCATGCCCTTCTGGCTGATGAACACGTAGGTGCCGCCATTCGGCGCCGAATCGAGACGCGTGCGGTACTTGTTGCGCTCGGCCGTCACGTACGAATTGCCCATCGCCTTCGAGATCACGCTGCGGATCAGGCCATCGTTAATCTGCGGATGGGTTTCGTTCCAGTCGGTTTCCATCACGCCCTTGTCGCGCTGGTCGACGACGAGCAGGAAGCCCTGCTCCTGCCAGAAACGGCGCACCTGCGGCCAGATCGCGGCGGGCTGCTTGCCGTCGATCACGAGCCAGCTTTCGGTGCCGTCGCGCTGGATATGCATGCCGGCCACGGCCGGCGCGACGGTGTCCAGCGCAGGCGCGGCCTGCTGGACCTGCTGGAGCGCGGACAGGGAAGTCGCGCCGCCCTGGGGCGGCAGCGAACGCTGATCGGCCGTCTCGTCGAGCATGTTGGGCGGCACTGCGAGCGACGCTTCCTTCGATTTCGAATCGCTCTTGTAGTCCACTTTCGTGGGCGACGACGTACCGCAACCGGCGATGAGCGCGCCGGTGGCGAGCACTGCAGCGAACCGCATGGTAAGACGAAGATCAGTCATGTTCGGGGAATCCTCTTCCGCTAAATCACGGCGCTTTCCGTGGATCAACCTTGCATTTTACCGGGGCCGCGCTGCGATGTGCAAAAAAGCGACGGCCAAGAAAAAACCCGCGCCAGCCTGAGCTGACGCGGGTTCTTGTCTGGTCGGGGCGAGAGGATTTGAACCTCCGACCACCTGCACCCCATGCAGGTACGCTACCAGGCTGCGCTACGCCCCGAAAGAAAAAAATTATAACAGACAGTTTCCCGGTTTAGAACGGGCCGCATGCATTTTGTGAATGTTCTCGTGAAATTTTTTGGCGTGACGCCACCAATGCAAGCAACCCGCCGCACCGATCCCGCGCCGCCGTTCATCGCTTGCGCGCGACGCAGATGACCGTCAAGCCGGCGACGCGGTTGAAGCGGAACATCGGAAGTTCGATACGACAAATCGTCTTGAGCAAGCCGTTGACGAACGGATGATGGCGGCGCAATTGCGACTCGGGCGCGCGCAGATGCGAACGCGCCCGCTCGCCGAGGCGCAATGCGGCCGCGAGCGGAAACGTGAGGCCGAAATAATAGGCGCCGTGCTCCACGTCGAGCCCCGCACGCCGGACCACGTTCTCGAGGCCGCCAAGCGTATACCTGCGCTTGTGCTCGAGGAAATCGTCGTGGCCGCTCCACAGGAACTGGAACGCGGGAACCGTGATCAGGAACCGGCTGCCCGAGGGCGCGCCCTTCACGTACTGCGTCAGCAGTCCGACGTCGTCGTCGACATGTTCGAGCACGTCCATCAGCAACACGAGATCGGCATCGAAGCGATCGACGGAGCGCCGAAAGTGGATCGGCTTGCCGGCCGCCTCGCCGTCGCTGTCGTCGGCATAGCTCGTATCGACGCACCATGCTTCCGTCGCCTGCGTACGCTCGAGCAGATGCTTCGAGAAAAAACCGGAGCCCGCCCCGACGTCGAGTATCCGGTTCGCGCCCGATGCGCCGAGGAACCGGCGAATCGCGCTCGCCTTCGACGCGTAGTACCAGTGATCGCCCACCCCCGCACCGAGTACGTCGACTTCCTTCAGGTCCATGGCGCTTCCCCGTGATGGCTGCCGTGTTGTGATGTCGAATCCGCCACTGATGCCGATCTTACCTCGCCGCTACCGCCGATCGTATCCGTCGATGCCCGGGGCCGCGGCGCTTCGGCATCCGGTGAAACCCGCGCCGGCCAAGGCCGGCCGCGGATTTTCAGGGTCGCTTCGAAACACGCCGAACGACGGCCCGGACAAACCAAACGACCGTTTGATTCAGCAGCTCGTCGACCGCGAATCCATTGTCCGGCAGTCCGCCGGCGCAGCGCGCCGGAGCGTCCGTTGTTTGGTAACGCCGCTCTAGCGCGCTATGACACACTGCATGGCATCGACGTTCGCGCGTGCAGTGGCGCGCGCCGCCGTCGATCAAGACAAGACATGGAGACAGACGATGCGGAATACGGTCCGACGCGGCCATCGCTCGCCTTTGGCAATTTTCGACTGGTTGTCCGGCCTGCGACGCACGTTAGCCCCGTGGTCGCACACGACATCCCGCGTGTTCGGCTGCGGCGCGCTGGCGCTCGCACTGCTCTGCGCAGGCTGCGCGGAATCGGCCGCGCAGCGCGACAGCAACCCATCCGCCGCATCGACGAAGATCGAGCGCACCAAGGCCGAGTTGCTCGCGCGCGAGCAGCAGATCGCACGCACCGTGCCGTCGCTCGCATCGATCAGCCTCACGCAGCCGCGCCCGTTCACGCTGCGCGACTCGGGCCAGAACGGCGCGATGACGTTCCTGCGCGACGTCGATTTCCGCATCGTCAACAACCTCGGCTTCTTCATCCATCAGCTGTCGGCCACGCTCGTGCCGACCCAGGCCGGCGCGCCGATCGTCTTCGACGATCCGACGAGCTTCGAGATCGACGTGCACGAAGGCACGGTCACGCTCGACAACGCGAAGCTGACCGCCCTCTTCAACACCTACATCTTCGGCTATCGCAATGCGCCGCTGCGCAAGCTCGCGGTGTCGGCCGGCGACGGCGTGATCCATCTGCAAGGCGAGATGCAGCGCGACGGCTGGGTACCGTTCTCGCTGACCGGCACGCTCGCGATCCGCGACGGCAGCCAGCTCGTGTTCCACCCGACCGGCGTGCGCGTGTCGGGCATCAACGCACAGCCGGTGATGCGCGCGGCCAACGTGAAAATGGCCGACCTGCTGAAGGTGCAGACCCCGATCGCGCAACTCGCCGGCGACGATCTCGTGATGGCGGTCGACAAACTCATGCCGCCGCCGCGTCTGAAACTGACGATCACCGCCGTGCGCGTGACGCCGGCGGGCCTCGACCTGAAGCTCGACGACGGCTCGCGTGCCGGCTTCGCGATGCCCGCGAACGCACCGCAGCAAGCGATGTACATCCGCGGTGGCGACGTGAAGTTCATGCGCTCGATGCCGATGAACGCGGACATCCTGATCGGTCCGCTCGACACGTCGAAGCGCGACCAGACGTTCGTGTTCGACCTGTATCACTATCGCGACCAAGTGTCGGCCGGCTACTTCAACTTCGACGAAAGCGGCGCGATGGCGATCCGGATGCCGTCGTATGCAGGGCCGGCCAGCGGCGCACTGCTCGGCAACGCGGCCGCGCGCCTGAACGACAGCTTCCTCGCCGCGCAGCAGAATGCGCTGCGCGACGTGCGTCAGCACTGGGAAGCGTACGCGCTCGGGGCCGACGCGATGCGGCCCGGCATGCAGAAGGTCGCGATGCGGCGCACGTCGACGACGCTGTTCAACGAGCGGCATGTGTCGAACCGCAATCCGACGATCCATCTGCGCAACGTCGACTTCAACCTGTCCGGCGATATCGGCTTTCATGTCGAGGATCTCGACGTGGAACTCGTGTCGAAGCGCCCGGGCGAACCCGTCGATCTCGACGACCCGAACCAGTACGACATCCGCATTCTCGGCGGCACGGTCGTCGAGTCGTGGAAGGCGATGTCGGCGCTCTTCAACAGCTACCTGCTCGACTATTCGCCGCGTTCGCTGAACGACCTGCAATTGAGCGCGGACGGCCAGAACCTGCGCGTCCAGGGCGGCATCAAGCTGTGGAATCACGTACCGGGTGTCTGGTTGCCGACCGACATGAAGGGCTCGCTGACGGTGCTCGACGACCGGCACCTCGCCTTCAAGCCGTCTCAGGTGTCGGTGCTCGGCATCCCGCAGGCGACGCTGCTGCGCTCGCTCGGTATCGAGCTCGCGTCGCTGACGCCGTTGCAGCGGCGTGGCGCGGAACTGCGCGGCGACACGCTCGTGCTCGACCAGTACACCGTGTTCCCGCCGCCCGTGCTGAACGGCAAACTCGCCCAGGCGACCGTCGAGCCCGACGGATTGCGGCTCACGTTCCGGCGCGCGGCGGGCGCGCCCGCGCCGAAGCGGCCGCAGATCGATGCACCGAGCTACATGTGGATGGAAGGCGGCGACATGAAGATGTTCAACGTGCTCGAACTGAACGTGCGCGCGCTGATCCGGAATTCGGCCGAAGCCGGCCCGATGCGGTTCGACCTGTACGGGTATCGCAGCCAGGTCGCGCAGGGCTCGGTGCGGATGCTGCCGGACGGCACGCTGGTCGTCGACATGGGGCGCAAGAATCCGCTGGCGTCGCGCTGATCCCCCTGCGCGACCCGCATGAAAAAAAGCCCGGTGGCAGGTCGCCAACCGGGCTTTCCAATGCATTCTGCGCGCCGTACGCTCAGTCGTGTTTCAGTCCGTCGAGCACGTCCAGCAACGCCTGCCGCAACGCGATGACGTCGACGTTTGCGCCCGGCCTGACCGCCCCGCGCGCATCGACGGCCTGCGCGCCGGATTCGACCGGCTCCGCCGCGCCCCGCTCGCTACCTGGCGAATCGAGCCGATTGCGCGCGCCATTGATCGTGAAGCCCTGCTCGTACAGCAACTCGCGAATCCGCCGGATCAGCAGCACTTCGTGATGCTGGTAATACCGCCGGTTGCCGCGCCGCTTCACCGGCCGCAGCTGAGTGAATTCCTGTTCCCAGTAACGCAGCACATGTGGTTTGACCCCGCATAGTTCGCTGACTTCGCCGATCGTGAAGTAGCGCTTCGCGGGAATCGGAGGCAAGACGACTTTCTCAACCGTGGTGGTCATCGTCGGTTAACCGTCGGTAAGGGGGCGCGGCGGCCGCGCGGAGCGTGGGCGCGCGTATTACTCCGCGCCGTTTTCGACCAGCGCCTTCAGCTTCTGGCTCGCGTGGAAGGTTACCACCCGGCGGGCCGCGATCGGAATCGCCTCGCCCGTCTTCGGATTGCGGCCCGGACGCTGCGGCTTGTCGCGCAGCTGGAAATTGCCGAACCCCGACAGCTTGACGCTTTCGCCGTTTTCGAGCGCGTCGCGGATCACTTCGAAAAACGCCTCGACCATGTCCTTCGCTTCACGCTTGTTCAGCCCGACGCTGTCGAACAGCAGCTCCGCCAGTTCCGCCTTCGTCAGCGTCGGCGTCTCGGTGGACGCCGGCGCCGACGCGTCGCGGTTCATCGCGCTGCGTTGCGCCGTCAGGAGGGCTTCGAATTCACTCGAGGTCATGTCGTTCATATCTGCCATACAGCGCGTTGAATCAAAACTTACGATGGAAAAAAGCCGCCCGCGAACGGGCGGGCCCTCTCCTTAGCCGCGCAGGCGCGCACCGGCACGAGCCATCCGCTCGACCAGCGTGTGAATCGCCTGATCGACGACCTCGTCCTGCAGCGTGCCAGCCGCGTCCTGCAGCGTCACGCGGAAGGCAAGGCTCTTCTCGTTCGCGGCAAGACCACCGGAAGTATTTGATTTTGCACGAAATTCGTCGAAGAGTACAACCTTCTGAACGAATCGGCAGGCCTCTTCGGCAAGCGCCTTCTTCATTTCGTCGAAAAGTGTCTGAACTTCGACCGCCTGATCGACGACAACGGCGATATCACGACGGACCGGCGGGAATTTCGACACGTCGGTCGGCGCGGGCAGCGTCCGGGCAATCAGCGCATCCGCGTCGATTTCGAACATCACCGGCGGCTGCGGCAGCTCGTATTTCTGCATCAGGCGCGGATGCAACTCGCCGATCCAGCCGACCGCGCGGCCATCGACTTCGATCCGTGCGCTGCGCCCCGGATGAAGGGCCGGATGCTCGGCCTTCACGAAACGCGCAACCGCCGGCGCGAGCAGCGCTTCGAGATCGCCCTTCACGTCGAAGAAATCGACCGCGCGGGTCGTGATGCCCCACTGCTCGTCGAATGCCGGACCGTACGCCAGCGCGCCGACGCGTTTCGGTTGCGCATGACCTTCGACCGCCAGTTCGCCGGCCTTCACCGACGGATCGGCGACGAACACGCGCCCCGATTCGAACACGCGCACGCGATCGGCGCGGCGGTTCAGGTTGTGGCGCAGCACGGCGATCAGGCTGCCGAACAGCGTCGTGCGCATCACCGAAAGCTGACTCGCGATCGGGTTCAGCAGGCGGATCGGGTTGTCGTTGCCCGCGAAATCGTGCTCCCACTCCGCATCAACGAAGCTGAAGTTGACGGTTTCCGCATAGTCGCGCGCGGCGAGCGCGTGACGGATGTCGTGGATCGAACGCCGCGTCTCGTGGGTCGCACGCATTTCGCTCGTCGCGACCGGCGGCCGCGCCGGGATCTTCTCGAAACCGTAGATACGCGCCACTTCCTCGATCAGGTCTTCCTCGATCTCGATGTCGAAGCGGTGCGACGGCGGCGTGACGAGGAACGCGTCGTCCTCACGCTCGAACGGCAGGCCGAGGCGCGTGAAGATGTCCGCGATCTCGTCGGCGTCGATCTTCACGCCGATGATGCGGTTCGCGCGCGACACGCGCATCTTCACCGGCGCGCGCTGCGGCAGATTCACCGCCTGATCGTCGACCGGGCCGGCCTTGCCGCCGCAGATCTCGAGGATCAGCTGCGTGATGCGCTCGACGTGCTCGACGGTCGTCGCGTAATCGACGCCGCGCTCGAAGCGATGGGCCGCATCGGTCGAGAAGTTGTACTTGCGCGCGCGACCGCGGATGCTGTCCGGCCACCAGAACGCGGCTTCCAGGTAGATGTTGGTCGTATCGAGCGTGACAGCCGTGCTGTCGCCGCCCATGATGCCGGCCAGGCTTTCGACCTGACGGTCGTCCGCGATCACGCCGACCGTTTCGTCGAGTTCCACCGTGTTGCCGTTGAGCAGCTTCAGCGATTCGCCGCGCTTGCCCCAGCGCACTTCGATGCCGCCGTGGATCTTGTCGAGATCGAACACGTGCGACGGGCGGCCCAGTTCGAACATCACGTAGTTGGAGATGTCGACGAGCGCGGACACGCTGCGCTGGCCCGAGCGCTCGAGGCGCTCGACCATCCACTGCGGCGTCTTCGCATGCGCGTTCACGCCGCGGATCACGCGACCCGAGAAGCGGCCGCACAGATCGGGCGCGGCAATGCGCACCGGCAGCGTTTCGTCGAGCTCGACGCTCACCGGGCGGATGTCGACCGGCGTCAGTGGTGCGCCGGTGATCGCGGCCGTCTCGCGCGCGATGCCGAACACCGACAGGCAGTCGGCCTTGTTAGGCGTCAGCTTGATTTCGAAGATCGTGTCGTCGAGATTGAGGGTCTCGCGGATGTCCTGGCCGACCGGCGTGTCTTCCGGCAGGATCAACAGCCCGCTGTGATCCTCGGACAACTTCAGCTCGCGCGCCGAGCACAGCATCCCCTGGCTCTCCACGCCGCGCAGCTTCGACAGCTTGATCGCGAACGGCTTGCCGCCCTCTTCCGCCGGCGGCAGTTCCGCGCCCACCAGCGCGACCGGCACCTTGATGCCGGGCGCCACGTTCGGCGCGCCGCAGACGATGTTCAGCGTCGCGCCGGTGCCGGCGTCGACCTGGCAGACATTGAGCTTGTCCGCATCCGGATGCTTGACGACTTCGAGCACGCGGCCCACGACGATCTTCGACGTCGGCGGCGCAGCCTTGCTCAGCGATTCGACTTCGAGCCCCGCCATCGTCAGCGCGTGCGACAGCTCGTCGGTCGTCAGCTGCGGGTCGACAAAGGTTCTCAACCAGGATTCAGGGAATTGCATGGATGTCTACGTTCGAAACAGGTTAGATCGACGCCCGCGGCCCCATCGGAAACGTCCATCGGGGGCGTGCGCGGGCACAGGTCGGCGCGGCGAGCGGCGTTATGCGAACTGGCGCAGGAAACGCAGGTCGTTCTCGAAGAACAGCCGCAGATCCTGGACGCCGTAGCGCAGCATCGTCAGGCGCTCGAGGCCGCTGCCGAACGCGAAACCGATGTAACGCTCAGGGTCGAGGCCCATGTTGCGGATCACGGTCGGATGCACCTGCCCCGAGCCGGAAATCTCGAGCCACTTGCCGGCGTTCTTGCCTTGCTCGAACATCATGTCGATCTCGGCCGACGGTTCCGTGAACGGGAAATACGACGGACGGAAGCGCACGAGGATGTCGTCGCGCTCGAAGAATTTTTTCAGGAAGTCGGTATAGACGCCCTTGAGGTCGGCAAAGCTGATGTTTTCGTCGATCCACAGTCCCTCGACCTGATTGAACATCGGCGAGTGGGTCGCATCGCTGTCGACGCGATACGTGCGGCCCGGCGCGATCACCTTGATCGGCGGACGGTTCATGCGCGCGTAACGCACCTGCATCGGGCTCGTGTGCGTGCGCAGCAGCAGCTGGCGGCCGTCGGCGTCCTTGCCTTCGACGTAGAAGGTGTCCTGCATCGAACGCGCCGGATGGTTCTCCGGGCTGTTCAGCGACGTGAAGTTGTACCAGTCGGTCTCGATTTCGGGGCCGTCGGCCACGTCGAAACCGATCGAGCCGAAAATCTGTTCGACACGCTCCCACGTGCGCATCACCGGGTGCAGGCTGCCTGCACCGGCGCCGCGGCCCGGCAACGTCACGTCGATCGCTTCGGCGGTGAGGCGCTGATTCAGCAGCGCGTCGGCCAGTGCCTGGCGACGGGCGGTGAGCGCGGCTTCAACCTGCTGCTTCGCAACGTTGATGCGTGCGCCTTCGGTCTTGCGTGCTTCGGGATCGAGCTTGCCGAGGCCCTTCAGCAACTCGGTCAGCGCACCCGATTTACCGAGAAATCGGGCTTTCTCGTTTTCGAGCGTGGTGATGTCGGCAGCCTGTTCGAAGGACTGCTGCGCGTCGGCGACAATCTGGTCCAGATCCATAGATCCCATCATTTCCAACGTCATTCGGTCTTGGCGAGCGAAATGGCCCACCAAACAAAAAAGGGGCTCGGAAGAGCCCCGTTTTCGCTGCAGCGGCCGAGACTACCGGAACCTCGCTGCAACTAACCACGCAGTGCTAATTTCGCAATTAGGCTGCAACGGCGGCTTTCACCTGCTTGACGATCGCAGCAAAAGCAGCCTTGTCGAACACCGCCATGTCGGCCAGCACCTTACGGTCGAGTTCGATCGACGCCTTCTTCAGGCCGTTGATGAACACGCTGTAGGTCATGTCGTGCTGGCGAACTGCCGCGTTGATACGCGTGATCCACAGTGCGCGGAACACACGCTTCTTGTTGCGGCGATCGCGGTACGCGTACTGACCAGCGCGCATCACCGCCTGCTTGGCGATGCGGTAGACGTTATTGCGGCGGCCGCGATAACCCTTGGCCAGGTTGATGATCTTCTTGTGGCGGGCCCGTGCGGTTACCCCACGTTTGACTCGAGGCATGTTTCTCTCCTTGGAGTATCAGTTGAGGGGTTACGCGAACGGGAGCATCGCGCGGACGGAGTTCAGATCGGAATCATGAACTGCCGTTGCGCCGCGCAGATGGCGCTTGTTCTTCGTGGTTTTCTTGGTCAGGATGTGACGCTTGAAGGCTTGACCGCGCTTGACGGTACCGCCCGGACGCACCACGAAGCGCTTTGCAGCGCTCTTCTTGGTCTTCATCTTAGGCATGACGAACAACTCCAGTTTATTAGATGGCGATGGGTGTGCGGTTGGCTTGCGCCCTTGACCCGCCCTTCGAAACCCAGTCCACTTGTGTACGGCGAACCGCTTGCGCAGCCGCCGTCATTGTTGGCGCGCCGCCCTGACCGGGCAACGCGCCGAACCACTGTCGAACCTGCGCGCGATGCGCGCGGGCCCGTTACTTCTTTTTCTTCGGCGAGAGCACCATGATCATCTGGCGCCCTTCCATCTTCGGCATCTGCTCGACCTGGCCGACTTCCTCGAGATCCGTGCGCAGACGCTCGAGCATCCGCATACCGATTTCCTGGTGAGCCATTTCACGGCCGCGGAAACGCAACGTGATCTTCGTCTTGTCGCCCTCTTCGAGGAAGCGCACGAGATTGCGGAGCTTGACGTTGTAATCCCCGTCATCGGTACCCGGACGGAACTTGACTTCCTTGACCTGGATAACCTTCTGCTTCAGCTTCGCTTCGTGCTGCTTCTTCGATTCCTGGTACTTGAACTTGCCGTAATCCATCAGACGGCAAACCGGCGGCACCGCTTGCGGCGCGATCTCCACCAGGTCAACATCCAGTTCTTCCGATTTACGGAAAGCGTCAGCGAGTTTTACGATACCGAGCGGTTCGTTCTCGATCCCGACCAGGCGCACTTCCGGCGCAGTGATTTCACCGTTGATGCGGTGCGACGACTTATCAGTAGCGATGTTACGTTTCCTCTAAAAATTAAAAAAACGAGCCGCGCTGCCAGGGCGGTTACTTGAACGAGCGCAGGTCTTCCTGCAGACGCTCAACGAAGGCTTCGACCGGCATTACGCCAAGATCGACGCCGCCACGGGCACGCACGGCTACCGTTTGCGCATCACGCTCCTTATCGCCCACGACGAGGAGATAAGGCACCTTTTCCAGCGTGTGCTCGCGTATTTTATAGCTAATCTTCTCGTTGCGCAAATCGGCCGCCACTCTAACCCCTTGTTTTTGCAACGTTTGGGTCAGAGACTGCGCATATTCGGCCTGACTTTCGGCGATATTGAGCACAATTGCCTGGTACGGCGCGAGCCAAACCGGCATTGCACCAGCATGGTGCTCGATCAAAATGCCAAGGAATCGCTCCATCGAACCGACGATCGCGCGGTGCAGCATCACCGGCCGGCGGCGGCTGTTGTCCTCCGCGACGTACTCAGCACCCAGGCGCTCCGGCAGCATCATGTCGAGTTGCAGCGTGCCGCACTGCCACGAACGGCCGAGCGCATCCTTGATGTGGTACTCGATCTTCGGGCCGTAGAACGCGCCTTCACCCGGCAACTCTTCCCACGTGAGGCCGCAGGCCGTCAGCGCTTCGCGCAACCCTTGCTCCGCACGATCCCAGGTTTCGTCCGAACCCATGCGCTGCTCCGGGCGCAGCGACAGCTTGATGTCGATGTGTTCGAAACCGAAATCGCCGTACACGCTCATCGCGAGCTTGTTGAACGCGATCGACTCGGCAATGATCTGGTCTTCCGTACAGAAGATGTGCGCATCGTCCTGCACGAAGCCGCGCACCCGCATCAGGCCGTGCAGCGCGCCCGACGCCTCGTTGCGGTGGCACGAGCCGAATTCCGCGTAACGCAGCGGCAGGTCGCGATACGAGCGCAGGCCGTGCTTGAACACCTGGACGTGGCCCGGGCAGTTCATCGGCTTGATCGCGTAGTCGCGCTTCTCCGACTCCGTCGTGAACATGTTCTCGCGATAGTTCTGCCAGTGGCCCGACGCTTCCCACAGCGAGCGGTCCATGATCATCGGCGTCTTGATCTCGAGATAACCGGCTTCGTTGACGCGGCGGCGCATGTACTGCTCGACCTGCTGCCACAGCGCCCAGCCCTTCGGATGCCAGAACACCATGCCCGGCGACTCTTCCTGCATGTGGAACAGGTCGAGCTGCTTGCCCAGCTTGCGGTGGTCGCGCTTCTCCGCTTCCTCGAGCATGTGCAGGTACTGATCCTGGTCTTCCTTCTTCGTCCAGGCCGTGCCGTAGATACGCTGCAGCTGCTCGTTCTTCGAATCGCCGCGCCAGTACGCGCCCGCGACCTTCATCAGCTTGAAGACCTTCAGCTTGCCGGTGGACGGCACGTGCGGGCCGCGGCACAGATCGGTGAAGCCGCCGTGCGAGTACAGCTTGATTTCGTCGCTTTGCGGAATCGATTCGATGATCTCGGCCTTGTACTTCTCGCCGATACTGCGGAAGTAACCGGCCGCCTCGTCGCGCGACACGACACGGCGCGTGACCGGCTCGTCCTTCTTCGCGAGCTCCTGCATACGCTTTTCGATCTTTTCGAGATCTTCCGGCGTAAACGGGCGGTTGTACGAGAAGTCGTAATAGAAACCGTTGTCGATCACCGGGCCGATCGTCACCTGCGCGTCCGGATACAGCTCCTTCACCGCATACGCGAGCAAGTGAGCGGTCGAGTGCCGGATGATGTCGAGGCCGTCGGCATCCTTGTCCGTGACGATCGCGAGCGACGCGTCGCGGTCGATCACCGTCGACGTATCAACGAGCTCGCCATCGAGCTTGCCACCAAGCGCAGCCTTCGCAAGGCCGGGACCGATCGAGGCCGCAACCTCGGCAACTGTCACCGGATGCTCGTATTGTCGAACTGAGCCGTCAGGCAAGCGTATCGAAACCATAGCAATCTCCGTGATGCCGACAGTGGGCGGCAGACCAGGTACGCGAGATCGAACTCACGCATGAAAATTTCGCGACAAAAAAAATGCGGCCCCGCTTTCGAGGGGCCGCATTCGATACTTCACTCAAACTGAAAGGGCGAAAACGTTCCTCGACTAGCGTCGCTCCGAAATGGTTTCGGTCAACGTTCGCGGTGTCATAACCGTATTCGCCTTGTTCGCGTTGAGTTGTGTACTGCATCGAACACCCGAAGACCGGGCATTCTCAATTCGTTGGTAGGCTCGATTGGATTCGAACCAACGACCCCCACCATGTCAAGGTGGTGCTCTAACCAACTGAGCTACGAGCCTAGAGAAGCTAAGATTATATGGAGTGGCCACCAGCTTGGCAAGTGTTTTATGCGATCGCAGCAAAACAACGCGGATCCAACCCCATCAGGATTTCCGGCCTGCCCGCACGACGCCCTGCACCTCGCCGAGCAGCGTGCACGCGCGCTGCACCTGCGCCGAATTCGATACCTCGACCGTGAACTGCATGAATGCCGCATTGCGGCGGCTTTGCGTCTTCACGCCCACGACATTGATCTTTTCCCGCGCGAACACTTCGGAGATATCGCGCAGCAGCCCTTGCCGGTCGCTCGCCTCGATCATCAGGTCAACCGGATAGACGGATGCGCCGCGCCCGCCCAGCACGTCGGCCGACCAGGTCGTCTGCAGCACGCGCTCCGGCGCGCGCTCGACCATCCGGCGAAACGTCGGACAATCGGTGCGGTGGATCGACATCCCCTTGCCTCGCGTGACGAAACCGCTGATCGGATCGGGCGGCGCCGGACGGCAGCAGCGCGCCAGCTGCGTCAGCAGCGCGTCGACGCCCACCACCAGCACGCCGGTCGACGCGCCGTGCGCGACGCTCGCGCCGCTGCTGCGCTTCTCGAAATCGGCCGGCGCCTCGGGCGCCGGCTCCGGCGGCGGCGCATCGGACAGCGCGTGCTCGACGTTGCGCAGGCTGAACTCTTCCTTGCCGACGACCGAGAACAACTCCTCGGGTGACTTGAAGCCGAGCTTCGCGGCGAGGTTGTCCAGGTTGACCGACGTCTTGCCCTCGCGCTGCAGCGTCTTTTCGACGAGCGCGCGGCCGTGCGCGACGTTTTCTTCCTGCTCGATTGAGTTGAACCACGCACGCACCTTCTGCCGCGCGCGCGAGCTCTTCAGGTAACCGAGCTGCAGGTTCAGCCAGTCGCGCGACGGGCCGCCCTCCTTCACCGCGACGATCTCGACCGTCTGGCCATTCGCGAGCGACGTGTTCAGCGGCACCATCACGCCGTCGACGCGCGCGCCACGGCAGCGATGGCCGAGCTCGCTGTGCAGGTGATACGCGAAATCGACCGGCGTCGCGCCCTGCGGCAGCGCGATCACGCGCGCCTGCGGCGTCAGCACGTAGATGTGGTCGTCATCGAGCGACGTCTCGCGCAATTGCGCCCACGCCTGGTCGCCCGACACTTCGGTGCCGTCCTCGACGTCGTCCTTCCACGCGAGCAACTGGCGCAGCCACGCGATCTTCTCGTCGTACTTGTCGCTCGCGGAGAACTGGCCGCCGTAGCCGCGCGCGCCGGCCTCCTTGTAGCGCCAGTGCGCGGCGACGCCATACTCGGCGAAACGATGCATCTCCTGCGTGCGGATCTGCACTTCGAACGCACGGCCGTCGTCGCCGATCACGACCGTATGCAGCGACTTGTAGCCGTTCGGCTTCGGCCGCGAGATGTAGTCGTCGAATTCCTTCGGCACCGGCTGCCACAGGTGATGCACGATGCCCAGCACCGCGTAGCAATCCTTGATGTCGGGCACGATCACGCGAAACGCGCGCACGTCGTACAGCTCGGAGAAGTCGAGCTCCTTGCCGCGCATCTTGCGCCAGATGCTGTAGATATGCTTCGGCCGGCCGCTCACGTCGGCCTGGATGTGCGCTTGCGCGAGCTCGTGCTGCAGCCGCGCGATCGCCTGCGTGACGTACGCCTCGCGTTCGATGCGCTTCTCGTCGAGCAGCTTCGCGATCCGCTTGTAGGTGACGGGATCCTCGAAGCGGAACGCGAGATCCTCGAGTTCCCACTTCAGTTGCCAGATACCGAGACGGTTCGCGAGCGGCGCATAGATCTCGAGCGTCTCGCGCGCGACGTCGGGCGGCGGATCGAGCTTCGCGGCCGCGTAGTAGCGCAGCGACTGCAATCGCGACGCGAGCCGGATCAGCACCACGCGGATGTCCTGCGCGAAGGCGAGCAGCATCTTGCGCAGCGCCTCGATCTGCGTGCGCCGCTCTTCCGCCGCGTCGCGCCCGGAGTCGGGCTTCGCGGCGTTCTGCGCGGCGCGCAGGCTGACGGTGCCGAGCCGCAACAGCTTGCGCACGTCGGACACGAGCCGCGCGACTTCGTCGCCGAAACGCTCGGTCAGCTCGCGCTCGGGGTCGCTCAGGTGCGGCGTCAGCACGAACAGCGCGGCGGCCTGCATCGCGTGCGGATCGACGTTCAGCGTGCGCATGATCGCCGCCGTGCCCGCCGAGTGATCGGCGAGCAGCTCGCCGGACGACAGGCGCGCGTCGCCGGCCCGCTCGCGCACGAACGCAAGCACGTCGTCGAACGACGGTGCCGCGACGGGAGAGGCGGAAACGGATTCGGTCATTGCACGGCCTGCCGGAATACGGTCATCGTCGGATAACGCTCAGCTCCGCTGCGCGGCGACGACCACGATCTCGACGAGCAGCGCCGGATCGGCGAGCTTCGCCTCGACGGTGGCGCGCGGCGGCGTGTTGCCCGGTGCGACCCATGCGTCCCACTCCGCATTCATGCCTTCGAAGTTCGCGAGATCCGAGAGGTAGATCTGCACCGACAGCAGATGCGCCTTGTCGCTGTTCGCTTCGGCGAGCAGGCGGTCGATGTGGCCGAGCACTTCGCGCGTCTGGCCGCGGATGTCCTGCGTGGTGTCTTCGGCGATCTGGCCGGCCAGATACACGGTACCGTTGTGGATCGCGGTTTCGGAGAGACGGGCCCCGACGTGGTGACGAGTGACTGCCATGAAAATGTTCCGGTCGTGATGGGTAAGGAATCGGGCGGTGGCACGGCCCGCGTGCCGCCGAACCGCATATTATGACGCGTTTATGCGTCGCCTTCGACGAAAAACCGTCGTGCGAGCGCAATCTGGTCGGCGCTGACGAAGGCCGGCGCATGGCCCGCCCCCGGAATCTCGACCTGCGTCACGTGCCGGCCGCGACGGACCATTTCGGCCGCCGTCTCGCGCGACAGCAGGTCGGACGTCTCGCCGCGCACGACGAGCAGCGTCGCGTCCGTCGTCTCGATCGCGCGCCACAGCGCGGCCTCGCCGAGCGCGGCCAGTTCGGGCGTCGTCGCCTTGAACGGCTCGGCGATACGCGGGTCGTAGCGCATCGTCCAGCCGCCTTCGGGCAGTTCGTGCAGCAGCGGCCCGTTGATCTCGCGCCACTCGTCGGCACTCAGCGCACCGAACGGCAGCGACAGCGACGTCAGGTAGTCGATCCCCTCCTGCTCGGTCGCAAAGCGCGGCTGCACGCCGAGGTATTCGCCGATGCGCGTCAACGAATCGGGCTCGATGCGCGGGCCGACGTCGTTGACGATCATCCGGCGCAGCGGCGAACCGGGCAGGCCGGCGAGCGCCATGCCGATCAGGCCGCCCATCGACGTACCGAACCAGTCGACCGATTCAACGTCGAGCCGTGCGATCAGCGTCACCATGTCGGCCACGTACTGCGGAATCGCATAGTGCCGCGGATCGGCCAGCCGGTCCGATTGGCCGCGCCCGACGACATCGGGGCAGACGACGCGATACGTATCGGACAGCGCGGCGGCAAGCCGGTCGAAATCGCGCCCGGAGCGGGTCAGGCCGTGCACGCAGACGAGCACGCGCGGATTCGCGGGATCGCCCCACTCGGTATAGGCGACGTGGTGAAGGCCGGCCGCGCTTGCACACTGAACGCGCCGCTGGCGGGGAACCGGGGAATTCGCTGGGGTCGTTGGCATCGTTGGCATCCTGTCGAACGGGGGCGACGCGCGGGACAACGCTTGCGGCGCCCGATGCAAACGATTGTAAACCGCTTCGGAACGACGGGGCGCCACGCGCCCAGGCCCACCACCCGGGACGGGTTCAATCGTGGCGGCGCCACGCGTCCCGCAACTGCTCGCGCAGGAAATCGACGAACGTCCGCACCCGCAACGGCACATGGCGAGCGCCGGGGTAAACGGCATGTAACGGCGCGGCGGATGCCTCGAAGGCCGGCAGCACGCGCACGAGCCGGCCGGCGTCGAGATCGGCGCCGACGTCCCAGATCGACTTCAACGCAATGCCCGCGCCTTCGAGCGCCAGCGTGCGCGCCGCGCCGCCATCGTTCGTCAGCAGCGCGGCCGTCACCTCGACCGCCACGCCGCCTTGCGCGCCATCGAACCGCCATTCGGCACGCGGCTGGTCGCCCATCACGATGCATCGATGCGCACGCAGCTCGGTCGGATGGGCCGGCGAGCCGTGCGCCGCGAGATAGCCCGGCGACGCGCACAGCACGCGATGATTCGGCGCCAGCTCGCGCGCGATCATCGTCGAATCGGCCAGATTGCCGATCCGCACGGCGACGTCGAGGTCGGCTGCGAGCAGATCGACGACCGCATCGGTCAGCATCAACTGCACGGTCAGTTGCGGATGTCGCTGCTGAAATGCCGCAACGAGCGGCGCGATGCGCAGGCGGCCGAGTTCGCCGGGCGCCGTCACGCGCAGCACGCCGCTGACCGTGCCGCGGCGGTCGCGCATCAGCGTTTCCGCATGCTCGACTTCGGCCAGGATGCGCAGCACCTGCGCATGAAACTGCGCGCCGTCGTCGGTGAGCGTTTGCTGCCGCGTCGTCCGGTGCAGCAGGCGCACGCCGAGCCGCGACTCGAGATGCGCGAGCCGCTTGCTGACGACGGACAACGACAGGTCGAGCTCGCGCGCGGCCGCCGACAGGCTGCCGGCCGACACGATCCGTGCGAAGGTCGCGAGCGCCGGAAAATCGTCGATCAGCGTCATGGCGCCCGCCTCGCCCCGATCTTTCCTTTTTTCGAAGAATCCATTTGCTTTTTGCCCGTATTTGCATGCAGAACGGAAACCTACCATATCTGTTCCGCGTCGTCGCCTGACGCTTTCACAGGACCTCCTAAACCATGTCGATCCGCCTTCGTTCGGCCACCCGCCCCGTCGCGCACGCTTTCGCGGCAGCCGCTTGCGTCGTGGCGCTCTGGCCCGCCGCCGCCCATGCCGCCGACCTTGTCGAGCCGCACACGCTGACCGTCGCGGCAGGCTTGCCGGCTGCGCAGGTCCGCGCGCAGATTCTGGCCGCGCGCCGCTACGGCAGCTTCTGGAATACGGGCGACCCCGCGCTCGCCCGCGCCGCGCTCGCCGCCGACTTCATCGATCGCACGCTGCCGCCCGGCCGCGAACAAGGCGTAGCGGGACCGCTCGCGGCGTCCGGCACGGTGCGTGGCGCGATCCCGGACCTGCGCTGCGACATCGAACAGATGATCGTCGCGGGCGACCGGGTCGTCGTGCACCTGCATTTCCGCGGGCATTTCACCGGTACGTTCAACGGAACGGCCGGGCGCGGACAGGCGATCGACTTCATCGCGACCGATATCTATCGGATCGACCACGGCAGGATCGCGGAAAACTGGCACATCGAGGACAACCTGACGCTGATGCGCCAGCTCGGGCTCGTCGGCTGACGGAGGCGACGATGACTAACAGTAACGATACTTCCGCGACGCCTCTGCCGCGCCGCACGTTCCTGGCCCAGGCCGGCGCCGGGCTCGCGGCCGGCGTCGCGCTGGCCGCGGGCACGTCCGTGCCCGCCACCGCCGCGCCGACGCCGGCGCCCGCGGCGCCGGGCGCCACGCCGTTCTGGCCGGACGGCGCACGGCTCGTGATCTCGATCTCGATGCAGTTCGAGGCAGGCGGTCAGCCGCCCACCGGCGCGGACAGCCCGTTTCCGGCCGTCGCGTTTCCGCCGTCGGTGCCGGTCGATCTCGCCTCGGCCACCTGGTTCGCGTATGGCTACCGGGAAGGCATTCCGCGCCTGCTCGATCTGTGGGACCGGCACGGCGTGAAAGTGACGTCGCACATGATCGGGGAAGCCGCGCACCGGCACCCCGAATTGGCGCGCGAGATCGTGTCGCGCGGCCACGAAGCCGCCGCGCACGGCCCGACGTGGCGCGCGCAATTCGCGATGAGCCGCGACGACGAGCGCCGCTTCCTGACCGAAGCGCGCGACATGGTCGAAGCGGTGACCGGCCAGCGCCCGACCGGCTACAACTGCAACTGGCTGCGTCGCGGGCCGCATACGTTGTCGCTGCTGCAGGAGCTCGGCTACGCGTATCACATCGACGACGTCAGCCGCGACGAACCGTTCATCGAGACCGTCAACGATCGCGATTTCGCGGTGGTCCCGTACACGCTGCGCAACAACGACATCCTGCTGATCGAAGGCCGCAACTACTCGCCGACGATGTTCGTCGAGCAGATCAAGCTCGATTTCGACCAGCTGTATGCGGAAGCCGGGCAGCGGCGCAGACTGATGTCGATCAGTGCGCACGACCGGATCAGCGGCACGCCGCAGATGGTCCGCGCGTGGGACATCTTCCTGAACTACGCTCGATCACACCCGGGAGTCGTTTTCATGCGCAAGGACGACATTGCGCGCTTCGCGCTGCACAGCCCGTCGACGCTGCGCGAGACCGAAACGATCTGACCGGATTCCGTTCAACGCCCATTCAACTCATCCCCCAGGAGAGACTTTCATGGACGATCCGCTCCACGGAAAGAACATACTCGTCGTCGGAGGAAGCTCCGGCATCGGCGCCGCTACCGCGACCGCATTCGCGCGGCGTGGCGCGCATGTGACGATCGCGTCGCGCGATCCGGGCCGGTTCGACATCGACGCCATACCGGGCGCGCAGGTGCGGACGGAAGCGCTCGACATCACCGATACGGCGGACGTCGATGCGTTCTGCGCGCGCGCCGGCCAGTTCGACCACGTCGTGATTTCGGCCGCGAAGACGGCGACGGGCCCGGTCCGTGCGCTCCCGCTCGCCGACGCACAGGCAGCAATGGACAGCAAGTTCTGGGGCGCGTACCGCGTCGCCCGCGCGATCGATATCGCGCCCGACGGCTCGCTGACGTTCGTGTCGGGCTACCTGAGCGTGCGGCCGAGCGCGTCGTCGGTCCTGCAAGGCGCGATCAACGCGGCGCTCGAGGCGCTCGCCCGCGGGCTGGCGCTCGAGCTGGCGCCGGTTCGCGTGAATACCGTATCGCCCGGCCTGATCGCGACGCCGCTATGGGACAAGCTGGCGCCCGACGCACGCGACGCGATGTACGCGGGCGCCGCCCATCGGCTTCCGGCGCGCAGGGTCGGCCAGCCGGAGGATGTCGCGAATGCGATCCTGTATCTGGCGGCCACGCCTTATGCAACCGGCTCGACGGTCCTGATCGATGGCGGCGGCGCGATTGCGTGACGCGTGCGCGTGATGACAAAACGCCCCGCGTTCCGTCGGGAACGCGGGGCGTCGAGGATCACGCACCAGGATCGTGCTCAGGCCACGGCGCTGACGTCGAGCGGTGCGCCCGTCTTCGCCTGGATCTCGTCGACGCTCACGCCGTCGGCCAGTTCGAGCACCTTCAAACCGGACGGCGTCACTTCGATCACGCCGAGATCGGTGATGATCAGGTCGACCACGCCGACGCCCGTGAGTGGCAGGTTGCATTCTTCGAGAATCTTGTGCTGGTCGCCCTTCGCGACATGCTCCATCAGCACGACGACACGCCCCACCCCCGCGACGAGGTCCATCGCGCCGCCCATCCCCTTGATCATCTTGCCGGGAATCATCCAGTTCGCGAGGTCGCCCTGCTTGCTGACCTGCATCGCGCCAAGGATCGCCAGGTTGATGTGGCCGCCGCGAATCATCGCGAACGAATCGGCCGACGAGAAGATCGATGAACCGGGCAGCGTCGTGACGGTCTGCTTGCCGGCGTTGATCAGATCGGCGTCGACTTCATCTTCGGTCGGCGACGGGCCGATGCCGAGCAGGCCGTTCTCCGACTGCAGCCACACCTCGACGCCTTCCGGCACGTGGTTCGCGACGAGCGTCGGCAGGCCGATGCCGAGGTTCACGTAGAAGCCGTCCTGCAGTTCCTTCGCCGCGCGCGCGGCCATCTGGTCACGATTCCAGGCCATGTCAGTCTCCTTTCGCGCGTACGACGCGTTGTTCGATGCGTTTTTCCGGCGTCGCGTTCAGCACGATGCGCTGCACGAAGATCCCCGGCGTATGAACCTGGTCCGGATCGAGCGCGCCGTTCTCGACGATCTCCTCGACCTCCACCACGGTGATCTTGCCGGCCATCGCGCACATCGGGTTGAAGTTGCGCGCGGTGCGGCGATAGATCAGGTTGCCGGACTTGTCGGCCTTCCACGCCTTGACGAGCGCGACGTCGGCCGTCAGCGACTGCTCGAGCACGTAGTGGCGATCGCCGAACTGGCGCGTTTCCTTGCCTTCCGCGATCACGGTGCCGTAGCCGGTATTCGTGAAAAACGCGGGGATGCCCGCGCCGCCCGCGCGCAGCTTTTCGGCGAGCGTGCCCTGCGGCGTGAATTCGAGCTCGAGTTCGCCGGCCAGGTACTGGCGCTCGAACTCCTTGTTCTCGCCGACGTACGACGAGATCATCTTCTTGATCTGGCGCGTTTCCAGCAGCAGGCCGAGGCCGAAACCGTCGACGCCCGCGTTGTTGCTGATGCAGGTGATGCCCTTGACGCCCGAATCGCGCAACGCCGCGATCAGTGCCTCGGGGATGCCGCACAGGCCGAAACCGCCCACCGCGAAGGTCTGTCCGTCGCGGACGATCCCCTCCAGCGCGGCAGCCGCGCTTGGATAGACTTTGTTCATCAGTTGTCCCTTCCTCTATGGAAACCAGCAAAACCGGTTCACGCGCCACGTGGCGCAAGCCCGCCGCACCATTCTATGCATGCGCGGCGATGCCTGCGTCGAGGCACGCTTTTTTATGTCGCGACACACCGCCGCGAGATGCCTGAAAGGGTACGATGCGGCGCGGATGCGGCACAATACGCAAAAATACATAAGCATTTCCCTCCGCCTGCCTGCGCCATGCCCGATCTCGATTACCAGACCGCCTTCCACCTCGCGCCGCTCGGCCTCGTGCTGTCGCGCGACCGCGTGATCGAGGACTGCAACGACGCGCTCGCGTCTATCTTCCGCTGTGCGCGGGCCGACCTGATCGGAAAATCGTACGCGGTGCTCTACCCGTCGACGGACGAATTCCAGCGAATCGGCGAGCGCATCGCCCGCGTGATGGTCGCGAACGGCGTCTACTCGGATGACAGAATCATGAAGCGCGCGGACGGCGAGCTGTTCTGGTGCCACGTGACGGGCCGCGCGCTCGACCGCACCGCGCCGCTCGCGGCCGGCGTCTGGACCTTCGAGGATTTGAGCGCGACGCGCCGCGTCGCGGTCGAGCTGACCCCGCGCGAGCGCGAGATCGCCGCCCAGCTCGCGACCGGCAAGACCAGCAAGCAGATCGGGCGCGTGCTCGACATCAGCTCGCGCACGGTCGACATCTACCGCGCGCGGCTGATGCGCAAATACGGGACGAACAATACGCCGGAGCTGCTGCAGCGCCTGCTCGGGCAGTGAACGCGCATGGGACGCAGGCGCTCGAATGACGATCGGCCGCACATGGCGGCCGATTGACGGCAACGACAGGCTCGGCGCGCCACCGGCGACCCGGTGCGCGCGGCCTGCCGATATGCGCGCTCAGCCGACTTTCGTCGCGAGCGCGCGCTCGATCGTGTCGCGCAGCAGGGGCGGCAGCGGCACCGACTTGCCGAGCGCGTAGTCGACCCACACGCAGCGCGCGTTGCCGCGTGCGTAGACATGCAGCGGATCGTCCGCGCGCGTGAGCTCGAACCCGGTGTCGAAACTGCTTCGGCCGGGCTTCGCGGCCGACATCCTCGCGATCACGTCGCCCGGATAGTGCAGCTGCTTGAGGAATTCCATCGACGCGGTGACGATGACGGGCCCCTGTCCCTCGCCGTTGCCGCCGGCAATGCCGAGCTGCTCGAACCACGAGATCCGCGCCTGCTCCATGTAGCGGAAATAGACCGTGTTGTTCACATGGCCGAACGCATCCATGTCGCCCCAGCGAATCGGCATCGACATCTCAAAAACGGGGGAGTAATCGCTTGTTGCGCTCATTGCAGTCTTCTTTGTTGCTGAATGTCATCCGCTCAGGCGAGGCCGAAGCCGTCGTCCGCGGAGATGATCGAGCCATTGATGAACTGCGACTCGTCGGCCGCGAGCAGCAACAACAGCCCGTCGAGATCCTGCGGCTTGCCGACACGCCGGCGCGGCAGCATCGACTGCAGCTTCTGGCCCTGCTCGGTTTCCCACAGGTAATGATTGATTTCGGTATCGATATAGCCCGGGCAGATCGCGTTCACGTTGATCCCGTGACGGCCCCACTCCAGCGCCATCGCGCGCGTCATCTGCACGACCGCGGCCTTGCTCATCGCGTACAGCCCGATTTGCGGGAACACGCGCAGCCCGGCCACCGACGCAATGTTGATGATCCGGCACGGCGGCTTGCCGTTGCCGCCGCCGTTCGCGCGCATGATCATCCGCTTCGCGACTTCCTGCGCGACGAAAAATGCGCCGCGGGTGTTCGTATCGAACACGAACTCGAAATCCGCCGGCGTCACGTCGACGAGCTTCTGCATCGTCGACACACCCGAATTGTTCACGAGGATGTCGATCGTGCCGGCTTCCGTCTCCGCATGCGCGACGGCCGCCTTGATGCTCTGGACATCGGTCACGTCGAGCGACACGACGTGCGCGGCACCGCCCGCCGCCTCGATCTCCGCACGCAGCTCCTTCAGGCGCTCGACGCGGCGACTCGCGAGCACGACCTTCGCGCCGGCTTGTGACAGCACCTGCGCAAAACGCTGCCCGAGGCCGCTCGACGCGCCCGTGACCAGCGCAACCTTGCCTTCCAGATTGATCGATCGACCCATTTGCACATCCCCTTTCGATATCGTTGCGCCTGCCCGGGCAGCACAGCCCGGGCGGCATTACCCTAGCACAAAAAATAGAACGATCGTGCTAATCTACCCGCATGTTGTTGCGGCAAGCGTTTCGTTTCGCAGACAATACGCTCCCGAATAAAAGCATTCTAACGGTTAGAGGAACGCCAATGACCCCCGCAAGCCTCATCGAGCAATACGGCCCGCGCGAATCGATGGAATACGACGTCGTGATCGTCGGCGGCGGCCCGGCCGGGCTGTCTGCCGCGATCCGGCTCAAGCA
>NZ_CADFDM010000021.1:0-21431 GCF_902832985.1 Burkholderia sp. BCC0097
AGTTTGCTATCCTGTTCGGCGAGCGATTCACGCAGGCGCGTGGATAACCTGTTGTTCAACCGCCTCGCCCACAAAAATGCGGACAGGTTCTGCGGCTCGACCGGGGGTAGGCGGAAATGCACTCCGTTGCCGAACTTCAATTGATCGCGGTGCGCTCTCAACTGGTCACTATCGGACTCGAACAGCGTGAACCTGAACGCATGCCTTACATCGGCCTTATGTGCGTTCGTCGTAATGTTAAGCACCGCCTCGTACTCGCCAGCCGCCCAAAAGAACTTGGCATCGAACAGTGTGAGCAACGGTTGCACAATCGCTGGGTCTGCCTCGACGTCCGGATGATCCTTCGGCAATCCGGCGCGCTTTGCCAGAATGTTGTCCTTCATCGCCTTGGAGGCTGTGCTGAACGCTTGTCTTGCCTCGCGTGGCTCTCTGCGGACAAAGTGCACTGCGTGACTCCATTCCTCGCGTGGCTGGAGGCGAAACGGAGTCAACAGCATCGGCTTCTGGTCGGACATCTTCTCGAAGTATCCGCGTGCAACGAGTTCTACGTGGTCCTGCCCGCGAGCGATTGTCAGGGCGATCTTCTGGATTCGAACTTCCCGTCCCCCAGCGTTGGTCACCGAGAGATGCCACTGGGCGAGGGGCGAACCGACTTCCTCGTCCAGCGCCATAGTGTCGAAGCACTCAACGTCTAGCTTTGCGCGCTTGAACCAAAGACGAACCGGGGGCAGTTGCGTAAGCAATAGGCGATGAACGCCACCGCGAATTGCCAAGATCTGATGTCGCTGTAGAAGTGTTGATCGCTCACGGCTATCCTTTCTGAGAGAATTTACCGATTCAAGCGTGAATCATACCTCTCGTGCGATCAACAGAAAGGCCCGTGCAAAAATCTCTATCGAATTTCGGCCCGGAAGTTTACGAAAGATGCACCCATCAGCTGCCGCGTTCGCCGAAATTCGATAGATTCGAACACGCATGACCCTCGGAAATCGCATCGACTAACAACATTACGGGGCAAGCACAGTGAGCGAGACGAATAGCAACGAAAGCGCTGCGACAGCCGAAAGCGACTGTACGTCACCGACAGTTCCGGTCATCGAGAACGTTCGCCAAGCCGTACTAGGCCGCTCGGAGCGTGACGAGCAAGAGATCATCGAATACTTCGAATGGCAATCGAATAAGACCAACGACCATGAACCGATCCGAGTCCGTCATCTTGAAAAGATCAAAACCGAAGTCGTCTTTGGGCGAAAGCACGTTGTATGGGATGTCCATGCGACAGACGGTCGTTGGTGGGTAATCACCAATCCAACCAATCTTTACTCACAGGCGGAGTTTCCAAGCCTCGACTACCTAATTTCGTTTCATGTCGGGCTAATGGCCCGTATCGCCGCCCGCGACCAACGCAAAGCCGGAACATCGAACCAAAGCCGATTCGCCGCAGCGTGGCGGCGCTGGAAGCAAGCGGCAGCAGCCACGGACCACGCGTCAGAAGCAGAAGACTTTCAAGCCATCGGAATGAAATGCCGAGAGTGTCTGCTGGCATTCATACGGACGGCCCCCGAGTACGTCGAGCTACCGGACGGCGTGGCGATTCCAAAGCGAAGCAACTTCACGGAATGGGCTGAATTGATTGCCGACTGGGCGGCCCCAGGCGCGCACTCAAAAGACATCCGAGCGCACCTAAAGCAGGTATCGGGTTCCGCTTGGCAACTCGCGAATTGGCTAACACACACATCCAACGCGTTAGCAATCGACGCAGGATTGACCTTGGATGCAACGCATCATGTTCTAGAGGTCTTCTCTGCCGCCGTCATCCGGAAGGAATCCGCCCGCCCGGATAGGTGCCCCCAGTGCGCGTCATACCAATTGACGAGTTTCTACGTCCCGGAGCTTGAGACGGAAACAGACCCACCCTACGTGACAGTTTGCCAAGCATGCGGGTGGGAATCAGTGCCGCCGCCCGAAGAAGACATTAGCGAATAAGCACCGCCTCAACGCTGCCGTTCTGCTCGACGCCTCTACGCGGGGCGCGGGAAGGTAGAATTCATTCACACTCCATTCACACTGAACAGCGAATGGAGTCGACTTAACCGCAGTCGCTCACGTGGATAAGTGCTTGAATAAGCGAAGAATTCTGGCCCGCCCTACACGATTCGAACGTGTGACCTACGGCTTAGAAGGCCGTTGCTCTATCCAACTGAGCTAAGGGCGGTCGGGGAGAAAAGACACGGCCTGACGCGGACCGCATTCGGCATCGGGGTTTTGAATCACGAAGCGGCAGCGACAACGCCCACCGCCCCACACCCACCCAAAGCCCCGAAACAAAACGGGCCCGACACAAAGCCGAGCCCGAAATTATACCCGATCATCGCGCCAGATCACGCGAGATCGGCGCCGCCGCATCAAACCGGCTGCGGATGCAGCATGAACCAGCCGAGACAGAACACGCCGGCGATCACGCAATACACGCCGAACGACGCGAGCCGGCCGCGCCCTTCGAAATAGCGCATCAGGAACCGCACGCTCAGGTACGCGGCGATCGCCGTCAGCACGCCGCCGAGCAGCGCATCCGCGAGCTGGTCGCGCGCATGGAACAGCTTCGGCAGTTCGAGCACGCCCGCGGCAAAGATGATCGGCGTGCCGAGCAGAAAGGAGAATTCCGCCGCCTTTTCCGCCGTCAGCCCGGCCACATTGCCGGCAATCATCGTCAGCCCGCTGCGCGAGAAGCCCGGAATCAGCGCGCCGATCTGCGCGAGGCCCACGAAGAACGCCTGCTTGAACGTCATCTTCTCGGGCGCCTGATGCGCGCGGCTGCGCTGGATGCGATCGCCGAGCCACAGCAACACGCCGTTGACGATCAGCGCGATCGCGACGATCCGCAGATCGTGAAACACGCGCTCGATGCGCTTTTCCAGCAGCAGCCCGACGATGCCGGTCGGGATCGTGCCGATGATCAGCGCCCACATCAGGTGGCCGTCGTCGTTCTTTCGACCGCCGAGCTGCGCGAAGAAACCGCCGATCAGCGCGATCCAGCGCGCACGGAAGTACCAAAGCAGCGCCAGCGCGGTGCCGAGGTGAAGCGCGACGAGGAACGGCAGCAGTTGCGGCGCGTGCTTGTCGATGTGCATGCCGAACAGCGCCGGCACGAGCAGCGTATGGCCAAGGCTGCTGACGGGGAAGAGTTCGGTGACGCCCTGCAGGACGCTCAGGAATACCAGAAACCAGAGGCTCACGCGTCGGTCCTTTTAGTGAAGATTAAGCGGGAAGGAAGGCGGACGACGCGATGCGCGTCCTGGAAAACGCGCCCCGATTATGCCGAGCCCGGATTACTGCGCCAAGGCATTTGGCAGGATATTGCGGCGATGCACACAAACGCTTGCAATTTGTAAGCACTCAGAAAGCAAAAAGCCCGCCATTTGCATGGCGGGCCTGTCGACTTCGGCAGAAATTGCCGTCAGCGGCCGAGCTGATAGAAAAATAATACCGTGCTGCCGGTGAACATGCCGAACAGTGCGATTCCCATTGCCATTGCCAGATCCATGGCCCCCTCCACGAAGTGTCATGACCCGGCAACATCACCGGTTTAGAGGCATTATCCCGACCATTGACAGTGTTAAAAACTCGCAATTTCCCGAGAAGGGTTTTCCCCGACCGGCCGCGGCCCGATAATGGAACGCCCGTTGCTCCCGTCACCCGCCCAACCCGATTCGCCATGCCGATCTTCCAGCAACACGACATTCACGAACTTCACGCCGGCCCGTCGCTCGTCCGGGTCGCCCCGCAATTCGGCGGCCGCCTGCTGTCCTGGCACGTCGATGGCGAACCGGTGATCTTCTGGCCGGAAACCGCCGACTGGAGCAACCTCGCCCGCGTGCGCGGCGGCAATCCGCTGCTGTTCCCGTTCCTCGGCCGCCACCGCGTCGACGGTGAGATCGGCCGCTGGCGCGACGCCGCCGGCGTGGTCCGCGACCTGCCGATGCACGGCTTCGCGCGCGATCTGCCGTTCGATGCGCACCCGTCGGCCGACGGCGCCGCGCTGTCGATGACGCTCGACGCGAACGACGCGCTGCGGGCGAGCTACCCGTTCGATTTCCGGTTCGAAACCACGTACCGGCTGGCCGACGCGCATACGCTCGACGTCGCGCTGACGACGACCAATCGCGGCGACACGCCGCTGCCCTACTACGCCGGCCACCACTTCTACTTCGCGCTGCCGCACGGCGAGCGGGCCGACACCCTCCTCGAGTTGCCGCCGACCCGCCGTTGCCACCAGCGCGCGGACGGCTCGATCAGCCCGCCCGAACCGGGTGAAGCCCGCTACCGCCTCGACGATCCGGACATCCTCGACCGCTTCCACTGCCTCGACGGCACGCCGTCCACGCCGGTGCGCATCGTGATGCCGGGCCGCCGCCGCACGATCGAGATCGCGCTGGACGTGCCGGGCTCGATCCCGTGGTACGCGGTCACCACCTGGACCGAAAAACCGGATTCGGATTTCTATTGCGTCGAGCCGTGGCTCGGCCTGCCCGATGCGATCCACAACGGCCTCGGGCTGCGCATGCTCGCGCCGGGCGCGACCGAAACCGCCACGCTGCGAATCCGCGTGATCCCGCTCGCCGGCTGATTCGACCCGCACCGACGCGGGGCGCGACAGCCGCGCCAGCGCCCGAAACTGCGGTGCGCGGGTCGAACCCGTTAAAATCGGACGTTTTGTGTTGCCTGCCGCGTCACGGCGGCAGGGTCTTGCGAGGTTCAATGTTCGGAACAACAACGAAGCGACTCTTCGCAGCCGCCTGCGCCGCGCTGCTCGTCGCGTGCGGCTCCGCGCCCGTCGGCCCCGGGTTCTATCGCGTCGAGCGTGGCGACACGCTCTACAAGATCGCGCGCGAGAACCGCACGTCGGTACAGAGCATCGTGCGCTGGAACCAGATGACGAACCCCGATGCGATCGAAGTCGGCCAGGTGCTGCGCGTCGCGCCGCCGCCCGGCACGACCACCGCATCGACGCCGTCGACCACCGGCACCGGCAGCGCCGGCCGTGCACGCCCGGCGCCTTCCGCCCCGGTCGAATCGGCCGTGAAACCGGCCACGAGCATTGCGCTGATCTGGCCGGCGGCCGGCAACGTGGTGCGCACGTTCGACGGCTCGAAATCGAAGGGCATCGACATCGCGAATTCGCCGGGCACGCCGGTGGTCGCGGCCGCGCCGGGCGTCGTGGTCTATGCCGGTAACGGGCTGCGCGGCTACGGCAACCTGATCATCCTGAAGCACAACGCCGATTACCTGACGGCCTACGCACACAACCGCGCGCTGCTGGTGAAGGAAGGCCAGTCGGTCACGCAAGGGCAATCGATCGCCGAGATGGGCAACAGCGACAGCGATCGTGTCGCACTGCATTTCGAGCTGCGCTATGGCGGCCGCTCGATCGATCCGTCACGCTACCTGCCGGCGCGCTGAGCGCACGACGGACGACACGCGATGCCGGCGCGCATCGCGTGCCGTCGCGGCGAAAACGGAACACATCAAGTCAGCGCTTGCGCAGACGTCCGGTGAAACGGCCGGACAACGGATCGACGTGACGAGCAAACGCCACCAGCACCCCGATTCCGATCAGGCTGAACCCCGCAGCTATCAGAAGCAAATCCATGGTCACACCACTGTTTTGTCTTGATCTTATGCGTCATTGTGGAATCGTGCACTGAGCCTCGCCTATTGGACGAGTCCGAACATTCCCTATCAGCAAACACCATTGTGGATTCGTCCGCGTGAAATCCTGATGTACGCCGTTCACCCGATGCCACGCTGACACCCAGGAGACCATGCGATGCTGCCTGCCGCCGACCGCTACGACCCGCTCCTCTCCCGCTTCCGCTGGGACATTCCGGCGCGCTACAACATCGGCGTGGACGTGTGCGACAAGTGGGCCGACGGCAGCGGACGCGTCGCGCTGATCCACGAAACGGCGCAAGGCGACGTTTCCCGCCTCACGTTCGACGACCTGAAGAATGCTTCTAACCGGCTCGCGAACAGCTTTGCGCGTGCCGGCCTGCGGCGCGGCGACCGGATCGGCATCTTTCTCGCGCAAGGCCCCGAAACGGCCATCGCACACCTGGCCGCGTACAAGTTCGGCGCGATCGCGGTACCGCTCTTCACGCTGTTCGGCGTCGATGCGCTCGAGTACCGGCTCGAGAACAGCGAGGCGGCCGCGCTCGTCACCGACGCGGCCGGTTACGCGAAGATCGCGCCGCTGCGCGCGCAACTGCCGGCGCTGCATACCGTCTACTGCATCGGCAACGATGCGCCCGACGTGCCCGGCGCGCTGCACTACGACGCGGCGCTCGCCGCCGAGGCGCCCGATTTCGTGCCGGTGGATACGGCCGCCGACGATCCGGCGCTGATCATCTACACGTCCGGCACGACGGGCAAACCGAAGGGCGCACTGCACGCGCATCGCGTGCTGCTCGGCCACCTGCCGGGCGTCGAGATGTCGCAGCACTGCTTCCCGCGCGACGCGCGCCTGTTCTGGACGCCCGCCGACTGGGCATGGATCGGCGGGTTGCTCGACGTGCTGCTGCCGTCATGGCATCACGGCGTGCCGGTGCTCGCGCACCGCTTCGAGAAATTCGACGGCGACGCGGCGTTCGCGCTGATGGCGCGGCACGGCGTCACCCACGCCTTTCTGCCGCCCACCGCGCTGAAGCTGATGCGCGCCGTCGTGGCGCCGCGCGAACGCTACACGCTGGCGCTGAAATCGGTCGCGAGCGGCGGCGAATCGCTCGGCACCGAACTGACGGCATGGGGCCGCGATGCGCTCGGCGTGACGATCAACGAGTTCTACGGGCAAACCGAATGCAACATGGTGCTGTCGTCGTGCGCGGCGCTGTTCGATGCGCGGCCCGGCGCGATCGGCAAGGCGGTGCCCGGTCATGCGGTCGCGATCGTCGATGCGCACGGCACGCCGCTGCCGCCCGGCGTCGAAGGCCGCATCGCGGTACGCCGCCCCGATCCGGTGATGTTTCTCGAATACTGGCGCAACCCCGACGCGACGCGCGACAAGTTCGCGGGCGACTACCTGCTCACCGGCGATACGGGCACGATCGACGCCGACGGTTTCGTGCGCTTCGTCGGCCGCGACGACGACGTGATCACGAGCGCCGGTTACCGGATCGGCCCCGGCCCGATCGAGGACTGCCTGCTCACGCATCCGGCGGTGCGGATGGCCGCCGTCGTCGGCGTGCCCGACGCGACGCGCACCGAGATCGTCAAGGCGTTCGTCGTGCTGAACCCCGGCCACGTCGGCGACGCCGCGCTCGTCAGCGCGCTGCAGGCACATGTGCGCACGAGGCTCGCCGCCCACGAGTACCCGCGCGCGATCGCGTTCGTCGACAGCCTGCCGATGACCGCGACCGGCAAGATCGTCCGGCGCGCGCTGCGCGACGCGTGAGCGCCCCGCTGCCGCTCGGCCCGCCCGGCCGGATGGTTTATAGTGGCGCCACGCAGTCTTTCCAAGAAACCGATGTCCTCTGATCAACACGCCGCGGGCGCGTCGCACAGCCCGCTCTACGCCAAACTCCTCGGCGAAACCGCCAAGATCGACTGGTGCGATCTCGAACGCTTCTTCGCGCAGGGCAAGCTGCTGTCGATCGCGCGCGACCTCGATCTCGTCAGCGTCGCGGAAGCGGTTGCCAGCGACGATGCCGAACAGGTCACGCGCTGGCTGTCGTCCGGCCTCGTCGCGCGCATGCCGGCCGAAACCGCCGCCGACTACGCGGCGCGCAATCCGGAGCTGTGGGCGGTCGTCGTCTCGCCGTGGGTCTGCGTGCAGGAACGCGCCTGACGCATCCGTCATGTCCGAATCCGCCTTACCGCTCGGGGCCGGCAGCGCGTCGGCCGCCGTCACGCATCGGCGCGTCCTCGCGCTCGCCTTCCCGATCGTCCTTGCGAACCTGACCCAGCCGATCCTCGGCGCCGTCGACACGGCCGTCGCCGGCCACCTCGACGGGACGCAATATCTCGGCGGCGTCGCGCTCGGCGGGCTGTTCTTCAATTTCGTGTTCTGGGGCTTCGGCTTCCTGCGGATGGGGACGACCGGCCTCGTCGCGCAGGCACATGGCGCCGGCGACGCCCCCGGAATCCGCCTGAACCTGCTGCGCGCGCTAATCGTCGCGTTCGCGCTCGGCGCCGCGGTGCTGGCGCTGCAGGTGCCGCTGCTGTCGTTCGCGCTGTCCGTGCTCGGCGGCAGCGATGCCGTCCGCGCGACGGCGCTCGCATACAGCCACGCACGGATCTGGAGCGCACCGTTCGCGCTCGCGAACTACGTGGTGCTCGGCTACCTGCTGGGCGTACAGCGCGTCCGGCTCGCACTCGTCGCGCAGGTGTTCATCAACGCGGTGAACATCGGCGCCGTGCTGCTCTACGTGTACGGCTTCGGCTGGGGCATCGCCGGCATCGGCGCCGCCACCGCCACCGCGGACGCGTGCGGTTTCGCGCTCGGCGCGTGGATGCTGTGGCGGCTGCGGCCGCGCGGCCTTGCACCGCTCGCGGTACGCGCACTTGCCGACCGCGTCGCGCTCAAGCGGCTGATCGTGCTCAATCGCGACATCTTCCTGCGCACGCTGTGCCTGCTCGGCGCGTTCGGCTGGTTCGCGCATCTCGGCGCGAAACAAGGCGACGCGACGCTCGCCGCGAATGCGCTACTGCTCAATTTCCAGACCTTCATGGCGTATGGCCTCGATGGCTTCGCGCATGCGGCGGAGGCGCTCGTCGGCGCGGCAGCTGGCGCGCGCGATCGCCGCGCCTTCCGGCAAGCCGTGCGCGTCACGCTGTTCTGGTCGGTACTCGGCGCGCTGCTGTTCGCGCTCGTCTACTGGGCAGCCGGCGGCTGGATCGTCGCGCGCCTGACCGATCAGGCCGAGATCCGCGCCGTCGCGCTGCGCTACCTGCCGTGGGCGGCGATCTCGCCGATCGTATCGGTCTGGGGCTTCCTGCTCGACGGCGTGTTCATCGGCGCCACGCAAACGCAATCGCTGATGCGCGCGATGGTCGTGTCGTTGTCGATCTTCGTCGTGGCCACGCTCGCTGCCGTCGGCACGTTCGGCAATCACGGCCTCTGGTTCGCGCTGCTGCTGTTCATGGCCGTACGTGGCGCGACGCTCGCGCGTTACCTGCCGGCGCTGTGGCGGCGCGTTGGCGCCGAATCGCAGGCCGCGCCCGCGGCCCGCGCGTGACTACGGGCCCGGCCGACCGTTACTGCTACTGCACGGGTTTCGGCGGCGGCGCGTCGAGCATCGACGGCGGCGTCATGTCGGTCGGCACGCCGTGATAGTCGGCCGGATCTTCCGGCGGGTGACCGCGGCGCGCCTGACGAGGATCGCTGCTGCAGGCGGCAAGAAGGGATGCGGCCAGCACGGCCAGCATGAAACGGGTCATCAGGTTGGGCTCCGGAAAACGGCGCGCCCATCGCACGCCGGGACCGCGCCGAGTCTAGCGGAAATCCGGCTTCGGGGTTGCGCCGCGCATGTCCTACTATGTACGCATGGCGCTGTGCCGTTGAAAGGAGGCTGCCATGTCGTCTGAGGAAATTGCGGGCCTGATCGGCCTGTTCATCGGTCTGATGGTGCTGGTCGCACTGTCGTACTTCGAGTCGCGCGAATACAAGCGCAGCCACGAAGGCGAAGGGATGATCCACCACTGGATGGCGGAACACCACCTGCTCGACTGGCGGCGCAAGCACTGAGCGCGCCGCTGTCGGCCGGCCCTCCCACGGGCCGTCGCGGACGTGCCGCGTCGCGGCACGGTGATAGCTGCGTATCGCTGAAATTATCAGGGCCCGATACGCACACATGGACCGGATGCACGAACGCCGTCGCGCGGCAGCTACCGTGCGACGGCGTTCGTTTGCGTGCGCCCCGCCTCGGAGGCGCGACGCGACTCGGACCGCTTAGCCGAGGAAGTGGCGGGCGTAGCGCGCGTTGATATCCGACAGACGGAACAGCGTCAGGAAATCCGCGCAGTTGAAGTCGGGATCCCAGGCCGGGGCGCCGCAAATCTTCGCGCCGAGACGCAGATAACCCTTGATCAGCGGCGGCGGCGCGACGACGGTGCCCGTCTGCAGTTCATCGACCGGCAGGGCCGTGTGCGGGAACGCGCGATACTCGGGCGCTGTCAGCGAGCCCGCCGACAGCGACTGGTACAGGTTCGCCGCGTAGTGGCCGCCGTCGGCCATCGACACGCTCGCGCAACCGAGCATCGTCTCGTAGCCGTTCTGCATCATGTACGCGCCCAGACCGCCCCACAGTGCCATGATGACGGCGCCGCTGCGGTAGTCGCTGTGCACGCACGAGCGGCCGACCTCGACCATCTTGCCGCGCAGGTGCGTGAGACGCGACAGGTCGAATTCGCCTTCGGCGTACAGGCGGCCGACACGCGCCGCCTGGTGCGGCGGCAGCACGCGGTACGTACCGACGACTTTCAGCGTGTCGAGATCGCGGACCAGGAGGTGGTCGCAATACACGTCGAACGGATCGACATCGAGACCGGACGGGCCGCTGACCTGCGCGCCCATCTCTTCGGCGAACACGCTGTAGCGCAGGCGCTGGGCTTCACGCAATTCGTCTTCCGTACGCGCCCATGCGGCGCGCAGGCGATACTCCGATGTGACGGTTTCACTGGCGCGCGGCAGGTGGCGTCGCGACGTGTCGAGGGGCAGCGAGGCAAAAGGGAGCGTAGGCGTCGGCAGTTCTCGCATTAGGCTTTCCTGATCGTAAGGAATAGGACGACATGCCCGCCAATGTAGTAACCGGCCGTGACCGTTATGTGGCACGACCGTGTCCTTTCAATGACGTGTCGCCGAATTGACTTTAGCAGAAAGCTTGCGAAACCGTACGATCAATCCCTTCAAACCAATTCAGGCGGGCTTTACACCAGTTCGGGCGTCAAAACCGCCCGCAATACGGCCTGCCGGCTCCCGTCGCGCGTGCGGCTCGCCAACCACACGATTCCGCCCTTCTTGACGCTCCAGCTGTCGTCACCTCCGGCGACCAGCTGCGCGGCGACGCTGCCGAGCGTCGGCTGATGGCCGACGATCACGACCGTCGGTGCGATGCCGTCCGGCCAACCGGCCGCCGCCAGCACGTCGTCGACACTGCCGCCCGGCGCGAGGGCGTCGACGGTCCGGTACTGGTCGGTCAGCGCCTCGACGGTCTGCACGGTGCGCGCCGCCGGGCTCGCGAGAATCACGGTATTCGTCTCGAGCCGGCCGCGCAGCCATTTGGCCATCGCCTGCGCGTCCTTGCGGCCACGCACGGTCAGCTGGCGCGCGAGATCGCTCGTCGCATAGTCTTCGGCTTCGGCGTGGCGCCACAGGATCAGGTTCATCACGATGTTCTCCTTGCTTCGGCGAGCGCCCGCGCGCGCATGCGTGGGGGCGGCCGATCATCCTGTGAATTGTCGCAAATCGCGGACCGCTCGCCGCCGCGGCATTTACCCGCATATCGTGATTGACCGATGCGGTCATTCGACGTTATTATCTTTGGCTCGTCGGAGCGTAGCGCAGCCTGGTAGCGCATCTGATTTGGGATCAGAGGGTCGTAGGTTCGAATCCTATCGCTCCGACCAAAGGAATCAAGGGGTTACATGCCAAAAGCGTGTAACCCCTTTTTCTTTCGTCGGTTCATGTAACCCGATCCAGCCCAAGTCAATCTACATCGATCTGTCCCGGCTGCTGAAGTTCACGCAGATCTGCCCCGCCGGCGGCCGCAATTTTCATCCGAATTTGACCCACGTGATTGAATGCCCGCTCGATCTTTGACGAATGGGCCGTCCGGTTAACGGGCTGGTTGCTGGCGGACAGTCATCGCCGAAGCGTGACCGGCGCACAGCCAGGTTCATGTTCGAGACAATCCGCGGTGAGGGCTACACCCGCCGGGCTCGACAACGGCGTCGCCGGCTTCGCAAACCCGCTGACGCTGCCGGTTCCGCCACCCGCGGCTACACACGTTGAAGCGTCGAACGTCGTGCGCAGGTCGAAGCCCCCATGTCGCCCGCAAGAAGCGCACTCGGCGCCAGTTCTCGAACTGGCAGACGTATAAGCCGTCGCAGTTCCCGGAAGCGGGACGACTTGGACGAGCACCGGGTGGTGAAATCCGAGGGCACGGAGTGTGACCGGTTCTTGCAGGGTTGTGCGGTCAAGACTCGGTGATCGCCAAGAGCGCATTACTTGGCAATGTCAAAATAAAGGTGCAGCCTTTTCCTGCTCGGCTGCGCAGTTCGATGGTGCCCCCATGTCGCTGGGCGACCGTCTTGACGAACGCCAGTCCAAGCCCGACACCCGGAGGACAGGAAGGAAATCCGCCTCGCAAACGCCGGAACGGCTCGAATAAACCCTGCTGCGCTTCAACCGAAATGCCGGGTCCCGAGTCGGACACCGCGATCGCATACCCTTGCTCGACACCGTACAGCCGCACGGTCACCACGCTCCCCTTGGGACTGAACTTGATAGCATTGCTCATGAGGTTCGAAATCGCACGTGTCAGCAGGAACGGCTCCACCTGGGCGACGCAAACTGCGTCACCCACGTTCGCTTCGAGTACGATACTCCGCGCTTGAGCTTGCGCCCACATTTCGTCCACGGCATTGAGCACGACATCGTCGATATGCGTTTCCACAAGCGACCACATCGGCTTTTCGGCACGCGCCAACTGCACGAAGTCGTCCGCCAACGCGAGCGTCCGGCGCGCATATCCTGCAACGCGATCAAGCATATCGTTCACTGTCCTACCGTGCCCCGCGGCGTGCTCAAGTTCGATCAACGCGAGGATTGAAGACTGGGGCGAGCGCATATCGTGAGAAAGGAAGTGCAGCCACTCCTCTCGCCGCTGTTCCGTCAAACGAGATTTCGTAATGTCGAGCACAAACCCGACTGTTCGCTTGGCAATTCCGTTTTCATACTGTAGATAAGCAGCCGATCGAAGCCATCGAATCTCTCCATCGGCACGGACGATACGGTACTCGACCGCATCGTCTCCCTCGGTTGCGAATCGCGTCACCTCAACGGCCTTATCGACGTCGTCGTGATGAATCACGAGCCGGAGCTGGCCGAGTGAGCGAATGGGAAGACTCGGACAACGTCCCATGGTGCGATACCAGTTCTCATCGCACTGCAGCGTGTCTGAAACAATGTCGTAATCCCAGACCCCCAAGCCTCCGACCCGGGCCGCAATCGCCAGGCGCTCTTCGTTATGGCGAAGCAACTCGTGCGCGACGCGCTCGCGCGTGACGTCTCTTGAAACGCAGAGAATGGCTGTGGTTGTGCCGTCGGTGCCCAATATCGGCGTCAGCATATTGTCCCAATACTGCGCATCTTTCCCCGGAATGACGCTTCGCCCCGAAAACCGGCTAAAGACGCCTCGTCTCGCGGTATCGAGCGCCGCGTTTCCGTCATCCCAAACATCCTCGGGTAGCAACGGCAGCCACGGCATACCGAGCTCGGCCCCTTCGTCAACACCCAACGCGCGGCACCCTGCACGGTTCATGTACAGCAAGTCTCCGCGTGGCCCGATTAGCTTGATGCAATCTACGCTGACATTCAGCATATCGACTTGAATCGATACCCGCCTCTTCAGATCAGCTTCTTTCGACTTCAATTCGTGAATATCCGTGCACGTGCAAAGCCAACAGTCATGCACTCTATGAAGATTGACGATGAACCACCGCCCCTCGCCGCGAGGGTCATCCAGACGGCACTCAATCGCCACATGATCCTGATCGAGCCGTGTAGCTTGAAGTTTGGCAAGAACATCGCTCCGGTCCGCGGCATGCACCAGTTCTATCCATTGGAACGATCGCGACGTCGCGACGCGTCCCCCGTCATAGACTCGCCACGCATCGTTGATGCCCACCACCTCGCCAACCCGATTGAAATAGCATGCCGGTGTTTGAAGGGCATTGATCAGGCCGTCGGCCTGAAATCCATCGTCGCTTCCTGAACGAGTACGTTGTGTCACGACACATCGACAACTCGGCGTCACGCCTGAAGGACAGCTACCATCTGGATTGCACATGTGCGTCTCGGCCTAAGCGTGTTTGGTAGCAGAAATCGACATCGGCAGCGCCTCGTTAGCGCGAACTTACAATGCCAAGTACGCTACGAAGTATCAATAGGTAGTGACCTGTGCCCTTTCGCCGCCCGATTTCCAGCGGCGCTCCTGTGTGGCGGGAGCCGCAGGGAATCCCGCCACACGCGCACGGGAAATCACGGCTGGAACGAACACAAGGACAAGCACGCAGAGCATCGATCAGCAGAGCGAAATCAACGATCGGGGCACGTTCCCGGAGACCGGTGGTCCGCCGAAGTGGAGGTGACCCAAAGTACCGTGCTTTGTCCTCGATCGCGTCATCGACAAATACCGCATTCGATCGGGCACGCTCCGACCGGTATCGCTGGCACATGCTTCGCAGAGCCAATCCAACGACACTCGCCGAACGGGACACGAGATGGCCGACCGGTTTCGTCACACAAGTCACGCCGCGAGGTCGAAGTCGCGCAATCCAGGCTTGCCGCGGCAAACGCGCGTGACGAATGAGCGCGAGAATTCGAGACCGCGAATGATGGGCCTGCAAGATGCTCACGGAATATCATGAGCGCGGATCGGAGTTCCCGTCGCTTGCCTGGCGTCGGCGCTCCAGCCCGAAGGCGCGGCGCGCGAATCCCGCGTCCCGAGTTTTCGCGGCCATAAGCGCGTTTCGGAAATGCTCCACCGCTCCGTCGAAGCGTGGTGCCCCGACATCGAAAACCCAACGGCGCAGTGAGGGCAACGCGGCGAGACCCAGTTCCGCGAGCCGGTACTGTGTGTCGATCACGGTCAATACAGCGTTCACCATGGCTTCCGGCATGCCCTGGGTAGCAGGAGTCGTCAGGCCGCCGTCGAGGACGCTGGGTGCAAAGGCCGCACTTTTGCTCCCATGCTGAATCGCCGTCCGAGCGGCGGTGGCAGCAGCATCCGCCGTTGTTTCAATCGTCCAGCTCGCGGGATCACCGAGCCCGACCAGCAGTAACGCAGCCGCTGCTATGCCCTCCGGCGGGCGGCTGATCAACAGCGTCTCCATCGGCGCAGCCGAAAAAAAACCCTCGCGCCGCAAGCCGGTGAGCGCGCCCGACAAGGTGACGTCGAGATGGCGTAAGCCGCCCGTCGGACCGCCCCCGGCCTCGTACGTAAACATGCAACCACAGGAGAGATCAACCTGCGCGCCAACGCCGTCCCATGCGTCGACCTCGAAGGACACGTCCCGCCAACTACCAATGATTTGTCCAAGAACCATATCGTCTCCCCACTAAGGTCAGACCGCGTATTTGACGACCGTTGCCGCGAAGCTTCGCCGGGTCATCGCCCGAAGGACCGCCTCGTCTACATCAACCGAGCGATTCCAGTCAGTGACAAACAGCGGGTTCGACACCCCTGCGATTCCCTCCGATATCGCCGGTAAACCTCTGGGCGACCCGGACGGGTTTGGATGAACCTGAAGGAGCCGCTCGCCCTCCATTACTGGCCGTTTTCATGCACGGTCAACCGGTTGCTGATCTTCATTACCCCCGGAACGGACTCAGCCGCCTTCTCGGCCGCATCGATTTGCGCAGCGTCGGGGACCGTGCCGGTGAGCGTAACCTCACCGGGTTTGACCAGCACTCCGATATGCGTTTGATTGAGCCCGGGCGTACGTGAGAATGCATGCCGCACGTCCTTCGCAAGTTTCCGGCTCCGGGCTCGAGCAGCTTTCCGAGCATTACCAGCAGACGACACTGCTTGCACACCCGACGCGGTTTGCGTGGCGCTATCGACTTGTGTCGTTTGCGCAAGCGCAGACGTCCCGACAAAGACGAGCGCTACGGCAAACGCGAGGACTGAAATTCGATTCATCATGGTTACCCTCATTTGAATACCAATACTCCACATGCCTTCAACCATCAACCACATAAAACCAGCAAAACGACATTCTTTGAATTATTAATCATCCGAATTCAATCAGGTTTATCCGCGAATTGATCGATCGACGTTACTTGACGATCGAAAATGGATCCGGAACGGTGTGCAGGTTCGCGTTATTCCAGTAATTTTGCAGAACGAACCCATACTCGGGAAGGTTGTCAATGAATGGCGCCAGCATGTCGTTCGCGCTTGGAAGTTTCCAATCGGCCTGCAGTTCGCAAGCGAGCGAAAATGTCGTAACCAGTTCCGCTCCTGAATTGCTCATGCGCGACATCGCAGCTTCAGCCTCGTATTTGTTCCATGCTCCGCACGCATCTACGACCGGAAATACCTTGTAGCCATCCTGCAGCATCGAAAGGGTAGGAAACGTACAACAAGTCCCGATAGTTACGCCGGAGATAATTATGTGCCGGCGCCCAGTTCGACCAACAAGCTCCTCCAGCGCGCCTCGAAACGTCGCATCTTCGTAGCAGTTGATGATGCCGGTACGGCGATAAATGGGTTGGTCACTGAAAATCTCTTTGATCTCCGGGAGCGTGTCACCGTTCTGCCACTGCGCGTTAGAAGATGAAATCAACACAGGAATTTGCAGTGCTTTTGCGGTACGAGCGAGGCCGACCACATTGCTTCGGTACTCGGAAAGAGAAGCAAAGTCCCTGACACCAGCCATGAGTCCGATCTGATGGTCGATGAGAAGCACAATCGAATTTTCGGGCGTTGGCTTGTCATAGACTGCACGCCCTGCACGCGCCGCCTCTTCGGCCGTGACAACAGGTGGGAGGATGCGATTATCGACAGGGCTGACGACATCTTCCGTTCTGATGTTCATGCTGCTCTCCTACTCCAAAAATGACACGACGATAATTCGCCACCTCTGCAGGCGGCGAATGCAAGTGGCACTCTGATACCTGCCGCTTCCGCACGAGGCGCGTTTCCGCAACTAGCTGCTCAAGCAAGCACTCGACTCCTCAGACAATCGGACCGAGATCATCCTGTCATTCTCGATATCCACCCAACCCGCTCATCATTCGTGTGTCGGCACTTTATTTCGGCATCCTCAACACGTTGGCCAATATCATGGCCCTTGCATTTGACGGAACCGGGCGTCCGGTTGGCTTGTAAACCTCGTAGCCAGGAACAATATTCCTTCCGGAAAGCGCGCAAACTCCGGGACACGACGCTCGCGCCAAACGCCAAGTCTGCTCCCCATAGTGAGCCCGTCCTGGTTCAACCCACCGCACCAGCAACATGGAGCCCGAACACTCCAATATCTGCACTCGGGGACGTATCATCGATCGATAGACCGAATCGAGAGCGGAGGCGAGAATCATTCTTGCGTGCGCCGACTGGCCTTTCGGGCTGAACACTGGCTCACCGCATATGATCTTCGTCCCGGAAAAGGCGCATCGTCCCGAACGAAGAGCACGACCCGGTGTCCATATTTGCTCCTCGTCATCGACCTGCCCGTGCTTACGCCAGCGCAAGAGCAACACGTCGTCCGAGTACTTCAGTATCTGCACCAATCCGCTCATTTGCCGTCATCCGCTCCGGGCTTACGCGACGCGTTCCCCGCCTCGCGAGATCACTGCTCCCGATGGGTCGCGCACCCGGCCTACCAGCCGTATTTCAGCTCGACGCCGGCGTAGTCGGCGTTGTGCCCGCCCGCCTGCCGGATCGCGTCGCCCACCTGGAAATGCACGGCCTCGATCGCGCCGATCAGGTTCGCGGCGATCGTCCAGTCCGCGCGCAACTGCACATACATGCCCGTCCACAGCCCGCCCTTGCCTGCTGTGCCCGGCACCGCGACGTTGGCCTGCTGATAGACGGCGTCGCCTGTCGTCTCGCGCCACTGGAAACCCAGCGCGCCGAGCAGCGACAGGTTCGTCGACGGCTTGAGCGTCACCGACGGCTTCACGTGAATCATGTTCGAGTAGCCCGTGTAGCCGGCCAACGTGAAGTAGTAACCGTTCGGAAACAGCGCGTTGAAAGTGCCGACGCGGCCGTCGTGCGGATGGCGATCACCGGACGCCGCATCGACCTGCAGCGCGACGCGTGGCGACCACGGCGCATCGAGCTTGTAGCCGGCGATCGAGCCAACGGCCCATGCGCCGATCGTGGCGTTGCCGACCGTGCCGGTCTGCAGCATCGTTTCGAGATCCCAGTCGAAGCGTCCGTGCGTGCCCGTGTAGCGAACGTCCCATACGTCGCGACGCTCGCGGCCGCTCGCATCAAGGAAGCGCGCGTTGCTGCGGTTGTAGCGCGACCAGTAGCCGGACAAGTCGCCCGGCCCGACCGACTGCCGCTCGAAGCGCACGCCGCTGAACGTGAGGTCGCGATTCGACACGTCGTCGAACGTGGACATGGAGCGATTCTGCACCGGTTGTGTCGCGTAACCGATGAACCGCCATTTCTGGTATTCGTAGGCCGCCCAGACCGCATCGAACGCCAACCGCACGTTCGGGCCGTCGCGCGTGGCGATGAAGCGCTGCAGGTCGAACGCCATCTCCTGCCGACCGACGCGGAACTTGAACGTGCCGCCGCCGAGCGCACCCGTGTAGGTCGCGAACGCCTGTTCGAGATCGAGCGGGTTCTTGTCCACCGCCGTGATCGTGTTCTTGCCGAACGCGCGATCGTCCTGCAACTGCACGAAGAACTGCCAGTGCTGGCCGAGATGCGCATCAGCATGTACCTCGACGCGCTGAATCAAGTACGTATCCGATTGCGCGGAGCCGATGCCGAACAGCGGCGCGTCGTTGGTCTCCAGCCGCTCGCGCAAGTTCACGCCGAGCGACAGATAGGACGACGGATCGTTGCCGAGCGGAATGTATTTCAACCCGTCGAGCGGCGCGTGCGGCACGCACGGATTCGCGAGCACCGACCAGTCTTCCTGCCAGCGGTTGAACAGCACGACCGGCCGCTTCGCGGTGCATGTGCCGCCGCCAGCCATCGTGTCCGACGTGGTGGCCGCTGCATCGGCCGCGCGACTCGCGCCCGCTCCCGTCATCAACGTCCCGGCAACGATAGACACGCTCGCGACCCTCCCGATTCGTCGGCTGCGCATCGTGATGGACATCATGTTCTTCCTCTCCATTGCGGGCTCACGTCGTATTGTCATCTTGTACGGCACGCCGAATGCCAGCGGCATGCACCTCCCTTCGAACCGGGGTACCCGCTAGGCGGCGGTCTGCGCCTCGCCGCCTGCCCTCGCTGCGAGCCACGCGAGTGCGGCCGACGGCACGAGCAGCGCGAGAAACCCGACGTATCGAAACCCGAGCGCGCCGCCCGCCGCGCCGAGCGCGAACGCGACGATCGCCGGTAGCATCTTCGCGAAGCGCGCACGCGCGGTGGCGCGCACACTGTCCGCCGTGCCGGGCGACAGGATGTCGACGGCATCCAGGATCGCCTGCGTGACGTTGCCGGTCATCACCGTATTCGGCACGCCGCCCGCGCGGGCGATCACGCGCGGATGCGCGTTCTGCACGCCCATCGCGAACGTGCCGACGATGCCGGCCACGAGCGCCGCCAGGCTGTCCGGCTGCGTGACGGGCGTCGCCCACACGCCGGCCGCACAGAAGCCGAGCAACAGCACGGCCTGCACCGTGTGCAGCACTCGCGTGCCCTGCCAGGCCGGTCGCGCGGCCATCGACCGCGCGATCAGGCTGCTCGCGATCACGCCGCACACGAACGCCGGAAACACGCTGAGCTTCAGCACGACACCCTGGCCGAAGCCCGCGATGCCCGCGCCGATCAGCACGAAGTTGCCGGTCACGTGCGCGGTGAACAGCCCGAACAGCGCGACGAAGCTCAGCGTGTCGACGAAGCCGGCCACCGCGGCAAGGATCGTGTCCTCGTGCTTCATCGCGCCGCGCTCGCGTGGATCTCGGCGACGTAGCCGCCCGGAAACTGCACGAGCGCCGCATCGCGGCCGTCCGACTTGAACGGTGGGACGAGCACCGTCACGCCCGCGGCTTCGGCCTGCTTCAGCGTCGCGGCGAGATCGGCCACTTCGTAGCCGGTCATCTCGCGTCCGAACGGGTAAGGCAGATGGCCGTCGGTCACGAGCACGGTCATCTTGCCGAAGCCCGATTCGATGCGAATCCGGCGGTACGTATCGTCCGGCCGGCCGATTTCGATACCGGGCGCCTTCAGATTGTCGGACACCACCTTGCCCTTCGAGAACTTGACGAAGTCGTGCACGAACTTGCGCACGCTTTGCGGCGACACGTACACGCGATTCTCGGGGACAGTCTGCAGCGCGTCGTAGTGCGGCGCCTGCGTGTGCCAGTACAGCTGCATGTTCACGCCGCCCGCCCACGTAATGATCGCGTCGCGGCCGATCGGATCGGGGAACGTGTCGACGATCACGTCGGCACCGTGCTCGCGCGCCGACTTCACGGCGACGTCCATGTCGGTCACGAGATAACCGGTACGCTCCGCGCAGAACGGATACGGGATCGGCGTCTTGAAGCCGAACACCGAGATCGTGCCGACCGGCGTGAGCACCAGTTGCGACATCGTCTGGCTCGGCGTGGGCGTGACCTGGAACACGCCCTGCTTCGACTTCTTGCCCCCGAACGTCGCGACGAAGCTATCGGTGAAGCGGTCGAAGTCTTCGGGGGCAACGCACACGTGCGTCGTGTCGTACTGCGGACCGACCGCCACCGTCGGCACCGCCCCGGGCGGCGCCGGCGGTTTCGCGAACGTCACGGGGGCGACGGCGAGGCCGCCCGCGAGCATCGCGGCGAGCAACACGGAACGAACAGATTTCATCACAGGATTTCCTGGTTGTTGCATCGTCATCGAATGGAACGGCCATCATCGGCCGATTGCCGCGCATCGTCGAGCATGGTCGCGAGCACGAGTGCCGCGATCAGCCCGAGATGCTCGAAAAAGCTGTTGAGCGCCATGAAGTATTCGGCACCCGAACGGTTCCAGAAATCGTTCGCCACGACCATCGCGACGAGCGTCAGCATGCCGAGGCTGCCGGCGCCGAGCCACGTGAAGCGGCGAAACACCACGCACAGCGAGCCCGTGATCTCGACCGCGATCGCGAGCGCGGCCCACAGCGCGGCCGGCTGCAGGCCGAAATGCGCCTGCTCCGCGACCGCGCCCTGGAAATCGAGCGCCTTCGCGACGCCGCCGAGCAGATAGGCGGACACCAGCGCGAGGCGCGAGAGCGGCGGGACCCACGGCTGCGACAGCAGCACGCGGACCCACGCGGGGGTGCCGTAGACGGGGCGCGTCGTCATGTCAGACCGCCCAGCACGAACAGCCGAAGGCGCCCCAGAAGCCCTTCGCGTCGGACGTCGGCAACGTGCGGCCCCACGCGCTCGCGTGCGCATGCTGGTGAACGTCGCATTCGTTCGCGCAGGCGCACATCGCGGCGGCCGCCGCGCGCTGCAGCGGCGCGCCGTTGCGCTGCGTCGCGCCCCAGCCGCCATAGCC
>NZ_CADFDM010000022.1:0-18589 GCF_902832985.1 Burkholderia sp. BCC0097
GTCGACGGCGTGTTCACGACGGTGCAGGACGTCGCGCAGACGGTACTGTTCCTGTCGGCATTCCCGAGCGCCGCGCTCACGGGCCAGTCGGTAGTCGTCAGCCACGGCTGGTTCATGCAGTAACGCGGGGGCGGCGGTGTCGCCGCCCGCTGAGCTGACGGCACAAAAAAACGCGCTCCATGGAGCGCGTTTTTCATGTCGACAGGGCGACGCCGGGGACGGCTGCCGCCCGGCGCGGCTTTACTTCAGGACCGCTGCGACCGCATTGGCGACCGCGTCGAGGTTGCGCGTGTTCAGCGCGGCCACACAGATCCGGCCCGTGCCGACCGCATAGATGCCGAACTCGTCGCGCAGGCGATCGACTTGTGCCGAGGTCAGGCCCGAATACGAGAACATCCCGCGCTGCGCGTTGATGAAGCTGAAATCGCGGTCGACGCCGCTTGCCTTCAGGCGCTCGACGAGACCATTGCGCATCGCGCGGATGCGATCGCGCATTTCGCCGAGTTCCTGCACCCACGAAGCGTGCAGTTCCGGCGACGCGAGCACCGCTGCGACCACTGCGCCGCCGTGGGTCGGCGGGTTCGAGTAGTTCGTGCGGATCACGCGCTTCAGTTGCGACAGCACGCGCGTGGCTTCTTCCTTGCTCGACGTGATGATCGACAGCGCGCCGACGCGCTCGCCGTACAGCGAGAACGACTTCGAGAACGACGACGACACGAACGCGTTCAGGTCGGCCGCGGCAAACAGGCGCACGGCGGCGGCATCGGCTTCGATGTTCTCGCCGAAGCCCTGGTAGGCCATGTCGAGGAACGGCACGAGGTTGCGCGCCTTCACGACGTCGACGACCTGTTGCCATTGCGCTTCGGTCAGGTCCACGCCGGTCGGGTTGTGGCAGCACGCGTGCAGCACGACGACCGTGCCGGCCGCGTAGCCGTTCAGCGCCGACAGCATGCCTTCGAAGTTCACGCCGTTCGTGGCTGCATCGTAATACGGGTATGCGACGACTTCGAAGCCGGCCGCTTCGAACAGCGCGCGGTGGTTTTCCCAGCTCGGATCGCTGATCGCGACCTTCACGTTCGGGTTCAAGGTGCGCAGGAAATCGGCGCCGATCTTCAGCGCGCCCGTGCCGCCCAGTGCCTGGGCCGTCACCACGCGGCCCGCCGCGATCAGCGGCGAGTCGTTGCCGAGCAGCAGCTTCTGCACGGCCGCATCGTAGGCGGCGATCCCGTCGATCGGCAGGTAGCCGCGCGGCAGGCCGGCCTCGACACGTGCCTTCTCCGCGTCGCGAACCGCGCGCAGCAGCGGAATCTTGCCGTCTTCGTTCGTGTACACGCCGACGCCGAGGTTGACCTTGGTCGGACGCGCATCGGCGTTGAAGGCTTCGTTCAGGCCCAGGATCGGGTCGCGGGGAGCAAGCTGGACAGCGGAGAAGAGCGACATGATGATTCGGCAGTAGTGAAAAGAGGGTCAGGCTTTCAACCGGCGGGGCGGGCGCAGTGGACCGCGCCTGCGGCGCGACGCCGGAAAGCGCAGCAGCCTGACATTGTAGCGAATTCGTGCTGACGGGGGCGGTGATTCCGTCGCGATTCGGGCGGCCAACCGCGATTTCGGGTGGGCCGTCGCCCGTCAGGAGCCGACAGCAGTTCGCGCGGCCGCGAAGCGCTAGAATGCTTTCTTTGCCCTTGCTCCGGCCGCATTCCATGTCCGAACATCATGCCGAAGTCGGCGACGCGCTCGACGAATCCAAATTCGTCACCTTCGAAGGGTCGCCGTTCCAGCTTTACCAGCCGTATCCGCCCGCGGGCGACCAGCCGACCGCGATCGACACGCTCGTCGAAGGCATCGGCGACGGCCTTGCCTTCCAGACGCTGCTCGGCGTAACCGGCTCGGGCAAGACCTTCACGATGGCCAACACGATCGCGCGGCTCGGCCGCCCAGCGATCGTGTTCGCGCCGAACAAGACGCTCGCGGCCCAGCTTTACGCGGAGTTCCGCGAGTTCTTCCCGCGCAACGCGGTCGAGTATTTCGTGTCGTACTACGACTACTATCAGCCTGAGGCCTACGTGCCGCAGCGTGACCTGTTCATCGAGAAGGATTCGTCGATCAACGAGCACATCGAGCAGATGCGGCTGTCGGCGACCAAGAGCCTGATGGAGCGTCGCGACGTGGTGATCGTCGCGACGGTGTCGGCGATCTACGGTATCGGCAATCCGTCCGAATACCACCAGATGATCCTGACGCTGCGCGCCGGCGACAAGCTCGGCCAGCGCGACGTGATCGCGCGATTGATCGCGATGCAATATACGCGCAACGAGCAGGACTTCCAGCGCGGCACGTTCCGCGTGCGCGGCGACACGATCGACATCTTCCCGGCCGAACACGCGGAAATGGCCGTGCGCGTCGAACTGTTCGACGACGAAGTCGAGACGCTGCAACTGTTCGACCCGCTGACCGGGCGCGTGCGGCAGAAGATTCCGCGTTTCACCGTGTATCCGTCGTCGCACTACGTGACGCCGCGCGACACCGTGATGCGCGCGGTCGAGACGATCAAGGACGAACTGCGCGAACGGCTCGAGTTCTTCCATCGCGACGGCAAGCTCGTCGAGGCGCAGCGCCTCGAGCAGCGCACGCGCTTCGATCTCGAAATGCTGCAGGAGCTAGGCTTCTGCAAGGGCATCGAGAACTATTCGCGGCATTTCTCGGGTGCGGCGCCCGGCGATCCGCCGCCGACGCTCGTGGACTACCTGCCGCCCGATGCGCTGATGCTGCTCGACGAATCGCACGTGCTGATCGGCCAGCTGAACGGCATGTACAACGGCGACCGCGCGCGCAAGGAAAATCTCGTCAATTACGGGTTCCGCCTGCCGTCGGCGCTCGACAACCGGCCGCTGAAGTTCCCCGAGTTCGAGCGCAAGATGCGCCAGGTCGTGTTCGTGTCGGCCACGCCGGCCGACTACGAGAAGCGCGTGACCGGGCAGATCGCCGAGCAGGTCGTGCGACCCACGGGCCTCGTCGATCCGGAAATCGAAGTACGGCCGGCGAGCTCGCAGGTGGACGACGTGCTGACCGAGATCAACTTGCGCGTGAAGGCCGGCGAGCGCGTGCTGATCACCGTGCTGACGAAGCGCATGGCCGAACAGCTGACCGAGTTCCTGGCCGACCATGGCGTCAAGGTGCGTTACCTGCACAGCGACATCGATACGGTGGAGCGCGTCGAGATCATCCGCGACCTCCGGCTCGGCACGTTCGACGTACTGGTCGGGATCAACCTGCTGCGCGAGGGCCTCGACATCCCCGAAGTGTCGCTCGTCGCGATCCTCGACGCGGACAAGGAGGGCTTCCTGCGCGCCGAGCGCTCGCTGATCCAGACGATCGGCCGCGCCGCGCGGAACGTGAATGGCAAGGCGATCCTCTACGCGGACAACATGACCGAGTCGATGAAGCGCGCGATCGGCGAAACCGAGCGGCGCCGCGCGAAGCAGATCGCCTACAACGAAAAGATGGGCATTACGCCGCGCGGCGTCGTGAAGCGCATCAAGGACATCATCGACGGCGTCTACAACGCCGACGACGCGCGTGCGGAGCTGAAGGAGGCGCAACAGCGCGCGAAATTCGAGGACATGTCGGAAAAGCAGCTCGCGAAGGAAATCAAGCGTCTCGAGAAGCAGATGGCCGACTACGCGAAGAACCTCGAATTCGAGAAGGCCGCCGCGACCCGCGACCAGCTTGCCGTGCTGCGCGAACGCGTGTTCGGCGCGAACGTCGGCGACCACATCAGCGGCGGCCGGTAAATCTTTCCAAGCGTCACCGTATCCTTTTGGTAAAGCGCCTGTAAGCCTTGTCGGATCAGGGGTTTACGGCGCTCTCCGTTTGTTCCGGAACAGGTTCGGTGCTAAACTCCGCATGTATTGAGAATAGTTCGCATTAACGTTCTTCGTCGCGTTAGTGTTTCCAGCGGGCGGCCCCGGCGGCGGCTCGCATGTCGTCAAGATAGTCAGACAAATAACAAGGAGTGTCCATGTTGGGTTCTTCGTTCATCCGCACGACGGTTGCGGTAGCGGCGGCGCTTGCCGCGATGTCGGCCTCGGCTGCCGAGTATCCGATCGGCAAGCAGCAGATCCAGGGCGGCATGGAAATCGGCGCGGTGTATCTGCAGCCGATCACGATGGACCCGGAAGGCATGATGCGCAAGGCGTCGGATTCCGACATTCACCTCGAGGCCGACATCCATGCGGTCAAGAACAACCCGACCGGTTTCGCGGAAGGCGACTGGATGCCGTACCTGCAGGTCACGTACAAGCTGACGAAGCAGGGCGACACGAAGTGGAAGGCCGAAGGCGACCTGATGGGCATGGTCGCGAGCGACGGCCCGCACTACGGCGACAACGTGAAGCTCGCCGGCCCGGGCAAGTATCACCTGACGATGGTCGTCAAGCCGCCGATGCAGTCGGGTCACATGGCGTTCGGTCGCCACGTCGACAAGGAAACGGGCGTGGGCCCGTGGTTCAAGCCCATCACGCTCGAGTACGACTTCCCGTTCGCCGGTATCGGCAAGAAGGGCGGTTACTGATCGGTGGCATCACGAACGGCGCGCTTCGGCGCGCCGTCGGCGTAGAGAACCCAGAATGAAAATTCCCCAGAAAATCGTTGCCGCGGCCGCTGTGCTGTGGCTTGCCGGCGCGGCGCATGCAGCCGATCTGCCGACGTTCAAGCTCGAGATGACGGATGGCAAGCTGAATCCTGCCCGCATCGAAGTGCCGGCCGGCCAGCGTTTCAAGATCGAGATCCGGAACACCGGCAAGGGCGCCGCCGAATTCGAGAGCGTGCAGTTGCGCAAGGAGAAGGTGCTCGCGCCGGGCGCCGATTCGTTCGTGGTAGTCGCCCCGCTGTCGCCGGGTGAATACAAGTTTTTCGACGATTTCCACCAGCAGGCACAGGGCGTGATCGTCGCGAAGTAACGCGTTTTATCTGCGCGCGGGCGCACCAGTCCCTTGTGCCGCGCGTCAGGAGGTATCGATGGGTCAGATCTTGTTCATCGTCTGGCGGGAGAGCGTCGAAGCGCTGCTCGTCGTCGGCATTCTCTATGCATGGCTGAAAAACGGCGACGACGATGCGCGCCGCGGCCTGCCTTTCCTCTGGGTCGGCGTCGGCGTCGGCCTGCTGATGGCCGTCGGCCTCGGCGCCGCGCTGGTCGGGTTCACCGAAGTGCTGTCCGGCGACGCGCAGGACTATTTCCAGACGGCGATGGTGCTGATCGCGTGCGTGCTGATCGTGCAGATGGTGCTGTGGATGCGCCGGCACGGCCGCACGCTCAAGCGCGACATGGAGCAGTCGCTGCAGCAAAGCACGCGCGATTCGAACTGGTGGGGCGTCGCCGTGCTGGTCGCGCTCGCGATCGCGCGCGAAGGCAGCGAGACGGTGATCTTCCTGTACGGCCTCGGTTTCGGCCAGTCGGGCCACGTCGACGGCAGCCAGATGCTCGCGGTCGTGATCGGCCTTGGCCTCGCATTCCTCACGTTCTACCTGCTGCAGCTCGGCGGCAAGTACTTCTCGTGGCGGCATTTCTTCCGCGTTACCGAAGTGATGCTGCTGTTCCTCGGCGCGGGCCTGTTCCAGACCGGCGTCGACAAGCTGATCGACAAGGAAATCCTGCCGCTCGGCATCTCGCAGGTGTGGGATACGTCCGCGATCCTCGATGATTCGGGCACGTTCGGCTCGCTCGTCGCGACGCTGACCGGCTATCGCGCACACCCCGCGCTGACCAACCTGGTGGCCTATGCGGTGTACTGGGCGGTCGTGTGGCTGCTGATGAAGCGCGCGAGCCGCCGTCCGGCCGTTGCAGCGGGTCGCGCGGCATGAGCGTTGTCGCCGCCGTCAAGCCGGGCTGGCTCGCGCAGGCCGGCCAGTGGATGCAGCGCCACGGTGCGCTGATTCGCGGTATCCAGTGGATCGTCGTTGCCGTCTACGCGTTCCTGATCATCGTGCCGGCCGTGTTGCCGCTGCCGGACGATTCCGCGCATCTGTGGAACAACCTCACGCTCATCGCGCAATTCGCTTTCTGGGGCATCTGGTGGCCATTCGTGCTGCTGTCGATGGTGATGCTCGGTCGCGTGTGGTGCGGCGTGCTGTGCCCGGAGGGCGCGCTCACGGAATATGCGAGCAAGTTTGGCCGTGGCGGCCCGATTCCGCGCTGGATCCGGTGGGGCGGCTGGCCGTTCGTCGCGTTCGGTATCACGACGATCTACGGGCAGATGGTCAGCGTGTACCAGTACCCGCTCGCGGTGCTGTTCGTGCTCGGCGGCTCGACCGTCGGCGCGATCGTGATCGGCCTGTTGTACGGCCGCGAGAAACGCGTGTGGTGCAAGTACCTGTGTCCGGTCAACGGCGTGTTCGGGCTGCTCGCGCGGCTCGCGCCGATGCGCTACAAGGTCGACGAGGATGCGTGGCGCCGTTCGTACAAGAACGGCGAGCACGGCCATCGCGTGATTCCGATCAACTGCGCGCCGCTCGTGCCGTTGCGCAACATGAAGGGCGCGGCGGACTGTCATATGTGCGGCCGCTGCAGCGGGCACCGTGACGCGATCTCGCTGTCGCTGCGCTCGCCGTCCGACGAAGTCGTGAACCTTGGTGCGGAGCGGGCCAACCCGTGGGACACCGCACTGATCCTGTACGGCCTGCTCGGCGTGGCGATCGGCGCGTTCCACTGGACCGTCAGCCCGTGGTTCGTGCAGATCAAACAGTGGCTCGCGGGCTGGCTGATCGACCACGACATCACGTGGCCGCTCGAGACCAATGCGCCGTGGTTTCTGCTCACGCACTACCCGGACCGCAACGACGTGTTCTCCTGGCTCGATGGCGGGCTGGTCGTCAGCTACATCGTCGGCACGGGGCTCGTGTACGGCACGGCGCTGCTGGTGTTGCTGGCCGGCGCGACGCTGATGCTTGGCCGCTTCGATCGCGTGCGCCTGCATCACCTCGCCCAGGCGTTGATCCCGATCGCGGGGGCGGGCGTGTTTCTCGGGCTGTCGGCCACGACGCTGTCGTTGCTGCGCGCCGAGCATGTGCCGCTCGGCTGGGCAACCGATGTGCGCATCGCGATTTTGGTTGGCGCCAACGTATGGAGTGCGTGGCTCGCGTGGAAGGTGACGGGGCGCTATGCGGCGTGGCCACGCCGGCTCGCGGCATTCGCGTGGTTCGCCGTTGGGCTGGCCGTCGTCGACAGCGCATGGTGGTTGATGTTCTGGGGGTTCTGACGCGACGAGTATGCCGCTTCTCGCTGTCGCGCATTGACGGCAGCCACGAGCCTGGCGCCGTGCTTCACGCATTGGCTGCCCAAACAAAAAGCGACACGTCCATCGACGTGTCGCTTTTTTCTTCCTTGTGCGAGAACCAAAAAAAGTGGCTTGGCTTGCTGCAACGGCTGCTTGAGTGTGTTTGCACGAAGGGGTCTAGATCTCGCGTGCAAGCCGTTACGCTGGCTACTGCCCAACACCTCTCAGGGAGGTGGTCCCCACAATACTCGGTCGTTACTTCGTCAGGATCAGTTTGCCGAGCCGCGTGGCCCGCAACTGATAAGTTTCTCCGTTATGCGCGATGCTGATGTGGCTTTGGCCTTGCAGCAGCGTATCGCTGTTGACGACCCGCGTGCCTGCATCGCGGTTGCCGGCGGGTTTCGCCGGCGTGGTGACCGCTGCCGTCTTCTGACGGCTGCTGGCTGCGGTGCTGGTGGTGCGGCGCAGGGTCAGCGTGGTCGGGCGCATGGTGTCGGTCATTCGGTTTGATCGGTGACTGTCGATACGATGGAATGAATTCTAAATGATAACTATTCCCATTTACAAAAACTCTTTATCGATCGATAGGCCTGGTCTGATAGTTTGAATCAAAGCGGCGGCCCGCAGGCCGCCGCCAGGTTCAGTGCAGCGGATCGGGGTCCTTGCGCCCCTGCGCGTATTCGCGGATCAGACGAACGGTGTCGATATCCGACGTGCGGTACGCCTCCTTGACGATCCCGTGCGTCTGTCGCGCTTCTTCGCTGTCGTCCGTGACCGTTAGCGTCGTGCGGTATTCGAAACGCAGGAACAGTTGGCGGTCGTCGCGCTCCTCGATCGTCATCGTCAGCGAGCCGCCGATCTCACCATCGGCCGCGCGGATGTCATAGCGGACCTGCTGGTTCGGCGTGAACGTCACGTGGTCGCGCACGGTCGCGTGGCCGTAATGGAGTTCGCGTTCGAGCGTCGTGTCCGTCCGTTCGTGGATGACGCAGCTGTCGAGGCCGATCACGAACAGTTGCGGCTGTTCGGCACGCAATACGAGGCCTTCCCAGAGCTGGTCGCGGGTGAGGCTCGGCACGCCCGGTTCGTCGGAGTTGATCTGGATCAGGTGTTCGAAGTTCAAGGGGCGGGTTCCTTCTGGTGGCGGCTGGCCACATGGTTCAAGAACTTATTGTGACGCAAAACCATCGGCTTCGCGGCCCCTGTGACCCCGATCCGATTCACGCTTCGATGCGACCCATGCGACCGGTCTGGTAGTCGACGACGGCCTGCCGGATCTCTTCCTCGGTATTCATCACGAACGGGCCGTAGCGGACGATCGGTTCGTTAAGCGGCACGCCGCCGATCAGCAGCAGGTCGAGCGACGTGTCACCCGCAGCGAACGTGACGGTGTCGCCATCGTCGCCGTAGACGATCATGTGCCGAGCGTCGACCGTCTGCCTGTCAGGCCCGTAGAGGCCCGTTCCGTCGATCGGATAGGCAAACACGCGATAACCGGCCGGCACGGGCTGTGTGACCGTTGCACCCGGCTCCAGCGTGAAGTGCTGATAGAGGATCGGCGTGCGCGTCTCGATCGCGGCCTGTACGCCGAATGCTTCTCCGGCGATGACGCGCACGCGCGCGCGGCCGTCCGGCGACGTCGCGGTCGGAATGCGGGCGGCCGGGATCTCCTGGTAGCGCGGTGCGATCATCTTGTCGCGGCGCGGCAGGTTGACCCACAGCTGGAAGCCGTGGGAACGCCCGCCTGCCTCGGCGAACGCCGGATCCGGCATCTCGCTGTGCACGACGCCGGCGCCGGCCGTCATCCACTGCACGTCGCCGGGGCCGAGCGTGCCGGCATGGCCGGACGAGTCGCGATGGCGGAAACGCCCGTCGAGCGCGTACGTCACGGTCTCGAAGCCGCGATGCGGATGGTCGGGCGCGCCCACGGCTTCGCCGGGGGCGTAGTCGACGGGGCCCATTTCATCGAGCAGCAGGAACGGATCGAAGTCCATCAGCAGCCGCGTCGGGAACGGACGGTGAACCACGAAACCGCCGCCTTCGGTGGTGCGAAGTGCGGGGTAGGTACGATCAAGCGAGCGAGTGGTGGTCATGGGAGGCCCTCGAAATCATCGGAATAGCGTTATTTTTGAAACATAGCGCTATTATATTGGGCGTTTTCCCGTCCGATTTGCGGCCGTTCGCAATGGATTGTTCTGAAATTGGAACGATGAGATGAATATCGATGCACATAACCTGAACGACCTGATGTACTTCTCGCAGGTCGTCGAACATGGCGGCTTCTCGGCCGCCGAGCGCGTGCTGGGTATCTCGAAATCGCGGCTGTCGCGACGCCTGACCGAGCTCGAGGCGGCGCTCGGCGTGCGCCTGCTGCAGCGTTCGACGCGCAAGCTCGCGCTGACCGAGGCGGGCGAGCTGTTCTACCAGCATTGCCAGGCGATGCTCGCCGAAGCGCAGGCCGCGATGAACGCGGTGCAGCAGTTGCGCGCGTCGCCGCGGGGCTCGGTGCGCGTCAGCGTGCCGGTGACGCTGTCGCAGACGATGCTGTCGCGCATCCTGCCCGAATTCCTGCGCCGCTATCCCGAGGTGAAGGTGCATGTCCGCGTGACGAATCGCGTGATCGACCTGTTCGAGGATTCGATCGACGTCGCGTTGCGCGTGCGCTCCGAGCCGCCGCAGAACGCCAACATCGTCGTGCGGCCGCTTTGGCGCACCGAGCAGATGCTGGTCGGCGCGCCGAGCCTGCTGAGCCAGAATGCGCCGCCGCTGGCGCCGGACGACCTGACCGGCTTCGAGACGCTCGATACGCCGAGCGTCGACGGCCGGCACGTATTCAACCTGATCGCGCCGGACGGGACGCGCCACGTGCACGAGCATGATCCGCGGCTCGTGACGGCCGACCTGATGACGATCCGCGAGGCCGTGCTCGATGGCCTCGGCATCGCCGCGCTGCCGGAGATGATGTACGGCAACGCGCTGCGCGCGGGGCAACTGTCGCCCGTGATGCCGGGCTGGACGCTGCCGGTGCCGCAGTTGTATGCGGTGTTCGTGTCGCGGCAGGGGATGCCGCCCGCGGTCCGTGCGTTCGTCGATTACCTGGTCGAGAAGCTCGACCATGGCGCGTACAAGGAGCCGGGTTGCCCCGAGCGCGCGAAGCAGGAGGCCGCGGCCGATGTTTCGGCCACCTGAACACGGCGTGCACGACGACGCAAATTTGTTTTGTCATTGAAGCGTCGCCTGCAATCGCAAGTTTCAATCGCCGGAACCTTGAATGCGTGCGCGGGCGGGCCTATATTGAAATCCCATTTCGTGAAGGAAGTTCTGAGCGAAATCAGGTGGCCGCATATATTGTGAGCCAGATAGGGCAGAACGCGCAGTCCGTGCAGACCACGGCAGAGTCGCATTTGCGTTGCTCGAGGCGCAACCGATACCGCCAAAGAGCCCGCCGCCCGAAGGCGCCCGCGTGCGCATGAAAAAAGGCCTTCATCTGGCGATGAAGGCCTTTTACTTTGTGAGCGGCCGGCTAGGTGCGGCCGGCTAGGTGTGGCCGGCGAGGTGCGGCCGGCTAGGTGCGCGGTTGCGACCGCGACGGCGAGACGTGCGTGCGTTACTTCTTCGCTTTTCCACCCGGCTCCGTCACGAAGCCGAGCTTCGTCAGGCCGCCTGCCTGCGCATCCGACATCACTTCCGCGACGTGCTCGTACGCCACCTTGCGATCCGCGCGCAGATGCAGCTCCGGCTGCGGCGTGCGTTTCGCGGCTTCCGCGATGCGTGCCTGCAACTGTTCGCGCGTGACCGTGTGGTCGTCCCACAGGATCGTGCCGTCGCCCTGGATCGCGACGTCGACGGTCTGCGGCTTCTCGTCGACGGGCTGGCTGCTGGCGTGCGGGAGGTCGATCTTCACCGCATGCTGCATCGCCGGGATCGTCACGAGGAAAATGATCAGGAGTACGAGCATGACGTCGACGAGCGGCGTCATGTTGATCTCGCTCATCACGGTATCGTCGTCATCGTCGCTGAAACCGGTGTTCATGGCCATGGTTCACCTCGTCTCAGCTGGCGGCGCGCGATGCGAGACGCAGGCCGTCGCGCGTCGACGACGACGCGAGGCTCGCGCCCGTCACGAAGTACGCGTGCAGCCCGTGCGCGAAGCGGCGCAGCTTGCTGACGACGCCCTTGTTCGCGCGGGTCAGTGCGTTGTAGCCGAGCACTGCGGGAATCGCGACGAACAGGCCGAAGGCCGTCATGATCAGCGATTCGCCGACCGGGCCTGCGACCTGGTCGATCGACGTCTGGCCGGTGGCGCCGATCGCGAGCAGCGCGTGGTAGATCCCCCAGACCGTGCCGAACAGACCGACGAACGGCGCTGTGCTGCCGACCGATGCGAGAATTGCGAGGCCGCTCTGCATGCGCGAGATGCCTTCGTCCATCGTGTCCTTCAGGCAGCGCGTGACCCAGTCCGACACGTCCATGCGGTCGTGCAGGTGCGGTTGCGTCTGATGATGGTGGTCGGCGGCTTCCTTGCCCGACAGCGCGAGCGCGAGGAACGGATTGTCGTTCGGCGTCGATGCGGCGAGGCCGAGCTTCTTGATGCCGTCGTCGAAATTGTCGGAATGCCAGAATGCCTGTTCGGCGTTCTTCGTGAGGCGGTTCAGGCGGATCACGTTCCAGCCCTTGATGACGATCACGATCCACGACAGGACCGACATCACGAGCAGCGTGATCGCAATGGCGCGCGTGACGAAATCACCTTGCGCCCAGACGTGCGCGATACCGTAGCTTTGCATTTTTGTTTCCTTTGAATCTTCCGGATGAGGCAGGTTAGTCGGTGAGCCCGAAGCTGTAGGGCTGTGTGCGGGCGGCGCGGATCGCCTGGCCGTTCTCGACGTACGGACGGCAGGTGGTCGAGCGCATCGCGTCGAGTGCGGCATCGTCGAGGCGCGGATAGCCGCTGCTCTTCTGCAAATCGATGCTTTCGATCTTGCCGGTCACGCCGACGACGAAGTGAACATAGGCGGTACCCGATTCGCCGCGGCGGCGCGACATCGACGGATAGTCGGGCTTCACGAAGTTGCATTGGAGCGTCGGCACGTTCTTCGGCGCGCTGACCTGCATCGTTTCGCGCGCCGGGCCCGGCGTGGCGGCTGGTGCCGCGGGAGCGGGCGCGACGGGAGCAGGCGTTGGGTCGGCGGCAGGCGCGGGGGTGGGCGACGGGGCCGGCGAGGGCGCAAGCGGCTGCGGCGTCGGCTTCGCCGCCTTCTGCACCGGCTTCGGCTCGACCTTCGGCTTCACGCGCGGCACGGGCTTCGGCGGCGCGGGCTGCGGGATCGACTCGGCCGCGACCTGCTGCGCGATCGGCGCAGGCGTGATGAGTTGCGCGGTGATCGTCTGGACCTCGACCGATTTCGGCGGCGGCGCGTTGCGATGGAGCCACGCGGCCGTCAGCAGGATCGCGTGTGCGGCAAGCACACCGACCGCGACGACGATCACTCGGGGATTCATACGTGGTGCAGCCGGCATGGCGCCGGCAGGAGCGAGATGCGAAGCCTGCATGTTAGCTTGAAAGAACGACGTCGCACCCGGGGCGCGGCAGGTGAATCGGCATCACTTGCGGAAGATCAGCAGCGAGATGCAAACGGTGGTTACGAATCCGATCAGCAATTCCATCACAGGCTCCTTGACAGGTAAGCCGTTGGCTCGCGCGGACGGTGGCTTGCTGACGGTCAAAACAAAAAATGCGGCCTAGGCCGCATGCGCACGCTCGGCGCCGCTCAGGCCGCCTTGCGGTCGTAGAACGTGACCGGGATCGGATGAGCATGATGCTCGACACCGCACCGGCTCGCGCAGACGCCTTGTTCGGCCATGAGGTCGCGTACGGACTCCTCGCACTTGCCGCAGCACGTGGCCACGCCGAGCTCGAACTGGAGTTCATCGAAAGAGTTCACGCCCTCGGCGAGGGACGCGCGAATCTTGCGATCGGAAACAGACTTGCACACGCAGACGATCATGATGAGTTGCGATAGCTAACGTTAATGCGAATTATTATCATTAATTTTGCGGGTGTTGACAAGCCTGGGTCGGGCTTTTTTTTAAGGTCATCGGACCCTTGAAACGGCGGGAGCGGGGCAGCTACGGCGGGGAGCCGGCGCGCCGGCCAGCGTCAGGCGGTCGCGCAGGCGCGCGCGTTCGGCGAGGAAATGGTGACGGATTCGACTGGGGCGTCGAGGCCGAGCAGCGTGGACGCGAGCGCGCGCAGTTGCAGGCCGTCGCTCGTCGAGCAGAAGCGCGGCGGCGCGGCATGCGTGCCGGCCGGCGCGCGCAGCCCGCATTCGTCGAGCACCCGCGCGAGCTGGCGGGCGATGGCATCGCTCGTGTCGACGATCGTCAGGCGCTCGCCAACAAGGTCACGAATCGTTTCTGTGAAGAACGGGTAATGCGTGCAGCCGAGTACCAGCGTATCGGCACCGTCGTCGAGCATCGGCTGGATGTAACGCTCGAGCAACGCGCGCAACGCGGGCGAGTTCGTGTCGCCGCGTTCGATCGCTTCGACGAGCCCGTGGCCGGGTTGGCAGATGAAGCGGCGGCCGGCGCCGTAGCGGTCGAGCAGCGCCTGGAAGCGCGGGCTGTTCAACGTCGATTGCGTGGCGAGGACGCCCGCGACGCCGGTCGCGGACAGCGCGGCGGCCGGCTTGATGCCCGGCTCGACGCCGACGAGCGGGATCGACAGGCGTTCGCGGATGGCCGCGATCGCCCGTGCCGTTGCCGTGTTGCACGCGATGACGAGCGCTTTCGCGCCTTCGCGGGCGAGCCACTCGCCGATCGCCAGCGTGCGTTCCGTGATGAAGGCCTCGTCGCGCGGGCCGTACGGCGCGTGGTGCGAGTCGGCGACGTAGACGAACGATTCGTCGGGCAGGTGCGCGCGCGCGGCGCGCAGCACCGACAGGCCGCCGAGCCCCGAGTCGAAGATGCCGACAGGGGCGGTGGCGCGCAGCGCGGTAGCGTGGGACGGGTTCGTCATCGTCAGGCGGGCGGTGGGCTGGCGGGCAGCGCGATTACTCGGGCGAACCCATCATCGTTTGCTGATAGTTCTGCAGGCCGACCTTGCCGATCAGGTCGATCTGCGTTTCGAGCCAGTCGATGTGCTCTTCGGTGTCGTCGAGGATCTTTTCGAAGATCTCGCGCGACACGTAGTCGCGTACCGATTCGCAGTAGGCGATCGCTTCCTTGCAGGTGGACTGCGAGATCTGCTCGAGCTTCAGGTCGCACTTCAGGATCTCTTCGGTTTCCTCGCCGACGAGCAGCTTGTGCAGGTCCTGCAGGTTCGGCAGGCCGTCGAGCATGAACACGCGCTCGATCAGCCAGTCGGCGTGCTTCATTTCGCCGATCGACTCGTCGTATTCGTGCTTGCCGAGCTTGTCGAGGCCCCAGTGCTTGTACATGCGCGCATGCAGGAAGTACTGGTTGATCGCCGTGAGTTCATTTTTCAGTTGGGCGTTCAGATATTCGATGACTTTCTTGTCGCCTTGCATGGCTGTTTCCTTGTTCAGTGGGGCTTCAGAAACCGAACGATAATCGCTCGAACGAGAAAAGCCAAGCCTCGAAGCCTTGTCGGGCCTGCCTTTTGCGTGTAATGAGAATCAGCCTTGAACGACCGGCCGAACACAATAATGAGAATGAGAAGTAAAAAGGCCGGACTCTCGTCCGGCCTTTCGTTCGATCGCGCTTAAGCGGTGGCGACCGGGATCTTGCCGATCTTCGCCTGCCATTCCTTCGGACCCGTCTGGTGCACCGACGTGCCCGACGAATCCACGGCGACCGTCACCGGCATGTCCTGCACGTCGAACTCGTAGATCGCTTCCATGCCGAGGTCTTCGAACGCGAGCACCTTCGCGCCGCGGATCGCCTTCGACACGAGGTAGGCCGCGCCGCCAACCGCCATCAGGTAGGCCGCCTTGTGCTTCTTGATCGCGTCGATCGCGACCGGGCCGCGCTCGGCCTTGCCGACCATCGAGATCAGGCCGGTTTCAGCGAGCATCGTCTCGGTGAATTTGTCCATGCGGGTGGCCGTCGTGGGGCCGGCCGGGCCGACCACTTCGTCGCGCACCGGATCGACCGGCCCGACGTAGTAGATCACGCGGTTCGTGAAGTCGACCGGCAGCTTCTCGCCCTTCGCGAGCATGTCGGCGATGCGCTTGTGCGCGGCGTCGCGACCGGTGAGCATCTTGCCCGACAGCAGCAGCGTCTGGCCCGGCGTCCAGCTCGCGACTTCTTCCGGCGTCAGCGTGTTCAGGTCGACGCGCTTGCTGGTTTCCGTGTTCGGTTCCCACTGCACCTTCGGCCAGGCGTCGAGCGACGGCGCTTCCAACTTGGCCGGGCCCGAGCCGTCGAGCACGAAGTGCGCGTGGCGCGTGGCCGCGCAGTTCGGGATCAGCGCGACCGGCTTCGACGCCGCGTGCGTCGGCGCCGCCATGATCTTCACGTCGAGCACGGTCGCGAGGCCGCCGAGGCCCTGCGCGCCGATGCCGAGCGCGTTGACCTTCTCGTGCAGTTCCACGCGCAGTTCCTCGACCCAGTCCTTCGGGCCGCGCGCGATGATTTCCTGGATGTCGATCGGTTCCATCAGCGATTCCTTCGCCATCAGCATCGCCTTCTCGGCGGTGCCGCCGATGCCGATCCCGAGCATGCCCGGCGGGCACCAGCCGGCGCCCATCGTCGGGACCGTCTTCAGCACCCAGTCGACGATCGAATCGGACGGGTTCAGCATCACGAACTTCGACTTGTTCTCCGAGCCGCCGCCCTTCGCCGCGACCTGCACGTCGACCTTGTCGCCCGGCACGATCTCGTAGTGGATCACGGCCGGCGTGTTGTCCTTCGTGTTCTTGCGGGCGCCTTCCGGCGGATTGACGATCGACGCGCGCAGCACGTTGTCCGGGTGCGTGTAACCGCGGCGCACGCCTTCGTTGATCATGTCGGTGAGGCCCATCGTCGCGCCGTCCCAGCGCACGTCCATGCCGACCTTCACGAAGATCGTCACGATGCCGGTGTCCTGGCAGATCGGGCGTTTGCCTTCCGCGCACATGCGGCTGTTCGTGAGGATCTGCGCGATCGCGTCCTTTGCCGCCGGGCTCTCTTCCAGCTCGTACGCGCGGCCGAGGGCCTGGATGTAGTCGAGCGGGTGGTAGTAGCTGATGTACTGCAGCGAATCCGCGATGCTCTGGATCAGGTCTTCCTGTTTGATGACGGTCATGGCTGAGACTCTGTGGGGACAGTGGGGAATATGTTGCCGACGGTTCAGGCCGCCGGTCGGGACGCCGCCGGTGCGTGCGCCTCGTGGAAATGGGCCGGGTGCGTGTGCGTCGTCAGGCGATCGACCCACGCCATCACGAGCGCCGACACGAGGAACGACACGTGGATGATCACCTGCCACATGATCGCGTGCGTCGTGTGCTGGTCGGGGTTGATGAAGGTCTTGAGCAGGTGGATCGACGAAATGCTGATCAGCGCCATCGACAGCTTGACCTTCAGCACGCCCGCGTTCACGTGGTCGAGCCACTCGGGCTCGTCGGGGTGGCCCTCGATGCCGAGCCTCGACACGAACGTTTCATACCCGCCGACGATCACCATGATCAGCAGGTTCGAGATCATCACCACGTCGATCAGGCCGAGCACGGCGAGCATCACGCTGATTTCGTCGAGGCCGGTCGCATGCGACAGCAGGTGCCACACCTCCTTCAGGAACAGGAACACGTAGACGCCCTGCGCGACGATCAGGCCGAGATAAAGCGGAACCTGGAGCCAGCGGCTCATGAAAATCAGCGCGGGAAGGGGGCGAAGCGGGCGGCGGCCGGGACGGCCGGGCGAATGCGGGGCGGACATGTCGGGGTACGGGCGCGGTGCGCAGGTATCGGGGGTAATCTTGAAAAGGCGCGCTATTGTAACGCGTCGGCCGGCGCCGCTGCAGCGACGCGCCGGCACTGCCGGGGACGGATCAGGAGGCGGCCGCCGGCACGCGTTTCACGCGCAGGCTCGCGAGCACGATGCCGGTGACGACACAGGCGAGCGCGATGCCGTGCGCGAGCGTCGGGCGCTCGCCGAGGAACGCGATGCCGTACGCGGCCGCGGCGATCGGCAGTACCGCGCTGAACACGCCGGCGAGGCTGCCCGGCACGTGCCGGATGCCCTTCATCCACAGCCAGAACGAGAAGATGCTGGCCGACAGCCCGTACCAGATGACGAGCGCCCAGGTGCCGGCGGGCACGCTCGCGTAATCGAAGCGCCACAACGCGGTTGCGCCGAGCGGCAGCATCAGGAACAGGCCGAACAGGTGGGTGTACGCGCAGATATCGATTGGCGCGAGCGTTTGCGTGAGCCGGCGCGACAGGATCACGTAGATCGATTCGCAGCACACCGCGCCGAGGATCAGCAGGTTGCCCGCCAGCGAGCCGGACGCGTCGCCCTGCGCGCCGTGGCCGGCCGCACTGCCGTTGGCGAGGTTGATCGTCACGACGCCGACGATCGCGAGCGCGATCGACACGAGCGCACGGCCGTTCGGTTTTTCACGCAGGATCAGCCACGCGAACAGCGCGACGATCGCCGGGATCGTGCTGGTGATCACGCCCGCGGCCACCGCGCTGGTGCGCTGTACGCCGTTGAGCATCAGCAGCGTGAACATGAAGGTGCCGAAGAACGCCTGCAGGAACAGGTTCAGCCATTCGCCGCGCTTGACCGCGCGCATCTTCAGGGGGCTGAACAGCGGCCACAGCACGGCGATCGCGATCACGAAGCGCAGCGTGGCGAGGATGGCGACCGGGACGAATACAACGATGGATTTACCGATACCGACGTTGCTGCCGACGAACAGCATCGACAGGATGAGGAAGAGGGCGTAGCGATTCAAGCTGGAGTCCGGAAGGCGAGTTCAGTTAGGATTGTAGGGTCGCGGTTGTAACAGCGTAAAGCCGCCCTCGATGCGCGCCGCCCGGCGCACGACACGGTCATGCCGCGTAAGTGACGGGTAAGTTGGAGCGCTTATCGTGGAAACTGCCGGGCCGCGGGTCACGCTCGCGTGAGGTGGTGCGGTGCAGCATCGTGCGCAGCCCTTCACGGCTGCGTGCGGGTGGTGGGAGACAGCGGCGCGCAGGCGCCGGCCAGGACGACGCGCGGCGCGCACGATCGCGCCGCCATGCAGAGGATTCATGTTCACCAAGGGGTTGTCGATGTCTGCGATTGAATCGGTTCTTCACGAAACCCGTCAGTTCGCGCCGCCCGCGGCGCTCGAGAAGACGGCGACCATTTCCGGCATGCCGGCCTACCGCGCG
>NZ_CADFDM010000023.1:0-18215 GCF_902832985.1 Burkholderia sp. BCC0097
CCGATCGCGATGGAAGAGGGTCTGCGCTTCGCGATCCGCGAAGGTGGCCGTACCGTCGGCGCCGGCGTCGTCGCCAAGATCATCGAGTAAGCCAGTTATTCGTTGATCGACAGTTTTGGGGCTGGCATCAGCCGGCCCCAACATGGTTTAGGGGTATAGCTCAACTGGCAGAGCGTCGGTCTCCAAAACCGAAGGTTGGGGGTTCGATTCCCTCTGCCCCTGCCAAAAATCGCCACGTGTCCCACGTGGCATTTGTTTTAAGGTGTTATGGCGAATCCATCCGTCGAAACTGTAAATACCTCCGGCGATAAGCTGATGCTGGCCCTGGGCGTATTGCTGGTGTTGGCCGGATTCGTGGGCTTCTTCTGGCTGACCAATCAGCAGTGGTATGTCCGCGGTGCCGCGTTGGCGGTAGGTATCATCGCCGGCGTGGCCGTCGGGCTGATGTCCGCCCCTGGCAAGAGCCTCATCGCGTTTGCCAAGGATTCGTACAAGGAAGTCCGGAAGGTCGTATGGCCCACCCGCAAGGAAGCAACGCAAACCACACTCGTCGTGTTCGGTTTCGTGCTCGTGATGGCGATTTTCCTCTGGTTGAGCGACAAATCGATCGAATGGGTGATTTTCTCGGCGATTCTGGGTTGGAAATGATATGAGCGATACTCCGGCATCCCCGAGCGGAAAACGTTGGTACGTCGTGCACGCCTACTCCGGCATGGAGAAGAGCGTGCAACGTGCGCTTCAGGAGCGTATCGAACGTGCTGGCATGCAGGACAAATTCGGTCAGATCCTGGTCCCGACCGAAGAAGTGGTCGAAGTCAAAGGCGGCCACAAGGCTGTGACCGAGCGTCGTTTCTTCCCCGGCTACGTGCTGGTGGAAATGGAAATGACGGACGAAACGTGGCACCTCGTGAAGAACACCGCGAAGGTCACCGGTTTCGTCGGCGGTGCGCGTAACCGCCCGACCCCGATTTCCCCGAAGGAAGTCGAGAAGATCATGTCGCAGATGCAGGAAGGCGTCGAAAAACCGCGCCCGAAGACCCTGTTCGAAGTCGGCGAGATGGTGCGTGTCAAGGAAGGCCCGTTCACGGACTTCAACGGCACCGTCGAAGAAGTCAACTACGAGAAATCGCGCGTGCGTGTGTCGGTCACCATTTTTGGCCGCTCCACCCCGGTCGAACTCGAGTTTGGCCAGGTCGAAAAAGTTTGATCCCGATTCGGTGGGCAGCCTCGGCTGCCCACCTTCGCGCTTACGGCCCGCGTCATGGTCGTTGAGGAGCGTCAGTAGCCAGCGGCGAAAGCGCGTTATCACTCACCGAACGCCTTCCCCGGCGTTCCAATGAGGTTTCAAATGGCAAAGAAGATTATCGGCTTTATCAAGCTGCAGATCCCTGCAGGTAAAGCCAACCCGTCGCCGCCGGTCGGTCCGGCACTGGGCCAGCGCGGCCTGAACATCATGGAGTTCTGCAAGGCGTTCAACGCGCAGACTCAAGGCATGGAGCCGGGTCTGCCGGTGCCGGTGGTCATCACGGCATTCGCTGACAAGAGCTTCACGTTCGTGATGAAGACGCCGCCGGCGACCGTCCTGATCAAGAAGGCGGCGAAGGTGGACAAGGGCTCGAGCAAGCCGCACACCGACAAGGTCGGTTCGATCACGCGCGCTCAAGCCGAAGAAATCGCGAAGACCAAGATGCCGGACCTTACGGCAGCTGATCTGGACGCAGCCGTTCGCACCATCGCTGGTAGCGCACGCTCGATGGGTATCACTGTGGAGGGCGTGTAAATGGCTAAGATCTCCAAGCGCCGTCAGGCATTTGCCGCCAAGGTTGATCGTCAGAAGCTGTACGCGATCGAAGACGCACTGAGCCTCGTGAAGGAATGCGCGAGCGCGAAGTTCGACGAGTCGATCGACGTCGCAGTCCAGCTCGGCATCGATGCGAAGAAGTCGGACCAGGTCGTTCGTGGTTCGGTCGTTCTGCCGGCAGGTACGGGCAAGTCGGTTCGCGTTGCCGTGTTCGCGCAAGGCGAAAAGGCCGAGCAGGCACGTGCAGCAGGCGCGGAAATCGTCGGTATGGAAGACCTGGCTGAGCAGATCAAGGCTGGCCAGATGGACTTCGACATCGTGATCGCTTCGCCGGACACGATGCGTATCGTCGGTACGCTCGGCCAGATCCTCGGCCCGCGCGGCCTGATGCCGAACCCGAAGGTCGGTACGGTCACGCCGGACGTCGCGACCGCCGTCAAGAACGCAAAGGCTGGTCAGGTGCAATTCCGTGTCGACAAGGCCGGTATCATCCACGCGACCATCGGCCGTGCATCGTTCGAGCCGACCGCGCTGCGTTCGAACCTGTCGGCGCTGATCGAAGCGCTGCAGAAGGCGAAGCCGGCAACGAGCAAGGGCGTGTACCTGCGCAAGATCGCACTGTCGAGCACGATGGGCGTCGGCGTGCGCGTCGACCAGGCTACGCTGGCAGCGCAGTAAGCAAGTATTCGGGCCGCTTCGTTCGCGAGGCGGCCTACATGGGCTTTGGGCGGTTGTTCGTGCAGTAGGGCGAACAACCGGTTATCAAAGACCGTTGGTGGGGCGCAGCAGGCAGGCGATCCCTTAATTCAAGCCAACGCAGATGGCGAACCCGAAAAAGTTTTGCAGTGGTGAAGCCGCAGGCCGCGAAGCGATTCGCGGCGTGAGGTGGAAATACTCCTAACGAGGTCGGACGCCGTTGTTGAACGAGGTACGTGAGGTTTCGGCCATACCGGCCGCGTCGAACGTATCGTTTCTGGAGGCTAACCGTGCCGCTTAATAGAGAAGACAAGCAAGCCGTCGTCGCTGAGGTTTCCGCGCAAGTCGCGAAGGCCCAGACCGTTGTGCTGGCTGAGTATCGTGGAATTGCGGTTGGCGATCTGACCAAGCTGCGCGCGAAAGCGCGTGAGCAACAGGTTTACCTGCGCGTGTTGAAGAACACGCTGGCGCGTCGCGCCGTCGAAGGTACGCCTTTTGCTCCGCTGGCAGAGCAGATGACTGGTCCGCTGATCTACGGCATCTCGGAAGATGCCATTGCCGCTGCTAAGGTCGTCAACGACTTCAGCAAGAGCAATGAAAAGTTGGTCATCAAGGCTGGTTCGTTCGATGGCAAGGTGATGGACAAGGCTGGCGTGCAAGCGCTGGCAAGCATCCCGAGCCGCGAAGAACTGCTCTCGAAGCTGCTGTTCGTTATGCAATCGCCTGTTTCGGGCTTCGCGCGTGCTCTCGCCGCGCTGGCCGAGAAGAAGCAAGCGGAAGCTGCATAAGCGAACGTGCATCAGCGTTACTGATCGCTGGCTGTATCCGAATTCAATTTAGGAGTATTTCAAATGGCAATCGCAAAAGAAGACATCCTGGCAGCAGTCGAAGGGATGACCGTTCTGGAACTGAACGAACTGGTCAAGGCGTTCGAAGAGAAGTTTGGCGTGTCGGCAGCTGCAGTGGCAGTCGCTGGCCCGGCAGGCGGCGGCGCAGCTGCTGCAGCAGAAGAGAAGACCGAATTCACGGTCGTCCTGGCTGAAGCCGGCGCAAACAAGGTGTCGGTCATCAAGGCCGTTCGCGAACTGACGGGCCTGGGCCTGAAGGAAGCGAAGGACCTGGTTGACGGCGCACCGAAGCCCGTCAAGGAAGGCGTCGACAAGGCTGCTGCTGAAGAAGCCAAGAAGAAGCTGGAAGAAGCTGGCGCGAAGGTCGAAGTCAAGTAAGTTTCGGCGCGCTGTGCGAAGGCTGGCGGTATTTTCACCGCCGGCCTTTTTGTGCTTTGTGGGGTCGTTATTCTGGCACTCATTCGGGAGCCCGAATAATCGGCCCCAGAAGCCAAAGAAAACCGCCTGATCGTTGTGATGGATCACTCACGATTGGCGGTTCTCTTTGTCTTCTGAAGCGACTGCAGAAGGCAAGTTTGGTCGGGTAGCGGGCAACACAGGCATCCGCTGCCGTCAGCCAGCGGTTGGTAGCGGCCAACCACCAAGCTTCTCGGCTCGTTCAAGCCGTCGAACGGCCATCGGGTCTCAGTCGGTGAACACTCGGGTTTGAAACGTCCAGGTATTCCGCCTCGATAGCACCCGCCGTGATTCGGAGATCGTATGCAATATTCCTTCACCGAGAAGAAGCGCATTCGCAAGAGTTTCGCGAAGCGCCCCATCGTTCACCAAGTTCCGTTCTTGCTGGCTACCCAGCTTGAATCATTCAGCACGTTTCTGCAAGCCGATGTGCCCGCGACGCAACGTAAGCCCGAGGGTTTGCAGGCCGCGTTCACGTCGGTATTTCCCATTGTTTCGCACAACGGTTTCGCGCGCCTCGAGTTCGTGAGCTATGCGCTGTCCTCGCCGGCATTCAACATCAAGGAATGCCAGCAGCGAGGCCTGACGTACTGCTCCGCGTTGCGCGCGAAGGTCCGCCTCGTCATCCTCGACAAGGAATCGCCGAACAAGCCGGTCGTCAAGGAAGTGAAGGAGCAGGAAGTGTACATGGGCGAAATTCCGCTCATGACGCCGACGGGCTCGTTCGTCATCAACGGCACCGAGCGTGTCATCGTCTCGCAGCTGCACCGTTCGCCGGGCGTGTTCTTCGAACACGACAAGGGCAAGACGCACAGCTCGGGCAAGCTGCTGTTCTCGGCACGGATCATTCCGTACCGCGGCTCGTGGCTCGACTTCGAATTCGATCCGAAGGACATCCTGTACTTCCGCGTCGACCGTCGCCGCAAGATGCCGGTCACGATCCTGCTGAAGGCCATCGGCCTGACGCCGGAACAGATCCTCGCGAACTTCTTCGTGTTCGACAACTTCACGCTGATGGACGAAGGCGCGCAACTCGAGTTCGTGCCTGAGCGCCTGCGTGGTGAAGTCGCGCGTTTCGACATCACGGATCGCGACGGCAAGGTCATCGTCCAGAAGGACAAGCGGATCAACGCGAAGCACATTCGTGACCTCGAAGCCGCGAAGACCAAGTTCATCTCGGTGCCGGAAGACTATCTGCTCGGCCGCGTGCTGGCGAAGAACGTCGTCGACGGCGACACTGGCGAAGTGATCGCGAGCGCGAACGACGAAGTCACGGAAAGCGTGCTCGAGAAGCTGCGCGAAGCGGGCATCAAGGACATCCAGACGCTCTACACGAACGATCTGGACCAGGGCCCGTACATCTCGTCGACGCTGCGTGTCGACGAAACGACCGACAAGACGGCCGCGCGCATCGCGATCTACCGCATGATGCGTCCGGGCGAGCCGCCGACCGAAGAAGCGGTCGAGGCGCTGTTCAACCGTCTGTTCTACAGCGAAGAAGCGTACGACCTGTCGAAGGTCGGCCGTATGAAGTTCAACCGCCGCGTCGGCCGCGACGAGATCGTCGGCCCGATGACGCTGCAGGACGACGACATCCTCGCGACGATCAAGATCCTCGTCGAGCTGCGCAACGGCAAGGGCGAAGTGGACGACATCGACCACCTCGGCAACCGTCGTGTGCGTTGTGTCGGCGAACTGGCGGAAAACCAGTTCCGCGCGGGTCTCGTGCGTGTCGAGCGCGCGGTCAAGGAACGCCTCGGCCAGGCCGAAAGCGAAAACCTGATGCCGCACGACCTGATCAACTCGAAGCCGATTTCGTCGGCGATCCGCGAGTTCTTCGGTTCGTCGCAGCTGTCGCAGTTCATGGACCAGACCAACCCGCTGTCGGAAATCACGCACAAGCGCCGTGTTTCCGCACTGGGCCCGGGCGGTCTGACGCGCGAGCGCGCAGGCTTCGAAGTCCGCGACGTGCACCCGACCCACTACGGCCGCGTGTGCCCGATCGAAACGCCGGAAGGTCCGAACATCGGCCTGATCAACTCGCTCGCACTGTACGCGCACCTGAACGAGTACGGCTTCCTCGAGACGCCGTACCGCAAGGTCGTGGACAGCAAGGTGACCGACCAGATCGACTACCTGTCGGCGATCGAGGAAGGCCGCTACATGATCGCTCAGGCGAACGCCGCGATCGACGAGAACGGCACGCTGATCGACGAACTCGTGTCGTCGCGCGAAGCCGGCGAAACGATGATGGTCACGCCGGATCGTATCCAGTACATGGACGTCGCGCCGTCGCAGATCGTGTCGGTCGCAGCCTCGCTGATCCCGTTCCTCGAGCACGATGACGCGAACCGCGCGCTGATGGGTTCGAACATGCAGCGTCAGGCCGTGCCGTGTCTGCGTCCGGAAAAGCCGGTCGTTGGTACGGGCATCGAGCGCACCTGCGCGGTCGACTCGGGTACGACGGTCCAGGCGTTCCGCGGCGGTGTGGTCGATTACGTCGACGCAGGCCGTATCGTGATTCGCGTGAACGACGACGAAGCGGTCGCGGGTGAAGTCGGTGTCGACATCTACAACCTGATCAAGTACACGCGTTCGAACCAGAACACGAACATCAACCAGCGTCCGATCGTGAAGATGGGCGACAAGGTCTCGCGCGGCGACGTGCTGGCCGACGGCGCCTCGACGGACCTGGGTGAGCTCGCGCTCGGCCAGAACATGCTGATCGCGTTCATGCCGTGGAACGGCTACAACTTCGAGGATTCGATCCTGATCTCGGAGAAGGTGGTCGCGGACGATCGCTACACGTCGATCCACATCGAAGAGCTGAACGTCGTTGCACGCGACACGAAGCTCGGGCCGGAAGAAATCACGCGCGACATCTCGAACCTGGCGGAAGTCCAGCTCGGCCGTCTCGACGAATCGGGCATCGTGTACATCGGTGCTGAAGTCGAAGCAGGCGACGTGCTGGTCGGCAAGGTCACGCCGAAGGGCGAGACCCAGCTGACGCCGGAAGAGAAGCTGCTGCGCGCGATCTTCGGCGAGAAGGCTTCGGACGTGAAGGACACGTCGCTGCGCGTGCCGTCGGGCATGAGCGGCACCGTGATCGACGTCCAGGTGTTCACGCGTGAAGGCATCCAGCGCGACAAGCGTGCGCAACAGATCATCGACGACGAACTGAAGCGCTACCGTCTCGACCTGAACGACCAGCTGCGCATCGTGGAAGGCGACGCGTTCCAGCGTCTCGCACGCATGCTCGTGGGCAAGGTCGCGAACGGCGGTCCGAAGAAGCTCGCGAAGGGCACGAAGATCGACCAGGCTTACCTGGAAGACCTCGACCACTACCACTGGTTCGACATCCGCCTCGCGGACGACGAAGCAGCGGCGCAGCTCGAAGCGATCAAGAACTCGATCGAAGAGAAGCGTCACCAGTTCGATCTCGCGTTCGAAGAGAAGCGCAAGAAGCTCACGCAAGGCGACGAACTGCCGCCGGGCGTGCTGAAGATGGTCAAGGTGTACCTCGCGGTGAAGCGCCGTCTGCAGCCTGGCGACAAGATGGCAGGCCGTCACGGTAACAAGGGTGTCGTGTCGAAGATCGTCCCGATCGAAGACATGCCGTACATGGCCGATGGCCGTCCGGCAGACGTCGTGCTGAACCCGCTCGGCGTGCCGTCGCGGATGAACGTGGGTCAGGTTCTGGAAGTGCACCTCGGCTGGGCCGCGAAGGGCCTCGGCTGGCGTATCGGCGAAATGCTGCAGCGTCAGGCGAAGATCGAGGAACTGCGCACGTTCCTGACGAAGATCTACAACGAGTCGGGCCGCCAGGAAGATCTGGAAAGCTTCACCGACGACGAGATCCTCGAACTCGCGAAGAACCTGCGCGAAGGCGTGCCGTTCGCGACGCCGGTGTTCGACGGTGCGACCGAGGAAGAAATGGGCAAGATGCTCGACCTCGCGTTCCCGGACGACATCGCCGAACAGCTCGGCATGAACCCGTCGAAGAACCAGGTCCGCCTGTACGACGGCCGCACGGGTGAAATGTTCGAACGTCGCGTGACGCTCGGCTACATGCACTACCTGAAGCTGCACCACTTGGTCGACGACAAGATGCACGCACGTTCGACCGGCCCGTACTCGCTCGTCACGCAGCAGCCGCTGGGTGGTAAGGCGCAGTTCGGTGGCCAGCGTTTCGGTGAAATGGAAGTGTGGGCGCTCGAAGCGTACGGCGCGTCCTACGTGCTGCAGGAAATGCTGACGGTGAAGTCGGACGACGTGACCGGCCGGACGAAGGTGTACGAAAACCTCGTCAAGGGCGATCACGTGATCGATGCAGGCATGCCGGAATCCTTCAACGTGCTCGTGAAGGAAATCCGCTCGCTCGGTATCGATATCGATCTCGACCGCAATTAATCGGACTACGGAGAGAAAGCAATGAAAGCTCTGCTCGATCTATTCAAGCAAGTCCAACAGGAAGAAGTTTTCGACGCGATCAAGATCGGTCTGGCCTCGCCTGACAAGATCCGTTCGTGGTCGTTCGGCGAAGTGAAGAAGCCGGAGACCATCAACTACCGTACGTTCAAGCCGGAACGCGATGGTCTGTTCTGCGCGAAGATCTTCGGGCCGATCAAGGACTACGAGTGCCTGTGCGGCAAGTACAAGCGCCTGAAGCACCGCGGCGTGATCTGCGAGAAGTGCGGCGTCGAAGTGACGCTGGCGAAGGTGCGTCGCGAACGGATGGGCCACATCGAGCTGGCCTCGCCGGTCGCGCACATCTGGTTCCTGAAGTCGCTGCCGTCGCGTCTGGGCATGGTGCTCGACATGACGCTGCGCGACATCGAACGCGTGCTGTACTTCGAAGCGTACGTGGTGATCGAACCGGGGATGACGCCGCTGAAGGCGCGGCAGATCATGACCGAAGAGGATTACTACAACAAGGTCGAGGAATACGGCGACGAATTCCGTGCCGAAATGGGCGCGGAAGGCGTGCGTGAACTGCTGCGCGCGATCAACATCGACGAGCAGGTCGAGACGCTGCGCACCGAGCTGAAGAACACCGGCTCGGAAGCGAAGATCAAGAAGTACGCGAAGCGCCTGAAGGTCCTCGAGGCATTCCAGCGCTCGGGCATCAAGCCCGAGTGGATGATCCTCGAAGTGCTGCCGGTGCTGCCGCCGGAACTGCGTCCGCTCGTGCCGCTGGATGGCGGCCGTTTCGCGACGTCGGACCTGAACGACCTGTATCGCCGCGTGATCAACCGTAACAACCGGTTGAAGCGTCTGCTCGAGCTGAAGGCGCCTGAAATCATCGTCCGCAACGAAAAGCGGATGCTGCAGGAAGCCGTCGACTCGCTGCTCGACAACGGTCGTCGCGGCAAGGCGATGACGGGCGCGAACAAGCGTCCGCTGAAGTCGCTTGCCGACATGATCAAGGGCAAGGGCGGTCGTTTCCGTCAGAACCTGCTGGGCAAGCGCGTCGACTACTCGGGCCGTTCGGTCATCGTGGTCGGCCCGACGCTGAAGCTGCACCAGTGCGGTCTGCCGAAGCTGATGGCGCTCGAGCTGTTCAAGCCGTTCATCTTCAACAAGCTGGAAGTGATGGGCGTCGCTACGACCATCAAGGCTGCGAAGAAGGAAGTCGAGAACCAGACGCCGGTGGTGTGGGACATCCTCGAAGAGGTGATCCGCGAGCACCCGGTGATGCTGAACCGTGCGCCGACGCTGCACCGTCTCGGTATCCAGGCGTTCGAGCCGGTGCTGATCGAAGGCAAGGCAATCCAGCTGCACCCGCTCGTCTGCGCGGCGTTCAACGCCGACTTCGACGGTGACCAGATGGCCGTTCACGTGCCGCTGTCGCTCGAAGCGCAGATGGAAGCGCGCACGCTGATGCTCGCGTCGAACAACGTGCTGTTCCCGGCCAACGGCGATCCGTCGATCGTGCCGTCGCAGGATATCGTGCTGGGTCTGTACTACGCGACCCGCGAAGCGGTCAACGGCAAGGGCGAAGGCCTGTCGTTCACGGGCGTGTCGGAAGTCATCCGCGCGTACGAGAACAAGGAAGTCGAGCTGGCCTCGCGCGTCAACGTGCGGATCACCGAAATGGTCCACAACGAAGACAAGTCGGAAGGCGCGCCGCCGTTCGTGCCGAAGATCACGCTGTACGCGACGACCGTCGGCCGCGCGATCCTGTCGGAGATCCTGCCGCACGGCCTGCCGTTCTCGGTGCTGAACAAGCCGCTGAAGAAGAAGGAAATCTCGCGCCTGATCAACACGGCATTCCGCAAGTGCGGTCTGCGCGCGACGGTCGTCTTCGCCGACCAGCTGATGCAGTCGGGTTTCCGTCTCGCGACGCGTGCCGGCATTTCGATCTGCGTGGACGACATGCTCGTGCCGCCGCAGAAGGAAACGATCGTCGGCGACGCCGCGAAGAAGGTGAAGGAGTACGACCGCCAGTACATGTCGGGTCTCGTCACCGCGCAGGAGCGCTACAACAACGTGGTCGACATCTGGTCGGCAACGTCGGAAGCGGTCGGCAAGGCGATGATGGAGCAGCTGTCGACGGAGCCGGTGACGGACCGCGACGGCAACGAGACGCGTCAGGAGTCGTTCAACTCGATCTACATGATGGCCGACTCGGGCGCCCGGGGTTCGGCGGTTCAGATTCGTCAGCTGGCAGGTATGCGCGGCCTGATGGCGAAGCCGGACGGCTCGATTATCGAGACGCCGATTACCGCGAACTTCCGCGAAGGTCTGAACGTGTTGCAGTACTTCATCTCGACCCACGGTGCACGTAAGGGTCTGGCTGATACGGCACTGAAGACCGCGAACTCGGGTTACCTGACGCGTCGTCTGGTCGACGTCACGCAGGATCTGGTCGTGGTGGAAGACGATTGCGGCACGTCGAACGGCGTGGCGATGAAGGCGCTGGTCGAAGGCGGTGAAGTCGTCGAAGCGCTGCGCGACCGAATCCTCGGCCGCGTCGCGGTCGCGGACGTCGTGAATCCGGAAACGCAGGAAACGCTGTACGAATCGGGCACGCTGCTCGACGAAACCGCGGTCGAGGAAATCGAACGCCTCGGCATCGACGAAGTGCGCGTGCGCACGCCGCTGACCTGCGAAACGCGTTACGGCCTGTGCGCAGCCTGCTACGGCCGCGACCTCGGCCGCGGCTCGCTCGTGAACGTCGGCGAAGCAGTCGGCGTGATCGCGGCGCAGTCGATCGGTGAACCGGGCACGCAGCTGACGATGCGTACGTTCCACATCGGTGGTGCGGCATCGCGTGCGGCAGTGGCTTCGTCGGTCGAAGCGAAGAGCAACGGTATCGTCCGCTTCACGGCGACGATGCGCTACGTCACGAACGCGAAGGGCGAGCAGATCGTCATTTCCCGTTCGGGCGAAGCGATGATCACCGACGACTTCGGTCGCGAGCGCGAACGTCACAAAGTGCCGTACGGCGCGACGCTGCTGCAGCTCGACGGCGCGACGATCAAGGCCGGCACGCAGCTCGCCACGTGGGACCCGCTGACGCGTCCGATCATCACCGAGTACGGTGGTACGGTGAAGTTCGAGAACGTCGAGGAAGGCGTGACCGTCGCGAAGCAGATCGACGACGTGACCGGCCTGTCGACGCTGGTCGTGATCGACGTGAAGCGCCGCGGTTCGCAGGCTTCGAAGAGCGTGCGTCCGCAGGTGAAGCTGCTCGACGCGAACGGCGAGGAAGTGAAGATCCCGGGCACGGAGCACGCAGTGCAGATCGGCTTCCAGGTCGGCGCACTGATCACCGTGAAGGATGGCCAGCAGGTGCAGGTCGGTGAAGTGCTCGCACGTATCCCGACGGAAGCGCAGAAGACGCGTGACATTACCGGCGGTCTGCCGCGGGTGGCGGAACTGTTCGAAGCGCGTTCGCCGAAGGATGCCGGCATTCTCGCGGAAGTCACCGGTACGACGTCGTTCGGCAAGGACACGAAGGGCAAGCAGCGTCTCGTCATCACGGACCTCGAGGGCAACCAGCACGAGTTCCTGATCGCGAAGGAAAAGCAGGTTCTGGTTCACGATGCCCAAGTCGTCAACAAGGGCGAAATGATCGTGGACGGTCCGGCCGATCCGCACGACATCCTGCGTCTGCAGGGTATCGAGGCGCTGTCGCGCTACATCGTCGACGAAGTGCAGGACGTGTACCGTCTGCAGGGCGTGAAGATCAACGACAAGCACATCGAGGTGATCGTTCGCCAGATGCTGCGTCGTGTGCAGATCACCGACAACGGCGATACGCGCTTCATCCCGGGCGAACAGGTCGAGCGTTCCGACATGCTGGACGAGAACGATCGCATGATCGCCGAGGGCAAGCGTCCGGCTTCGTACGACAACGTGCTGCTCGGTATCACGAAGGCATCGCTGTCGACCGATTCGTTCATCTCCGCGGCATCGTTCCAGGAAACGACCCGCGTGCTGACCGAAGCGGCGATCATGGGCAAGCGCGACGATCTGCGCGGCCTGAAGGAAAACGTGATCGTCGGCCGTCTGATTCCGGCCGGTACGGGTCTCGCGTTCCACAAGGCACGCAAGGCGAAGGAGTCGTCGGATCGCGAGCGTTTCGACCAGATCGCAGCGGAAGAGGCATTCGACTTCGGCACGCCGAGCGCGCCGGCAGAAGAGCCGCAACACCCGGCAGCCGAGTAAGCGCGGCGCGGCGCAAGCCGCGTTGCCTTGCTATCATCGCTGCCACCGAAACCGCCCGGTTCTGCCGGGCGGTTTTTTTTCACCCTTCGTTCACGCGCATGACGTGCCTGTGCCGCGCCGGCGTATGCCCCGCGATCACCTTCGGCATGATCGCGACAGGCCCGTGATGCACGCGAACGAACCCTGACCGAATGGCCAACATCGTGCGATTCGCCACGCGTCGCGCGAGCGGGTTGTTAAAATTGCGGTCATCGTTTAGCCGTCCCTGGTCTCGTTCATGTCCCGCGCCCTCGAAATACTCGACGAAGTCTTTGGTTACTCCGCTTTTCGCGGCCAGCAGGGCGAGATCGTCGAGCACGTCGCCGGCGGCGGCGATTGTCTCGTGCTGATGCCGACTGGCGGCGGCAAGTCGCTGTGCTACCAGATTCCCGCGCTGCTGCGCCGCGAGGCCGGGCAGGGCGCCGGCATCGTCGTGTCGCCGCTGATCGCGCTGATGCAGGACCAGGTCGCCGCGTTGAGCGAAGTCGGCGTGCGTGCGGCCTACCTGAATTCGACGCTGTCGGGCGCCGAGGCGGCGGCCACCGAGCGCGCGCTGCGCGAGGGCGACATCGATCTGCTGTACGTGGCGCCGGAGCGCTTGATGACGGGGCGCTTCCTCGAGCTGCTCGAGCGCGCGAAGATCGGCTTGTTCGCGATCGACGAAGCGCACTGCGTGTCGCAATGGGGGCACGATTTCCGCCCGGAATACATCCAGCTGTCGGTGCTGCACGAGCGCTTCCCGTCGGTGCCGCGCATTGCGCTGACCGCCACGGCCGACGCGATTACGCGCGACGAGATCATCCATCGTCTCGCGCTCGACGACGCGCGCGTGTTCGTGTCGAGCTTCGACCGCCCGAACATCCGCTACCGGATCGTCGAAAAGGACAACGCGCGTTCGCAACTGCTCGACTTCATCCGCGCCGAACACACGAATGCAGACGGCACGACCGACGCCGGCGTCGTCTATTGCCTGTCGCGCCGCAAGGTCGAGGAAACGGCCGAATGGCTGAAGGCGCAGGGCGTGCGCGCGCTGCCGTATCACGCGGGCATGGAGTTCGAGGTGCGGCAGAAGCACCAGGAAATGTTCCAGCGCGAGGAAGGCATCGTGATGTGCGCGACGATCGCATTCGGCATGGGCATCGACAAGCCCGACGTGCGCTTCGTCGCGCACCTCGATTTGCCGAAGAGCGTCGAAGGCTACTACCAGGAAACCGGCCGTGCGGGCCGCGACGGGATGCCCGCGAACGCGTGGATGGCATATGGCCTCGGCGACGTCGTCCAGCAGCGCAAGATGATCGACGAATCCGATGCGGATGACGCGCACAAGCGCGTGCAGACGTCGAAGCTCGACGCGCTGCTCGGGCTGTGTGAGACGATCTCGTGCCGCCGCGTACGGCTGCTGAACTACTTCGGCGAGGCGAGTCAGCCGTGCGGCAACTGCGACACGTGCCTCGAGCCGCCCGATTCGTGGGACGCTACGCGCGAGGCGCAGATGGCGCTGTCGTGCGTGTTCCGCGCGCAGCGCGCGAGCGGCTTCAACTTCGGTGCGAGCCATCTGATCGAGATCCTGCGCGGCGGCCGCACCGAGAAGGTGCTGCAGCGCGGCCATGACCAGTTGAGCACGTTCGGGATCGGCGCGGCGCTGTCCGAGCCCGAGTGGCGCGCGATTTTCCGGCAGCTGGTCGCGTACGGCTACCTGGCCGTCGATCATGGGGGCTTCGGCGCGCTGGTGCTGACCGAGGCCGCGAAGCCGGTGCTGAAGAACGAGGAAAAGGTCACGCTGCGCCGCTACGTGAAGCCGCAGCGCACGCGCCAGTCGTCGAGCCGCAGCGGCACGCGCGTCGACCCGACGGCCGGCATGGGTGCCCGCGAGCGCGCGCGGTGGGACGCGCTGCGCGCATGGCGTGCGGAAACCGCGAAGACGGACGGCGTGCCGGCCTACGTGATCTTCCACGACGCGACGCTCGCCGAAATCGCGCGCAATGCACCGGAGACGATCGACGACCTGCGTCACATCCCCGGCATGGGCGTGCGCAAGCTGGAACGCTTCGGCGACGAGATCATCGACGTCGTCGAATCGGCCTGACACAGCGTTCCGACCCCTCCTGTAAACCCCGCGATCAGCCGGAAAATCACGCAAGCCGTTGACTTAGTTGGTATTTCCGGAATATCATGCTGGGTTCCGGTATTCGGCGGGCCGAGTCGCGTTCGACAGTTCGCACCCGATTCGCCGGTTCGGAAGTCAACTGTGCGCCGATTCTCGCTTTGCCCGAAATCGGCGTGCAGATTTTGTTCAATTTCAGGAATAAACAATGCCAACCATCAACCAACTGGTTCGCAAAGGCCGTCAGTCGGAAACGACGAAGAGCAAGAGCCCGGCCCTGCAGGACTGCCCCCAGCGTCGCGGCGTGTGCACCCGTGTGTACACGACGACGCCGAAGAAGCCTAACTCGGCACTCCGTAAGGTTGCCAAGGTTCGTCTGACGAACGGCTTCGAAGTGATTTCGTACATCGGCGGTGAAGGCCACAACCTGCAGGAACACTCGGTTGTGCTGATCCGCGGCGGCCGTGTGAAGGACTTGCCGGGTGTGCGTTACCACATGGTTCGCGGCTCGCTGGATACCCAGGGCGTCAAGGACCGTAAGCAAGCGCGTTCGAAGTACGGCGCGAAGCGTGCAAAGGCTGCCAAGTAAGCAGTTTTTGATCAGGGATCGCCGCAGGGCGGTCGAGGCGGGAGTGCCGGATTGCCGGTGCTGTCGAGTAAGTGGTCACCCGGCCAAGCTGGTTAGTCGTGAAGATGTGATCGGGTTTGTTGGTGGCCGCGGAGCTGAATCCAGCTCCAACTGAACAAGTAAAGGAAGAATCATGCCGCGTCGTCGCGAAGTCCCCAAGCGGGAAGTGTTGCCGGATCCGAAGTTCGGTAACGTTGATGTTGCCAAGTTCATGAACATGCTGATGCTGTCCGGCAAGAAGTCGGTCGCAGAGCGCATCGTTTATGGCGCATTCGAACAAATCCAGACCAAGGGTGGCAAGGACCCGCTGGAAGTGTTCACGGTTGCGCTCAACAACGTGAAGCCGGTGGTCGAAGTGAAGAGCCGTCGCGTTGGTGGTGCCAACTATCAAGTTCCGGTCGAAGTGCGCCCGTCGCGTCGTATGGCATTGGCGATGCGCTGGCTGCGTGAGGCTGCGAAGAAGCGCAGCGAGAAGTCGATGGCCCTGCGTCTGGCAGGTGAACTCTCCGAAGCGGCCGAAGGCCGTGGCGGCGCGATGAAGAAGCGCGACGAAGTTCACCGCATGGCAGAAGCCAACCGCGCGTTCTCGCATTTCCGTTTCTAAGCGCCTGGCTGGGCTGTTTGCGGAAATAAATTCCGGGCGGGTGCGCTTTTCAGGCGCCTCGCCCGTTTGTGTTGAGGCGTGATGCAGCAGGGCTGCATCACGTCATCCCAGTAGAGGATCAAAGTGGCTCGCAAGACTCCTATCGAGCGCTACCGCAATATCGGTATTAGCGCTCACATCGACGCCGGCAAAACGACGACGACCGAGCGCATTCTGTTTTACACCGGTGTGAACCACAAGATCGGTGAAGTCCACGACGGCGCAGCCACGATGGACTGGATGGAGCAGGAACAGGAACGTGGCATCACGATCACGTCCGCTGCTACCACGGCCTTCTGGAAGGGCATGGGCGGCAACTATCCGGAACACCGCATCAACATCATCGACACCCCGGGCCACGTCGACTTCACGATCGAAGTGGAACGTTCGATGCGCGTGCTCGACGGCGCGTGCATGGTGTACTGCGCAGTGGGCGGCGTGCAGCCGCAGTCGGAAACGGTGTGGCGCCAAGCGAACAAGTACAAGGTGCCGCGTCTCGCGTTCGTCAACAAGATGGACCGTACCGGCGCGAACTTCTTCAAGGTCTACGACCAGCTCCGTCTGCGCCTGAAGGCGAACCCGGTTCCGGTCGTGGTGCCGATCGGCGCGGAAGAAAACTTCAAGGGCGTCGTCGACCTGATCAAGATGAAGGCGATCATTTGGGACGAAGCGTCGCAAGGCACGAAGTTCGACTACGTCGACATCCCGGCCGAGCTCGCGGAAACCTGCAAGGAATGGCGCGAAAAGATGGTCGAAGTGGCTGCCGAAGCCAGCGAAGACCTGATGAACAAGTACCTGGAAGAAGGCGATCTGCCGGAAGCCGACATCGTCAAGGCGCTGCGTGATCGTACGATCGCGTGTGAAATCCAGCCGATGCTGTGCGGTACCGCGTTCAAGAACAAGGGCGTGCAGCGTATGCTCGACGCCGTGATCGATTTCCTGCCGTCGCCGGTCGACATCCCGCCGGTCAAGGGCGAGCTCGAAAACGGTGAAGAAGCGGAGCGCAAGGCGTCGGACGAAGAGAAGTTCTCGTCGCTCGCGTTCAAGATCATGACCGACCCGTTCGTCGGCCAGCTGATCTTCTTCCGTGTGTACTCGGGCGTCGTCAACTCGGGCGACACGCTGCTGAACTCGACCAAGGGCAAGAAGGAACGCCTCGGCCGTATTCTGCAGATGCACGCGAACCAGCGTGAAGAAATCAAGGAAGTCCGCGCGGGCGACATCGCCGCAGCGGTCGGCCTGAAGGAAGCAACCACGGGCGACACGCTGTGCGACCCGGCGAACCCGATCGTTCTCGAACGCATGGTGTTCCCGGAGCCGGTGATTTCGCAGGCAGTCGAGCCGAAGACCAAGGCCGACCAGGAAAAGATGGGCCTCGCACTGAACCGTCTGGCTCAGGAAGACCCGTCGTTCCGCGTGCAGACCGACGAAGAGTCGGGCCAGACCATCATTTCGGGCATGGGCGAGCTCCACCTCGAAATTCTGGTCGACCGGATGAAGCGTGAATTCGGCGTGGAAGCGACCGTCGGCAAGCCGCAGGTTGCGTACCGCGAAACGATCCGTTCGACGGCGAAGGATGTCGACGGCAAGTTCGTCAAGCAGTCGGGTGGTCGCGGCCAGTACGGTCACGCGGTCATCACGCTCGAGCCGAACGAACAAGGCAAGGGCTACGAGTTCTTCGACGAGATCAAGGGTGGTGTGATTCCGCGTGAATACATCCCGGCGGTCGACAAGGGTATCCAGGACACGCTGAAGTCGGGTGTGCTGGCTGGCTTCCCGGTCGTCGACGTGAAGGTTCACCTGACGTTCGGTTCGTACCACGACGTTGACTCGAACGAAAACGCGTTCCGCATGGCCGGTTCGATGGCGTTCAAGGAAGCGATGCGCAAGGCGAACCCGGTCGTCCTCGAGCCGATGATGGCCGTCGAAGTCGAGACGCCGGAAGACTACATGGGCAACGTGATGGGCGACCTGTCGGGCCGTCGCGGCATCGTCCAGGGCATGGAAGACATGGTTGGCGGCGGCAAGATCGTGCGCGCCGAAGTGCCGCTGTCGGAAATGTTCGGTTACTCGACGTCGCTGCGTTCGCTGACGCAAGGTCGTGCAACGTACACGATGGAGTTCAAGCACTACGCTGAAGCTCCGCGCAACGTTGCTGAAGCGATCATCAGCGCGAAGTCGAAGTAAATCTGTAGCTACCCACCGATAATTTTTGAAAGAAGAGAATCATGGCAAAAGGTAAATTTGAGCGGACCAAGCCGCACGTGAACGTTGGTACGATTGGTCACGTTGACCACGGCAAGACGACGCTGACGGCAGCGATCACG
>NZ_CADFDM010000024.1:0-16444 GCF_902832985.1 Burkholderia sp. BCC0097
CCGCATGCCGCGCTGAAATACAAAACGCCCGATGCGGTGCATCGGGCGTTCTAGCGTCTGAATACTGTCAACCTATTCCAGGACTTGACATGCCGCGCGCACTTGCGTGCGCTGCTGCGTCATTGAGCCGTCACGACGAGCCGTTCCGGGGCAAGCACGCCATTCGCCTTGCGCGCCACGCCGAGCAACCGGGTGGCGTCGTACACGCGCACGCGCTCGCCATCGGCCGCGTCGATCGGCTCGAGCGCCGACAGCGGCAGACGCTGGCCGTGCAGGAACCGCTTCGCGCTGGCTTCGTCGAGACGCACCAGCGGAAACGTCGACAGCAACGCATCGACCGGCTGAAGCCACGCCTCGCGCGCCGCTTCGGCAGCGTCCGACAGCGCATCGAGCGTCACCGCATGCTCGAGCGTCAGCGCGCCGACGCCCGTGCGGCGCAGCATCGTCAGATGCGCACCGCAGCCAAGCGCTTCACCGATATCTTCCGCGAGCGTACGCACGTACGTGCCCTTGCTGCAGGTCACGCGAAACGTCACGTCGGGCAGTTCGCAGGCGAGCAGATCGAGCGCATGGATCGCCACGTTGCGGCCTTCCCGCTCGACGGTCTGGCCGGCCCGCGCATATTCGTACAGCGGCTTGCCGTCGCGTTTGAGCGCCGAATACATCGGCGGTACCTGCACGATGTCGCCGGTGAAGCGCACGAGCGCGGCCTCCACCGCCGCGCGATCGCATTCGACGAGCCGCGTGTCGATCACCTCGCCTTCCGCGTCGCCGGTGGCCGTGCGCTGGCCGAGACGCATCGTCGCTTCATACGTCTTGTCGGCGTCGAGCAAGTCCTGCGAGAACTTCGTCGCCTCGCCGAAGCACAGCGGCAGCAGGCCCGAAGCCAGCGGATCGAGCGTGCCGGTGTGACCGGCTTTCTTCGCAAGAAGCAGGCGCTTTGCGCGAATCAGCGCATCGTTGCTCGACAGGCCGATCGGCTTGTCGAGCAGGAGAACGCCGTCCAGCACGCGTCGGGGCACGCGCGGACGTGGGGGTGCTGCATTCGTCATAGGCCGGTCGAGCTCAATCGTCCTTGGCAGGCGTGTCGGCCTCGTCGTCGTCCTTCGCGCGTGTCGAGTTCGCTTCCTTGATCAGGCGCGACATTTCGACGGCCTTCTCGATCGTCTGGTCGTAGTGGAAATGCAGCGTCGGCACCGTGTGAATGTGCAGGCGCTTGAACAGCAGGTTGTGCAGGTGCCCCGACGCATGGTTCAGCGCCTCCTGCGTTTTCTCCGGATCGCCGGTGAGCGCCGTGAAGTAGACCTTCGCGTGCGCATAGTCCGGCGTGAGTTCCACGCTCTGGATGGTCACGATGCCGATGCGCGGATCTTTGACCTCGCGCATGATGAGTTCGGACAGATCGCGCTGAATCTGATCGGCGATCTGAACGTTGCGATTGGGGGAAGTACGTTTCCTGGACATGATCGATCCGTGATCCGTTTATCAGGATGAAGCGGCGGCCATGTTCGGCACGCCACCATGAAAATGGGCGGGACAGGCCCAAGCCTGCCCCGCCCAAGAGCCGATACGCAACGATTACAGCGTACGTGCGACTTCGGTCACTTCGAAGACTTCGAACTGGTCGCCTTCGGTGACGTCGTTGAAGTTCTTCACCGACATACCGCACTCGAAGCCTTGCTTGACTTCCTTCACGTCGTCCTTGAAGCGCTTCAGCGATTCGAGTTCGCCCGTGAAGATCACGACGTTGTTGCGCAGCACGCGAACCGACGACGAGCGCTTGACGATACCGTCGGTGACCATACAGCCGGCGACCGTGCCGATCTTCGGCACCTTGAACACCTGGCGCACCTCGACCATACCGGTGATGACTTCACGCTTCTCCGGCGCCAGCATGCCCGACATCGCCGCCTTCACCTCGTCCACTGCGTCGTAGATGATGTTGTAGTAGCGGATATCGATGCCGTTCGCCTCGGCCAGCTTGCGTGCCTGTGCGTCCGCACGCGTGTTGAAGCCGATGATGACCGCCTTCGATGCCGTCGCGAGGTTGACGTCGTTTTCGCTGATGCCACCGACCGCGCTGTGCACGATCTGCACGCGCACTTCATCGGTCGACAGCTTGAGCAGCGACTGCACGAGCGCTTCCTGCGAACCCTGCACGTCTGCCTTGATGATGAGCGGCAGGTTCTGCACTTCGCCTTCGCCCATCTGCTCCAGCATGCTTTCCAGCTTCGCGGCCTGCTGCTTCGCGAGCTTCACGTCGCGGAACTTGCCCTGACGGAACAGGGCGATTTCACGCGCCTTGCGCTCGTCCGGCAGCACGATCACTTCCTCGCCCGCGCCCGGCACTTCCGACAGACCCTGGATTTCGACCGGGATCGACGGGCCGGCTTCCTTCGTCGGCTTGCCGTTCTCGTCGAGCATCGCACGGACGCGACCGTAGGCCGTACCCGCCAGCACGATGTCGCCGCGGTTCAGCGTACCGGACTGCACGAGGATCGTCGCGACCGGGCCTTTACCCTTGTCGAGCTTCGCTTCGATCACGATGCCCTTGGCCGGCGCCTCGACCGGTGCCTTCAGTTCCAGCACTTCGGCCTGCAGCAGCACGTTCTCGAGCAGATCGTCGATACCTGCGCCCGTCTTGGCCGACACCGGCACGAACGGCGAATCGCCACCGTACTCTTCCGGCACGACGCCTTCCGCGACCAGCTCCTGCTTGACGCGATCCGGGTTCGCTTCCGGCTTGTCGATCTTGTTGATCGCGACGACGATCGGCACGCCACCCGCCTTCGCGTGGGCGATGGCTTCCTTAGTCTGCGGCATCACGCCGTCGTCGGCCGCCACCACCAGCACCACGATGTCGGTCGCCTTCGCGCCGCGTGCACGCATTGCCGTGAACGCTTCGTGACCCGGCGTATCGAGGAACGTGATGACGCCACGCGGCGTGTCGACGTGATAAGCGCCGATGTGCTGCGTAATGCCGCCCGCTTCGCCCGCGGCAACCTTCGCGCGGCGGATGTGGTCGAGCAGCGAGGTCTTGCCGTGGTCGACGTGACCCATCACCGTGACGACCGGCGGACGCGGCAGCTGCTCGGCATCGGTACCGGATTCGCCTTCGACCAGCAGCGCTTCCGGATCGTCCAGCTTCGCGGCAACCGCGCGGTGGCCCAGTTCCTCGACGATGATCATCGCCGTTTCCTGGTCCAGCACCTGGTTGATCGTGACCATCTGGCCCATCTTCATCATCACCTTGATGACTTCGGAGGCCTTGATCGACATCTTGTGCGCGAGATCGGCCACCGACACGGTTTCCGGCACGTGCACTTCACGGACGATCGGTTCGGTCGGCGCCTGGAACGTCGAGCTGTCCTGGTGACGGCCGCGACCCTTCGGGCCGCCGCGCCAGCCGCGGTCGACGCCGCCGCTCGAGTCGCCGCGCGTCTTGATGCCGCGACGCTTCGCCGCGTCGTCCTGCCAGCCGCCCTTGCCTGCGCCCGGCTTCTTGTTGCGGTCGCCCGCGCCTGCCGGCGCCTGCGTGGTGGCCGGAGCCACCGCGCCAGCCGGCTTCTTCACGGCCGGACGCGCCTGCGCACCTTCCGGCTTCGCCGGCTTGTGCAGCGTGCCCTTCGCTTCAGCCGGCTTCGGCGGTTCGACCGGCTTCGGCGGCTCGACTGCCTTGACCACGGCCTTGCGCGGCGTGTTCATCATTTCGCGGATCGCGCGTGCCTCGGCTTCCGCCGCCGCGCGACGCTTGCTGATCTCTTCTTGCTCGGCGCGCGCCTTGTCGGCTGCCTCACGGGCAGCGTCCTCGGCCTTCTTCGCCGCTTCGCGCTGGGCCGCGCGTTCGGCGGCTGCGCGTGCTTCGTCCTGCGCGGACTGCGTCGGCGTCGCTTCCTGCTCGGCAGCAGCCTGCTGCGCTGCCGCCTGCTGCTGGGCTGCGGCGGCTTCCGCCGCGGCACGCTTCGTCGCCGCTTCTTCCTCGGCGCGACGGCGCTCGGCCTCGGCCGCTTCCTCGCGGGCGCGACGTTCGGCTTCCTCGCGTTCGAGGCGTTCCTGACGCTCGCGCAGTTCCTGCGCCTGCTTCTCAAGCAGCTCGGCCTCGCGGCGCGCCTCTTCCTCGCGACGCTTCAGTTCCGCATCGTCGTCCGCTTCGGCGACCTGCGCCTGACCCTGATCCGCACCTTCGGCCACGTCGTCGCGCTTGACGAACGTACGCTTCTTGCGAACCTCGACCTGAATGGTGCGAGCCTTGCCCGTCGCGTCAGATTGCTTGATCTCCGACGTATGCTTGCGGGTCAGCGTGATCTTGCGCTTGTCGCCGTCAGTTGCGCCGTGCGACTTGCGCAAATGATCGAGCAGACGCGCCTTGTCCGTTTCGGACAGCGCATCGTCTTCACTCGCTTTCTGGACGCCCGCTGCCTGCAGCTGTTCGAGCAGCACACCAGCAGGCATTTTCAGTTCCGCGGCAAATTGGGCTACGTTGTTACTCGCCATTCATTCCTCTTAGTGCAAGGACCGATTCCTTGCGGTTAGCATCGGGTCAGGCCATACGGCCGCCATCAAATCAGTGCGCCATGGTCATTTCTCACTGGAACCAATGTTCACGTGCTTTCATGATCAACGCCTTAGCGGCATCCTCTTCCATTCCGGTCATGTCGACCAGTTCATCTACAGCCAGCTCGGCGAGATCGTCGCGCGTCTGCACGCCGTGTTCGGCCAGCTTCGCGAGCAACTCCGGCGTGACGCCGTCGAGGCTCTTGAGATCCAGCGCTGCGTTCTCGACCTTTTCTTCGTTCGCGATGGCCATCGTCAACAGCGCGTCGCGTGCGCGGTTGCGCAGTTCGTGCACGGTGTCCTCGTCGAACGCTTCGATTTCGAGCATTTCGTTGAGCGGCACGTACGCGATTTCTTCGAGGCTCGTGAAGCCTTCGTCAATCAGGATGTCGGCAACTTCTTCGTCGACGTCGAGACGCGCCATGAACAGCGCACGCAGCCGGTCGCGTTCTTCACCCTGCTTCAGGGCGGACTCGTCCGGCGTCATGATGTTGATCTGCCAGCCGGTCAGCTCGCCGGCAAGGCGAACGTTCTGACCGCTGCGGCCGATCGCGACAGCCAGTTCGTTCTCGTCGACGACGACGTCCATCGAATGCTTTTCTTCATCGACGACGATCGACTGGACGGCTGCCGGCGCGAGCGCGCCGATCACGAACTGGGCGGGATCCTCCGACCATAGCACGATGTCGATGTTTTCGCCACCAAGCTCGTTGCGCACGGCCTGCACGCGGGAGCCGCGGATGCCGACACAGGTGCCGATCGGATCGATCCGCTTGTCGTAGGCGATGACGCCGATCTTCGCGCGCACGCCCGGGTCGCGGGCAGCCGCCTTGATCTCGAGCAGGCCCTGCTCGATTTCCGGCACTTCCATCTCGAACAGCTTCATCAGGAATTCCGGCGCCGTGCGCGACAGCTCGATCTGCGGGCCGCGCGCGGTGCGGTCGACCTTCGCGATGTACGCACGCACGCGGTCACCCACGCGCAGGTTTTCCTTCGGGATCAGCTGATCGCGGCGCAGCAGCGCCTCGACGCGGCCCGATTCGACGATGAAGTTGCCCTTGTCGAGGCGCTTCACCGTACCCGTCATGATCTTTTCGCCACGCTCGAGGTAGTCGTTCAGGATCTGCTCGCGCTCCGCGTCGCGCACCTTCTGCAGGATCACCTGCTTCGCGGCCTGCGCGCCGATGCGACCGAATTCGATCGACGGAACGGGTTCCTCGACATACTCGCCGACTTCGACGTCGGGCTTCTGCTCACGCGCTTCGAACAGCAGGATCTCGCGATCCGGCTCCTGCAAGCCTGCCTCGTCGGGCACGACGAGCCAGCGACGGAAGGTTTCGTGCTCGCCGCTTTCGCGATCGATATGGACGCGGATTTCGGCGCCTTCGTCGAACAGCTTCTTGGAAGCGGAAGCGAGCGCGGCCTCGAGGGCGCCCAGCACCACATCCTTGTCGACGTTTTTCTCGCGCGCCAGCGCATCCACCAGCATCAACACTTCGCGACTCATTATTTGCGGCTCCTAAAGTCAACTTGCGGAATCAGGCGGGCTTTGTCGATATCGGCCAGCGTGAAATCCAGCATGGCTGCCTCGCCCTTCTTCCCCTCAAATTCCAAACCGATCGTTTCGCCATTCGGCGCGTGCAGAATGCCCCGGTACGTCTTGCGCCCGTCCAGCGGCTTTTTCAAGGTCACGGAAACTTCGCTGCCGGCGAAGCGCTCGAAGTCGGCCAGCTTCTTCAACGGGCGGTCGAGCCCCGGGGACGAGACTTCGAGCCGTTCGTAATCGATATTTTCGACCGTCAAGACGTGCTGGAGCTGACGCGTAACCTTTTCGCAATCTTCGAGCGAGATGCCGGCAGGCTGATCGATATAGATGCAAAGCATGCCGCGCCCGGTGCGCTCGAGTTCCACCAGCTCGTAGCCGAGCCCGGTGACCGTGGTTTCTATCAGTTCCGTCAGTTGCACAGTGTCCTCTCAGGTGTTCGCGCCCGCCGCTCGCGATTCACCCGCGGGCGCGCGCCTTAGCCGGCGCAGGAAGCGCTACCCGAGATGCCTAACCGTTTCAGCAAAAAAAAATGGGCGGAACGCCCATCTTCTTACTGGTGGTCGCACCTGAGCCGCACATTGAATCCGTACGCCCAGCGACTCCGCGATTATAGCGATTTTTGGCGCAAACGCCAAGCCAGCCGGTAAAAGCAGCGCGCCGGCTGCCTTTACGGACCGAAAATGCGAAATCGGGCTGCCCTATCGACCGGTACCACCCTACCGCACCGGTGATCGTCGTTGTCGCGGCACGCGACATGGATGCAGCCGAAACCCGTCAACGCAATGCCCCGCATCGACAAAGCCGGCCGGATGCCGGCCACGCCGACGTATCGGCGGCTTTGCGCCGCCGCACGTCAATCGACAGACGCTTAGCGGCTGCGCGTACGGCTGCGCTGCGGACGCTGACCGCCGCGCGGGCCGCCGTTGCCGGCGCCATCGGCACGATTGCCGTTCGGATTGCGATTGCCGCCGCCCTTGCTGCCGCCGCGCTTGCCGCCCGCACCCTCGCGCTTGGGGCCTGCGCCATACGACGCGCGATTGCCGTCGACATCGCGACCGCCGCCTGCGCGGTTGCCGTCGCGGCCACCGCCGGTACGATTGCCGTCACGGCCGCCGCCCGCGCGGTTGCCGTAACCCGACGGCGCAACCGGCAAGCTGCCGTAGCCGCTCAGGCCCGGCAAGCCCGGCCCGCCGCGTCGGCCACCGCCGCGACGCGGCTGGTCGAGTTGCCCGTGCGTCGTCAGCACCGGTTCGCGGCTGATGAAGCCCATCGACGTCTGCATCGGATCGGGCTGGCGACGCTCGGTCGGACCGGCAGCGCCGCCGCGCTTGCCCTTCTCCTCGGACGGCGCCTTCAGGCCGACGGTCGCCATCAGCTTGCGCACCTGTGCGTCGTCGAGCTCTTCCCAACGACCACGCTTCAGGCCGCGCGGCAGCGGAATCGGGCCGTGACGCGTACGGATCAACCGGCTCACCATCAGGCCGACCGCTTCAAACATACGGCGCACTTCGCGGTTGCGGCCCTCGGCCAGCGCGACGTGATACCAGTGGTTCGTACCTTCGCCGCCGCCATCGCGGATGCGCAGGAAATTCGCCGGACCGTCGTCGAGCTCGACGCCGTGCAGCAGTTTCTGCCGCATGCCTTCGGCCAACTCGCCGACGACCCGCACCGCATACTCGCGCTCGACGCTGTAACGCGGATGCATGAAGCGGTTCGCGAGATCACCGGAAGTCGTCAGCATCAGCAGACCTTCGGTATTGAAGTCGAGGCGGCCCACCGCAAGCCATTTCGCCGTCTTCATCGGCGGCAGACGGTCGAACACCGACGGACGGCCTTCCGGATCCGCGTGGCTCACGATTTCGCCGGTCGGCTTGTGATACAGCAGCACGCGCGGCGGCTTGTTCGGCAGCTTACGCTTGACCGGCTTGCCGTTGATCCGCACCTGGTCGGTCGGCATGATCCGCTGGCCGATGTGCGCGGGCTCGCCGTTCACCGACACGCGGCCGGCGACGATCAGCTCTTCCATTTCGCGGCGCGACCCCATGCCCGCTTCCGCCAGCACCTTGTGGAGCTTCGGCGCGTCGTCGTCCGGCGACAGCACGCGCTTGTTCGCCGGCTGGGCGCGGCCGCGGCGCAACATCGGCGCACGCACACCGCTACCGCCCGCGGAGTTGTCCGCGTCGAAGGCCGGCGACGTCACGTATGCGAACAGTTCGTCCTGGGACGCATCGCCTTCCGTCGCCTTCGCCGGGCCACCTTCAGCCTTCGCTGCACCGCGACGGCCCTGGCCAGCCTGGCCGCCCTTGCCCGCCGCCGCGCCTTCGCGCTTGCCGGCCGGCTTGCGACCGCCCTTGGCCGCGCCTTCCTTGCGCGGCGCACGCGCCGGCTGCGCGTCGGCAGCCTCGGCCGACTGCGCATCCGCGCCCTCGGTACCCTGCTGCTCGCCTTCGGCGCCCTTCGACTTGGCCGCCGCGCGACGCCGCGCGATCAGGCTACGCGGGCCGCGCCGCAGACCGCGGCGGGGACGCTCGTCGCCACCCGCGGCCGAAGCATCCTGCTCCGGCGCATCGTCGGCACGCGCTGCCTGCACGGCAGGCGCGGACGATTCAATATCGTGGATATCTGTCAAAACAACCTCAAAATGTCAGGTCTCGCGCCCGGCGCGGGCGCGGCAAGAAGTTGGCCGCGATCAGGCGCGACGCTGTTCGGGTTCTGCTTCGTCGTCCGGCAGCGCGTCGGCGCCAATGGGCGCACTGGCGCTTCGGACGGCATCCGCGAGACTGTCGGACGTGTCGTCCAGCGTCTCGTCGTCCGCGGGACGGGAGCGGGAGGCGTCGGCCTGATCGGCCTCGCCGGGCATGTCGCCGGCCGCTTCCGCTCCGTCTCCGGCAGCCGCTTCGGCGGCCGGCTTGCGATCTTCCTCGCTCCAATCCGCACGCTGCGGCTCGGGCTGCACACCGGTCGGCACTGCTTCGGCGCCAACCTGTTCCATCTGTTCCATTTGCCCGCGATCAGCATCGAGCGTATCGCGACTCGGAATTTCCTGCGTCGACGCGACGTCGGCCGCGGCATCGCGAGGCCCTTCGGCCGACTCGTCGGCGGGCGCTTTATCCGCCAGCGCCTGCGGCACGTCGGCCGCTGCGTCGTCGGCCACCACTAAGTCACCGTCGAAATCCATGGCCTGCTGCGCGAGCAGCGCGGCCTCGATGTTCGCGGCCGGCTCTTCGAGTGCCGGCAGGTCGTCGAGCGCCTTCAGGCCGAGATCGTCGAGGAACTGCTTGGTCGTCGCATACAGCGCCGGACGCCCCGGCACGTCGCGATGGCCGATCACCTCGATCCAGCCGCGATCCTCGAGTTGCTTGACCACCTGCGTATTGACCGTGACGCCACGAATCTCTTCGATGTCGCCGCGCGTGACGGGCTGCCGGTACGCGATGATTGCGAGCGTTTCGAGCACAGCGCGCGAATATTTCGGCGGCTTCTCGGGATGCAGGCGATCGAGATAATGACGCATCGCCGGCTTGCTCTGAAAGCGCCACCCGGTCGCCAGCGCCACCAGTTCGACACCGCGACCGGACCAATCCTGTTTCAGATCTTCGAGCAACGTGCGGACCGTGTCAGCCGACACGCCGTCGGCAAAGAGCTTGCGCAAATCGCCGAGCTTCAGCGGTTCCTGCGCGCAGATCAAAGCAGTCTCGAGGACGATCTTCGCCTCTTGGGTATTCATGCAGCTAGGCCAGACCCTGTGGTCAAACGAACCGGATCAACAAACAGACGAAAGGAACGGAAGACGCGCTCGCCCGATTCTGATCGGTCATATTGATGGGAGCACGAACCGGGGGCGGCGAATCAACTTCAAGCCAGGCCCAAACCGGACGGAACAGCACGGCTCAACGACGGAACCGCGTGACTGAGCGCCATATTACGCAAAATTGCCCGGTGCGTAAAGATGAGCGAAACAGGCCGCCGCCCCGGGCGGCACGCCCGCTCCGTCCCCGCTTCAGCGAACGCCCGCGCCGTGTGCGAGGAACCGGCGCAGCCGCTCGACACCCGCATCGAGTCGCGACGGATCGCACGCATAACACCACCGTACGAACCCTTCTCCCTCCGGGCCGAACGCTCGGCCGGGCGCCAGGCCGAGCCCCGCGTCGCGCACCAGCGTCTTGCAGAACGCCAGGCTGTCGGTCGCGCCCGGCAGCCGCAGGAACAGGTACATCGCGCCCGGCGGAGGCGGCACTTCGACGCCCGGCAGGGTCCGCAGCGCGGCGACCAGGTGATCACGCGCGCGGCGCAGCGCCGTGACGAACGACCGAACGAACGGCTCCCCGTCGCGCAACGCGACCTCACCGGCGGCCTGCACGAAGCCCGGCGCGCACGACGTGTTGTATTCGACGAGCTTCGACAGGTCGCCCATCACCGACGCCGGCGCAATCAGCCATCCGAGCCGCCAGCCCGTCATCGCCCATGCCTTCGAGAACGAATTCACGACCACGACGCGCTCGTCGCGCGACGCGATATCGAGAAACGACGGCGCGCCGCCCTCGTCGAACGCAAGCCGCTCGTACACCTCGTCGGCGACCAGCCAGATGCCGTGACGACGACAATGGGCGAGCACGGCCTGCTGATCGTCGCGCGACATCGTCCAGCCGGTCGGGTTGTTCGGCGAGTTGATCAGCAGCATCCGCGTATCAGGCGTCAGCGCCGCGAGCAACCGGCCGACGTCGAGCTGCCAGCCCGCGTCGCCGTAGCCGAGCGGCACGCACTCGACCTGCGCGCCGAGGATCTTCGGGATCTCGACGAGATTCGGCCACAGCGGCGTGACCGCGACGACACGTTCGCCCGGCCCGACCAGCATCTGCGCAGCCAGCATCAGCGCACTCACGCCCGAACTCGTCACGGCGACCGTGTCGGCCGCCGTCGCACCGTGACGCGCGCTGACATAGGCCGCGATCGCGTCGCGCAGCGCCGCCGTACCGAGATTGTGCGTGTAGAAGGTCGCGCCATCGCGCAGCGCCGCGGCCGCGGCGTCGCGGATGAAGTCCGGCGTCACGCGATCGGATTCGCCGAACCAGAACGGCAGCATGTCCGGCACGCCGAAGCCGGCGTTTGCGACCTCGCGGATCAGCGACGGCCGCAGCGCGTGTACCGCGGCGCGCGCCGCCGGCTCATCGTTCGCCGGGAAAAAACCTGCGGAATGCGTCATCGAAAACCACCGCCGAGGAACACGATCCGCGTAGTGTACCGGCCGGCAAGCCAGACCGGACGCACGCCAATATGCGTCAATCGAGATCCTCGGCCCTCGCCGGCATCTGCCGCACGAGCTCCCAGATCGCCTGCGCGGCGGGCGACAACGACCGGTCGCGGCGGCGCACCAGTTCGACGGTGCGCTCGGTGCGCGGCGTGAGCGGCCGCGCAACCAGCGTCGAGCCGGCAGGCAGCGGCAGCGACAGCCACGGCTGCACGCTCACGCCGACACCGGCCTCGACCAGCCCGAACACGGTCGCCGAATGCCCGAGCTCCTGCATGACCGTCGCGTTGACGCGATGCGTGGCCAGCGCCGCATCGATCAGCGGCCGACTGCCCGACGCATGATCGAGCAGCACGAGGCGCTCGCCATCCAGCGCCGTCCACGGCACCTCGGCCCGTGCCGCGAGCGGATGATCGGCGCGCGCGACGAGGCAGAACGAATCGGTCATCAGCGGCTCGCAGACGAGATCGGCGACCGTCAGCGGTCCGATCACGACGCCGAAGTCGACTTCGCTCGACTTCACCTTGCGCAACACGTCGCTCTGCACGTCATCGCGCAGGCCGAGCGTCACGAACGGGAACTGGCGCTCGCACGACGCCACCACCCGCGGCATCAGCCTGCATGCAATCGTCGGACTTGCCGCGACGATCACGCGCCCGCGGCGCTGCTCGCCGATCTCGCGAATCTCACGCAGCGTGTCGTCGAGATCGTCGAGCAGACGCGACACGCTCGCGATCAGGTTCGCACCGACGTCGGTCAGCTGCACGTCGCGCGTCGTGCGGTCGATCAGCTTCAGCCCGAGTTCGGCCTCGAGCTCGCGCACGCAGCGGCTGACCGCGGACTGCGTGAGCCCGATCTCGTCACCCGCCCGACTGAAGCTCTTGAGCCGCGCGACCTCGATGAATACGCGAAGCTGGCGCAGCGTAACGTTCATGTCCCGACCTCATCAATCGCCGATATCGATGCGTGATTCTAATGTGCGAAACGGACCACCGTGAGCGAATCTGGCCCCCGTCGTCCATGTTTCGCTGCGGTGCAATAGATTCGCAAACGCACGTGACATGGGCGAATTGCACAAGATTGGTGATTGTCCCGATTTGCTCACGGGTTATTTTGGCGTCTTATACGCCCCTAGCTGACTTAGCTGTTAGCTCGCTGCCAAGCGGCTCTCAAGGGATTCACCTCTGACATGGCACGCTTCGTGCATTACCTTGCGCACAGGGTGCAGGTTTCGTCGGACGGAAGAGTAGAAACGCCGCTGCCGGCCAACCGGACGCCCCCACCCGGCACTCGACGATCGAGTGCTTGAAGAGTGCGCGGCGCAGGGCAGCGCACCGGAGTTAGCTTCGCTGAGGTGAGGACATGATGCTGTTCGACGATTTGAGAGATAACGAATGGGCGCTGGTCGAGGGTCTGTTTTGCTCGGAGCCCGCACGGAGTGAGCGGCGTGGCCGCCCCCGCGTGGAAGCCCGATCGGTAGTCAACGCCGTGCTGTGGGTGCTGTCGACGGGCGAAGGCTGGTCGAAACTGCCGGGCCGCTATCCGTCCCCGCCGACCTGCCGCCGCCGCTTCGACGAATGGCAGGCGGACGGTACGCTCGCCGAAATCGTGAAACGACTCGGCACGAGCGGCCGTCAGATCTCGCTGCGCGGACGCATCGGCGCAAGCGCGGCGAAGCCGCCCGCACCGCCGAGCCGCGACCGGCTGCGCGGCGCATTCTGGACCAATCCGGAATCCTGGCGCGCGCCCGTCAAGATGGCGTAACGAATGCTCGATCGGGCGGCTTCGGCCGCCCGGTTTCTTTTTGCGACGCGACTTTGTTGCGACGCATGCCTTGCCGTCGATTACCGTTGTCGTGCCGCGAAACATCTATTTACCAATATTTACAGCAAGCCTGCACTCCCACGCTTACCTTAGCGTCATATCAACAGGCCGCACTGACGGCTTGAAGGGAGCCCCGCCATGAAAACAATGTCACTGCTCGTTGCATGCGGCATTGTCGTTTCCGTGGCGCTGACCGCTCCCGTCCATGCCGACGATCGGGTGAAACCGCCGCATCGCCAGCAGGATCACCGCAACACCCTCCGCCAGCCTCCACCCGCCAACCCGTCCGGCCGGCAAACCGTGCCGCGCGGCGACTTGCGCGGCGACATCGCCAGCAACGCGCGAGCACGGATCGGCTCACAGCCACCGGGCATGTCGCGTCATCCGTAGTCCTGCCGATTTCGAGATTTCACCAAAGAAAATGCCCGGATCCGGGAACTGCGCCCCATGCGGCGAGTCACATCGTTGCCATGAGCACAGCGTGGCAGCAGCAAAAGTATCCGGTACGCCCGTATCCTCGCGATACGGGCTTTTTTTTGCATCGCCGGCCTGCGCAGCGATGCGCGGGGCGGGATGAATACCGCTACAGGCGGCTTTCGAGAATCGCCACGGCGCTCGCTTCGCTCAATGCGTAGTCGTCCATGCGGCGATCAGTCCAGGAAAGTAATTTCTCGGCACGCTCAAGGCGGGAGAATTCGGCTCGACCGCTGTCGGTCAGTACGGCGATGTCGACCGGTGCATGGAAGCCCGGTGCGGGGGCAACGGTCTTCTGCCTGACCGTGTCCATCAGCCCGAGCGAACGGAGATACTCGAACACGCCCGGGCGGCGTGCCCACGGTACCTGGCGGTACTGCACTCGTCTCAATGCGTCGAGCACCGCTTCGTTGGAATACGTGGCCATCTCGATTCTTTCTTAAAGTGCAGCGACAATGCGAAGCGGCGTGCCGGGCGGGGTCTCCGCCCGCCGAAACCGCCACCGATTCTGGAGGCAGACGTTGTTCGGCGTCGCGTCAGGGCCGTATCGTCAGCCGTCCATAAAAAGACACCATACCCCAATCAAATTGATTCTGTTCGATTCATTTGTACTTCTCTTCATCGGTTTCATGCTCTGCCGCAAGCAGCGTCGCACCATTTCGATCGTCGCCGCCGCGCTGTTCTGGCTGCTGGCGACGGGCTGGCTCGCTGCGCCGCTGATCGCCTGGAGCGAGGCCGGCGTCACACCGGTCGAGCATCCCGACATGCACGGGCGAACCACGCTGATCCTCATCGGCGCCGGCACGCACCGCACCGACACCGGAGTGCAGCCGCCGCCCGACGGCGTCGCGCGCATCCACAAGGTTGCGGCGCTCTATCGCACGTGCCGGCAGCAGGCCGAACGCTGCACCGTGGTGATGTCGGGCGGCGACCCGCAGCATCACGGCGACACCGAGGCAGCCGTATACGGGCGCCAACTTGTCGCCCAAGGCGTGGCGCCGGCCGACCTCGTGCTCGAACCGAACAGCCGCACAACCTACGAAAACGCGAAATTCACTGCATCTATACTACGCTCACAGTATGACGATGCGCGCGTTCTCGTCACGTCGTCGTACCAGATGCGCCGGGCACTGCTCGATTTCCGCCGTTTCGGTATCGATCCGCAGCCCGTTTATGCGAATCTCCGACGCGCGCAGACGGGTTGGCTGCCGCGCTGGCGCAATGTGGCCAATGCCGAGCAGGCGCTGCACGAGCTGGTCGGGATCGCGCAATTCCACGTATATCGCTGGCTCGGCTGGTTTTGACGACGGCACGCAAACCTGCGCGAAAATCGCTGCACCACCCTGGATGGCAGACGCGTGACGAAGTCCGCGAAGTGTTGCGCGACTTCAACGGGGCCTTGCGCCGTGCGACGATCCGGTGCACATTGATCCGTCACTTTTGTTACACTCGACACGCACTCGATTGCAGTCGCCAGACGAAAACGGCAACACTCGGGTTCATCACCACTTAGCGGAGGTAAAGCAATGAAGAAGACGTCCCTGGCTATCCTGGTAGCGATGTCGGCGCTGACTGGCGCAGCGTATGCGCAAGAGAGCACGCAGATTCAGACCATCACCGATCCGGCCAAGATCGCCGAGATCGAGCAGCGTGCGCAAGCGCTGCAACAGCAGCAAGCGGCCGAAGCGGCTCAGCCGGCGGCGCAGGAAGAGCATCACCACGGCAAGAAGGCTGCGCATCACAAGGCAGCTGCGAAGAAGGCCGGCAAGAAGGCGAAGGCTGCAGACGCTGCCAGCCAGTAAGTTCGGCGGCACCGCTCCAGCAAAAAGCCGAATCCGGGTAACCGGGTTCGGCTTTTTTGGTTGCGGCGCCCGCGCGCTGTGCTAAAGTCGCGCACCGAAATTTTCCACCCGTGCGCACCCCGGTGCGGAGGACAGCATGAGCAACATTCAACTCGACATCGAGTGGACCGAAGCCGCCACTCGCCAGATCAAGCAACTGATGCCCCGCGGATCGGACGACGCGTTTCTCGCGCTGCCGCCGATCGAATGCCTGCCGATGGAGGGCGACGTGCTGTTCCTCGGCCCGCAAGGCAAGCAGCAACCGTTCATCGTTGCCGAGCGTCAGTATCACCATGACGGCGATGCCGACTGGACGATCATCCTGATCCTCGACGTACCCAGCGCATCGCACTGACGCGCCGCCGCGACCGGACGCGTCCGGTCGCGCCCTACCCGGCTCGACTCAGACGAGCTTCGACAGCACGCGGATTTCGGAACGCTCGATCCAGTCCGCGGCGGCTTCGCGATAAGCGAGAATATGCGCGGAACGCGCATGAGCGGCCAGCGCCTCCTCGCTCTCCCAACGCTCGACGAATACGAACCGCGCGGGCTCCTTCAGATCCCGGTGCAGGTCGTACTGCAATGCGCCCGCTTCGTTGCGGGTCGGCTCGACGATTCCCTCGAGCACGGTGCGCAGTTTCTCCTCCGCGCCCGGCTTCGCCACGATCAGCGCCACGACTGCAATTTCCGCCATTCCCGCCTCCTTCATCCGAAAAAGTCCGAGAATACGCGAATCCCGCACCACGCATCGGCCATGCCGATACGACAGGGCGACGGCACCAAAAAAATAGCCCGCGCTTCAGAGAAGCGCGGGCGAAACCGTCGCCCTACGAGGATAGGCGACGGGGCCATCGAGATCCGCACGCTGTGTCGCGGGGCGGCGTAAAGGAGCCGGGGATGGGCGGCGTAATGGCGCCAGCAGAACCGGGGGTAAAACGCGGATTCGAACGGTTTCAA
>NZ_CADFDM010000025.1:0-13695 GCF_902832985.1 Burkholderia sp. BCC0097
CATCCCGAACAGGACCGTGAAACGACTCTACGCCGATGATAGTGCGGATTCCCGTGTGAAAGTAGGTAATCGTCAGGCTCCCTAAGCCAAGAACCCCTGCCCGAAAGGCGGGGGTTTTTGCATTGGCGCGGCGGAAATGTGTGGTGTGCTCGGCATAGATCACACCTCGTGCCGAATACCTTTACCGAACGCCGACGAACGATCGCATGGGATCACAATACGACGTCCTCGGGCACTTGATGCCCGCCCGTGTGTTCGTGCTCGTGGTGGTGGACGAGCCGGGCAAGGATGGGTTCCTTGTTCGGCGCTGCTAAGGTCAAACGTTAGTCGTCCATTGCGACGAATGGCACTTCGTCGAGACGGGTCATTTCGAATTTGAACGAGCCAATCTCGAAAAGCGACTAGAGGCTTGTAGGCATGATTGCCGGAATCAATGAATCCTTGTAGGCTTTTGTCTTTTTCAACAACAGTACATGTCCAGCAACCAAAGCGACTGTTAGATGTGCCACATCCTGGCGCTTCGTCCTTGCTGAGAACAACGGGGCACTCTCCACCCTCTGCATCACGATACAATTGAAAAAGCTTGCTATGGGTGCCACCCCATGGAGCGGGGAATGTTCCTAGAATTTCCCAGACGTCGTCGGTCGTGAGATCAACAATTGGACGGAATACATAAGCACCCGGAATGCTGGAGTGTTCATTGAGATTTGATCCTCGGTCGTTTTCGTATCTGTCGACCGTTTGCATTCTTCTGATACTTTCTGTCCGTCGGACGCCCAAGACTACGATGGCCGCACCATAACTCGAGATGTTGGCCTTAATATAGCTACTAGTCGGTTGGATCTTTAGTCGATCGGTACACCAGCGCATTTGAGAGTTTGGGCTGGGATAACCTTTTCCGATGAGTAGCACCCAAAATGTCTTATCGAGATCCGGGCGTGTGCGCGCAACGGTTATAGGTAACCCAAGACTGTCTGCTGCCGAAGTTAGTTGGGCCGAAACATCGTCTAGGTGCGCCATCACAAACGGGCTTTCGACGAGAGTATCGTTGGAAACAATGTGAACTCGGCGGTTCCTGCGTGACGGGGGAACCTCAAGGAGGGCCTCGAATACTGCGTGCGCAACGAGGGTCGAATCCTTCCCGCCAGAGAATCCAAAGATCCAGGGATACGACTGAACTGGAGAAAGATACTCTTCCTTAACGTGCTGGACGATCTCACGCCAACGTTGCTCTACGGTGATTTCTGCTTGATCTGACACGGATTTGGCCGAAAAATATTTGCGCTATCTCCTTTCTTCCTGAAAATTTGAAGGGCGATAGCACTAGGAAGTCCGCAAATCGGGTTCATATTACCGGAATCGGCGACATCGCTACGCATCTTTGATGCCGCCGGCCGGTCAATGGCATACATTCAGTGGTGGACGTAAGTGACAGAGCCCGTCCCCGTTAGTGACAAGACCTAGGGTAGCTCTGTCGCGTCGGGTCTTGAGACAGATTTTGCTTGTTTCAGTAGTTGTCGGGTGTCGCAAATGTTGAAAAGTCGCCCCATTGAATTTATGGGAGTTTTTCACTAACTCTGTCAAGGCGCTTCGACCTTTTTGACGCGAATAGTGAAAAAACTCGGCGGCCACGCCACAAAACATGAAAATTTTTGCGGGTGGGTCGCAGAGGCCCGCAGGACAAGGCTCTGCGGGCGCGGGCTGAGCGTTGACCTGATAGGCATGAATCGCACAAGCATCGCCAGCGGCGGACAATCTGCGAGGGTGGGACGCCGCGTCCCGTGAGCCGGTTCCAACTGACCCCGGCCCCAAACACGGCTGGCCCCACTTCGATTCCTCTGTGGAGCACGGCCATGAAATCGGATCGGATCTGTGCTGCCTGCGGCACACCCTTCACTCCGCTCATACATATCCCGCGTCAACGCTTCTGCTCAGCCAAGGCGTGCCAGCGTGCTCGCCGGCGCGCATGGCAGCACGAGCGCCTTCGAGTCGATCCCGACTATCGAGAGAATCAGATCCGGGCTCAGGCCAACTGGCGAGCCCGACATCCCGACTACTGGCGGTACTACCGCGAGACGCACCCGGCCTATCGCGATCGCAATTGCGCGATGCAGCGACGACGAAATGCGCGGCGCACTGCTAGTGCTGTTGCAAACATGGACGTGTGGCCGGCCTGTCGCCCACTGGCATCTGGATTCTACATCCTGCGCAACGCGGTTGAGGCCGGCGTTGCAAAGATGAACGCGTGGACGGTGCACATCGCCGTGCTGTCTGAGCCGAGGCCGGTTCCGGCGTGATTGCAAAGAGATGACGTGTACGACAAGGGTCTATGGCCTGCTACCTTGGCTGTGTGCTCGCTCGCATTCGACGTCATTGCAAGGCGCGACGCGTTCGCCGATACAAATCCCTTAGTTGATGTCGGGGATGGCGCAGCGAGGGGCGGTTGCCAGTGGGAGCTGGATCGTGGACCTCGATTGCACATGCGAATCCATTGACGAGCAGGCCTGCAGGATGCGGGCTGCTGAATACGTTCGGATGTCGACGGAGCATCAGCAATACTCGACGGAGAATCAGCGTGATCGCATTCGCGACTACGCTGCTCGTCGCGATCTCGAGATCGTGCGGACCTACGCCGACGAGGGTAAAAGTGGTTTGCGAATCGATGGGCGCCAAGCGCTGCAGCAGCTGATCCGGGACGTGGAAACCGGCATGGCCGATTTCCAGGTAATCCTCGTCTACGACGTAAGCCGCTGGGGACGATTCCAGGATGCAGACGAAAGCGCCTATTACGAGTACATCTGCCGGCGCGCAGGCATCCAGGTCGCCTATTGCGCCGAACAGTTCGAGAACGACGGCTCGCCAGTTTCGACGATCGTCAAAGGCGTGAAGCGTGCGATGGCCGGTGAGTACAGCCGCGAGTTGTCAGCGAAGGTCTTTGCTGGTCAGTGCCGATTGATCGAGCTGGGTTTCCGGCAAGGCGGCCCGGCGGGCTATGCGTTGCGCCGGATCCTGGTGGACGAGCATGGCCTCATGAAGGGGGAGTTGCAACGCGGCCAACACAAGTGCCTGCAGACGGACCGCGTCATTCTGATGCCGGGCCCGGACAGCGAGGTGCGTATCGTCAACCTCATCTACAGTTGGTTCATCAATGAGTCACTCAATGAGCACGAGATCGCCGCACGGCTGAACGGCATGAACGTTCAGACGGACCTTGGGCGACCCTGGACTCGGGCAACGATTCGCGAGGTGCTCACTAACGAAAAGTACATCGGCAACAACGTATACAACCGTGTGTCGTTCAAGCTGAAGAAATCTCGTGTCACGAATCCGTCGGAGATGTGGATACGCAAGGAGGGTGCGTTCGAACCCATCGTGCCGAGCGAAACGTTCTATACAGCGCAGGGCATCATGCGGGCGCGCGCCCGGCGCTACTCGAGTGAGGAGCTTATTGAGCGTCTGCGAAATCTGTACCGAAGCCGAGGCTTTCTATCGGGCGTCGTGATCGACGAAACGGAGGGCATGCCGTCCACCTCGGTCTATGTATATCGCTTCGGCAGCTTGATTCGTGCGTACCAGACGGTTGGCTTCACGCCGGGCCGTGACTATCGTTATATCGAAACGAATCGCTTCATTCGGCAACTGCATCCAGAGATCGTTGCCGAGACGGAAAAAAAGATCGCGGATCTCGGCGGGACCGTGTCGCGTGATCCGGCGACGGACCTTCTGACCGTGAATAGGGAGTTCACTGCCTGCATCGTGCTGTCACGGTGTCAGGTGCGCGGCAGCGGCCGTAACCGCTGGAAGGTACGGTTCGACACGAGCCTGCTGCCGGATATCACCGTTGCAGTCAGGCTGGACCAGAGCAACTCGACTGCGCTCGACTACTACCTGCTGCCGCACATCGACTTTTGGCAGCCTCGCATCAGCCTCGCGGACTGGAATCCGATCGAGTTCGAGAGCTATCGCTTTGACACGCTGGACTACTTATACGGTATGGCACAGCGTGCTCGGCTGAGGAGACGAGCATGACTCAGCGTGAACAGCCCGGTGAGGTTCGGATGATCCCCATCAGCCAGATCGAGGTGATCAATCCTCGCGAGCGCAATGGTCGAGTCTTCGACGAAATCGTCAGCAACATCAAGACGATCGGCCTGAAGAAACCGATCCTGGTCACGCCACGGGCAACGGCCAGTGGTGTTGAGAAGTATCTCCTCGTGTGCGGGGAGGGACGACTGAAGGCGTTCCGATCGCTCGGAGAAACGACGATACCAGCGCTGGTGGTGAGCGTGAGCGACGAAGATGCGTTCATCATGAGCCTGACGGAGAACATCGCGAGACGACAGTGCCGACCGCTCGAGCTGCTCGCCGGCATACGCGAACTGCAGGAGCGCGGATACGCCCCGAAGGCGATCGCCGAGAAGACGGGCCTCACGCAACACTATGTGCAGGGCATCTTGACGCTGCTGCATCAGGGTGAAGAACGCCTTGTGATCGCCGTCGAGAAAGGTCGGATTCCGCTGAACGCGGCGCTTTCGATCGTCGGTGCCGGCGACGATGATGAGGCAATCCAGGCGGCACTGCAGGAGGCATATGAATCGGGGAGATTGCGTGGGCGCCAGTTGATGGACGCACGGCGCGTCATCGAGCGAAGGAAAGCGCTCGGCCGCACGGCGAATCGAAACATGACGCGTAAGGTGATGGACGTGACCACATCGAGCCTCGTTCGAACGTATCAGCATGAAGTTGAGCGACAGAAAACGATGGTGCGGAAGGCAGAGTTCACGCAGCAGCGGTTGCTGTTCATTGTCGGCGCCCTCAGGCAGCTATTTGCCGATGAGAACTTCGTCAACCTGCTGCGCGCTGAGGAACTGGCGACTTTGCCGAAGTATCTGGCAGAACGTGTATGGCCGAGCGGGAGTCCAGCATGACCGGCGTAGCACTTGGTTTCATTCCGGAACCACTCTCTGTTCCGATCACAAGTATCCTGCCATCACGGCGCACGCCTGCCGGCATGATGAACTCGCGAAAGTTCAAGCAGATCAGAAGCTCCATCGAAGAGGTGGGCTTGATCGAGCCGCTTTCGGTGACGCCGGTCGATCAGTCATCGGGCAACCACGTCCTGCTCGATGGGCATCTGCGACTGATCGCGTTGCAGGAGCTCCAGTTCAACACCGTGTCGTGCCTCGTTGCCACGGACGATGAGAGCTACACGTACAACAACCGCGTCAATCGACTATCGACCATCCAGGAGCACTTCATGATTCGTCGGGCCGTTGAACGAGGTGTGTCTCCTGAGCGGCTCGCGAAAGCGCTGTCAGTAGATGTGTCGCAGATCATGAAGAGGATGGCATTGCTGGATGGGATTTGTGCTGAAGCGACTGAACTGCTGAAGGACCGGCAGTTTTCACCTGAGCTCGCGCGAGCTCTGCGGAAGATGAAGCCCACACGGCAAGTCGAATGTGTCGAGCTCATGGTGGCAGCAAACAACCTGTCTGTCTCGTACGCCGAAGCGTTGCTCGTTGCGACGCCGGCTTCGCGGCTGATCGAAGGGAAGAAACCGAGGAAGCTTGCCGGAGTGAGCCCCGAGCAAATGGCGAAGATGGAACGGGAGATGAGCAATCTGCAGGGGCAGTACAAGGTGGTCGAGCAGACTTATGGACAGGACGTGCTCAACCTCGTGCTCGCAAAGGGCTATCTTGCGAGGCTGCTTGAGAACGAGTCGGTGCGCCAGTACTTGCAAGCCCAACAGGCGGACTTGCTATGCGAACTCCAGTCGGTCGTGAACATGATCGCTCTGGAGCAGCCAGTGCTCGAAAGCGTAAGTTAGGAGATGTTCAGAAAGAGCATTTCTACCGCGCGTACCCGGTTATCACGTTGAAATGACTGATTCACCAGCGTACACTTTTCGTGAAGGATGGTAGATAAAGTCCTGATGTGAGAGTCGAAAATAAATAAATCTTATCAACGGGGTGAAAAATTGGCGACGGGAGTTCAATATTGGCCAGTTGGCGGCACTGAGCAGCATCTTGCATTGACGGCGACCGATATAGCCGCTCATTTGATCGCCGATTGGATTCCAGGGTTACCCACTGTGTCTCCTCTGAGCTTGCTCGGATGGCCAGGGTACCTTCTTGTTCCCATGAGGATGGGAGCGAATTCATATTTGACGATGCATCAGGTTGCGGCTGGATGTGAACGGCAGTGGAAGGGGGTGATGTCCTGGATGTTGGGCGTTGCCTGTAGTCGCAGAGTTTTGCAGGATGAAGGATATCAATGGGTGGCTCCTGCAAGCGCTTTCTATCCTAACGTAAACATGCCCGTCAGCATTCCTCGTTGGCATCCTCACTACCCACCGTCGAAGCTCGAGATCGATAGGATTTCACCGTCGCCAAGCAAGCTACGTCCGGATTACATCGCAATCCGCCCTGTGTCTGGTTCAACTGCGATTGAGTGGGCTCTTGCAGAATCGAAAGGAACACGTGCACCAGTTGGCGGTATGGCCTGTCCTGCATCTTGGGCGGCACAAGTTCGTAGCGTTGACGTCAAATTTAACGGACGACCTGTGCCGATAGCTAGACACGTGGTGATTGCTACGCGAGTTAATCCCAATGCAGTACTTGGGAAGACCCGGCGTCTTCAAGTTAAAGCGTGGAATTCGTCGATTTCAGCACCGACGAATGATCTAGAGCTGGCAAAGATCGAAGTAATTGCCGCGTCGCTGTTCGGAATTTGTCGAAATCTCGATCTCATTGATAACGCGAATGCGATCGCTCAAGCGACACGTGTACGCCAACAGGGTTATGCGACAGATGCAGACAGAAGGTCTCTCGACAGGTTGGTCGATATGGCCGGCCGAGAATTTAAAGATAGAGGTATCAATTCGACGGATGACGGAGCTGATCTTAGTATTTCAATGAGATACCGAGAGGATAATTTCTCGAATCTGCATGTAAAGATCGAGCGCGCAACGTTGAAGATGATGGAGCTTATGCAAAAGCTGGTGACGCCGGTTGAAGAGGTCAGATCGCAGATCGGAGATTTTGATCGAGAGATATTGGGTTGGTATGAAAATCAACGGAAGCAACGTACGGAAACGAGAACGGTGCTTCCTGAGGGGGTCGTGGTGCAATTGGGATAGCGGCGATTGACCGAATTTTTGATGGCACATGCCTGCTGGAGGGCGACAAAGGAAATTTGTTAATTTGGTTTGTCGCCGTGATATTTTTATTGGCGCACTTGATCGTAAGTTAATTCACGATCGTTTGGAGAAGGCGTGGTTGCATGGGATTACTTCCTCTAGAATAGGGAGAATAGCCTTCCGTTCGTCCTTGTTTAAAAGGCGTATCGGCCGTGGTTGCGTGCTTGAACTATTTTTTGAGCCCCAAGTGCTCGTAAAAACATACGCTTCAGATTGATCCGGGCCAACAAATACAATTTTCCTCAATGGACCGGAAGCAGGATCTTCTCCAGTACATGCCTTTTCGTCCAGCATATCAAACTCCCATGCCAATTTGGAGATTGCCAGTGTTTCAATATCTGACATTCCAATTGCATTTTGAGCCCCGTATGAGAGGCAAGTTGTAAGAAGAGCGGCTATCGCGGTCGTGGCGGCAATGACGCGCACCTTTGCGGGAGTTCTCTTGTTCTTGAGTTCAAATAGGCCAAAAATTGGAAAGATAAGGAGTTGAAGTGCAAGGAGGAACAGTGCTGTCCAAAGTGACAAAATGCCAATTGATGACATGAATACACCAGCACTATAGGCAATGGGAAGGTGCATCGATGCTCCAAGGAAGTGCGCGGAAATCCGACTGGTCGCATCAGAGTGCCCAATCCATATTAATATGACCAACCCTGTCCATCGAATCCAAACGCAGAACGGACAATTCAGTGCTTCGACTAGAGCGTCTCTTCTGCAAAAATGAACTGCAAGTGCTGATAACGGTAGCATGCTCAACGCGATCAGTGCAATCATTGCGTTGAAGATATCAGTTTCTTTGTAATATAAAAAAAATAGTTTCAGGGCGGATGCAAGGAGGGCCATGTACAGTAGAATTACACGGGGCATAGAGAACTCTTTCGCAACGGATTCGCTGAAGGCCTCCATTTTTTGAAGAAGATAGTTTTTCTCAATAAACAGCCGAACTCTCTTTCCGATAAAAATCGCACAGCGCTTTACGCTGGTTGTGATCCAGCAGTGTCTGATAAGCTGCGAAAATTTACCCAATATCAGTATCGTTGAAATTGCGGCGCCTGGTGTGGCCAACACTAGAAGGGCGCCGATTATAATTTTGATGGCATGGGGGATCATTTTATTTAAATTTAATTGCGTGTGATAGTGTCGCCGTATGGTTGCTTTAATTACTGCTTCCGATATGCAGGAGGCAACTCCTAACCTTCGGCAAGCATACGTTGTGCGTGGGCGACATAGGCGAGTGGGCGATTCATCGGAGCCCTATTGCCTCGAATGCTGTTGATCGCTTGATAGGCAGCACCCGCGAGCGACAGCGCCGCACCTGCATACGCAGTCACGTTGCCTGAGTCTGTGGCCTGAAGTGTCAGGCCGGCACCACATAATGGGACTATTGCTCCAAGGGCCACCGATCCAAACGACGGGCGCATAGCATCCTCGATTTCAGCGATATCGGATTTGCAGTTCAGCAAAAACGCTTCGTTAGCACCAATACGATCGTCCGCATCCGGAAGCGTTGCAACCGTGACACAATGCGCTTCGATCCGAGCGCGCAGAGGGGGGAGGAGATGGCCATACTGACTCTTGAATCGCAGAAGCTTGTTCAACTGTATGGGGCCAGTTGGCGTCGGAAGTAGGTGCTGCAACACGACTTCTCGAGCTTTTTGGCGATGAAGTTCACGTGCCGACGACTTAGGACGAGCCAGTAACCCGGCGGCAAAAGCCATCTTGTTGGTCACGGGCGTCGCATTGACCTCAGGAATCGCCCCCAAGCACGCAGCCAGATAGGCCATGAACATGGTCGCCGTAGTTGTCTCCACGTCGTACCACGGCCCGTCGACTTCCTTGGCGAGGCCAACCTCTACTAAGAAGCGAGGTATTTCACCAAGCTTCTCTGCATGAATCCGGGTGGACGTGTGTCGGGAGGGATGTTCCGGGGTACGCAGGCGGGGCCGTTTCAGCCGGTGTTCGATCAACGTGATGAAGCTGTCATCGAAGCGGTCTAAACGATGAATGTACCCAGCAGGTATTACGGGTTCCACAAGGCCTTCGCTGAGTAACTCCCGCATGAATCCGTTCATCTGCTCGGGACGGCTCATATGGTCCATCGGAACAATGGACGATAGTTTGTCCCAATACAAGAGCGACTTCACTGTCCACGCGTCGTCAGGAAGCGTGATGTAGGGAAAATAGAGTGCATTGGCGCGCATGTGGTTATTGCAATCTATAGTTGTGTCGATTTACGATGAGTTGGTATGTCTTCCGACTAGCGCAAGCCGATAGCGCGCTCCATCGCTTCTTGGCGGGCCTGGAGAATCTGTCGCCGCTCCACTTCACAATCAACCGCAAATTGAAGCAGATATTCGAAGGGGTCGATGCCCAAACGTTTTGCAACCTCCCTCAAGGCCGTGGCAGCTTCAATTCGGCGGAGTTCGTCGAGGTCAGCATCGATGATATTGGCGACTTCTTGAGATAACTTGTCAACGCGTGCCTTAGCCGCGGGAAATTGCGACAAGAACCGTTCATAGCCGATAGCGATCTGTTGAGCCGATAGTGATGATGAACTCATAAATGTATGTTCAGTGCTGAAGAGGTATTCCGAAAAAAATTCGATTCCGGTTGGCAGAATTCATTGAGCTGCTGGAGCAGCGAGGCAGCAGAGGCCAGTTCGAAAGAACGTGCCTAACATAAAAGTGCGTCCCTCCGATGGCGATGCTCTGTACCGGTTGGTGCATCTATTCCGGCTCGAGTCAACGAAGATGTCCTGGGGAAACGGTAGGTCAATTGTATCCATGGACGCCCTCATTCAGTTTTCACGATAGCAGATTGCGCCAAAGGCGAACATAAAAGCGGCCACAGCCGCTAGCCAGGGAAGGACCTGGGTTCCATGTATGGCCGGCCACTTGCCAATTAAGAGAATCAACGTTGCTGCCGAGCAGTGAGTTAAGATCGAAGACACTTCATCCGATATCTTGCCCGAAAAACGGGCGGCCCATTGCTCGATCTTCACCGGACGTCCTCTGCCCGAACGACGACTTAACTTAATGCAGAGATAAAGGACAATGATGAAAATCACGTCGACTAGGATTGCTGCGAAGCCGATCAAAAAGACGGCCGTTATGTCGACCGGTTGACCGGTGTCAATGCTTCCGACGGCGAGGAACGGGGAGGTAAAGCTGCGCCCGAACTCGTTGAACGCACTGATGAACAGTGGGGTTCTCAACAGGACTGCGACGGCGGCCCATATTACAAAAACTTGCGGCACCCTCCTCTTCATGAACTGACTGACTCTCGAGAGCGTAACGAAGCTCTTCATCATCTGCCGCCCATCGACGATTTGCCACTCGTCTTTTTTGGGCTTTGCGCTGTTCATTTTGATTCGTCCCCGGTTCGTATGGATTTCTTCGTCGTGCACTCAGCAAGAACTTCATTGTCAGTGTTCTGGACGTAAGTCGAACGGACAACACAAGTTTTGTGCTCCGTCAAAGCATACATTCTCAGCATATCAAGCTTCACGGCCGTCGATACTCGTTGATTGAACACGCCGCGGCGGGCATCTGGTAGGCCGCTTAGGGAAAGCGGCCACAATATGGCCATCACGTACGACAGCACGACCGCTTTGAAGGTCGTCTAGAACTTCCGCCCGCACTTTGCCATCTTTATCTGCATGGACAGCTACGTCCGCATTCGCGTACGCTCTAGCGATATTTTCGGGGCCGCTCTGGCGGATCATCTGAGCCGTGTTGCGAGTACGTCGACTGGGAGCGGAGGGTCCGAGCGATGGACCATCGCGTGACAGTTTGCGCACAAAGGGACCAAATCATGAACTGGATCGATGACGTACGAAGCGCCGATCGAACTCAGCGGTCGCAGATGATGCACATGAATGTATCCGCGTCCGATATCGCCGTAGACTGCCTCGAAGTCAAAGCCACAAGCAGCACACCGATAGCCGTGGAAGGCTAGGCAGGCCTTGCGGGCAACGGGATTACGCTCGTAAGCGTTCACCGTAACACGCTTCATCGCACCTTCAAGGATCGTGGGCGATATGGCAGCGGCCATGTCTGGCGGAATTTCCTCGGCCAACGTGCCTTCACCTCCATGGGCGGCGTTCAAAAAACGCCAGCGCACTTGAACGGGTATATCGTCCGATACAGATATGGCGCGTCCCCGACCGGCATACGTAAAGTTGTCGCGGTCATTCTGGCGCCAGAATATGTGGATTTCCGCGTCAGACGCAGTCATCTTGGCAATCGTCGGCTGAGTTCGGTGACTCCTGCTTTTGCCACTCCAAACCAACTCATCACCCTCGAAGCGGTTACCGTAATCGTGCCCGGTCCGGCCCGGCGCCCCGACGCCGCAGAAGACGAGATAGGTTCCATCATGTTGGACGTAGCCCGTCAGCCAACTTCCGCCGCTCGGCAGATCGGGAAGTCCAACTGCCTGTGCGACATCGCGACGGCTATAGCTGCCTCCCACATCAAACTGAAATTTCATAATTCTTGTTCCCCGGACATGCCTCAGTTTGGTGTCATCCTACCGCACTGGCGCTCAGGTGACCTCCTGTCCCTTGCGATGTGTGCAACTGGCATTTGACGGGTGCAATTAGGCATAGATGTGATTCGGGCGTCTTTGGACACGAGATGACGCAGAGAAGAAAGCCAGCCGGAATCGTAGTGCGGCAGTCGCTCGGTTGATCAACCGGATGTCCGAAAAGGCCCAAACTGTGTCCATCGCTATGGACTCAATGTCGTTTGCGATGATCCGTTAACTACAGACATACAGACGGTCGCCAAAAGCCTCGAACAATAACCACAAGAGGAGAAACGGATGAATGAAGTATTCAAGTCCGCCGGCACGGGGTTGCCGATGTGGACGTCGAAGGAAGACAAACGTGGCATCGATCCACTGGGCATGCAGACCACCAGCGTCGCCCTTTACCAGGAACTGCTTCCGGGCATTAGCAACGTGACGTTGCGCATGCGTTATTACGGCTTCTATGCGTGGCTCGCGCAAAACTACGCTGAACGGATCGGGGATACGTCGGTGGAGCGCTGGTGCGTCTACCTACGGCGTGCCGAAGCGCTGTACGCTCTCATCGCTGCGGCGGAGAACAACGAGCGTGGTGTGGCGGGTGTCATCTGGGCGAGCAACAAGTTGGCGCAAACCGCGTCGGGAGATCTGGTGTTTCATCCGAACACGGATCGGGGCAGCCATCCGCAGTATCTGAAGCAGAAGTTCGGCGCCTTTGGTGCAGCTTACGGCTCGCAACTCGTCGAAATCGGGGCCCTAGAGTATGTCGACGCGCATCAGGTGCCGGTACCGACAGCGGATGTCGGCGACCAGCTTGCGAAGCTGTTCCACGCGTCGGTCTGCGACGCCGCCGAAGTCTTCTGGCATGCCGCGCACGAGGGCACGATCTCGCGGCAGGAGCTTGTAAGACTGGCGATCATGCTTCCGTCGCGCATCGAAGCGGGCAGCGAGGAATGCCGTTTGTACCAGGACTTGCTGTTCGCCAAGCTTCACCCGAAGCGGCCCACGGCAGTCATGCGCAGCCAGACCTTGCGCCTGATCCTACGCGCGGCGCAGGCAAATGTCTCTGGCATCGACGTGGCGCGCGTGCGCTGGACGCTTTATGCCGGGCGAAACGCGGAAGGCGAAGCATTCGATGAAGTTCCTTCGACCGAGGGCGAACACCGTTTCGCGTGGAGCGTATATCACGCCAACGATCTTCTGCACGTCGCCTACGAGGCGATTCTCAGGTTCGTGCTCGATGTGCTTGCACTGACGCCCGCCGGCCTGCCGCTGGAACACCTGGTCGCAAAAGTGGCCGAACGGCTGGCTGACGCGCTGACGCACCATGAGGCTGGTACGTGGGACGCGCTCCTGATGAACATCCGGCTCGCCGCCGACCCGTGGTCCGATAGCGATGCGCTCTCCGAATATCGGCTTCACAACGACGTGCTCGCCACCGGCGATTCGGACGAAACCGATAGCGATGCCATCGCCGCGCGGGCCATCTTGCTGCTGGCGGTTCTGCACAAGCGGTGGGAGGACCAGCTGGAGCGCGTCAAGCTGTGTTGCCCGATCGTCGCGGAAGGCGAGTTCGTGCAATCCATCGTGACAGAGCTGTCCGACCTGCGCGCGCATGCGGATCTCCCTCTGTCCGAACTACTCAGGCGGTTGGTCCAGTGCAGGATCATCGAGCGGCACCTTTGGGTGGCGATTCAGAAGTTCCGTGGACAGGGCGATTACACGTTCCTGCTCGAATGCGACGAAGGGCGCGTGCGGCTGCGTCAGGGTACCGGACCGGTACTGACCAATCCGCGTCTGTCCTCGGCAATCACTTTCCTCAGAGACCTGCACCTATTGAACGATGCAGGTCCGACTACCGCCGGCCTTGAGGTACTCGCCGCATGTCACGGGGCGGCGCTATGGAGCCAATGCGGGGTCGGCATAAGGGCGCCACTTGAGGGGCGGCACATAGGCGCCAGTCCAAGGGCGGC
>NZ_CADFDM010000026.1:0-6664 GCF_902832985.1 Burkholderia sp. BCC0097
GATCGCGACGGCCGCGCCTGCCTTGGCCAGCTCGAGTGCGATTTCCTTGCCGATGCCGCTCGCGGCGCCCGTGACGACTGCGGTCTTGCCATTCAGGTTGCTCATGTTCGAATTCCCGTGGTGAAAGGATTGACAGGGAGAAAGGACTGCGGACGTGTTACTGGGCCAGGTAATCGTAGACGACTTCGCCGAGGCCCAGCGTCAAATCCGCGACGAGGTGGCGCGCTTCGACTATTTCGAGCACCGGCAGATCGGCCACCGGCGCGAGCGCGTGCGGTGCCAGCTCGAGCGATGCGGGGCCCGTCCACGCGCCCTTCATCTTGATGTCCTGCATGTAATAGCGCACCAGTTCGCAGACGCGTGCGGTGCCGTCGACGTGCGGGATGATCTTCAGCAGGAAATTGGGGCCGGCGAGCCGCTTCGTCTGCTCGTCGATGTCGAGTTCCTTGTGCTTGTAGCCCATCGTGCCGGTCGCGACGCGCACCTTGCCGTAGTCGAGCGTGCCCAGGATGTGATCGGTGTTCACGTGCAGCGTGGGCGACGCGAGCTTCTTCGGGAAGCCCCACAGCTCCCGGCCGCCGGCGATCGGCGGGTGATCGTCGAGATACATCGCGAGCGTATAGCCGCCCGGCTGGCCTTCGTATTCGACGGGGATCACCTGGCCGCTTTCGGTGTAATCGCCGAAGCCGGTCGAATCGGCCATGCGGATGAATTCGTAGTGGACGAGCGGCTCGGTGACCTGCAGCGGCTCGGGGACGATTTCACGGAGGCGGTCCGGATCGGTGCGGTACGTGATGATCAGAAACTCACGATCGACGAAACGGTACGGGCCCATCGGGAATGCTGGGCTGGTCAACGGCATCGCAAACGCTTTCGATCGGACATCGCTGGGTTTCATGCGGACTCCTTGTTGTTGATCGCTTCGTGGATGAGTGGACGTAATCGTATGCCTGTGCGTTGCCGTTGTGCGATGCCGCATCTGGAATTAATTGTTGCCGATTTCGAATAATTTGCGGCGTAAATATTGAGATGAATGAGACAAACGGCCTGGACGGCGTGCCGGCCCGGGCGATGGTCGCAGGCGTCGATGACGCCCTCATGTGAAACGGGTGAGTCTTTACGGGAAAGGTGGTGAGCTTTTACGGGAGACGGTCGCGCGGGAATATGACAATTGTGTGAACTTGTGTTGCAGTGCAGGCTCTAAGTGCGTTCGCCGCGCGGGCCTCGCCCGGGCGGCGGCCGCATTAAGCACCGCTTAAGCGGCCACGCCCTAGCATCGTTCGACTCCGGCCGGGCAACCGGCCGATCTTTTACGCCCCACGCAACCGGATTCATGCAGAACCTCAATCTCGCCCTCTTTTCCGCCATCAACGCCGGGGGTGCATCGCACCCGGGCGTCGCCCGCCTCGCGATCTTCGCCGCCGACTGGCTCGTCTATGCGCTGCCCGCGATGCTGCTGCTGACCTGGCTCTTCGGCGCGCGCCCCGCGCGGCGCCAGGCGATCGAAGCCGGCGTCGGCGTCTGCGTGGCGCTCGTGCTCGCGCAGGTACTCGGGCATGTCTGGTTCTCGCCGCGCCCGTTCATGGCCGGCGTCGGCACGCAGCTGATTCCGCACGCGCCGGACAGTTCGTTTCCGAGCGATCACATGACGTTCGCGTGGAGCATGGCGGTCGGCCTGCTGCTCGGCGGCACGACGCGGGTCACCGGTTTCGTGATGGCCGCGATGGCCGTGGCGATCGCATGGGGGCGCATCTATGCGGGCGTGCACTGGCCGTTCGACATGGCGGGCGGCGTGCTGGTCGGCACGGTGGGCGCGCTGGCCGCGCACCTGTACGGGCAGCGCGTGACCGCGCTGCTCGAACGGCTCGGCGATTCGGTGCATGCGGTCGTGATGGGACGCCGGCAGGCGCCGTAAGCGGAACGAGGCGGAGCGCAGCGGCAGGGACGCCGTCAGCCGGGCGAGCCGGGTGTGCGGGCCGATTCGGCCGAGGCGGACGGGCCGTCGCTCGCGTCGTGCAGTTCGGGCGTATCGGCCGGATGCCGCGCGGCATCGCGGTCGAGGGCGCTTTCCTTCAGGATCGCGCACATCGCGACGAACAGCGCGAGGACGACCGCGGCGAGGCCGCAATAACCGGCGATCTTCAGGTGGCGAAGGAAAGGCGAAGCGTGGCTTGCTTTTGTCATGACCGGGCGCTCCTGGACGGGCTGCGGCGGCTGTCGCCCGACAGCGGCGTCGCAGACATACATATATACCAGCCGCGATGCCGGTGCCAAGCCCGCCGCTGCGCCGGCGCCACGATTGTTTCAGCCGCCGGTCGAGCGGGTGCTCCCGGTCAGTCTTCCAGCGTTTCGTGCACGGCCGCCGCGCCGCGCTTCCAGTAGGCCGCCGCGCGGATGCGCGACTTGTCCACGCCGCGCTCGCCGGTCAGGTGCTGGCGCACCGCGCGCATCGACAGCGCCTCGCCGGCCGCCCACACGTAGCCGTCGCCGGACGACGGCAAAGGCAGATCGCGCACGGCATTCAGCAGCACGTCGCCGTCCGCCGCGTCGGCTTCGGCGCGGAAGCGCCAGATTTCATGCACGTCGGCGCGCGTATCGAACGAGATCTGCGCGGTGCGATCCGCGACTTCCAGCACGACCGCCGCGCGCGCGCCGGCCGGCAATTCCTCGAGGCGCCGTGCGACGGCCGGCAACGCCGTATCGTCGCCGATCAGCAGATGCCAGTCGAAACCGGTCGGGACGACGAACGAACCGCGCGGGCCGCCGATGCCGAGCCATTGGCCGACGCGTGCCTGCGCGGCCCACTGCGATGCCGGGCCCGGATGGTTCAGCACGAATTCCAGATCGAGTTCGCGGGCGGCGCGGTCGAAGCGGCGCGGCGTGAAGTCGCGCGCGACCGGCTTCGGTTCGCCTGCCGGGAACTCGGGGCCATTCGCGCCGAGCGTCGGCAGCGCGGGGCGTTCCGCGCCGGGCGGCGGGAAAAAGACCTTCACGTGATCGTCGAACGATGCGGATTCGAAATCCGCGAGATCGGGGCCGCCGAGCGTGACGCGCAGCAGATGCGGCGTCACGGCATGCACGCGCAGCACCTGCAGCAGGCGGAACTTGAGGGTGTGGCGCACGCGGGTCACGGTGCGCTCGGACGTGTTCTGCATCAATCCGTTCTCCTTGGGTGGTGACGGGGCGGCGCGCATCACGCGCCGGCGCCGCCTTCGATTTCGGCCGTCGCGCGGCGCAGGATGGCCGCGATGCGGCGTTGTTCGTCGGCATCGGCGGCGCTCTTGTGCAGCAGCGCACGCTTGAGCGCGAGACGGGCCTCGACGAATTCCGGCAGCCAGCCAGCCTGCGATTCGTCCTGCGCTTCATTGCCCGCCGATTCCCCGGCGAACGCGCGGCGCATGAATTCCATCTTGCGAGCGAGGTGCGTGAGGCGCGCGAACAGCGTGTCGACGCGTTCACGCTGGGCGTCGAGATGCGCGCGGCCGGCGTCGGTCAGCGCATAGCGCTTGCGGTTGCCTTCCGCCTGCGACGCGACGAAGCCGACTTCCTCGAGGTACGTGAGCGCCGGATACACCATGCCGGGGCTCGGGCTGTAAAAGCCGTTCGAGCGCGTGTCGAGCGCCTTGATCAGTTCGTAGCCGTGGCTCGGTTGTTCGGCCACCAGCGCGAGTAGCAGCAGCTGGAGATCGTCGGAGCTGAACTGGCGGCCGCGTGGCATGCCGTCGTCGCCGAAATCGCCAAAGCCGCCGCGTCCACCCCGGCCGCCGAACGGGCCGCCACCGCCAAACGGGTCGTGGCCGCGGCGATGGCGGCCGATCGCGTGCAAGACGCCGGCGAACCAGTCAGGGCCGGCATGCGCACCATGACCGTCGCATCGGGCATGGCCGCGGGAGGGATTGTGTCGCATGATCGTGTCCTATATGTCGTAAAACATATCTAAAGATATATATCGAAAGATACAACGTCAAGGGGAATTATTGAGGGCGGGATGGTGGTGGGGGGCCGAAATGAAGGGCTCGTGGACAGCCGTCCTGTTTCATCGAAATTCGGCTCGCCGCCGGCAGTTGTCCAATGCTGGCGCCGACTCATCCCTTTGGAAGCGCCCGGTATGACGTTCAAATGTGCCCAAGCGCGCAGTGGCGAGCGACGCCACGGTCAGCAAGAACGAAAAAAGAAATAGATACGCAGCGCGGGGCGTTTGAAGAGATCGGGCGGAAAACCTACCGCGGAACAACATCCACGCCAGCAAGCCCCCCGCACTCTGTTTCTTGCTGCGGCCCGATCTGCGGGCTTCGTCGAGATTGTGGGCAGGGACCTCGGACGTAGCAGATTGGACCCACATGCGCGCTCTCTCGGTGCGGGTCTGCGCGGCGGCTTCGAAAAATGCTGCGCGTTGAGGGGCCGGGAGACAGCCGGCATTTGGAGGAATCCGCGTCGGTCCAGATAGAGCGACGGGTTTAGTGTTCTTCGTCGGATAACATGAAAAATTGCTAATCGGCATTCCGGATCGTTATCTCTATGTCACATTTTGGTAAACTCCTGCGTAACCGTCGCTATATAGAACAGCAATATCCGGCGGGTCATAACGAATCAAACTGAGAGAGACCGTCGTGAATATCCGAGAGTCATTCCGCAATTTCGTATCGGGAATCGATGCGAATCACCGGCCGGTCGTGCTGAATTGGGGTAAGGCGCAGCACGCGCTGGGGTCGAAGATCGCGTTGCAGCACGCGAGCATTCGTGAAAGCATGATGACCGGCATCAGCGGTCATTTGACCTGCATCTCTCAGCAGGGCGATCTGCCTCCGAAGCTTTTCATTGGTGCGCCAGTCTCAATCGGTATCGTCACGGACCGCGGCCAACTGCATGCCATCAACGCAATCATTAGCGCCGTTCAGGTCGGCCGGACCGACGGGGAGCTGACGGTTTACCAGTTCACCGTGACCGACGCGTTGAACCTGCTGCACAAGCGCACCAACTCTCGCATTTTCCGCAACGTCAGCGTGGTCGATGTACTTGGCGTCGTCCTGAGCGAATGGCGACAGCGTAGTGTGGCCCTTGCGCAGGCGTTTGAGTTCGACCTGTCGCAACTCGACAGATCCCGCTATCCGGTTCGCTCTTTCGTACGTCAGGTCAACGAATCTGATGCCCGTTTCATCTCCCGGATTGCGCGTCGCGACGGCATCACGCTGTTCGTGCGCGCCGGACGGGTAAGCGGGGAGACGAAAGACGGCGATCCTCCCGTGCATGCGCTGGTGTTCTGCGATGACCCTCGGAAACTGGGCGAGTCCGCCGCAGGTACGGTGCGGGTTCATCCACGAGACGCTGGAACGGAACAGCGCGACACCATCACCGCTCTGACGATGCGTCAGCAACTGATTTCGGGGGAATCGGGCCGCCCTTCGTGGGATTATCGATATGCCCGCGTGGACCAGTCCAGTGCATCGACAAGGATCGATCAAGGCGAATCGGGTAACGATCTCGCGAAATTGCTGACGGACATCGTGATCGACGTCCCGCATATGGCGGACTCGTGGGCAGATCACGAACGGATGACGGAAGATCGCATTCTGGCTCATGAAGCGCAGGCGGTGCGATACGACGGCGTGAGCGGAATTCGCGACCTTGCAGTCGGCTCATGGATCACGATCGCCGGAGAGGACGAGTGGGGCGCGCTCCCGTCCGACAAGCAGCAATTCGTGATTACATCATTGCACCACGAGATCTGGAACAATCTGCCCAAAGGGTTGAGCGAGCGTGCGCAGGCACTGTTCGCCGCCAGCCACACGCTTCAGCAACCACGATCGGTGAGCGATGGCGACCCGTCTGGTCAGGATACGCGCTACGAAAATACGTTCTCGTGCGTGCCGCGTGGCACGCCTCTCACGCCGCTTTACGATCCCAAGACGGACCTTCCGCCGACGCCGTTGATTACCGGGCGCGTGGTCGGGGCCGATGGCGAGGAGGTCAGTTGCGACGAGAATGGTTGCGTGTTCGTGCAGATTCTCGGCCAGGATTCTCGCGATCATGCGCATGCGCAGGGTGCCGGGACAAACAGCAACGAGAGCGACAGCGCACCGATTCGCGTGGCATCCAGTCTGGCTGGGCCGAATTTCGGCGAGACGTTCTTGCCGCGGGTGGGCACCGAAGTTCTGCTCGGGAGCCTCGGCGGAGATCCGGACAGGCTGGTCATCATCGGCGTACTGGCAAACGGCGCGAACATGCCCGCGAGTTTCACTCATACCGGCAGTTTGCCGGGCAATCGCTTTCTTTCCGGTATCAAGACGAAGGAAATCAAGGGGCAGCGCTACAACCAGCTTCGTCTCGACGACACACCGCAGCAAATTAGCGCGCAGCTTGCATCGGAGCACGCGCATAGTCAGTTGAATCTCGGCTATCTGACGCAACCGCGTGATAACGGACAGGGTGCTGACCGCGGCCAAGGTGCCGAATTGCGTACCGACGCGGCAGCCGCATTGCGCGCGGCGCAAGGGATGCTTTTGACCACCTACGCGCGTACTCAGGCGAGCGGCGGACAGCTTGATCGCGATGAACTCGTCGAATTGCTCGGCGAATGTCACGGGGCGGCGCTATGGAGCCAATGCGGGGTCGGCATAAGGGCGCCACTTGAGGGGCGGCACATAGGCGCCAGTCCAAGGGCGGC
>NZ_CADFDM010000027.1:0-4422 GCF_902832985.1 Burkholderia sp. BCC0097
CGACTGGCCCGTGAGCGCGGCGCTCGGGAATGCCGACAGGAACAGTACCGTCTGCGCGACGTCCTGCACCGTCGTGAACACGCCGTCGACCGTGTTGCCGAGCATCACCTTCTTGATCACTTCCTCTTCGCTGATGCCGAGCTCCTTCGCCTGCTCCGGAATCTGCTTGTCGACCAGCGGCGTGCGCACGAAGCCCGGACACACGACGTGCGAGCGCACGTTGTGCTTCGCGCCTTCCTTCGCCAGCACGCGCGCCAGGCCGAGCAGGCCATGCTTGGCCGTCACGTACGCCGACTTCAGCGGCGACGCTTCGTGCGAGTGCACCGAACCCATGTAGATCACGACGCCGCCGCGATCGTCCTTGTACATGTGCTTGAGCGCGGCCTTCGTCGTCAGGAACGCGCCGTCCACGTGGATCGCCTGCATCTTCTTCCAGTCGGAGAACGAGTAGTTCTCGATCGGGTTGACGATCTGGATACCGGCGTTCGACACGAGGATGTCGACCGAGCCGAACGCTTCGGCCACCTTGTCGATGCCGCTGTTCACGGCGTCCTCGTTGGTCACGTCCATCGCGACGCCGATCGCCTTGCCGCCTGCCTTGTTGATCTCGTCGGCGACCGCGTTCGCGCCGTCCTGGTTCAGGTCGGCGATCGCGACGGCCGCGCCTGCCTTGGCCAGCTCGAGTGCGATTTCCTTGCCGATGCCGCTCGCGGCGCCCGTGACGACTGCGGTCTTGCCGCTCAGATCTGCTGCCATGTCCGTCTCCTTCCGTTATCGGATCGATGAAACACGCACCCGCCGCATCCGCGTTCATCGCGAAATCGCATCAGCGTGCCAGCCGTCATTGTGCACGATCGGCCCCGCCGTTCGTGCGCAAAACGTCTAAGCTTAAGGTCGGTTTCGTTCAGCAGGAGAGTCTCATGCACTATCGACGGCTAGGCCGCTCCGGCCTGCAGATCAGCGAGCTTTCACTCGGTTCGTGGGTGACATACGGCAACCAGGTCGACCAGCGGGTCGCGCGCGAATGCCTCGCCGCGGCACGTGATGCAGGCGTCAATTTCTTCGACAACGCCGAGGTCTACGCCGGCGGCAAATCCGAGGAAATCATGGGCCACGCGCTCAAGTCGCTCGACTGGCCGCGCGTCAGTTATATCGTGTCCACGAAGTTCTTCTGGGGGCTCGCGGAAGCCCCGAACCAGTATCACACGCTGAACCGGAAGTACCTGCTGAACGCGATCGACGGCTCGCTGCGCCGGCTGCAGCTCGATTATGTCGACCTCGTCTATTGCCATCGCCCCGATCCCCATACGCCGATCGAGGAAACCGTCTGGGCGATGAGCGACATGATCGTGCGCGGCAAGGCGCTGTACTGGGGCACGTCGGAATGGAGCGCCGATGAAATCCGCGCAGCATGCGAGATCGCCGAGCGGCATCATCTTCACAAGCCGGTCGTCGAACAACCGCAGTACAACCTGTTCCACCGCACCCGGGTCGAGCAGGAATATGCGCGGCTCTACGACGATTACGGTCTCGGGCTCACGACCTGGAGCCCGTTGGCGTCGGGCCTGCTCACCGGCAAGTACCGCAATGGCGTGCCAGCCGGCAGCCGAGCGCAGTTGCAGGGCTACGACTGGATGCGCGAACGCCTGACCGATCGGGCCGCCAACGACATCGTCGAACGGCTCGGCGAAATTGCGGCCGAACTCGGTTGCAGCACCGGCCAGTTGGCGATCGCATGGGTGCTCGCGAATCCGCGCGTGAGTTCGGTCATCACGGGTGCATCGCGGGTCGACCAGATCGGCGACAACATGCGCGCGCTCGAGGTTGCCGCGAAGCTGACGCCGGATGTGAAGCAGCGCATCGACGCGGTGGTCGGCGATGCATACGAGTAAGGCGACTCACGGCCACTCGCGTACAATACGCGGCCGCATCGGCGCCCGGCCTCACGGCCGCGCACGATCGACCGCTTTCATCGATTCACCTTTCGTTTCAGGCAGCCAGCCATGCTCAGTTATCGTCACGGTTTTCACGCAGGCAACCACGCGGACGTGCTCAAGCACGCCGTCGTCGTCCAGCTGCTGCGCTACCTGAACAAGAAAGACAAATCGTACTGGTACATCGATACGCACGCAGGCGCCGGCGTGTACTCGCTGCGCGACGGTTATGCAGCGAAGACGTCGGAATTCGATACCGGCATCGGCCGACTGTGGAACGAAAAGAACCTGCCAGAGGCACTGGGCGACTATGTGGATGAAGTCCGCGCGCTGAACGACGACGGCGAACTGCACTTCTACCCGGGCTCCCCGTACATCGCATGGCGGTCGATGCGCGAGCAGGACCGGATGCGCCTGTTCGAAATGCATACGACGGAAATCGATGTGCTGCGCCACAATTTCCGCGATGCCGGGCGACGCGCGATGATCTTCGCCGGCGACGGCTTCGAAGGTATCAAGGCGCTGCTGCCGCCGCCGCCGCGACGTGCACTCGTGCTGATCGATCCGTCCTACGAGGACAAGAAGGATTACGCGCGCACGGTGAGCTGCGTGACGGAATGCCTGAAGCGTTTCTCGACCGGCTGCTATGCCATCTGGTATCCGCAGGTCACTCGGACGGAATCGCAGCGCTTTCCCGAGCAGTTGAAGCGCCTGCAACCGAACAACTGGCTGCACCTGACGCTGACCGTGTCGAATCCGCCGACCGACGGACTGGGTCTCTACGGCAGCGGAATGTTCATCCTGAATCCGCCGTATACGCTCGCCCAGAGCATGAAAGAGGTACTGCCCTATCTGGTCGAGAAGCTGGGACAGGATAGCGGCGCCCGCTTTCAGATCGAGCACCGCGGCAATTGATTGAGCGACCGATCGTTACGGCTGCGGTCTCGGCGCGAGCCTCGGTTGGTTGGCCGGCTGCCCGCCCCACGCGGGGACATTGATATATGGCGCGACGAACAGCGGAACCGACGTGTTCGGCGCCTGCCCGGCTGGAGCCCGCATGCCTGCCGGCTCGACGATCGGCTCCGGCGACAACGGCGCCGTCTGCAGCACCAACCCGCCCTTGCCGTCCTGGATACCGCGCTGCGTATCGAGAACGAGCGGCTTAGATGACGTCGCGGCACCGGCCGCGAGGCCATGGACGAGCACGACCCCACCCAGAACGAGACGCGCGCGGGCACTGCGACGCACATCGACACACAAACGCATGATCGTGACCTTCAAGGTGAAAAGCAGGTCCCTACCATAGCGCTGCACTGACGATTTCGCCAGATCCCGCGCACAAAAAAACAAAGCCCCGTCAATACGGGGCTTGCTTATCGTTCGGTGCCGCGCGGCACCTGACGGTGACTCCGATTACAGCGAGTAGCCGTTGGTTTCGAGCGAGCGGATGCGGCTCTCGAGCTGGACGATGTCCGACGACGTGGCGAGGTAAGCCTCACGGCGTTCACGTTCTGCGGATTCGAACCAGTTGCTCAGCTTTTCGACGATGTAGGCGATCATGACGTTCTCCAAGGAAGAGGGACCCCTGGTGAATCGAGATTCAGGGATTTCCCGTATAGGGTTATCCCGAATTATAGCGATGCCGCACCAAGATGCTAGTGAAATCCTTGCATGGATATCATTCCATTTTGGAATGCTGACACATAGATCGCATCTAACTCCTTGATTTATATGGATGTGAAGTCGAAGCCTGTTTTGAGGCATGAGGACACGCACTAATTTGGGTCACTGACTGGGTCGGCCAGCCGCGCCAAAATCGGGCATTCGGGACGCCCATCACCATGACAGTGCGCGGCCAGATCGGCCAATGTGTCTCGCATGTCGCTCAGCTCGGCGATACGTTTGTCGAGTTCAGCCACGTGCTCGAGAGCAATCGATTTCACTTCGGCGCTGGCGCGTGAGCGATCCTGCCAGAGCATCAGTAGCTTGCGAATGTCTTCGACGAGAAAGCCAAGTCGTCGCGCCTGACGGATGAACCGCAGGATATGGATTTCGTCCGCCCCATAGATCCGGTAGCCGGCATCGGTCCGTTTGCTTGGCGCAAGAAGACCGACCTGTTCGTAGTACCGGATCATTTTTGCACTGACGCCGGATTCGCGCGACGCGTCGCCGATATTCATTCCCCGCCCTCTTCATGAAGCCCTGGTTTCGAACACGAACGTCGACGGATACCCTCATCGACGACAGGTCGATCGTATCAAATCGCGTGGTTTCGTTCCGGGGAAGGCGTGGCAGCGGAGCTCAGACGGTCTTGATCGGGCGGGCGTAACGGCGGGTTATGAGGGCGCTTCGCCGCCTGCTTTTATGGCGCCGCAATGCAAAAACCCCCGCCTTTTGGGCGGGGGTTTTTGGCTTAGGGAGCCTGACGATTACCTACTTTCACACGGGAATCCGCACTATCATCGGCGTAGAGTCGTTTCACGGTCCT
>NZ_CADFDM010000028.1:0-2941 GCF_902832985.1 Burkholderia sp. BCC0097
CGTGATCGCTGCCGTCAGCGTCGTCTTGCCGTGGTCAACGTGACCAATCGTACCAACGTTCACGTGCGGCTTGGTCCGCTCAAATTTACCCTTGGCCATTTTCGACTCCCAAAAGGAATTTCACAGGTTGCGCCGCGCGCAAACAAGACACTGACTTTTTACTGCTGGTGCCCATGGGCAGGATCGAACTGCCGACCTCTCCCTTACCAAGGGAGTGCTCTACCACTGAGCCACATGGGCGCTACGCTTCAACTTAGCGGTCTGGAGCGGGTGAAGGGAATCGAACCCTCGTCGTAAGCTTGGAAGGCTTCTGCTCTACCATTGAGCTACACCCGCACGGGCCACTAACGATTCCTTGCCGCTCACTGCGCTGATATCTTGGTGGAGGAGGTTGGATTCGAACCAACGTAGGCGTAAGCCAACAGATTTACAGTCTGCCCCCTTTAGCCACTCGGGCACCCCTCCGTAGAGAACTGACGATTATGGGGGTGCATCGCACTCCTGTCAAGCACATCCGGAAGATTATTTTCACTTTCTTCCCGACTTCTGCTTCCCGCCGATCCCCGCCCTTGCCCGGCTAAGGCAAGCACGAGATGTTGCCGACCGGCACCACATCTTCGTCAGACTCCGCCTTCAACGCCGATCTGCATCTGCGCTGAAAACGAAAGACCGCCATCATACGGCCTCTTTCGCACAATGCCAAGCGGGTAGATGCAAATTTCGGCAAATTTCGTGCCGGGCGCGTTTGGCGAGCCGGCTGGAGATTGCTCGTGGGAGGTTCGGTGGTGCGTCCGGCGCGAAATAAAGGCTCTGCAGCCGGTGCTGCGGACTGCCTGGCCCCCTCGTCCGGCGGCATGTGCGTGCAAGACCTTCGCCCCTTCTGGAAATTGCAGCGGTCCCGCTCCATCGCCGAATTCGGTCACCGGTGCGTTCGACAGCTTCACTGGAAGGCTTGATAGCGTCTCGAGTCACCCTCCCCCTCCGATACAGATCACCATGCGCCCGGAGAGCTCTGTAACGACATTCTTCGTTTCTTCGTGGTTGCAACCGCACATGCGGGAAGATCAGACGGTAAGCCCCGTCAGGCAGCTTCAGCTGCGGAGTCCAGAAGACGTGCGCGGTTCTCGGGGCGCATCAACAATTGAAGGCTGCGCCCGATGCGGGTGCGCGAGCTGGGCGCATGTCGGTCAGCGCGCGGCACAACCGTTGAATCGGTACGCGTTGGTCCAACGACGCCCCTCAGGATAAATCCGGCTGTAAGCACACCTCGATGTGCTTACAGCCCCTACTTGGCGACGACGTGCGTCCAGGTCCCTCCCATGACTTTGCTGGTGCCGCGTCGAATGCTCTGCTGCTCAGCGCCGCAGTGTCTCGTTGTGCAAGCCACCTAACGTCAGCATCTGGCGGGCTTGTCGCTGCGAATCTTCGGCGCACGCGCGATGTCACAAGTGCTCGTACCCGTGCCCGCTTCGTCCAGCCAACGCGAATGTCCGCGCCGGATTCGACACGGGCGCCCTCGCACCTCATGCTCTCTACGTCGCTATAAAGCCGATATATGGCGCCGGAGCGTCGACATCCGGCGTGTGCTGCCCGGCAATGCTCGAGCTGAAGCAGGATCAATAGCGAAACGTGGGGCCCCAGCTTCCCTTTGCGGGCCGCCCCGATTGGCGATCCGAATACGGCACACACCGAATGCGCGGGACGCGTCGACACGGGCAAAACAGATCCAATGGGTGGCCGCGGAGGCGGCGGCGCCTATTCTCCATCGAAGAAATTTACGCGTTACGGGACGGTCAACGAGCGGCCGCCGAAAAGAGCCGCGCCGACTGTTGATCTTGTCTGACCCGCAATATGCGCACGGCGCGGCCGGCCCGCGGGGCGAGTCGCCTCTTACCGCGACTCAAGCGTACGCTGCGCCACGATAGGGTTCTTTTGGGGCGAGATGCGGCGAGTTGGACCGAAAATAGCGTTAGATAGCAATGTCGCGCCTCTCCTGGCGGCACAGTACAGTCGCTCGGATTCATGCGACGCGGGAGCCGGAAGCCGCGGCATCCTGTCCACTCTTGCCAACAACGCGCCGAGGGTAGAGCGAACGCAAGGCACATCTCGCTGCCACACGGACATATCGATCTTGGCGAAAGATGCGCTCAATACAACGGCGATCAATACGCGTTGATCGATTATCGGATGACGAGGACTAGCTGCGTCTGATCGCGGCGGCGTCGAGCAAGGCCGAGCCAGATTGCCATAGAGAAGCTACCCAAGCGATTTCCCATTGCGGACCTGGTGACCACTGGAGCAAGCGAGGGGTAGAAGGACGGTGGCTTCTGCAACACCGCTCGCTGGAGTGCAGACACCCGGATGCGGGAAGTGCATTTTGCGCCAGTCTCGCGGAAGCGATTCCGATTTGAGCCGACGCCTTCGACAACCAGCTCATGCCACACGGCGCTTGGCCACATGCTTTTCGAGATGCCGCAATGCAAAAACCCCCGCCTTTCGGGCAGGGGTTCTTGGCTTAGGGAGCCTGACGATTACCTACTTTCACACGGGAATCCGCACTATCATCGGCGTAGAGTCGTTTCACGGTCCTGTTCGGGATGGGAAGGGGTGGGACCGACTCGCTATGGTCATCAGGCAAAGAGGGTTGTTGCGTTGCTTCGCAGCGCAACCAATCTTGGAAGAAGCAGTAATTTTGAGTTGTGTGTATCACACACGAGAATCCAACTTGTCTCATCTTGCTACGCAGGTCACCGGTACTTCAACCGGCGCGCCGCATCGATCAGCTTCGCTGCTCGACGCTCTGCGTGGGATGCTCGTAAGTGCTGAAGCACTAACGATCATCGACACAAGGCAGACTTGTTATAGGATCAAGCCTTACGGGCAATTAGTATCAGTTAGCTGAACGCATTACTGCGCTTACACACCTGACCTATCAACGTCC
>NZ_CADFDM010000029.1:0-1312 GCF_902832985.1 Burkholderia sp. BCC0097
TGTCAAGTCCTGGAATAGGTTGACAGTATTCAGACGCTAGAACGCCCGATGCACCGCATCGGGCGTTTTGTATTTCAGCGCGGCATGCGGTCGCTCGTGGTTATAGATGCGGATGGACTGTTCGACCATCTTGGCGGCTTGCTCGAGGTCAGCGGGACGTTGCAGCAGGAACTCGCCCTTGAGAATGCCGTTGACCCGCTCGGCCAGCGCGTTCTGATAGCAGTCGTAGCCGTCCGTCATCGAACATCGCAAGCCGTGACGCCGATGGATGTCCTGATAGTAGGTCGCGCAGTACTGGACCCCGCGATCGGAGTGATGGATCAAGGGCTGGTGGGTCTGGCGCCTGCGCAACGCCTTCTTCAGCGCCTGACTGACCTGCTCGGTTTGCAGGCTCTCGTGAACGTGATGGCCGACGATCTTGCGCGAGAACGCATCCGTGACGAGGCTCAAATACACAAACGGGCCAGCCGTCGGCAGGTACGTGATGTCGGCCACCCATACCTGTTCGGGGCCGGTCGGCACGATTTGATCCGGCCCGGGTTTCAGCAGATTCGGATGACGCCGGAAGCGATGATGGCTTTGAGTCGTCTTGTGGTACGCCCGGTGCGGCACGACCAGCAGGCGCGCGGCGCGCAGCACGTCGAACAGCCGATCCCGTCCCAGCTTGATGCCGCGCTCCACCAAGGCAGGCCCGAGCAGATGATGCAGCTTTCGTGTTCCGAGCCTCGGCTGGCGAAGCCGGACGTCCCGCACCAGCGTCGCCACGGTCTCAGCTTGCGAGCAACGGCACTGCTCGCTGCGACATCGCTTGTAATACGCTTGGCGGCTGATGCCCATGTAGCGGCAGGCTCGCTCGACGCTCAGCTTTTTGATCTGCTTTTGCGCGACGACCTGCCCGAAGGCTTTTTTACGGTGATCCCGTAGTCCTTGCGCATCACGTCGAGCACCGCCTCGAATAGCGCCGCTTTCTCCTGCGCCTCTCGCAACTGCGTCTCCAACTCCTTGATGCGCTGCTCGGGTGTGAGCGGCTTTGAGTCTGGCTTTGGCATGGTGGAACCCGATTGCGCACGGCCGGATGGATCGGCCCAATCCTGCAAGCCGTGCCTGCGTAACCATACCAGCACCGTCGAGCGACCCTGGATGCCGTAGCGCCGCTGCGCCTCTTTGTACGTCAGTTCGCCTTTTTCGACCTGCGCCACCACTGACAGCTTAAAAGCCAGGCTGTAATCCCGCTGCGTCCGCTTGATCCCTTGCTCCACTTGCCACCTCTTCGTCTCGGCGAAAAAGTGTCAACCTATTTCAGGATGGGTCA
>NZ_CADFDM010000030.1:0-1182 GCF_902832985.1 Burkholderia sp. BCC0097
TTACTCGATGATCTTGGCGACGACGCCGGCGCCGACGGTACGGCCACCTTCGCGGATCGCGAAGCGCAGACCCTCTTCCATCGCGATCGGAGCGATCAGCTTCACCGTGATCGACACGTTGTCGCCCGGCATCACCATTTCCTTGTCCTTCGGCAGCTCGATCGAGCCCGTCACGTCCGTCGTACGGAAGTAGAACTGCGGACGGTAGTTGTTGAAGAACGGCGTGTGACGGCCGCCTTCGTCCTTGCTCAGCACGTACACTTCAGCCGTGAAGTGCGTGTGCGGCGTGATCGAACCCGGCTTCGCCAGAACCTGGCCACGCTCCACGTCTTCACGCTTCGTGCCGCGCAGCAGGATACCCACGTTGTCGCCTGCCTGACCTTGGTCCAGCAGCTTGCGGAACATTTCAACGCCCGTGCAGGTCGTCTTCACCGTCGGCTTGATACCGACGATTTCGATTTCCTCGCCGACCTTCACGATGCCGCGCTCGACACGCCCCGTCACCACCGTACCGCGGCCCGAGATCGAGAACACGTCTTCCACCGGCATCAGGAACGCGCCGTCAACTGCACGCTCCGGCGTCGGGATGTACGTGTCCAGCGCATCGGCCAGGCTCATGATCGCCACTTCGCCCAGCTCGCCCGTGTCGCCTTCCAGCGCCAGCTTCGCCGAACCCTTCACGATCGGCGTGTCGTCGCCCGGGAAGTCGTACTTCGACAGGAGTTCGCGAACTTCCATCTCGACCAGCTCGAGCAGTTCCGCGTCGTCCACCATGTCGCACTTGTTCAGGAACACGATGATGTACGGAACGCCAACCTGACGTGCCAGCAGGATGTGCTCGCGCGTTTGCGGCATCGGGCCGTCTGCTGCCGAGCAAACCAGGATCGCGCCGTCCATCTGCGCTGCGCCCGTGATCATGTTCTTCACATAGTCAGCGTGGCCCGGGCAGTCGACGTGTGCGTAGTGGCGGTTAGCCGTTTCGTACTCGACGTGTGCCGTGTTGATCGTGATGCCGCGCGCCTTTTCTTCCGGTGCCGCGTCGATCTGGTCGTATGCCTTCGCTTCGCCGCCGAACTTCTTCGTCAGCACCGTCGTGATCGCTGCCGTCAGCGTCGTCTTGCCGTGGTCAACGTGACCAATCGTACCAACGTTCACGTGCGGCTTGGTCCGCTCAAATTTACC
>NZ_CADFDM010000031.1:0-626 GCF_902832985.1 Burkholderia sp. BCC0097
AGCTTTTCGCAGGCTACCGCGTCCTTCATCGCCTGTGATCGCCAAGGCATCCACCACATGCACTTGTTCGCTTGACCCTATAACGAGTCTGTCTCATCGACAGCCGCTACAGGTTGAGTTCTCGCGTTGTGCCGTATTCCAATTGATGTCGGTCCGGCGTTAGCGCTTTAGCGCTTACGCAGGCCCCACTCCCGAAGGGAGTAGACCCGAATCATCTTGAGATACATCGATACAATCACAACCCGGATAACTTCCACGTCCATCTCGAGACGCTTCCGCTATCCAAATTACTTACTTCTTCCAGATTGTTAAAGAACGACAGCCGATATCTGTTGATATCCTCTGACTGGCTCAATCGCCAATGCAAAATTCTCGGTTCAGTGTCTGAACCAAGCCCTTAGCGTTGGTGATTGGTGGAGGCAGACGGGATCGAACCGACGACCCCCTGCTTGCAAAGCAGGTGCTCTCCCAGCTGAGCTATGCCCCCATGTACAGAATTCCTCAGGTGTACCTACCGCCAGACAATGGTGGGTCTGGTTGGATTCGAACCAACGACCCCCGCCTTATCAAGACGGTGCTCTAACCGACTGAGCTACAGACCCCTGAGTCTGTCTTTAATTTACAGC
>NZ_CADFDM010000032.1:0-557 GCF_902832985.1 Burkholderia sp. BCC0097
ATTCGCGACAACTGCCCGGCTGCATCATAGCGATACCGCCGCTCGGCAAGCGGCGCAGGCGACGTCGACCGCTGGATCGTCTGCTGCAGCACGCGCCCTGCCGGATCGTAGTGCGTGCGCTGCCCGACCTTGCTCGACAGCACACGAACCGTCTCGCGATGCAAGTCATCGCGCTCGAACTGCACACGCTCCTCGCCGTCGAGCAGCATCCCGTGCACATGCCCCGAGCCATACATCAGCCAGTCGACCGCATGCCCGTCCGGCCGAACGGTACGCCGCCGATTGCCGAGTTCGTCGTATTCGTGATGCCACACGTAGCTGCGCCGGTCGCCGAACAGATCGTAAGCGTGATGTTCACGCACCAGATTGCCAACCGGATCAAAGAAGAACTGCACGCGGCTGTAGCGATTCACCGCGTCGATCAACCTGCCGCTCGGATCGTAGGCGAACCGTTCCTCGCTGTCACCCGCGATGCGCTTCGGCAGACGCTCGTTTGCATCGATGTCAAACACCTGACCTCATCAATCAAAACGAGACTGGCACTCCAGCAACAATTT
>NZ_CADFDM010000033.1:0-488 GCF_902832985.1 Burkholderia sp. BCC0097
TTCCCGGCTGGTGTATCGCAGACGGGCCAGCCGCTGATCTCGCGCACCTACAACGTCGGATTGTCGGCGTCGTGGGAGCTCGACCTGTTCGGCCGCGTGCAGAGCCTGAAGGACCAGGCGCTCGCGCAATACCTGTCGACCGCGTATGCGCGGCAGGCGTCGGAGATCTCGCTGGTGTCGCAGGTGGCCGATCAATACCTGACGCTGCTGTCGACCGATGACCTGTTGAAGGTCACGGAGGACACGCTGAAGACCGCGCAGGCGTCTTACGACCTGACCAAGCTGCAGTTCGACAACGGCACGGGCTCGGAGCTCGAGCTGCGTCAGGCGCAGACGGTGGTCGAGACGGCGCTCGCGAACCAGCAGGCGCAGGCGCGTGCCCGCGCGCAGGCGCTGAACGCGCTGGTGCTGCTGATCGGTGAGCCGCTGCCGGACGACCTGCCGGCGGGCATGCCGCTCGACGCGCAGAACCTGCTGACGGACGTGCC
>NZ_CADFDM010000034.1:0-434 GCF_902832985.1 Burkholderia sp. BCC0097
TTGAGTTCTCGCGTTGTGCCGTATTCCAATTGAGTCAAACATAGAGTTCGAATCATCTTGAGATACATCGATACAATCACAACCCGGATAACTTCCACGTCCATCTCAAGACGCTTCCGCTATCCAAATTACTTACTTCTTCCAGATTGTTAAAGAACGACAGCCGATACTTTCGTACCGCTCTGACTGGCTCAATCGCCAATGAGAAAAACTCGAACCAAACTTCATTCGAATGTTTGTCATTGAAGATTATCGAAAGCGGCCGGCATGATAACCGAATAAACCGCTAACAGACAGTCTTTCTGTCTTAATCAACAGCCGATAAGCGTGAGCGCTCAACTTGTGCGAGATAGCTCTGGAAAGGAGGTGATCCAGCCGCACCTTCCGATACGGCTACCTTGTTACGACTTCACCCCAGTCATGAATCCTACCGT
>NZ_CADFDM010000035.1:0-411 GCF_902832985.1 Burkholderia sp. BCC0097
TGCCCAGTATTACGTCGCCGGATTACTGGCGCCTCATGACCGAGCGCCGGATATCGCGCGACAGATGCGCCGGTGTGCGGCCGATCAAGGGCATGGCCGTGCGGCCTATGAGCTCGCAATTAATCTCCGGGGCCGCGGTGATTTCCACGGTGCTGTCTTGGCCTTTCAGAAGGGGGTGGCGGCAGGGGTCAGTGGGACGGCCATGAATCTTGAGCGTGCATTTCAGTCGCGAGAGTCGTATGGCGGAAGGTTCTTTCTCGACTTACCTAACGATCCCGAGCGCTCGCGTCGCTATCAGCTGATCGGTCAATTTTTGAGGGCCAACACACTGGCCAACCCGAAAGTGCCGGACGTTGATCAGATCGTCCCGCTGCCGCCAGCGAAGCTTCCGCCGTGGGACGGCACCTTCGA
>NZ_CADFDM010000036.1:0-374 GCF_902832985.1 Burkholderia sp. BCC0097
ACGGGCTTCGCCGCGTCGGGCACGATCCACAGCACGACGCCGATCGCGAGAATCGACAGCACGCCGACGATCGTGAACAGCCCGCTCATCCCGACCCAGTGGAACACGATCGGCGCACCGACGATCGCGACCGCGAACGACACCCCGATCGAGCCGCCGACCATCGCCATCGCCTTCGTGCGGTTCTGCTCGGAGGTCAGGTCGGCGATGAACGCGAGCACCGCCGACGACACGGCGCCCATCCCCTGGATCACGCGGCCGACGATGATCCACGTGATGTCGTGCGCGAACGCGGCGACGAAGCTGCCGAGCGCGAAGATCACGAGGCCCGTGGCGATCACCGGCTTGCGGCCGAACTTGTCGGACGCCCAGCC
>NZ_CADFDM010000037.1:0-360 GCF_902832985.1 Burkholderia sp. BCC0097
CCTTCGTCTAGAGGCCTAGGACATCACCCTTTCACGGTGAGTACAGGGGTTCGAATCCCCTAGGGGACGCCAGATTCAGCGGCGTTTCGTAGAAGTGTCGCAGCGCATGCAGGAACGTGACGAGATCCTGCAGGCGGTGGTGCAGAAAGCTGGAGCGGTAGTTCAGTTGGTTAGAATACCGGCCTGTCACGCCGGGGGTCGCGGGTTCGAGCCCCGTCCGCTCCGCCAGAACGAAGCCCGTTCAAAAGCGTTTTTGAACGGGCTTTCTCGTTAAAGATGTAAGCAGTACGTTGTCCCCTTCGTCTAGAGGCCTAGGACATCACCCTTTCACGGTGAGTACAGGGGTTCGAATCCCCTAGG
>NZ_CADFDM010000038.1:0-359 GCF_902832985.1 Burkholderia sp. BCC0097
GCCTTGTAGCTGCGCAGCGCGACGACCATCTTGTTGTACGCGTCGATGAACGCGACGACCGTCGCCTTGCCTTCCGGCGTCGACGAGAAGCCCGCCAGCGCGCCGCCCACCCCGCCGCCGAAGCCGCCCAGCGCCGCGCCGTAGTTGGTCGCCGTCGAGCTGCCTTCCGACGCCGCGATCTGCACCGCCGAGCGCACGTCGAACAGCGTCAGCGTCACCACCGACGCCTTCGTCTGCAGGTGGCCCGCCACCGCCGCCACCGCGCTGTTGCCGATCAGCCCGCCGATCATGCTGCCGATCCCGCCGATCGGCGAATCGTTGATCACGATCTGCGGCTCCATGTAGTAGTCGGCCGCGAC
>NZ_CADFDM010000039.1:0-356 GCF_902832985.1 Burkholderia sp. BCC0097
GTGATCTCGCGCAAGAACGGCTATCACGGCTCGACGATCGCGGGCGGCACGCTCGGCGGGATGGGCTACATGCACGAGCAGATGCCGTCGAAGGTCGAGCACATCGTGCACATCGACCAGCCGTATTTCTTCGGCGAAGCGCAAGCAGGCGAGACGCCCGAAGCGTTCGGCCTCGCGCGTGCGCAGCAGCTCGAAGCGAAGATCCTCGAACTCGGCGCGGAGAACGTCGCGGCGTTCATCGGCGAACCGTTCCAGGGCGCGGGCGGCGTGATCTTCCCGCCGTCGACGTACTGGCCGGAGATCCAGCGGATCTGCCGCAAGTACGACATCCTGCTGGTCGCCGACGAAGTGATCGG
>NZ_CADFDM010000040.1:0-342 GCF_902832985.1 Burkholderia sp. BCC0097
GCGAAAGCGCAGCGGGCGCGAAAGCACAAGCGGCATATCGCGAAGCTGCACGCCAAGGTGGCGAACGCCCGTGGCGATTTCCAACACAAGCTCGCGCTCGATCTGGTGCGGCGCTTCGATTACATCGCTGTCGGCAACGTGTCGGCCGCAAAACTCGCCAGAACCAGGATGGCGAAGAGCGTCTACGACGCGTCCTGGTCGTCCTTCCGAAACAAGCTCCGCTACAAAGCGATCGCGCACGGGGCTACGTTCGAGGAAGTCGACGAAAGCGGTTCGACCCAGTCCTGTTCGTCGTGCGGATCGAAAGACAGCACGACGCGGCCGAAAGGTATCGCGGGACTG
>NZ_CADFDM010000041.1:0-339 GCF_902832985.1 Burkholderia sp. BCC0097
GACAAGCTCGCGACCGTCGTGCCGACGTCGGACAGCCCAGTTGAGAGCGAACCAAAGCCTGATGCCGTACTGCTCGACAGACTCGTGATGTTGGCCGTGTTGCTGGCGAAGCCCGTCGACAGCGACGTGACAGCCTGTGCGGTCCCGGTCGATAACGAACCGATCGCACTGGCCGCGCCGGTTGACAGGCTGCTGACCGTTTGAGCGGTCGACGTCGACAGTGACGAGAACCCTGCAACCGTGCTCGTCGACAAGCTCGCGACCGTCGTGCCGACGTCGGACAGCCCAGTTGAGAGCGAACCAAAGCCTGATGCCGTACTGCTCGACAGACTCGTGATG
>NZ_CADFDM010000042.1:0-327 GCF_902832985.1 Burkholderia sp. BCC0097
ACCGGTCGACGTGGAAGTCGACAGCGAAGTGATCGAGCTGTTAGCCGACGACAGCCCCGTCGAAGCCGACGTGGAAAGCGAGGTAACCGAACTGTTGGTCGAGCTGAGGCCGGTGGACAACGAACCGATGGAGCTCGTAGCCGACGACAAACCGGTCGACGTGGAAGTCGACAGCGAAGTGATCGAGCTGTTAGCCGAAGACAGCCCCGTCGAAGCCGACGTGGAAAGCGAGGTAACCGAACTGTTGGTCGAGCTCAGTCCGGTGGACAGCGAACCGATGGAACTCGTGGCCGACGAAAGGCCGGTCGACGTGGAAGTCGACAGCGA
>NZ_CADFDM010000043.1:0-323 GCF_902832985.1 Burkholderia sp. BCC0097
ACGGGGCAGGACGTGCCGAACGGGCAAGGCGGCATTCTGGTCGTCAAGCGCCCGTGGCCCGCGATGATCCGCACGATCTGGGGTGACCCGGAGCGTTTCAAGAAGAGCTATTACCCGGAAGAACTCGGCGGCACGCTGTATCTGGCCGGCGACGGCACCGTGCGCGACAAGGAGACCGGCTACTTCACGATCATGGGCCGGATCGACGACGTGCTGAACGTGTCGGGCCACCGGCTGGGCACGATGGAGATCGAGTCGGCGCTGGTGTCGCATGAGCTGGTGGCCGAGGCGGCGGTGGTCGGCCGTCCGGACGACACGACCGG